>NZ_JBNJSM010000004.1:0-264150 GCF_050113775.1 Pantoea sp. FN0302
TGAGCATTGCGCTGGATGGCCTGCCGGTCAGCGACTTTACGCGTGACGCGCTGCACCGCGAGGTGAGCCGGACCCAGGGGCTGCTGACCAGCCGCACGGCGTATGACCGTCTGGGACGCATTCAGCGGCGGGACGTGTTTACCGGACATGCGCAGCGTCCGGCTCCGCGTCGCTGGTCACGGCGCTGGGACTATGACTGGCGCAACCAGCCGGTGCGTGAAGAGCGCGACGATAATCCGTTTAATGCCACCCGCTGGCAGTATGACGGCAGCGGACGGCTGCTGACGCAGGATGGCATACAGCAGGAGCAGTGGCGCTGGGATGCGGCGGGCAACCCGCTGGAAAGCACTGCACTGCCGGTGCGCCATAACCGGGTAACGCAGCTGAACGGTATTCGCTGGCAGTATGACATTCACGGGCGCACCACGGAGAAAGAGAATGCGCGGATGCGCTGGCGCTACCGCTACGACGGCGAACACCGGCTGACGGAAGTGCTGTGTGAGCCGAAGGACCGCAACAAACCGCAGACGCAGGTGAGCTTCCGCTACGATCCGCTGGGCCGGCGCATCAGCAAAACGCGCCGCCAGCTGCTGAACGGGCAGCCGCAGGGGAAAGCGGTGACCACGCGCTTCGTGTGGGACGGCTTCCGTCTGCTGCAGGAAATTCATGACGGGCTACCGCTGACGTATGTCTACAGCGATGAGGGAAGTTACGAGCCGCTGGCGCGCATTGATGGCGTGACGGACCCGGAGATTTTCTGGTTTCACTGCCAGCCGAACGGCACGCCGGAGCGGCTGACGGATGCGGCAGGAGAGCTGCGCTGGGAAGCACAGAACAGCGCCTGGGGCAAACTGCTGCGGGAAACGCCGCTGCAGGGGCCGGGGTTCGCACAGAACCTGCGGATGCAGGGACAGTATCTTGACCGTGACACCGGGCTGCACTATAACCTGTTCAGGTACTACGACCCGGACAGCGGCCGGTTTACCCAGCCCGACCCGATAGGGCTGGCAGGCGGGCTGAACCTGTATCAGTATGCGCCAAATGCGTTAAGCTGGGTGGATCCGTGGGGGTTGAGCAAGTGTAGTATCGAAGGCAAGTACAAAGAAATTGATAAAACTGACTTGCCTGCCTGGATAAAAGACTCCTTTAAAAACGGTGAATATAAAACTGTAATGACAACCGAAGAGGTAACCTTGTATAGAGTCTTTGGTGGTAATGCAAAAATGGATGGCTCTTTTGTAAGTACATCACCAGCATTGAATAAAATCCAGGCAAAAATAGATTCGGCACTTTTGCCCGAGTGGAAGAATACAAGGTACTTTGAAGCGACTATTAAAGTACCTAAGGGAACGGTTCTTCAGGTTGGGAAAGTTGAAAAGCAAACGATGATGTCAGGTGCAGTACTCAAAGGAGGCGCTGACCAGATCTTGTTGCCACAAGGCTATCCAATGAGTTGGATAAGCGATGTACGCTTCTTACAGTGAGAAAGTGAATAATGAATAAGTTCGATCTTTTAAGCGAAATAGATAAAGCAACTGCTTATATTGATAATGTAATGAATAATGAAAAAAAAGGAGGTTTGAAAGATTTAATTGCTGACCTTGATAGGCTAAAATTAAAAGTTGTTGATGATGACTTACTCAATAATCCTCTGCGAGGCTTTCCCCGAAAATATGCAGAAATGTATAACGATTACCTCCATCCTATTACTGGTGTTTTAAATAACATAGAAAAATCTGTTGATAGTTATTTAGGCGCTAACTAATAGTTATAGCTGGAAGGATCCAGAAAGATGTTCCCCGTGTTTTTATCTTCAGTCGCCAGCGGTCAGGCTCAGACAACTCTTCACGATCCTTACCGGCATTGTCCGGCCTACCTCACGCAGCTATTTGCCGGAAAGGTTTAGCGACGGAAGCTGGTACGTCCCGTTACGGGCGTTATCCTACAACTTAACGCCGTTCCATCTTTATTATGGCAGCGGCCACCTGCTGAGCATTGCGCTGGATGGCCTGCCGGTCAGCGACTTTACGCGTGACGCGCTGCACCGCGAGGTGAGCCGGACCCAGGGGCTGCTGACCAGCCGCACGGCGTATGACCGTCTGGGACGCATTCAGCGGCGGGACGTGTTTACCGGACATGCGCAGCGTCCGGCTCCGCGTCGCTGGTCACGGCGCTGGGACTATGACTGGCGCAACCAGCCGGTGCGTGAAGAGCGCGACGATAATCCGTTTAATGCCACCCGCTGGCAGTATGACGGCAGCGGACGGCTGCTGACGCAGGATGGCATACAGCAGGAGCAGTGGCGCTGGGATGCGGCGGGCAACCCGCTGGAAAGCACTGCACTGCCGGTGCGCCATAACCGGGTAACGCAGCTGAACGGTATTCGCTGGCAGTATGACATTCACGGGCGCACCACGGAGAAAGAGAATGCGCGGATGCGCTGGCGCTACCGCTACGACGGCGAACACCGGCTGACGGAAGTGCTGTGTGAGCCGAAGGACCGCAACAAACCGCAGACGCAGGTGAGCTTCCGCTACGATCCGCTGGGCCGGCGCATCAGCAAAACGCGCCGCCAGCTGCTGAACGGGCAGCCGCAGGGGAAAGCGGTGACCACGCGCTTCGTGTGGGACGGCTTCCGTCTGCTGCAGGAAATTCATGACGGGCTACCGCTGACGTATGTCTACAGCGATGAGGGAAGTTACGAGCCGCTGGCGCGCATTGATGGCGTGACGGACCCGGAGATTTTCTGGTTTCACTGCCAGCCGAACGGCACGCCGGAGCGGCTGACGGATGCGGAAGGGGAGCTGCGCTGGGAAGCACAGAACAGCGCCTGGGGTAAGCTGCTGCGGGAAACGCCGCTGCAGGGACCGGGGTTCGCACAGAACCTGCGGATGCAGGGGCAGTATCTTGACCGGGACACCGGGCTGCACTATAACCTGTTCAGGTACTACGATCCGGACAGCGGCCGGTTTACCCAGCCCGACCCGATAGGGCTGGCAGGTGGGCTGAACCTGTATCAGTATGCGCCAAATGCTTTATCCTGGATTGACCCCTGGGGGTTGAGTTGTAAAAATAGCTGGAATGATTTTCAGGCGAAGTCAAATAAGCGTCAGTTTGCTTCGAGAACTGAGGCTGCTAAAGCCTATAAATTATGGAAAAACCAAGACTGGACAGCGTTAGAAAAATTTATGGGCGATGGCGCTTGGCCACCAAATCGCGGTTTCGTTAATGCGACGAAAATAACACTTACGCCCGGAACTAAAGTTGATCGTTATGGTGGCTGGACTGATGAAAGTGGTTTTCGGGATACAGGCACCTTCTTGTCACCGGCAGGCTCCTCATTTGGAGGGCGTGCCCTTCCAGATAATACGCTAAAAAAACCATTATCTACTTATGTGGTATTGAAACATTATGAGGTTGATGCTGGACCTGCGATACCTTGGTTTGGGAAAGCTGGTATGGGTTGGCAATATGAAACACATGATTTCGTTGAAGACCTTATAAAAGATGGAGTATTAAAAAAGCTATGAGTGAATTCAGGTTAATAAAAAACTTTATGGGAAAAAGCTTATTATTGCATGATGGGTTTGAAAGCGATTTTGTCCATAAGCAAAACTTTATTGATTGCCCATTTTGCGGCAGCCAAGTGATTTTTACGCTATTTAATTCTAAGCGCTTTGATTTAGAAAATGAGTCATTTAAAAAAGAAATTGCTAAGCGTATCAAAGGAGTAAAAGAGAATCCAAAAAAAAATGGGTACTATAGTTATAAAGGCGAGGCAATAAATTTTTTTGAAAGCGAATGCTCCCTTCATAAACATAAACTTTTTATTTTTTTTACTTTCTCTGAGGTCCAGCCTGCCAGGTATATTTCTAACCTTATTGGTATTTTTGGGTAAGGGTATTTATAATATAAGCTTCAGCAATTTTTGAGATTTTATGTAATCCAGAAGGATATAGTGATGATTTTTTTAAGATTAGTCAGTAATTAGATAGAAAAAATTTCAATAGTCTGTAATTTACTAATATTAAAGGGCGAGCCTGCACTATAACCTGTTCAGGTACTACGACCCGGACAGCGGCCGGTTTACCCAGCCCGACCCGATAGGGCTGGCGGGCGGGCTGAACCTGTATCAGTATGCGCCGAATGCGCTGGGGTGGATCGACCCGTTAGGATTGTCATGCAAGAACAGTTGGAATAATTTTCAGAGCAAAACGAAAGGGATTTTCTCCTCTAGAAGAGCCGCTGCTAAGGCCTATAGATCAGTAAAAGGGAAGATAAAGCCAAACTTTCCAAATCCGGCATCATATTTAGATGTATCGCACATAAGGCAGCATTTAGGACAATTTAGTGGCGGAGTATCAAAGATCACGTGGGGGGTTAACCGCGCTGAAATTAGCCCTTCCGGTGGGCATTTTGTCATGCCGAAACATGTTGCAGATGATCTTATTGCGAAATCAGGAGGGAATGTTTCTAAGCTTGAACATTTGCTTGGCCTAAGCCCCGGAGACCTTGGCTATGCACCTGTAAGGATTGATATTCCGAATCCTACAGGATTACTAATGCCCTCTGGTAATGAGCCAGGAGCAAACGGATTCTGGCTTCCGGGCGGAAAAAATTCAGGAGGGATTCCAGAAGAAGTTATTGACCAGACGCCTGCCTCCGAGGCGATAATAAACAAGCTAACTAAATTTAAATTATAATTTTGATGAGAAGAAAAATGGAAAAAATGACTTTTAGCAAATACGGTATAGATATTATAAGGACAGATAATAGATTCTATATAAGATATGATTCAGGTGAATTAGCCGGTAAAGAAAGACAATCTGAAATTAGCGAAGAGGAGGTTACTAAAGCTATGAAAAGTCCGCAGGATGCCTATGAAGTTATAATCGAAATACAAAACAGAGAACAAAAGTATAAGCCTCTATTTTAATGCCAAATTTTGGAGAGCAGCTTCTGGGATTGATGGCAAAAGACGGAGGGTGTGCCTCAAGTAAAAGTCCCACTTGCTAATGGTGGCAAAGATCTAAGGTATGAGATTTTTTACCAGTGTATATTCTGAGCATGGCAAGGGAGGGGCATTGAAATTATTGCCGTCCGAAAATGGATGTTCCGTTATCTTTGATAAAATAATGAAAAAATTCAATCTTTTAAGCGAAATAGATAAAGCAACTGCTTATATTGAAAATGTAATGAATAATGAAAAAAAGGAGGTTTGAAAGATTTAATTGCTGACCTTGATAGGCTAAAATTAAAAGTTGTTGATGATGATTTATTCAATAATCCTCTGCGGGGCTTTTCCCGGAAATATGCAGAAATGTATAACGATTACCTCCATCCTATTACTGGTGTTTTAAATAACATAGAAAAATCTGTTGATGGTTATTTAGGCGCTAACTAATAGTTATAATTGCGTAGCCTTCTGGCTGCGGCACAACAACGGCCATTCAGCAACATTTCCTCTCCCTTAGCCCCTAATAATCTTAACCACTTCCAATATACGCCTCCCCGCCCTGGTTATGTTGACATGGCCGATCTTTATCTACAACTTGATCGTTGGTGGCCAGCGGGTTCTATTGGGTTTGATGATGTTTGCCTGTCTTACAAAGACAGGCAATATGTTACCCAGCGTCCAAATAACAATATTCACTTTTATTCGCTCTACCGCGGTTCAGCTATGGGCGGCGCGTTCGGCGCAGCTGTTGGGGCGAAACTTTCATTGCCAACACGTCCAGTATTTCTTTTTACTGGTGATGGATGCTTCCGGCTATTTTCCGGTTCATTGGGGGAAGCGAGTGAATTAGAATTAGTGATATTTCTTATCAATAACGCCAGTTTCTCGATCGTCGAACAGGGTCTGCCCATCATTTTGCCGGAAATTGAAGAAAAAAATTATCACGCCTGCCTCAAGTCGTTAGATTATTGCGCAATCGCACGAGCTTGCGGCTGGGAAGCCGAGCAGCTTGCACCTGATTTGAGTAATCTGAGCTTCTTGCTGGATAAAGCAACCGGGAAATCAATGAAATCTTTGCTCATTGATATCCCAGTCGATGCGTTACAAATATTGGGTCGCAATCCTCGGGTAACAAATCTTTAAGGGGAAAAGAAATTTTCAACTTCCCAGACAGGGCGTTAAGCCAGTGTATCTTTTTCAACCATCAAAAACTAAGTGGTGACCTGCAAGTATCTCATATAATAGTGCCATTGATATTTGGAGACCTTCCGATATGATCATCTTGCTTGTGGCCAGAAGAGCACGCTGCAAAACTAAAATCTATCAGGCCAGCAAAACCGACGCAGAATACCTTTATCGAAAGGTTTAACCGGACGTACCGGACAGAGGTTCTGGATTTTTATCTGTTCAGAACATTGAATGAAGTACGGGAAATCACTGAAAGATAGTTGTCAGAATATAACGGTGAATGGCCACATGAATCACTGAATAATCTGACGCCGCAGGAATACCGCCGACAACTTCATTTGGCCGGAAGGTAAAAAATGCATGGAACTAAAAAGGTTCTATTTACGTTTTGTGTGGGATAGCTTCCATGCCTCTTTTTTCCCTTCCAGCGTTATTCCAACAACCGCTGTGCTTTTCCGCTATTAGCGCAACAACGATGCCACCACACTGCCTCAAACGGGCGCAGCGTCATCGCGTCAGGTCGGGCGGCGGTTTCGGCATAATTGCTTATCAGCATCTGCCACTCACCTTCAACAGGCTCCGGCTGCCATGGCTGGCACTCGCGGCTCAGATTCGCCACTACCATCAGCGTTTCTCCTTGCCAGTGCCGGCAATAGCACCATAGCGCTGGATGGTCTGGCAGCCGATCCTGGTAATCGCCCCAGGTTAACACCGGCAAGGTTTTGCGTAATGCAATTAACCGCTGATAGGTATAAAACACCGAATTTGGATCATTAAGCGCGGCTTCAACATTGATGTCTGCCGCATTATCACATAATCCAATCCACGGCTCGCCGCTGGTAAAGCCTGCGTTGGGCGAGGCGTCCCACTGCATCGGCGTGCGACCATTATCGCGCGACTTGCTTGCCAGAATCGCCAGCAGTTCGTCGGCATCCCGTCCTTGTGCTCGCAGGGCGGCAAACATGTTGTGGCTTTCCACATCGCGATAGTCGGTAATACGGCTAAAGTGCGGGTTGGTCATGCCGATCTCTTCGCCCTGATAGATATAGGGCGTGCCCTGCATACCGTGCAGCATCATCGCCAGCATCTTTGCCGCCTGCATCCGATACTCTCCCTCATCGCCGAAACGCGATACCACGCGCGGCTGATCATGGTTACACCAGAACAGCGCATTCCAGGCGATATTGTGCATTCCCTGCTGCCAGTGGCGGAACAGGGTTTTCAGCGCAATGTAATCAGGCTTTGCCCGTGTCCACTTCTCGCCGCCCGGGTAATCGACCTTCAGATGATGAAAGTTAAAGGTCATCGACAGTTCCCGCCCGTCCAGCGCGGCGTATTGCTGGCAGTTCTCCAGCGAAGTTGAAGACATCTCACCTACGGTCATCAGGTTACGCGGGGTAAATACGTCGCGGCTCATCTCCTGAAGGTATTGGTGAATGAGCGGTCCGTCAGTATAGAAGCGGCGACCATCGCCGAGCGGATCGCTGGGGAAATCCTGATCTTTAGAAACAAGATTGATCACATCAAGGCGCAGGCCATCCACGCCCCGATCGGCCCAGAACTCACAGACTTTTTTTAACTCGCTGCGTACTTCCGGGTTCTCCCAGTTAAGATCCGCCTGCTCCGGCGCAAACAGGTGCAAATAATACTGGCCGCTCTCCGCATGCCAGCGCCAGGCGTTGCCGCCGAATTTAGATTGCCAGTTATTCGGCAGCGTCTGCGGCGTACCGTCACGCCAGATATAGAAATCGCGGTAAGGGCTCTCTTTGTTCAGCGCTTCGCGAAACCACGCGTGCTGCGTAGAAGTGTGGTTAAACACCATATCCAGTACGATGCGGATGTTCCGGGCGTGTGCCTGTTCCACCAGCTCATCAAAATCGTTCAGCGTGCCGTAGGCGGGATCGATGACGGTATAGTTCGCCACATCGTAGCCATTATCTACCTGCGGAGAGATATAGAACGGTGTCAGCCAGATGGCATCAATGCCCAGGGTTTGCAGATAATCGAGGCGTGAAAGAATGCCGCGCAGATCGCCGGTACCGTGTCCGGTCGTGTCCTGAAAGCTTTTGGGATAAATTTGATAGATAACGCCGTTCTGCCACCAGTGGGGATATGTACTCATTATTCATTCCTGCAAATGCAAAAAGGGCGCAACTGCGCCCTGAAAAAGTCAGACAACCTGTAACGTGCCCTGATGAAATTTACGCTGATAGATCACCGTAGTCAGCACCATCGGAACCACAATCGCTACTGCCATTGCCATAGAGAACACCTGCCAGTAGGTTGGCTGGATCGAGAGGATGCCCGGCAAGCCGCCGACGCCAATACCGTTCGCGATCACGCCGTTCAGCCCGCACAGCAGCCCTGCCAGCCCCGAGCCGATCATCGCGCAGAGCATAGGAAAGCGGTATTTCAGGTTGATGCCGTACATCGCCGGTTCGGTGACGCCGAGGTAAGCAGAAATTGCCGCCGGAACCGAGATCTCACGTTCGTTATGTTTACGGCTGACAATAATAATACCGGTTACCGCCGAGGCCTGGGCGATATTCGACAGTGCAATCACTGGCCAAAGCGGCGTACCGCCCAGGCTCTGGATCATCTGCATATCAATGGCAAGAGTGGTCTGATGCACGCCGGTGATCACCAGCGGAGCATACAAGAAGCCAAACAGCGCAGCGCCAATCGGCGCGAAGCTGCCGGTCATCAGGTGACGTACCGCAAAGGCAACGCCGTCACCAATCATACGTCCCAGCGGGCCGATAAAGGCGTGAGCCAGAAACACCGCGATAAGCAATGAACAGACCGGCACCAGCACCAGATAGAGATAGCTCGGCACGATGCGTTTTAACTGGATCTCAATAAAGCCCAGCGTCAGGCCCGCCAGTAAGGCCGGGATCACCTGCGCCTGATAGCCTACTTTAGCAATAGTGAACAGGCCAAAATGCCATACTTCCGGCGCCTGCTGGCCCAACAGGTATGCGTTCATTAATTGCGGAGAGACAAGCGTGATACCCAGTACGATGCCAAGGATAGGCGTGCCGCCCATTTTACGTACTGCTGACCAGCAAACCCCCACCGGCAGGTAGAAGAAAATAGCTTCGCCAATCAGCCACAGGAAATCATAGATACTCTGCAGCGCCGGATAGAGCTGCGCCAGCGTTTTGCCGTCGCTGAGTGGTACATCGCCAATGACGTTACGAAAGCCAAGAATCAAACCTCCGCTGATCAGCGCAGGCAGCAGCGGGAAAAAAATCTCTGCGAAATGCGAAATCAGCTGCTCATACCACTTCATGTTCTGACGCGCCGCTTTTTTGGCTTGTTCTTTATCCGTGCGTGAATGGCCTGTGGTTGCCAGTAGCACCTTGTAGTAATCGCCGACGTCAGTGCCAATTACCACCTGAAACTGTCCGGCGTTAGTGAAGCAGCCTTTTACCATCGAGAGTGTCTCTATGGCTTTGGGATCGGCTTTGGCGGGATCGTTCAACACAAAGCGTAAACGGGTAATACAGTGGCTGACGGTGGCGATGTTGTCGCGCCCGCCAACCAGCACGATCAGCTGGTCGATATCCGATTGTTTTACTTTGCTCATCATGAAACCTCATGACTGATGGGAGGGGTATAAGGTGAGCGCAAGCCTACTCTTTAAGCACAACGGGTAAAACGGGAACGTTCCCGAAACCGGCCGGGGATCACAATAATTTCTGTTTGGGTGGTCAGGAGAGCGTGGCGGGAATAATGATTTGGCGCGGTTCGCTGCGGCCGTTGATCTGGGCTATCAGCTGCATGGCAGCCTGACGACCTGATTCAGCGTAGCCGGGATCGACGCTAATAATTTCTGGATGCAGGAACTTCATCAGCGGCGTGTTACCTACGCTTGCCAGCTGTAAATTGTCGATGCGCTGTTCCTGTAAATATTTACTTGCGCCCAGTGCGAGCGTATCAGTAGCGCAGACCAAGGCCGTGGTTTGCGCTGTCAGTGCGCTGGCTACCTGCTCGTAACCCTGCTTCATGCTGAGTCCGGGTAACGATGCCACGGCAGAAAGCTTATGCTGGCGACAGAAGGCCAGATAGGCATGGTGACGGCGCTGTCCTGAGGTGACATCGCTATGCGGTACGCCGAGGTAGCTGATATGACGGTGCCCGCGTTCGTACAGGCGTTGCATCAGGGTAAAGATAGCGCCTTCATCATCGTAGCAGACGGAGGCGAAGCCAGCGGCATCCCGGGCCAGCAGCACCAGGGAAGATTGCCACGGCGTGAGTATCTCCTCATCAATGCCGGTAAAACCAAACAGTACCACGCCATCAATATGACGACGCTGCAGCATGCCCAGATGCTCTGCCACTAACTGCGGTGAGAACTGGCTCTCCATCATGATCGGGTCATAACCCTGTTCATAAAAGGTGGGCAGCATCGTCTGAACGGCGAGGTTCTCCGACAGGGAATCGAGGCGGGTGACAATAATCGCCACCACCTTGTCGCTTTGTCCACGCATGGCTCGCGCGGAGCGGGAAGGGGCGAAGCTGTGCTGATTCATTACCGCTTCAACACGTTCACGCGTGCGTTCGCTGACCCCGCTTTCATTATTCAGTACCCGCGACACGGTCGATTTTCCCACGCCGCTTAAGCGCGCGATATCTTTGATGGTGAGGCGGTTCTGCATACTCTCTTCCCTGGAAAACAACAATAAGTCATCAATACTACAGTTTTATCTTTTGCCGCGTTTTATTGAGGCGGACCAGTTAAAATCTGCCACTTCACTTTCAGCCAGCGCAGAAGGTTTCTTTCTACGCACCGGCTTTTTCTCCGCCAGCGCTTTTTCCTTCTCATTATTCTGCTTGATGGCCATCACCATTTGTCTGGCTTCGGTGGTGAACTCTTTCTCTTTTTTACCATCAGGCTCTTTGCCGGTACGAAGTTTATATTTCTGCACCAGCCCCCTGAACGTTTCATCTATAACGGCTCGCTCATTTTCATTAAACTGATCGATTGAAATCATTTTCTTGTCGTTCATGGGATGCCTTCCTGTTAGTGAACTAACTCACCAAGATAGAGGATGCCTGTCCTGAGAACAATGACTCTGTGCGAAAGGCCGGTAACTAAAGTAAAAAGCTGCTGACAGCGCCGATCTTCTTTGACTCTTTCCGGCAAGCCATTGTTAAATTCCAGTTGGCTCCTGGCGGGCCGATAACAATGATAACCCTCTTTCTGCGCGGATTGCGCTTTGACTCTGACGAGCACAGCTATGTTTCTTTCCTGTTTAACACGACTGCTGATCATCATGGCGGTAACTGGCAGCTACGCGCTGGCCGCCGGGCTGCCTGATATTACCGGCGCGATCCTGACCCCGCCGGCTGAGCAGTTCTCTATGATGCCCACCGCATCTGCAACAGATAATCAATTATCCGAACCGGAAGGTCCTGCGACCTCATCGCCAGCAACAGGCACGCCAACGCTATCGCCGGAGTCGGCTGCTGACGCGGTTACGCCTGCGCTTGCAGAGAGTGATGAGATAAAGCAGGATGCGGTGATCAGCGCAGCCCTGCAGGCTATCCGTCAGCGTCAGCTTACGCCGCTCTCCACGGAGTGCCTGAGCATGAGTTTTGTTGATGACAGTGATGATCCGGAAAACTACCTGATCGACGTGCGTGAAAACCGTAACCATCCGGCCTGCGGCGGCGATCCGGAAACGTCGCCGCACCTGTTTTTCATGAAAGCCAATAAAATCAATGGCACGCTGCAAACCGATGCGGGCGTGGAGCCTGACGATTTCTATCCGCTGGAAAACAGTGAGCAGCCTGCGGTGGCCGAACTCACGGTGGAAGATTTTTCCGTACAGGTCAATGGCGTTGCGCTGACGCTGGGGCAGGTATGGAATGAAGATATTATGATGAGTCTGCCGCCGGAGCGCCTGCAGCCACAGCAAGAAAAGCCAAACGCCGATGCCGCTTACCGTTATTTCCAGCACCGCTATGATGCGTTAATGCTGGTGGCAAGCAATGAACACTGGCAGCAAAAACAGCACAGTCCGGACGATAACTATCTGGGCGAAATCACGCTGGTGAACCCAACGCTGGCGACGCATCGTGGGGTGCATGTTGGAATGACAGTTGATGAGGCTGAGCGCAAGTACGGCCCCGGCGAGGCGGATGAGCGTAACGGTGAAAGCTGGCTTAGCTGGCAGCAGGGCGATAATGTGCTCTCGGTGCGCATCAGCAACGGCCTGATAACGCTTATCCGGCTTAGTCATTTGCAGGCCGATCGGGATGCTGTGCAATAAAGCCCGGGCTTTGCGCGCCGCTGCGGAAAACGCGCGATTTCGGCCTGCTTTTTTTATGTACTTAAGGTAAGCTATGCGGCCTCATTGCCTGACTTTTCAACATTGTTACACGGGGCTGGATCCAATGTAGACCATCATGTCTTTTTGCAGCATTTACCAGGCTTACATCGCGTAGGCTTCAGGTGCGCTGCATGGTTCCGGTGCCGGGCCTGGCAATGTCGCAGGCCCTCATGAATTAACGGCTGTGACGCCTGCAATAATGTCGCGTCACGGCATCAACAGAAGAACTCCGATGTCTAATACCACATTTTTGCAAGAAGTGTCGCGTCGTCGTACCTTCGCTATCATTTCTCACCCCGACGCCGGTAAAACCACCATTACCGAAAAAGTCCTGCTGTTCGGACAGGCGATCCAGACCGCCGGTACGGTAAAAGGCCGTGGCTCTAATCAGCATGCCAAATCTGACTGGATGGAAATGGAGAAACAGCGCGGGATCTCTATTACTACCTCGGTAATGCAGTTTCCCTACCGCGATAGCCTGGTCAACCTGCTGGATACGCCGGGGCACGAAGACTTCTCTGAAGATACCTATCGTACCCTGACCGCCGTTGACTGCTGTCTGATGGTAATCGACGCGGCGAAAGGGGTTGAAGATCGTACCCGTAAGCTGATGGAAGTTACGCGTCTGCGCGATACGCCGATCCTGACTTTTATGAACAAGCTGGACCGTGATATCCGCGATCCGATGGAGCTGCTGGACGAAGTTGAAAACGAGCTGAAAATCGCCTGCGCACCCATTACCTGGCCAATCGGCTGCGGCAAGCTGTTCAAAGGCGTTTATCATCTCTATAACGATGAAACCTATCTGTATCAGACCGGTAAAGGCCATACCATTCAGGAAGTGCGCACCATCAAAGGGCTGAACAACCCTGAGCTGGACAGCGCGGTCGGCGAAGATCTGGCAGCGCAGCTGCGTGACGAACTGGAGCTGGTGCAGGGCGCTTCGCATGAGTTTGAGCAGGAAGCGTTTTTGCAGGGTGAGCTGACGCCGGTGTTCTTCGGTACCGCGCTGGGCAACTTCGGCGTTGATCATATGCTGGATGGCCTGGTTTCCTGGGCGCCTGCGCCAATGCCGCGCCAGAGCGATACGCGCAGCGTTGAAGCCAGCGAAGAGAAGTTTTCCGGTTTCGTGTTTAAAATCCAGGCTAACATGGATCCGAAACACCGCGACCGCGTCGCCTTTATGCGCGTTGTATCCGGTAAGTACGAGAAGGGCATGAAGCTGCGTCAGGTGCGTACCGGTAAAGATGTGGTCATTTCCGATGCGCTTACCTTTATGGCGGGCGACCGTTCGCACGTTGAAGAAGCCTTCCCTGGCGACATTATCGGTCTGCATAACCACGGCACCATTCAGATTGGCGATACCTTTACGCAGGGCGAAAACATGAAGTTCACCGGTATTCCGAACTTTGCGCCAGAGCTGTTCCGTCGTATTCGCCTGCGCGATCCGCTGAAGCAGAAGCAGCTGTTAAAAGGGCTGGTGCAGCTGTCAGAAGAGGGTGCGGTACAGGTGTTCCGTCCGGTATCCAATAACGATCTGATTGTGGGTGCGGTAGGTGTGCTGCAGTTTGACGTGGTCGTGGCGCGCCTGAAAAGCGAGTACAACGTGGAAGCGATTTACGAATCGGTTAACGTTTCGACCGCGCGCTGGGTTGAATGCGACGATGTGAAAAAGTTCGACGAATTCCAGCGTAAGAATGAAGTCAATCTGGCGCTGGATGGCGGCGATAACCTGACCTACATCGCCCCGACCATGGTTAACCTCAACCTCACGCAGGAGCGCTATCCTGAAGTGCTGTTCCGCAAAACGCGCGAACATTAATCAGCGTTGTTCACGCATCGCGGAGGCCGTACTCTCCTTCGCGATGCGTTTTTATAGTACCAGCGCAAATTTATCCGCCTTCGCTACAGACTCCTCTTAAAAAGTCCTCAAAAACGCCTTCTTAACTGTTTTTTAACCAAAAAAACGCGACGAATGCCAATCCTTGACTATGCTTAGTTTGTCGGATGCAAAAAGCGGCGGCGAAAGCCTCCCGACATCCATTTAAGCGGCACATGGGGTTGTTGCCGCTACGCTTACGGTTGTGAGTGGAATAACGTATAAGAAGGAAGATATCGATGAACAAGACTAAGATTACCAAGACTCTGATGGCTGTGATGGTGGGTTCTGCGCTGCTGAGCGGCTCTGCTCTGGCAGATGAATCTGTATCACAGAAAACGCAGAATGCTGCGGATAGCGCAGGGTCCACAATCGATAGTTCTATGAAAAAAGTCGATGGTTTTATGGATGACAGCGCCATCACCGCTAAAGCGAAAGCTGCGCTGGTAGATGACGAAACGATTACAAGTACGGATATCTCAGTAGAAACTCAGAAGGGCGTTGTGACCCTGAGCGGTTTCGTTTCTTCGCAGGATCAGGCTGAAAAGGCTGTGGCACTGGTGAAGAAAGTTGAGGGCGTAAAATCCGTCAGCGATAAACTACACGTCAGAGACAGCGAAAAACAGTCAGTGAGCGGTTATGCAGGTGATGCCGCTACAACCAGCGAAATCAAAGCTAAGCTATTAGCGGATGACATTGTACCGTCCCGGAACGTTAAAGTTGAAACCACCAACGGCGTGGTCCAGCTTTCTGGTACGGTAGAAAAACAAGCACAGTCAGAACGTGCGGAAAGTATCGCCAAAGCTATTGAAGGCGTAAAAAGCGTTAAGAATGACCTGACGGTTAAACCTTAATGTTTTTGCGGCACGGTCAACCTCTGGCGTCTGTGCCGCAGCTAACCCGTTAAAAAAATAAAGTTCATGGGTTTACTGTCCATGAATTGGCTGAGCTAAGCAGTTCGATTTTAACTATGGTAAAGGAGAGGCTTATGTTTCGTTGGGGTATTATCTTTCTGGTAATTGCATTGATCGCGGCGGCATTAGGCTTCGGCGGTCTGGCTGGTACAGCCGCATGGGCAGCTAAAATTGTCTTCGTGGTAGGTATTATTCTGTTCCTCGTCAGCCTGTTTACCGGTCGTCGTCGACCCTAGGTAACCAGCTAAACAGACAGATCCAGTGAATTTAGCGGAGACCAGTCATGAATAGCGACATCGTTGCAGGCAAATGGAAACAATGGAAAGGCCAGATGGCGCTGATGTGGGCGGAGTGGTTTGATAACGACGACGCCTGGATGGCAGGAAACAATGACTGGCTCTCCGGTATTTTGCAGGAAGATTACGGGCGTGAGCAGCACGACGATGCCACAAACGATAAATCCCTGCGCTGATCTGCTATAAGCTGGCCCGCTTTCTTTGTAGAGGGCGGTGCCGGCCTCTGTTTTTTCTCTGTCCCTGCGCGGCTAACCCCGTCACCTGTTTGTTCCTCCCCCTCTGAAACACCTCTTTTACGCTACTATTCTGCCATTCCAGAATAAAAGGCCACGTTACGCATCCTGCAATGCAGCGGCAAATAAAATAGCGCAGAATAATCCCTGAGATATGTTGAGGAGCGCTGACGTGAGATTTATTGATACCCACTGCCACTTCGATTTTCCTCCGTTTACCGGGCACGAGGAGGAAAGCCTGTCACGCGCCGCTCAGGCAGGCGTAGAGAAAATTATCGTTCCGGCGGTGGAGGCTACACGCTTTGCTCGGGTGTTACAGCTGGCACGCCAGCATGCACCGCTTTATGCCGCGCTGGGACTGCATCCCATTGTGATTCAGCAGCACAATGATGCGGCGCTGGAGCAGCTGGAGCAGCAGCTACGTCAGCGATCCGCAAAACTGGTGGCGATCGGTGAGATCGGGCTGGATCTCTATATGGAAGATCCTCAGTTCGATCGCCAGCAATATTTTCTTGATGCGCAGCTGCGGCTGGCACGGAAATACGATCTGCCCGTGATCCTGCATTCCCGGCGCACGCATGACAAACTGGCGCAGCACCTGCGACGTATCGAGGTGCCGCGCCGTGGCGTGGTACATGGCTTTGCCGGAAGCGTGCAGCAGGCGCAGGCGTTTATTGCTGCCGGTTATGCTATCGGCGTAGGCGGCACCATTACCTATCCCCGTGCCAGCAAAACGCGCAATACCATTGCGCAGCTGCCGCTTGGAGCGCTGCTGTTGGAAACCGATGCGCCTGATATGCCGTTGAACGGCTTTCAGGGCCAGCCCAATCGGCCAGAGCAGGTGGTAAAGGTATGGCAAACATTATGCGAGCTGCGTCAGGAAGCGCCGGAAGAGATCGCGGCCACCCTTGCCAGTAACAGTGAGAAACTGTTTCAGCTATGTTAACAAGACGACCGCATCACAAGGGATCTTAAGAACAGGTAAAGCGCGAATGTGATAATTCTCACATTTGCGCTTCTGCGGTATGATAGCGCGCATAAAACGCTTCCGGCCTACGGCTGTGGCGCTTTTAATGCGATAGACGTCACATCAAATGTAGACTTGATGGTAGCGTTTCTTAATTAAATGTGAGCTTACGCACAATAAAGAGTTTGCCCGTGATGTTAAAATCGTAACATCAAAGCGAATCAGCATCGCTGGCAAGGTGAGATGGATCTCAACCCTCTTCAAGGAACCAAGACCTCGTGTTGAGTCTTCCACTGGCGGAAGCTCACTGAATCTTTCTGGAGAGCATTATGACTGATGTAACCGCTGCCGCGCTGCGTGCGCTGAAACTCATGGATTTAACCACCCTTAACGATGATGACACCGACGCCAAAGTGATTGCGCTGTGTCAGCAGGCTAAATCCCCGGCAGGCAATACTGCCGCCATCTGTATCTATCCCCGTTTTATTCCCATCGCACGTAAAACGCTGCGTGAGCAGGGCACGCCCGATATTCGTATCGCTACCGTGACCAATTTCCCGCACGGCAATGACGATATTGAGATCGCGCTGGCGGAAACGCGCGCGGCCATTGCCTATGGCGCGGATGAAGTGGATGTGGTTTTTCCCTATCGCACATTGATGGCTGGCGATAGCGAAACCGGCTTTAAACTGGTCAAGGCATGCAAGGAAGCCTGCGCGGCGGCCAGTGTATTACTGAAAGTGATCATTGAAACCGGCGAACTGAAAGAGGAAGCGCTAATCCGTCAGGCTTCTGAAATCGCTATCGATGCGGGCGCTGACTTTATCAAAACCTCTACCGGTAAAGTGCCGGTAAACGCCACGCCAGAAGTGGCAAAAATCATGATGGAAGTGATCCGTGATAAAGGGGTACAGGATTGCGTTGGCTTTAAGCCTGCGGGCGGCGTGCGTACCGCAGAAGATGCGGCGCTCTATCTGCAGCTTGCTGATGACATTCTGGGCAGCGGTTGGGCGGACGCGCGTCATTTCCGTTTCGGTGCCTCCAGCCTGTTGGCAAGCCTGTTGAACGCGGCGGGCTATGAAAGCGCGCGCAGCACCAGCAGCTACTGAGTTTCCTTTCACCATAGCGGGCGCCTGCCGTCCGCTAAAAATAATTTTTCTGCACCGTTGGATCGGGACACCAGGCCTGATTTATTGATCCGTTAAACAGGGGGTTACCTTGTTTTTACCACAAGAAATTATTCGAAAAAAACGTGACGGCCATGCGCTGAGTGAAGAAGAGATCCGCTTCTTTATTAACGGGGTTCGTGATAACAGCGTATCAGAAGGGCAGATCGCCGCGCTGGCGATGGCGATCTTTTTCCATGATATGACGCTGCCGGAACGTGTGGCGCTGACCATGGCGATGCGTGATTCCGGCGCGGTGCTGTCATGGAAATCATTGAATTTAAACGGCCCGGTGGTGGATAAGCATTCTACCGGCGGCGTGGGCGATGTGACTTCGCTAATGCTGGGGCCGATGATCGCGGCCTGCGGCGGCTATGTGCCGATGATCTCCGGGCGCGGCCTGGGTCATACCGGCGGCACGTTGGATAAGCTGGAAGCGATCCCCGGCTTTGATATTTTCCCCAGCGATAGCCGTTTCCGGGAGATTATTAAACAGACCGGCGTTGCCATTATCGGCCAAACCAATTCGCTGGCACCGGCGGATAAGCGTTTTTATGCCACGCGCGACATTACCGCAACGGTCGACTCTATTCCGCTGATCACCGCCTCGATTCTGGCGAAAAAGCTGGCCGAAGGGCTGGATGCGCTGGTGATGGATGTGAAAGTGGGGTCCGGCGCTTTTATGCCGACTTTTGAACTGTCAGAGCAGCTGGCGCAGGCGATCGTGGGCGTGGCCAACGGCGCGGGTTGTAAAACCACCGCGCTGCTGACGGATATGAATCAGGTGCTGGCTTCCAGTGCCGGAAACGCGCTGGAAGTGCGTGAAGCGGTTCAGTTCCTTACCGGCAGTTATCGCAATCCGCGTTTGCTGGAAGTGACGCTGGCGCTCTGCAGTGAAATGTTAATTTCCGGTGGCCTGGCGCAGGACGATGCCTCAGCCCGACAGCAGTTGCAGAAAGTGCTGGATAACGGCAGCGCCGCTGAGGTATTTGCGCGTATGGTGGCGGCGCAAAAAGGCCCGACAGACTTTATTGAAAGGATGGACAGCTACCTGCCGGCCCCGATGCTGAGCAAGGCGGTGTATGCCGATGCGCCTGGTATCGTTAATGAAATGGATACCCGCGCGCTTGGCCTGGCGGTCGTGGCATTGGGCGGTGGACGTCGTCGCGCCAGCGACAGCATCGATTACAGCGTAGGCCTGAATGAGATGGTGCAGCTGGGCGATCGCGTAGACGCGGAACGTCCACTGGCGGTGATCCATGCCGCCAGCGAGGCCAGCTGGCAGGAAGCGGCACAGGCGGTCAAAGCGGCGGTTAAGCTTGGTGACAGTCAACCTGCTGCAACGCCGGTTATCTATCGCAGAATTAGCAGCTAACGCCCGACTATCTCATGCTGCAGGAAGGCGGCAAGGGGAACCTGAAAGCCTGAAGGTCTCACTGACCGGAATGATGAGCGCAGCCTACGCATCTGCGGCTTGAAGTACCACAGGTATAGACGGCATACTGTTCTGATCGCTTTTTTATTTTTCTCATCGCGCGTAAGCGCAGGAGAGTAGCATGAAACGTGCATTTATCATGGTGCTGGATTCCTTTGGGATCGGTGCCAGTAAAGACGCTGAAAAATATGGTGATAAAGGCTCAGACACGCTGGGTCATATTGCGCAGGCCTGCTTCAACGGCGAGGCGGATAAAGGACGTCAGGGGCCGCTGCATCTGCCGAACCTGACCGCGTTAGGGCTGGGAAAAGCGGCGGAAGCCTCTACCGGCACCTTCCCGCCGGGCCTGGATCCGCAGGCGGAGATCATTGGCGCGTATGCCTGGGCGCAGGAGCTCTCTTCCGGTAAGGATACGCCGTCAGGCCACTGGGAAATCGCTGGCGTACCGGTGCTGTTTGACTGGGGTTATTTCAGCGATACGGAAAACAGTTTCCCGCAGGCGCTGCTGGATACACTGGTGGAGCGTGCCGGACTTCCGGGTTATCTCGGCAACTGCCACTCTTCCGGGACGGTGATTCTGGATAAACTGGGTGAAGAGCATATGAAAACCGGCAAGCCGATTTTCTATACCTCTGCCGACTCGGTATTCCAGATTGCCTGTCATGAAGAGACATTCGGCCTGCAACGCCTGTACGATCTGTGTGAAATCGCCCGTGAAGAGCTGGATAAAGGTGATTACAACATTGGTCGCGTGATTGCGCGTCCGTTTGTCGGCGATAAAGCCGGAAACTTCGAACGTACCGGCAATCGTCACGACTTAGCCGTTGAGCCGCCGTCACCCACCATCCTGAAAAAGCTGGTGGAAGAGAAGCAGGGTGAGGTGATCTCGGTGGGTAAAATCGCCGATATCTACGCGCACGTCGGCATTACCAAAAAGATCAAAGCGACCGGCCTTGATGCGCTGTTTGATGCCACGGTTAAAGAGATGGCGCAGGCGCCGGATAACGCCATCGTCTTCACCAACTTTGTGGATTTCGACTCCGCCTGGGGGCATCGTCGCGACGTTGCCGGTTATGCGGGTGGCCTGGAGCTGTTTGACCGCCGTCTGCCAGAGCTGATGGCGCAGGTAAAAGAGGGCGATATTCTGATCCTCACCGCCGATCACGGTTGTGATCCCACCTGGCACGGCACCGATCATACCCGTGAGCATATCCCGATTCTGATCTATGGCCCAGGCGTTAAACCGGGCTTCCTCGGCGGACGCGATACCTTTGCCGATATCGGGCAGACGGTAGCAAAATACTTCGGCCTTTCCGATATGGAATATGGCAAAAGCATGCTGTAATACGCGGCTTTCATTTAACGCCAGCTGCCGGGCTGGCGTGTTTCATTTTTTCAAGGAATAACGACAATGGCTACGCCTCATATTAATGCTGAGATGGGTGATTTCGCGGACGTGGTGCTGATGCCGGGCGATCCGCTGCGTGCTAAACATATCGCGGAAACCTTTCTGGAAGACACGGTAGAAGTGAACAACGTGCGCGGTATGCTGGGTTACACCGGCACCTATAAAGGTCGTCGCATTTCTGTTATGGGTCACGGTATGGGCATTCCATCCTGCTCCATCTACGCAAAAGAGCTGATCACCGAGTTCGGCGTGAAAAAAATCATTCGTGTGGGTTCCTGCGGCGCGGTACGTGCCGATGTGAAACTGCGCGACGTGGTTATCGGCATGGGTGCCTGCACCGATTCTAAAGTGAACCGTATGCGCTTCAAGGATCACGATTTTGCAGCAATCGCCGATTTTGACATGGTGCGTAACGCGGCAGACGCGGCGAAAGCACTGGGCATTGAGGCGCGCGTAGGCAATATTTTCTCTGCCGACCTGTTCTATACGCCGGACCCGCAAATGTTCGACGTTATGGAAAAATATGGCATTCTCGGCGTGGAAATGGAAGCGGCGGGCATCTATGGCGTGGCGGCAGAGTTTGGCGCGAAAGCGCTGACCATCTGTACCGTTTCCGACCATATCCGCACGCATGAACAGACCACGGCGGCGGAACGTCAAACCACCTTCGGCGATATGGTTAAAATCGCGCTGGAGTCGGTACTGTTGGGCGACAAAGCCTGACTGATTTACCGGACGAGGCTGCCTCGTCCGGTTATTTTCTTCCGCCCGTCTGCGCCTTCTGTATTACGCTTTCTTCAGCGCCTTGCCCCTGCCGACAACGCTACGCCTCAGCTTTTTCTAGCCTCGTCTGACGCCTCATCAGATTCGTCATCATCTTCTTTAACCGGCGTGCTGGCGGTCAGCAGAAAAGGGGATTGTTGCCAGCGGGTACGGCGATCGCGCAACAGCGTACGGGTAAGAATAATGCCGATAGCCAGCGCCAGCAGCATCATCAGGCGCAGAATATTGGTGGTGTTATCCACCTGCTTCGCTTCGGTTACCAGCACATGCGTGTCCAGCGTGACGCGTAAAAATCCCTGCGGGCCGTCGCTGTTTTCCAGCGGCTGCACCAGCTGATGGTTAAAGTAGCTGCCCGCGCGTTTGCCATCCAGCGCCAGACGATCGCGCACGCTGATGCCTTCGCCGCTGCGCGCAACCAGCGAACCTTCGCTGTCATAAACCGAGGCGTCGAGGATACGGCTGTTATCCGTCATCTGTTTGAGAATGGCGGCGATTTGTGTGCGGTTATCGTCCGGGCTGTCCATAAGCGGCGTAAGCGTAAATGCAACCTGACGTGTCAGGGTGCGCGCCAGATCTTCTACCTGTTCAGAGCGCGCCATTTGATGGCCCAGACTGAACCATGAAGCGCCCTGCATCAGGACGACCAGCAGCGTCAGACAGATCAGCACAATCGCTGTGTGGTGCAGACGGAATTTGAGCCTGGATTTAGCCATTGGCAACCTTAAAACGTAATCAACAAACGGTAGTCTGTTTTTGCGACTTTATGTTGCCAGAAGCGCGGCTGACAGGGTAGCCTCTTGCGAGGTTTTCTCTACAGGCTGTGGCCCGGCACGGATGTCAAACAGAACGTCCTTTGATGGCGGCAGCCGATCATCTTTCCGACAGGAGCTGTAATGCCTAATCGTTTGACCTGGTGCGACCTGCCTTCCGATGTTTCTCTCTGGCCGGGCTTGCCTCTTTCACTGAGCGGTGACGAAGTGATGCCGCTGGATTATCGTGCCGGGCGTACCGGCTGGCTGCTTTACGGGCATCAGCTGGATAAAGATTCGCTGACGGCTTATCAACACCAGCTGGGTGCCGCGATGGTGATTGTCAGCGCCTGGAGCGTGGATGATTATCAGGTGATCCGTCTGGCGGGCTCGCTGACGCCGCGTGCGGCGCGTCTGGCTCACGAACGGGGACTGGACGTAGCGTCGCTGGGTAAAATTCCTTATCTGAAAGCGCCGGGCCTGCTGGTAATGGATATGGATTCCACCGCGATTCAGATCGAATGTATCGATGAGATTGCGCGTCTGGCGGGGTGCGGCGAGCAGGTGGCCGAGGTGACCGAGCGCGCGATGCGCGGCGAACTGGATTTTACTGCCAGCCTGCGTCAGCGCGTGGCTACGCTGAAAGGCGCTGACGCCAATATACTGAAGCAGGTGCGTGATACGCTGCCGTTAATGCCAGGGTTAAGCACACTGGTGCAGAAGCTGCAGGCGTTAGGCTGGCAGGTGGCTATCGCTTCTGGCGGCTTCACTTACTTTGCCGAATATTTGCGTGACCGGCTGCATCTTGCCGCTATCGCTGCCAACGAGCTGGAGATCCGTGACGGTAAATTTACCGGTGAGGTTATTGGCCCGGTAGTGGATGCGAAGTATAAGGCCGATATGCTGGCGAAGCTGGCGCAGCGTTTTGATATCCCCGTTGAACAAACGGTAGCGATTGGCGATGGCGCTAACGATTTACTGATGATTAAGGCTTCCGGGTTAGGCATCGCCTACCATGCCAAGCCGAAAGTTAATGAACAAACTGAAGTGACGATTCGGCATGCCGATCTGATGGGCGTATTTTGCATCCTCAGCGGCAGCCTGCATCACGAGACGCGATAATTGAGGAACTGAGTTGGCTAAAGCGGTAAAACGTGCCTTTGTCTGCAACGAATGTGGCGCAGACTATCCGCGCTGGCAGGGGCAATGTAGCGCCTGTCACGCCTGGAATACCATCACCGAAGTGCGGCTGGCGGCCTCGCCGGCTGCGGCGCGTAATGAGCGTCTGTCTGGCTACTCCGGCACCGCCGGCGTCAGCCGCGTGCAGAAGCTGTCAGAAATTAGCCTGGAAGCGTTGCCGCGCTTCTCAACCGGTTTTAAAGAGTTCGATCGCGTACTGGGCGGCGGCGTAGTCCCCGGCAGCGCTATTCTGATTGGCGGCAATCCCGGCGCCGGAAAAAGTACGCTACTGCTGCAAACGTTGTGCAAGCTGTCAGTGGATATGAAAACACTGTATGTCACCGGCGAAGAGTCCCTGCAGCAGGTTGCCATGCGCGCGCATCGTCTTGGTTTGCCTACCGAGAACCTGAATATGCTGTCGGAAACCAGCATTGAGCAGATCTGCATGATTGCCGAGCAGGAACAGCCGAAGCTGATGGTGATCGATTCTATTCAGGTGATGCACATGGCGGATATTCAGTCTTCGCCGGGCAGCGTGGCGCAGGTGCGCGAAACCGCAGCTTATTTAACGCGCTTTGCCAAAACGCGCGGCGTAGCGATTGTGATGGTTGGGCATGTCACCAAAGATGGCTCCCTGGCTGGTCCCAAAGTACTGGAACACTGCATCGACTGTTCAGTGCTGTTGGACGGCGACGCGGATTCCCGTTTCCGCACGCTGCGCAGCCATAAAAACCGCTTTGGCGCGGTGAACGAACTGGGCGTGTTTGCCATGACCGAGCAGGGCATGCGTGAAGTCAGCAATCCCTCGGCGATTTTTCTGTCGCGCGGCGATGAGATTACCGCCGGGAGTTCGGTGATGGTAGTCTGGGAAGGCACGCGTCCGCTGCTGGTAGAGATCCAGGCGTTGGTGGATCATTCAATGATGTCTAACCCACGTCGCGTTGCGGTAGGGTTGGAACAGAATCGCCTGGCGATCCTGCTGGCGGTACTGCATCGTCATGGCGGGTTACAGATGGCCGATCAGGATGTGTTTGTTAATGTTGTCGGCGGGGTAAAGGTTACAGAAACCAGCGCCGATCTGGCATTGATGCTGGCGATGGTTTCCAGCCTGCGCGATCGGCCCTTGCCCAACGATCTGGTGATTTTCGGCGAGGTGGGGTTAGCCGGTGAAATTCGTCCGGTGCCGAGCGGTCAGGAGCGTATTTCCGAGGCCGCTAAGCATGGGTTTAAACGCGCTATTGTCCCGGCGGCTAATGCGCCGAAAAAGGCGCTGGAGAACATGAAAGTTTATCCGGTGAAAAAGCTGGCTGACGCGCTGGCGATCCTGGATGAGTTATAATTTTAGCGCAGGTTAACCTGTCGTTGGGGTGGGCACTGCCCACCCCTTTTCGCAGGAGGCATTATGTCATCATTCGAATATTTAAAAACCGCCATTCGCCAGCAGGGACATACGTTGCAGCAGGTTGCAGACGCCAGCGGAATGACGAAAGGCTACCTGAGCCAGTTGCTCAATGCCAAAATCAAAAGCCCCAGCGCGCAAAAGCTGGAGGCGCTGCATCGCTTTCTGGGTCTGGAATTTCCCCGCCGCGAGAAAACCATTGGCGTGGTGTTCGGCAAGTTCTATCCTCTGCACACCGGCCATATTTATCTGATTCAGCGCGCCTGCAGCCAGGTTGATGAGCTGCATATTATTATGGGACATGATGAACCGCGCGATCGCCAGCTGTTTGAAAACAGCGCCATGTCACAGCAGCCCACCGTTAGCGATCGCCTGCGCTGGCTCTTGCAGACGTTTAAATATCAAAAAAATATTCGCATTCATGCCTTTAATGAAGAGGGGATGGAGCCTTATCCGCACGGTTGGGATGTCTGGAGTCGGGGCATTACGGCCTTTATGGCGGAAAAGGGAATTGAGCCAGGCTGTGTGTATACCAGCGAAGAGTTGGACGCGCCGCAGTATCGCGAGCATCTGGGCATTGAAACCATCGTGATCGATCCGCAGCGCTCTTTTATGAATATCAGCGGCGCGCAAATTCGCCAGAATCCTTTTCGATACTGGGAGTATATCCCTACCGAAGTAAAACCTTTTTTCGTACGTACCGTTGCGATACTGGGCGGGGAATCGAGCGGTAAATCAGTATTAGTGAATAAGCTGGCTAATATTTTTAATACTTCCAGCGCCTGGGAGTATGGACGGGATTACGTATTCTCGCATCTTGGCGGAGATGAGATGGCGTTGCAGTATTCCGACTATGACAAAATTGCGTTAGGGCAGGCGCAGTATATTGATTTTGCAGTGAAATATGCCAACAAGGTCGCCTTTATCGATACCGATTTTGTGACTACCCAGGCATTTTGTAAAAAGTACGAAGGGCGTGAACACCCGTTTGTACAGGCGCTGATTGACGAATACCGTTTCGATTTAGTCATCCTGCTGGAAAACAATGTGCCCTGGGTCGCAGATGGCCTGCGCAGTCTGGGTAGCTCCGTCGATCGACGTGAGTTTCAGGAATTGTTAATCAAAATGTTAGATGAAAATCAAATAAAATATGAGCATGTTACTGAAGACAGTTATGACCAACGTTTTCTGCGTTGTGTTGAACTGGTAAGAAATATGCTGGAAAACGGAAAGTAAAAAGGCAGGGCGGCTGATGGCGATATTATACCGTCAGCCATTTTATTCGGAATGTTCTCATTGTTATCTCTCCCGAAGTAAATCAGCTTAGTTATTTAATAAGGCAGGCTAACTTTTTGCAGTTTAATTTAAGGGTTTCTTTAAAAGAAGCCATGAATTATCACGCTTAATAGAAAGTATTTATGCATTTTTTGCTTTAACTTGTTGATTTTATTGTTTATTTTTATAATTAACCTCAGGTTATTTATTTAAGCTATTGGCTAAACTGAAATTGACTTGATATGGAGGGTGAAATTATAGCGGCAACTTGAGACATAGCTTATATATTGTCAGGGTTTCATTAACTAAGGTGCCTGTATATATTAATTTTCCTTTTCATTATATGAAGACACAGTACATGTATTGTTAACTATACAGTGGCTTTCTCGGCTTTTGGAAAACAGGTTACTTTATTTGGATTGCTTTAATTGGAGTTGTTAATAGCGTTACAGGTTCGTGGATTTTTTGAAGTCATTCTATGCGAGACGGCATCATGTACATTATCTTCAGGGTGAAATCAGCCTGTAATTTTATATTTTGGGCGCAGAGATAACCGGGAAGAATCAAGGGAGTGTAAAATATGCATAAAGATATTAATCATTTGGTAAGAATGGATTTAAACCTGCTGCCTATCCTGGATACTTTGCTTAACGAAAAAAGTGTCAGCAAAACGGCGGACAAACTTAATGTGACTCCGCCCGCAATTAGTAAATCATTGAATAAAATCAGAGACACCTTTCAGGATCAGCTTTTGGTTCGTTCTGGCATGAGTCTGGAGCTGACGCCATTAGCGGTACGCCTTAAACCTCAGCTTAGAGAGCTGCTGGATAATATCCAAAATGTTCTGCACCAAAATATTGAGCTCAACGGCAAAGAGCTGCCACGCTCTTTTAACATCGTTACCAATGATATCCTGATGTCTAAGCTTAGCTATAAATTGATGAAAAAAAGCATTCAGGAGAATACCAACCACATCTTTAATTTTAACTATGACAACGCGACATCCTGTGTGCTGCGCAGCGAAGATATTGATCTCTATATCGGGGAGGATAAAAGCCTCAGCCCGGAGGTGAAGATACGAACTATCGGCCACAGTGAATGCGTATTGATAGCCACCAAAGACCATCCTGTTTTTCTGATGGAAAAGTCTTTGAAAAACCTAAAAGAGTTTATTCTTATCGTGCCCAAAAACAGGCTGAAAGAAGAGATGGAAAGCCTTTATCGCGAGCGCGGCTATAAACGCAAAATTCATGGTATCAGCGCAGGATACCTGCCTATTATCGAAAATATTATTCAAACTCGCAGTCTGGGTATCGTTCCGATGTATGTTGTTGATGTTTTACAGCGAATGAACCTTGATGTGGACTTTTTTAAGCCCGATTTTGATTTGCCGAAAGTGCGTATTATTCAGGCATGGCATCCTCGCTATCATAACTGCTCTTCTCATAAATGGCTGCGTGATATCTCGAAAGATTTGCTCGATTTCTAACCTCAGCAGCAGAGCAGGTTTATTAAAAATAACAGTCTAAGAAAGCTGTCTTTATTTTTGTTAGAAATTATCTATGGCGAAACAGTAAACAAAAATATCATCAGTTAAATTTAACCAGAGGTAATACAGATATTATCTGTTAGCATTATTTAACTGCGCAATAGGGTGGCGGGAGTAAAATGGGTTGGGCTGAAACAGGTTAAGGAAACGGTTTCGAAATCACTTAAAATAATAACTATTTAACGCAAATGAACGCCCCGATTCAGGGGCGTTTTTTAATCTCTACGATTCACTTACTTTTTTAATGAAACATTTAACGTTTTGCACTATTAATGCAGCAGAACAGCGGCAATCAGTAAGTAATAACTACTTTGCCACGCATATGTCCTTCAAGGACACGCGCATGTGCCTGAGTAAGTGTTTCAACACTTAATCCGTGTAACGTTTCGTTCTGCGTACTCTCTACTTTTCCTGCATCCAGCAGCTGAGCCACTTCGTTAAGGATCTCACCCTGACGAGCCATATCCGGCGTTTGATACATGCTGCGGGTGAACATAAATTCCCAGTGCAACGCCGCGCTTTTGAGTTTCAACTGTTCCATATCCAGCGGATGCGCATTCTCAACAATGGTGCAGATCTGGCCCTGCGGCGCAATCAGCTTGCCGATGGTATCCCAGTGACCGTCGGTATCGTTCAGACAGAAAATATAATCCACCTGTTTGATACCGTGCTGCTCCAGCTCCTCCGGCATATTTTTATAGTTGATCACGATATCAGCCCCGCGCTCTTTACACCATTGCACCGAATCAGGACGTGAGGCGGTAGCGATGACCCGAACTTTGCTGTGCAGTTTGGTAAAGGGGATGGCCAGCGAGCCCACGCCGCCAGCGCCGCCGATAATCAGCAGGGTTTGCTCTTCGGTTGCTTGCTGTATACGCAGGTGCTCAAACAGGCCTTCCCAGGCGGTTAATGCCGTTAGCGGGATGGCTGCCGCTGCGCCCCAGTCAAGACTCTGCGGTTTACGGCCCACAATGCGCGCATCTACCAGCTGAAAGGTACTGTTGCTTCCCGGACGTGTAATATCGCCCGCGTAGTAAACCTCGTCTCCGGGCGCAAACTGCGTCACCTTACTGCCTGTCTCAACCACTACTGCGCTGGCATCCCATCCCAGAATACGCGGCTGTTGCAGACCGCTCTTCTGTACGCCTTTATGCACTTTGGTATCGACCGGGTTGATTGATACGGCTTTAACTTCCACCAGCAGATCGTACTCGCCAGGAGTGGGTTTTTCCGACTGAATTTCTGTGAACTGCGCCGGGTTTTGAGGATTAACAGCAATAGCACGCATAGTCATATGATTTCTCCTTAGTTGATGGAGTCAGTGTAATAGGCCAGAGCAACAGTGATAAGATGGACAATAACTCATACAGTGTTCGTAACAGGTGAACAATGGCGTTAAAGCGGTTACAGGATATGGCGCTGTTTGCGCTGGTGGCTGAAAGCGGAAGCTTTACTGCCGCTGCCCGGCGCGCCGGTCTGCCAAAATCGAGCGTCAGCCAGCGCATTAGCCAGCTGGAACAGGCGATAGGTTTGCGTTTGCTCAATCGCACAACGCGCCAGCTCAACCTGACCTTCGCAGGTGAACGCTATCTTATTCACTGTCAGGAGATGATACAGGCCAGCGAACGTGCAGATCTGGCTATTGAGCGCTTGCGCGACAACCCAAGCGGCCGATTGCGGATCACCACGCCCGCCGGTATTGGGGCGACGCTGCTGGCGCGCTGTAACGCTGAGTTCCAGCAGCGCTATCCGGACGTTACGCTGGAAGTGTCGGTGTCTGATGATATGCGCGACCTGGTGCAGGAAGGATTCGATCTGGCGCTGCGTACCGGCAAGCCGCAGGATTCGTCGCTCATCGGCCGACGTGTTGGACTTTGTCAGCGGCTACTGGTTGCTTCAGCAAACTACCTGACAAAAAATCCGCCGATCACGCATCCGCAACAGCTGGCGACGCATCGCTGTATCGCCCACCGAGCCTGGAAAGAGTGGTTGCTGCGCCGTGAAGAAGAGCACTATCGCTGGCTGCTGCCCTCTATGCATTTAACGGATAACCTGCTTTATGCGCGCGAATGCGCTATCAACGATGCTGGCATTACGCTATTGCCGCGTTTTCTGACGGAAGCCGCGATTGCCAGTGGAGAGTTGGTGCAGGTTCTGCCGGAGTGGGAAACGGAAGGGAATGAGCTGTGGCTGGTCTGGCCGGGGCGCAAGCTGAATTCACCTGCGCTGGCGCGCTTTATCGACTTCGCCCAGCAAAGCACGGCGTTTCGGGCGTTTTATCGCTAATAAAAAGCGGCCCGCAGGCCGCTTTCAGATTTACTTCGCCATACGCTTGTATTTGATGCGTTTCGGCTCCAGCGCTTCCGCACCGAGGGTACGCTTCTTGTACTCTTCGTATTCGGTAAAGTTACCTTCAAAGAACTCCACCTTACCCTCGCCCTGATAGTCGAGGATATGGGTGGCGATACGGTCAAGGAACCAGCGGTCATGCGAGATCACCATCGCGCAGCCCGGGAACTCCAGCAGGGCGTTTTCCAGCGCGCGCAGGGTTTCGATGTCCAGGTCGTTGGTTGGTTCATCCAGCAGCAGCATGTTGCCGCCGACCTGCAACAGTTTTGCCAGGTGCAGACGACCGCGCTCACCACCGGAAAGCTCGCCAACGCGTTTGCCCTGATCGACGCCTTTAAAGTTAAAACGGCCCACGTAGGCGCGGCTTGGCATTTCGGTATTGCCGATCTTCATGATATCCAGCCCGCCGGAAACTTCTTCCCAGACGGTTTTTGAATTATCCATGCTGTCACGGAACTGATCCACAGAGGCCAGTTTCACCGTATCGCCAAGCGTGATGCTGCCGCTGTCCGGCTGTTCCTGACCGGACATCATACGAAACAGTGTGGATTTACCCGCGCCGTTCGGACCGATAATCCCGACAATCGCGCCTTTCGGCACGGAGAAAGAGAGATCGTCAATCAGCAGACGATCGCCGTACGATTTACGCAGGTTGTTCACTTCCACCACCTTATCGCCCAGGCGCGGACCCGGTGGAATAAAGAGTTCGTTGGTTTCGTTACGTTTCTGGTATTCGGTGCTGTTCAGCTCTTCAAAGCGCGCCAGACGGGCTTTGCCTTTTGAATGACGGCCTTTCGCGCCCTGACGTACCCACTCCAGCTCTTTCTCAATCGATTTACGACGCGCCGCTTCCTGAGAAGCTTCCTGCGCCAGACGCTGATCTTTCTGCTCCAGCCAGGAAGAGTAGTTGCCTTCCCATGGAATGCCTTCGCCACGGTCCAGCTCCAGGATCCAGCCTGCGACGTTATCCAGGAAATAACGGTCATGGGTGATAGCCACTACCGTGCCTTCGAAATCATGCAGGAAGCGCTCCAGCCAGGCGACAGATTCAGCATCCAGGTGGTTGGTGGGTTCGTCGAGCAGCAGCATGTCCGGCTTTTCCAGCAGCAGACGGCACAGTGCCACGCGGCGGCGCTCACCACCGGAGAGATTGGCCACTTTAGCCTCCCAGTCCGGCAGGCGCAGCGCATCAGCGGCGCGCTCCAGCTGCACGTTCAGGTTGTGGCCATCGTGTGCCTGAATAATCTCTTCCAGCTTGCCCTGTTCAGCGGCCAGCTTGTCAAAATCGGCTTCCGGTTCGGCGTACAGCGCGTAAACCTCATCGAGACGCTTCAGCGCGCCAACCACTTCAGCTACCGCTTCTTCTACCGATTCACGTACGGTATGTTCCGGATTGAGCTGCGGCTCCTGCGGCAGGTAGCCGATTTTGATGCCAGGCTGCGGACGCGCCTCGCCTTCGATGTCTTTATCGATGCCCGCCATAATGCGCAGCAGCGTAGATTTACCCGCGCCGTTTAAGCCCAGTACGCCGATTTTTGCGCCCGGGAAAAAGCTAAGGGAGATGTTCTTAAGAATATGACGCTTCGGCGGAACAACTTTTCCGACGCGATGCATGCTGTAGACGAATTGAGCCACGTGAAATGAGCCTCTTATGGTCTGTGTGGTAATCGGGGCACATCGCCCGCTCAGAACTGCAAGTTTAGCGGTTTTCCTTGCTTAATCACAGCCATCATCCTGGGCGATTGTTTGCCTGGCAGGTGCCAGGTCTTTTCAGGGCAGCAGCAGCGTAACCGCCTGCTGTTGCAGGTGCTCAGCCAGCGCTTGCGGCGGCGCGCTGTCACTGATCAGCATATCAAACTGATCCAGCTCGCCAATGCGCGCCGGCAGAACCTTATTAAACTTGCTGCTGTCAGCCAGCAACACCTTGCGCTGCGCGCGTGCCATCGCCCGAAGCTTCATGGGTAACTCATTGAAGTTGTAGCAGGTGACGCCCTGTTGTGGGTCGATACCGGCAGCGGAAATAAACGCCAGCGTAGGGCAGATCTCATCCAGAATAGAGAGGTTGCCGTGCGGAGAAAACACCGCGTTGTCAGGATGAAACTCGCCGCCGCTGAGAATAACGCGACAGGCGCTTTTTTCCTTAAGCGCCAGAAAGGTATTAATGGCGCAGCAGACTGCGGTAAAGGGCAAGCCTTCATCTATCGCATCGATCACCCACGGCATAGTGGTGCCACAGTCGAAAAAAACCGTATCGTTAGGTTTAATCAGGCTGGCCGCCCGCTGTGCCAGCTGGCGTTTTTTATTGACGTTATGCAGTTGCTGATCGGAAACAAAATAGTGCCCGTGCGCATTTCGCGGATCGCTCACAATATAACCGCCGAGTAAAACCAGGCTGGAGGGCTGCTCGTTAAGATCGCGACGAATCGTCATTTCTGAAACGCCTAACAGCCGCGCCGCCTCTTTCAAATGAATTTTATCGATGCGCTTGAGCGCCTGCGCCAGTTTATTAATTCGCTCGTCGCGCCGGGTTTCCATTATCGCGTTCCCTGTTGGTCTGTTTCTCCTTATGTTAACGCTAAAAAAGTGAAGCGTCAGCCGCTGCCTGGCGGTCACTGTGATCCCCGACCAGAAAGTAAATTTTGTGAAGAACGTGGCACGACGCCAACCGCCTGGTTAGCATGAAGAGAGCCAGGCCATCCGGCCGGATCGGATAACAGTAAGAGGAGAGCGTGTGGTGACTCACAGCAAGGAGAGGGGGCGTTACTGGTTAGCTGGTTTATGCCTGCTTGCCGCCAGCGGCAGCGTATTGGCGGATTCGCTGGATGAACAGCGCAGCCGCTACCAGCAAATCAAACAGGCATGGGATAATAATCAGATGGATGTGGTGGCGCAGCTGATGCCCACGCTGAAAGATTATCCGCTTTATCCTTATCTGGAATATCGCCAGCTGTCGCAGCATCTCGATCAGGAAACCGGCCTGGCGGTTAACGCTTTTATTAAACGTTATCCCACGTTGCCGCCGGTGCGCACGCTGTCGTCACGCTTTGTTAATGAGCTGGCGCGCCGTGAGGACTGGCGCGGTCTGCTGGTATTTAGCCCGCAGGAGCCGCAGCCAGTCGCTGCTCGCTGCAACTGGTATTACGCTAAATGGGCGACCGGCCAGCAACAGGTTGCCTGGGAAGGGGCGAAGACAATCTGGCTGCGTGGAAGCTCGCTGCCGAGCGGCTGTGACAAACTTTTTTCTGTCTGGCAAGCCGCGGGTGAGCAAACGCCAATTACCACGCTGGAGCGTATCCGCCTGGCGATGATCGCAGGCAATACCAGCCTGGTTAATTTCCTTGCTAAACAGCTGCCCTCCAATTACCAAACCATGGCCGACGCCATCATGGCGCTGCAAAACGATCCCGCCACGGTAGAAGCATTCGCCCGCAGCGTTGGGCCAACAAACTTTACCCGACAGGCAACCTCATTAGCGCTGGCGCGACTGGCGCGTGAAGATGGGGAGAATGCGCGCGCGATGATCCCCGGGCTGGCACGCTTACAGCAGATGAGCGAGCAGGAAATCCAGGAGATGAAGGAGGCGGTGGCATGGCAGTTAATGAGCAGAGAGGTCACATCCGAACAGGCGCGCTGGCGTGATAACACGGTAATGAGCAGCGGTTCGGTGTCGCTGCTGGAACGCCGTATTCGTCTGGCATTAAGCAATAACGATCGGCGTGGATTAAACACCTGGATTGCGCGGCTGGATCCTGACGCGAAGCAGAAAGATGAGTGGCAATACTGGCAGGCGGATCTGCTGCTGGAGCGTGGACGCAAAGAGGAAGCGGAGGAGATCCTGCGTAAGCTTATGCAGGAACGCGGCTTCTATCCGATGGTAGCCGCGCAGCGTCTGGGAGAGAAATATCCGCTGCGGGTAGATGAAGCGCCACGTCCGGATAGCACGCTTGATAACGGCCCGGAAATCGCACGCGTGCGTGAGCTGATGTATTGGGGAATGGATAACCTTGCGCGGAGCGAATGGAACCGACTGGTTGCCAGCAAAACCGCATCGCAACAGCAAATGCTGGCGCGTTACGCGCTGAACCATGGCTGGTGGGATCTGAGCGTGCAGGCCACGATAACCGGCAAGCTGTGGAATAATCTCACCGAGCGCTTCCCGCTGGCGTGGCAGGAGCAGTTCACGCAAAACACGCGTGGTAAAACCATACCGCCAAGCTACGCGATGGCTATTGCCCGGCAGGAGAGCGCATGGAATCCTAAAGCGCGTTCGCCGGTGGGCGCAGCTGGATTAATGCAGGTGATGCCCGCTACCGCGACCCATACGGTGAAGATGTACAGCATTCCGGGCTATGTAAACAGCAGCCAGCTATTGGATCCGCAAACCAATATTCAGATCGGTACTCAGTATCTGGATCATGTTTATCAGCAATTTGACCAGAACCGTATCTTCTCTTCGGCGGCGTATAATGCCGGGCCGGGCAGGGTACGCACCTGGCAGCGCATCAGTAACGGTCAGCTGGATGCGGTGGCTTTTATTGAAACCATTCCTTTTTCAGAAACGCGCGGCTATGTGAAAAACGTACTCGCCTATGACGCTTACTATCGCTATTTCCTGGGGCAGCCGGATAAACTTCTCTCTGATGCCGAGTGGCAGCGTCGCTACTGAATATGTTACTCTTCCGTACTCGCCAATGAGTACGGAAGAATTTCATGACTCCACATTCCCCAATCCCGATCACTGCCGAGCCGCAGGATGAAAACTGGCTACGTTTTGTTAGCCTGTTAGAGGAGGCGTTCCGGCAGGATTTACAATTGCCGCTGCTGCAATTGATGATGACGCCAGACGAGCGCGAAGCATTTGGCACACGTCTGCGCATTATTGAGGAGCTGTTACGCGGCGAGATGAGCCAGCGTGAGCTGAAAAACGATCTTGGCGTGGGTATTGCGACAATTACGCGTGGTTCCAACAGCCTGCGCGCCGCGCCGCCTGCGTTAAAGGCCTGGCTGGACGTGCAGCTATCCGTGAAATGATACGGCTTACTGCGGCGGGGAAAGCGGCTGCTGATAGATAGCGTTATGGAAGGGGCAAAGTGCCAGAATTAACGCCTGATGGTAGACGCTGCTACGCGTCAGCAAACCCTGAGTAAACACGCCAATCGCTCCGCCTTTGTGCTTGATATTGTCAATGCCGGTAAGGCGCGCCATCTCTTCACCCAGTTCGTGACCGGCATGGATGCCCGCCATGACAGGCGCAGGCAAAGTAAAACTGGCCGAGCGGGATTCACCGCGTTGTTTGTGATCTTCCACCACCATCCATGCAAAAGCGTCGTTGCCTTCAATACCCGCTTCAATCGCGACCCAGAAATCGGCTTCAGGCCTGACCTTACGTGCGTTCATCACCCGCTGGCGTGCGCCAGTTCGCGTTTCTGCATTCGTTAACGGCTGAGCGGCTACGCCGCTGTCGACCGCAACGCCCTCAATGTGGCAGGATCCCTCGCCGAAGACATCATGAAATGCCTGAGAGATAGCACTAATTTTGGCCGGATTGGTGGTAGCAGCGACAACATGGTACATAATTATCTGAACCTTCTACGCAATTTTGACGCAGTATAACGGAAAAAAAGCATGTTACAGGTCTATCTTGTTCGCCACGGGGAAACAGTTTGGAACGCGGCCAGGCGCATTCAGGGGCAGTCGGATAGCGCACTGACTGAAAAAGGAGAGCGGCAGGCTCGTCAGGTTGGCGAGCGGGTGAAGTCGCTGGGGATCACCCACGTTATCAGCAGTGATTTAGGGCGCACGCGTCGTACTGCGGAAATTATCGCAGACATTTGCGGCTGTAGCGTTACGCTTGACGCACGATTGCGAGAACTGAATATGGGCGTGCTGGAACAGCGTCCGATCGATACGTTGAGCGCTGAAGAAGAGGGCTGGCGGCGTACGTTAGTTAACGGGACGGAAAATGGCCGTATTCCGGAAGGCGAAAGTATGACGGAACTGGCGGAGCGCATGCATCAGGCGCTGAATGCCTGCCTGGAGCTGCCAGCGGGAAGTCGTCCGCTGCTGGTGAGTCATGGCATGGCGCTGGGCGTGCTGGTCAGCACACTATTGGGATTGCCTGCACATGCGGAACGGCGGCTGCGGCTGCGTAACTGTTCGCTTTCACGCGTCGATCATCAGCAAAGCGCCTGGCTGGCAAGCGGCTGGGTAGTGGAAACCGCAGGCGATATTTCGCATCTCGATCTGCCCGCGCTGGATGAACTGCAGCGCTAAACAAACGGGCCCGCAATGCGGGCCCGAAATGATCAGCTGTCGGTACGGCGAATGGGGATCAAATATTCGCAGCGGATCTCTTTCGGCGGCTCGGAAAGCTTTTTTCCGCCATGCGTATAAAAACGCTCAATATCCTGTCCCTGACGGCGTGTCAGCTGTAGCGTCGGCATACAGGTGCCATAAAGCATCAGAATAAAATCCTGAAGCTGGCTGCGCGGGCCTTCATAATTAAACTGGACATAATCGCCAGCCTCCAGCAGTACGGTTTGCGCTGACTGCATGGGTTTAGCCAGCTGATCCGACGGCACCGCAGTGGTATAGAGTATCTCTTGTTCGTCGTCCTTTTCCTGGCTCGGACGCACCTGATGCAGCCCATACAGCACGGGCGGAACCGTATCGGTTTCCAGCAGGAACTGCTGCCAGAAGTGGATGCGCATCTCGTCGCGATAAAGGGAAATTTGCTCCAGCGTACAGGTATAGCTTTGCGTTTGCCCCACCAGTACGGTTTCCGGCAGCGTAACAAAGCGCGCTTCCGGCAACGTAGAATTATCCAGGCGAATCGGCGGACGCAGACCATATGCGTTCCACTCTGATGCACGGCGATAGTATGCCGGTGTTTGATTAAACTGTTTTTTAAAGGCGCGGGTAAAGGTTTGCTGTGAATCAAAACGGTACTGCAAAGCGATATCCAGAATCGGACGGCTGGTAAGACGTAGCGCTACCGCCGCTTTTGACAAACGTCGGGCGCGAATATAGGCACCAATCGCATGACTGGTTACCTCTTTAAACATTCTTTGCAGATGCCATTTGGAGTAACCTGCTTTTGCCGCCACATTATCCAGTGACAGGGGGTGGTCGAGATGGCTCTCCAGCCAGACAAGCAAATCGCGAATGATACCAGCTTGGTCCATAAAACATCCTCTTGTACTTAGTTGGCGCAGGCAACGCAAAGTCGCGGGATCATAGCACTAAATGCGCAAAAGCCGCTGAAGGTTTTACTTGTTAGATTGTGCTATACCCCATGCAAATGAGGAGCAATAGAATTGGCCCGGTTTATCCTTAGCGGGACGTAATAGCGAACAACTTTAATAATATACAATGGTAACGGTATGATAATAAAAAAATTATTAATAATTACAATGGCAACCTTATTCTCTGCTGGCGTGGCCGCTGAAGAGATCGGGTCGGTAGATACGGTGTTCAAGATCTTTGGTCCTGACCATAAAATCGTGGTTGAGGCATTTGACGATCCAGACGTGAAAAATGTGACCTGCTATGTGAGCCGTGCTAAAACGGGCGGGATCAAAGGGGGGTTAGGATTGGCAGAAGATACGTCTGATTCCGCAATTTCCTGCCAGCAGGTGGGGCCGGTGACCTTAAGCGATCGCATTGCGCAGGGCAAAGCGCAGGGCGAAACAGTTTTCCGCAAGCGCACTTCATTCTTGTTTAAAAAGTTGCAGGTGGTGCGCTTCTACGATCAAAAGCGGAACACGCTTATTTATCTTTCATATTCAGATAAAGTGGTGGAAGGCTCGCCTAAAAATGCGCTGAGTGCGGTTCCCATTATGCCGTGGGGGCACTAAAAGAAGAAACGGCGAGTCGCCTCGCCGTTTTTAAAGCATTATTCCTGCAGATCGCCGCAGAAACGGTAACCTTCGCCATGAATGGTCGCGATGATTTCTGGGGTATCTGGCGTTGATTCAAAGTGCTTGCGAATACGACGAATCGTGACGTCAACCGTACGATCGTGCGGTTTTAATTCACGGCCAGTCATCTTTTTCAGCAAGTCGCCGCGCGTTTGAATTTTGCCAGGATTTTCACAGAAGTGCAGCATGGCGCGGAATTCACTACGCGGCAGCTTATACTGCTCACCATTCGGGCTGATCAGCGAGCGGCTGTTGATATCCAGCTCCCAGCCATTGAATTTATAGCTTTCAACCTGCTTACGCTCTTCGCTAATGGCGGAGAGGTTCATGGTGCGGGAAAGCAGATTGCGTGCGCGAATGGTTAATTCACGCGGGTTGAAAGGCTTAGTGATGTAATCATCCGCGCCGATCTCCAGGCCCAGGATTTTATCCACTTCATTGTCGCGCCCGGTTAAGAACATCAGGGCAACGTTTGCCTGCTCGCGTAGCTCACGCGCCAGTAAAAGACCATTTTTACCTGGCAAGTTGATATCCATAATCACCAGATTAATATCGTTTTCGGTCAATACCTGATGCATCTCTGCGCCATCCGTCGCTTCGAACACTTCATAGCCTTCGGCTTCAAAAATGCTCTTTAGAGTGTTACGCGTGACTAGTTCATCTTCAACGATAAGAATATGCGGGATCTGCATGAGTTCGCTACCTAAAATTTGCCAACAAAATCGGAAACAGGATGTACTGCCGTTAACGCGGTGAAAAAGACGTTTGCCCGGATAACTGAAGTACAGAATTATGTTCTTGATGCACCATCCATCAACGTCAACAACATTGTCAGCTCAGCCATAAGGATAAATCCTGCATGCCCCGGCAGTGCCAAATGGCTGTTATCCTAGCTGCATTAACAGCAAGATAACAGCACAGGCTACAACCAATAAGCATTAAAACAACGCTTCGTTGACTTATATCAAATCAAGTGTAGCACGTTAACACTTTTGTGAAAAATGCTCACCAGAATGCCAGCTTAGCTCACAATTATCGGTCCTTAAACCATGTCTGAGCCAACTGATAGTGGACAAAAGTTTACTAAGTTAATTATTAAAAGACAATTTTGATTTATAAGATCTTATTTATGATATTTCTTTGTTATTAATGTTCTGATTAATTAAAGACTTTAAAGGCGTTAAATCTTACTTTTTACCGCTAAAACTTAATAAGTTAATTGTATGTTATGTGATTGATGCTGTTATTTAACATGTCGTCATGTCACAGTATCGCTTTCCATAAATTTATCTTCAGGGTTTATATGAATTTTCCGATTGTTCTTGTTTCCCCGGCCCGCCCGGAAAATATTGGCGCGGCCGCACGTGCAATGAAAACAATGGGGTTTTCTGAGCTACGTATTGTTCAGAGCGAAGCCTGGCGCGATCCGGCGACGCGCATCGTGGCGCATGGGGCGGGAGATATCATTGATAATATTCAACACTACTCCTCTCTTTCCGCTGCGCTGGCCGATATCGATTTTTCGGTAGCCACCACGGCACGCAGCCGGGCCAAATTCCGTTATTACGCAACACCGCAACAAGTAGAAACGATTTTGCGCGAAAAGCAGCAATGGACAGGCAGTACGGCACTGGTTTTTGGTCGTGAAGATAGCGGTTTAACAAATGAAGAGCTGGAACAGGTAGATTTATTAACCGGCATTCCGATGGCCAACGATTATCCTTCGTTGAATCTGGGGCAGGCGGTCATGGTCTATTGCTATCAGTTGGCTTCGTTACGACAAGTGGCTGCGACGGCAGCTGTCGCGGCAGATCATCAGCAGCTTGATGCGCTGCGCCAGCGTTTAGCGGCGCTGCTGGAGCGACTGAAGGTCGCCGATGATGAAAAGCTGGCAGACTGGATACAACAACGAATCGGTCTGCTGGAACAACGCGATAGCGCTATGCTGCACCGATTGCTGCATGACATTGAAAAAAATCTCTAGAGGAAAATTTGGATTACGTGCGGGAAACTGGTTAATCATTCCATCATGCGGAAAGGGCGTAACAGATTTATCCGGGTGCGGCGGAATTTAACGTTTCCGCTGTGGTGGCAGTGGTTTTGCGGCGGCGATAAATCCATTGACTTCATCAGGAGATTGCTTTACTTCTGAAAAGCAGACAGACACAGAAACAGACAGATAAAATCGACATGCGTACAAACAGCCTGAACACCATCATTATTACTACCACCATTACCACAGGTAACGGTGCGGGCTGACGCATACAGGAAAAAGAGAAAAAGCCCGCACCCTGATAAGGTGCGGGCTTTTTTTTCGGCTTAAATTCAGGAGATCCTTAACCATGCGAGTGCTGAAATTCGGCGGAACATCAGTGGCAAATGCGGAACGTTTTCTGCGGGTTGCCGATATACTTGAAAGCAACGCGAAGCAGGGACAGGTTGCAACCGTGCTTTCCGCCCCGGCCAAAATCACTAACCACCTGGTGGCGATGATTGAAAAAACCATCAGCGGTCAGGATGCCTTGCCGAATATCAGCGACGCAGAACAGATTTTTGCTGCGCTGCTGCAGGGATTGCAGCGCGCGCAGCCGGGCTTTGCCTGGGAGCGGCTACAGGCGCTGGTTGATAAAGAATTCACGCAGCTCCGGCAAATGCTGCACGGCATCAGCCTGTTGGGGCAGTGTCCGGACAGCGTTAACGCCGCAATTATCTGCCGCGGTGAAAAGCTCTCCATCGCCATCATGGAAGCGTTGCTACAGGCGCGCGGTCATCGCGTCAGCGTTATCGATCCGGTCAGCATGCTGTTGGCGCATGGTCATTATCTTGAATCCACGGTTGATATCGCTGAGTCTACGCGCCGTATTGCCGCCAGCCAAATTCCTCTGGATAGCATGATTTTAATGGCTGGTTTTACCGCCGGTAATGAACGCGGCGAGCTGGTGGTGCTGGGTCGTAATGGCTCTGACTATTCCGCAGCGGTGTTGGCTGCCTGCCTGCGTGCTGACTGTTGTGAAATCTGGACGGATGTGGACGGCGTCTATACCTGCGATCCGCGTCAGGTGCCCGATGCGCGTTTACTGAAATCGATGTCTTATCAGGAAGCGATGGAGCTTTCTTACTTTGGCGCTAAGGTGCTACATCCCCGTACCATTGCTCCCATCGCCCAGTTCCAGATCCCTTGTCTGATTAAAAATACCGCCAATCCCCAGGCGCCCGGCACCTTGATCGGCGGCGACACCAGCGACGATGCCAATCCGGTTAAAGGCATTACCAATCTGAACAACATGGCGATGTTTAACGTCTCCGGGCCAGGCATGAAAGGCATGGTCGGGATGGCGGCGCGCGTGTTTGCCGCTATGTCGCGAGCGGGCATCTCTGTGGTATTGATTACCCAGTCCTCATCTGAATACAGCATCAGTTTCTGTGTGCCGCAGGGCGAACAGGCGCGGGCGCGTCGGGTGCTGGAGGATGAGTTTTATCTGGAGTTAAAAGATGGCCTGCTTGAGCCGCTGGATGTGATGGAGCAACTGGCGATCGTCTCCGTTGTTGGCGATAACATGCGTACCCAGCGCGGCATCTCAGCGAAATTCTTTGCGGCGCTGGCGCGAGCCAATATCAATATCGTTGCGATTGCCCAGGGTTCATCGGAGCGCTCTATCTCCGTGGTGGTCAATAATGATGAAGTCACCACCGCAGTGCGCGTGGTTCACCAGATGTTGTTCAATACCGATCAGGTGATCGAAGTGTTTGTTGTCGGCGTCGGCGGCGTGGGTAGCGCATTGCTGGATCAGCTGCATCGTCAGCAGGCATGGCTGAAGAACAAGCATATCGACCTGCGCGTATGCGGGATCGCGAACTCCAAAGCGCTGTTGACCAATGTGCATGGCATCGATCTCAGCAACTGGAAAAGCGCGCTCTCTGAAGCAAATGAGCCGTTTAAGCTGGACCGCCTGCTGCGTCTGGTAAAAGAATATCACCTGCTGAATCCGGTAATTGTAGACTGTACTTCAAGCCAGGCGGTGGCCGATCAGTATGCAGATTTCCTGACGGACGGCTTCCATGTGGTGACGCCGAATAAAAAGGCCAATACCTCTTCGTGGAACTATTATCAGCAACTGCGTGCGGCAGCAGCCAAATCACGTCGCAAGTTCCTTTACGATACCAACGTCGGCGCTGGCCTGCCGGTTATTGAAAACCTGCAAAATCTGTTGAACGCGGGCGATGAGTTAATCAGCTTCTCTGGCATTCTGTCTGGATCGCTCTCTTTTATTTTCGGCAAGCTGGATGAGGGCATGACGCTCTCCGAAGCCACAAAGCTGGCGCGTGAAATGGGCTTTACCGAGCCCGACCCGCGTGACGATCTTTCCGGTATGGATGTGGCGCGCAAGTTACTGATCCTGGCCCGCGAGGCGGGTTACCAGCTGGAGCTGAGCGATATTGAAATTGAAGCGGTACTGCCTGAAGAATTTACGGCAATTGCCGATGTCGGGACCTTTATGCAACGCTTGCCTGAGCTGGATAAAGTCTTTGCCGATCGGGTTGAGCAGGCGCGTGCAGCAGGCAAAGTGCTGCGCTTTGTTGGCGCGATTGAAGAAGGGGGCCGCTGCCGCGTGAAAATCGATGCGGTAGATGGCAATGACCCGCTGTATAAAGTGAAAAACGGTGAGAACGCGCTGGCGTTTTACAGCCGTTACTATCAGCCGATTCCGCTGGTGCTGCGCGGCTACGGCGCCGGTAATGATGTTACCGCCGCAGGCGTATTTGCCGATCTGTTACGCACCCTGTCATGGAAGTTAGGAGTCTAAACATGGTAAAAATTTATGCGCCGGCCTCAATTGGCAACGTCAGCGTCGGCTTTGATGTGTTGGGCGCAGCGGTGTCGCCGGTGGATGGTTCCCTGTTAGGTGACTGCGTGACCGTTGAAGCGGCTGATTCGTTCAGCCTGATTAATCAGGGGCGCTTTGTCAGCAAGCTGCCCGCCGATCCGCAGGAGAACATCGTTTACCAGTGCTGGAAACGCTTTTGCGAAGCCACGGGGAAAAGCGTTCCGGTGCGCATGACGCTGGAGAAAAACATGCCCATCGGATCCGGGCTTGGCTCCAGCGCCTGTTCCGTAGTGGCAGGGCTGATGGCGATGAATGAGTTCTGCGGCAGGCCGCTGGACGATACTCAACTGCTGACGCTGATGGGCGAGCTGGAAGGGCGCATCTCCGGCAGCGTGCATTACGACAACGTTGCGCCCTGTTTTCTGGGCGGCCTGCAGCTGATGCTGGAAGAGAATGGCATTATTAGCCAGGCGGTACCTTGTTTCGATGACTGGCTATGGGTAATGGCCTATCCGGGTATCAAGGTTTCTACCGCTGAGGCGCGGGCGATTTTGCCGGCGCAGTATCGTAAAGAGGATTGCATTAAGCACGGGCGTTATCTGGCGGGCTTTATTCATGCCTGTCATACCGCTCAGCCACAGCTGGCGGCGAAGCTGATGCGCGATGTTATTGCCGAACCTTACCGTACGAAACTTCTGCCCGGCTTTGCCGCGGCACGTCAGGCCGCGCAGGATATCGGCGCGCTGGCCTGTGGTATTTCCGGCTCTGGGCCGACGCTGTTTGCCGTTTGTGATAATCAGGAAACGGCGCAGCGCATGGCGGACTGGCTGCAGCAAAACTATCTGCAAAATGATGAAGGCTTCGTCCATATTTGCCGTGCCGACACGGCGGGCGCACGAAAACTGGGATAACGCATGAAACTCTACAATCTTAAGGACCACAACGAACAGGTAAGCTTTGCGCAGGCGGTGAAGCAAGGGCTGGGTTCGCAGCAGGGGCTGTTTTTTCCACTGGAGCTGCCCGAATTTGAGCTAACGGATATTGATGCCATGCTGGAGATGGATTTCGTCACCCGCAGCAGCAAAATCCTCTCTGCTTATATTGGCGATGAAGTTGAACCGCACCAGCTGGCGCAGCGCGTGAAGGCCGCTTTTGCGTTTCCTGCGCCGGTAGCACCGGTGACAGAAGATATCGCCTGCCTGGAGCTGTTTCACGGGCCGACGTTAGCCTTTAAGGACTTCGGCGGCCGCTTTATGGCTCAGATGCTCTCTTATATCAGCGGCGCAGATGAAGAGATCACCATTCTTACCGCCACCTCCGGTGATACCGGTGCGGCGGTGGCCCATGCTTTTTACGGCATGGAAAATGTGCGCGTGGTTATCCTCTATCCGCAGGGCAAAATCAGCCCGCTGCAGGAGAAGCTGTTCTGTACGCTGGGCGGCAATATTCACACCATCGCTATCGACGGTGACTTTGACGCCTGCCAGGCGCTGGTGAAGCAGGCGTTTGATGATGAGGTGTTAAAGAAAGCCATTGGCCTGAACTCGGCTAACTCGATCAATATCAGCCGCCTGCTGGCGCAGATTTGCTACTACTTTGAGGCGGTGGCGCAACTGCCGCAGGAAAAACGTAATCAGCTGGTGATTTCAGTGCCCAGCGGTAACTTTGGCGATCTGACGGCGGGCCTGCTGGCAAAATCGTTGGGGCTGCCGGTGAAACGCTTTATCGCCGCCACCAACCAGAACGATACCGTGCCGCGTTTTCTCTCCAGCGGCGCATGGCAGCCGAATACCACTGTCGCCACGCTTTCTAACGCGATGGATGTCAGCCAGCCGAATAACTGGCCGCGCGTCGAAGAGCTGTTCCGTCGGAAAACCTGGCGCCTGAACGATCTCGGCTTTGGTGCCGTGGATGACGAAACGACCCGTAGCACGATGCGAGAGCTGGCGCAGCTGGGCTATATCTCCGAGCCGCATGCCGCTATCGCTTACCGTATGCTGCGCGATCAGCTGCAGCCGGGCGAATTTGGTCTGTTCCTTGGTACCGCGCATCCGGCAAAATTCAAAGAGAGCGTTGAAGAGATCCTGCAGCAGACGCTGCCGCTGCCGGATGAGCTGGCGGAGCGCGCCGATCTGCCGCTGCTGTCGCATAAAATGAAGCCGGACTTCGCTGAGCTGCGGGTGTTTCTTACCCAGTTTTGACGCTAAGCCATAAAAAAGCCGCCTGCCCGTGAAGGGCGCCTCGTTCATTGGGGCGCTCATTCGCTGGCAGACGGCTTTTTATTATCCGCAGGTCAGGCCTGTTCGTGACGCTTAAACACCAGTTCGTCACCACGGCTGCTCGCCTCATCGAAGAAATAGCCGTCAAGGTTAAACTGCTTTAGCTGCTCCGCCGCCTGCAGACGATTTTCAATGATATAACGGCACATCAGGCCGCGCGCCTTTTTGGCATAGAAACTGATAATTTTGAACTTGCCGTTTTTCTCATCAAGAAAAACCGGTTTAATCAGGCGTGCATTCAGCTTTTTCGGCTGTACCGCTTTGAAATATTCATCCGACGCCAGGTTAATCAGCAAATCATCTCCCTGAGCAGCCAGCGCCTCATTCAATGCTTCGGTAATGGTATCGCCCCAGAAGCTGTAAAGATCTTTACCCGCCGGGCTGGCCAGCCTGGTGCCCATTTCCAGACGATAAGGCTGCATTAAATCCAGCGGCCGCAATACGCCATACAGGCCTGAAAGCATACGTAAGTGCTGCTGAGCAAAATCGAAATCCGCTTCGCTGAAATTTTCCGCCTGCAGGCCGGTATAGACATCGCCTTTAAAAGCCAGAATCGCCTGTCGTGCATTTTCCGGCGTGAAATCAGGGTGCCAGTCGTTAAAACGCTGCGCGTTTAACAGGGCCAGCTTATCGCTGATGCTCATCAGCGACGCGATTTGCGCGGGCGACAGATCGCGCGCCACAGCGATCAGCTGCTGTGATTTTTCCAACAGTGCGGGTTGCGTATAGCGAAGCGTCGCCAGCGGCGTGGTGTAGTCCAGCGTTTTGGCCGGCGAAATGACCATTAACATCGATAGTTCCTTAGCGTAACCCGCAGGTTTTTAAACTTTTCTTGATTCTGGCCGCTGATTTTAACAAAAAAGCGCACAGCCCAGGCAAATCATTACTATCGGCCTGGCCTCTTTTGATTCGCACCATCAGCGCATTGCGCGTCGGCACGTGCGTGATATTATCGCAACAGATTTTACCCCTGACAGTTACATATCAAGAGAACCCATCATGACGGACAAACTTACTTCTTTACGTCAGCTGACCACCGTTGTTGCCGATACCGGTGACATCGCCGCAATGAAGCTGTACCAGCCGCAGGACGCTACCACCAATCCTTCTCTGATTCTTAACGCCGCGCAGATCCCTGAATACCGCAAGCTGATCGATGAAGCCATCGTCTGGGCGCGTCAGCAGAGCAGCAATAAAGAAGAACAAATTCAGTACGCTTCTGACAAACTGGCGGTCAATATCGGTCTGGAAATTCTGCAGCTGATCCCGGGCCGTATCTCTACCGAAGTGGATGCACGTCTTTCTTACGATACCGAAGCGAGCGTCGCAAAAGCGCGCAGCCTGATTAAACTCTATAACGATGCCGGTATCAGCAACGATCGTATTCTGATCAAACTGGCCTCTACCTGGCAGGGCATCCGCGCAGCGGAGCAGCTGGAAAAAGAGGGCATCAACTGTAACCTGACGCTGCTGTTCTCTTTTGCCCAGGCGCGCGCCTGTGCAGAAGCGGGCGTGTACCTGATCTCTCCGTTTGTTGGCCGTATTCTTGACTGGTACAAAGCCAATACCGATAAGAAAGAGTACGCATCGCACGAAGATCCAGGCGTGGTTTCTGTTCGTGAAATCTACGAATATTACAAGCAGCACGGTTATGAAACCGTGGTGATGGGCGCCAGCTTCCGCAACGTGGGCGAGATCCTGGAACTGGCAGGCTGCGACCGCCTGACCATTTCTCCGTCGCTGCTGAAAGAGCTGGCGGAAAGCGAAGGCAGCGTTGAGCGTAAGCTCTCCTTCAGCGGTGAAGTGAAAGCGCGTCCGGCCAAAATGACCGAAGCGGAATTCCTCTGGCAGCATAACCAGGATCCGATGGCGGTAGATAAGCTGGCGCAGGGCATCCGTAACTTTGCGGTTGACCAGGGCAAGCTGGAAAAAATGATTGCAGAACTGCTGTAATCGCAAAGCTGCCGCAGCCCGGTTTCCGGCTGCGGCAGCTCACGTTAGGCATCCTTTCCCACCCTGTAGTATTCTTGCCGTTAATCCCAAACCTTAACTGTTCGCGTTGCGACAGTTTCTGTCATGAATATCACTATGAATACGTTACGCATTGGACTCATTTCGGTTTCAGATCGCGCCGCTAATGGCATTTATCAGGATCAGGGCATTCCCGCTCTGGAAGCCTGGCTTTCTTCCGCACTGACTACGCCTTTTATTATCGAAACGCGGCTGGTACCGGATGAGCAACCGCTGATTGAAGAGACGCTTTGCGAGCTGGTGGATGAGCGTTTTTGCCATCTGGTTTTAACCACCGGCGGTACCGGCCCGGCACGACGCGACGTAACGCCGGACGCAACGCTGGCGGTAGCCGACAGGGTAATGCCGGGCTTTGGCGAGCAGATGCGGCAGATTAGCCTGCAGTTTGTGCCGACGGCGATCCTTTCACGTCAGGTTGGCGTGATCCGCAAGCAATCTTTAATTCTTAACCTGCCGGGCCAGCCGAAATCGATTAAAGAGACGCTGGAAGGGTTAAAAGATGAGAGTGGTAAGGTGCAGGTAGCCGGTATTTTTGCCAGCGTGCCTTACTGTATTCAGCTGCTGGAAGGCCCTTACATTGAGACCAACCCGGATGTCGTAGCAGCATTTCGCCCTAAAAGCGCCAGACGTGATACAAACTCCTGAAAAACAACTTTTTCAGGTATAAGATCCAGCGCCGCTGGTGTGGCGAGAAAAGTTGACGCTATAGTAACGTGAATTTTACAAATTCACGTTACTGACTTTCTTCTCACCTCTGGAAGCGCGAAAAAAACATGGATCAACCACAGGCTCGCCGGCTTAACCGGCAGGATTACAAGACGTTGTCACTGGCTGCGCTTGGTGGCGCGCTGGAATTCTATGATTTTATCATCTTTGTTTTTTTCGCTGCGGTAATTGGCGAACTCTTCTTCCCACCTGATATTCCTGACTGGCTGCGCCAGCTGCAGACTTTTGCCATTTTTGCTGCCGGTTATCTGGCGCGCCCGCTTGGCGGCATTGTCATGGCGCACTTTGGCGATCGGGTTGGAAGAAAGAAAATGTTTAGCCTGAGCATTCTGTTAATGGCTTTACCCACGCTGGCGATGGGCGCCTTGCCCGATTATCACGCTATTGGTCTGACAGCGCCGCTGTTGTTGCTGCTGTTGCGTATTTTGCAGGGCGCGGCGATTGGTGGTGAAGTGCCGGGAGCCTGGGTATTTGTAGCGGAACATGTGCCGGAAAAACGCACAGGCTTCGCCTGCGGCACCTTAACTGCAGGCCTGACGGCTGGCATTCTGCTGGGTTCGCTGGTAGCCACGCTGATTAACAGCCTGCTGTCGCCGGAAACCATCGCGGCGGGCGGCTGGCGCATTCCGTTCCTGCTGGGCGGTTTCTTCGGCCTGCTGGCGATGTATCTGCGGCGCTGGCTGCATGAAACGCCGGTTTTTCAGCAGATGCAGGCGCGCAAAACCCTTTCTGGCGGCTTGCCGCTGCGGACCGTGCTGCAACACCACAAGCGGGCGGTAATCATGTCCATGCTGCTGACCTGGCTGCTCTCAGCCTGCATTGTGGTAGTGATCCTGATGGCGCCAACCCTGTTGCAGAAACAGTATGCGCTGTCGGCGGCGCTTACGCTGCAGGCCAATAGCGTGGCGACCATAATGCTGCTGGCGGGTTGTATAATTGCTGGCCTGCTGGCAGATCGACTGGGCGCGGCCAAAGTCTTAACGTTCGGCTGTTTGTTGCTGGCGCTGTGCAGCTGGATTTTCTTTACTCAGGCCGCCAGCTCGGTCATGGCACTGTTTATCACCTATGCGCTGGCAGGCTTAAGCGTCGGTGTGGTGGGCGTCGTGCCCTTTGTTATGGTGCGCGCTTTTCCTGCGGCGATACGCTTTACTGGTATCTCATTCTCTTACAATCTTGCTTACGCCATCTTTGGCGGACTGACGCCCGTTTGCGTCACGCTGTTAATGAGGTTCTCACCGCTGGCACCTGCCTGGTACGTACTGGCACTGGCGTTTATCGGCCTCCTGACCGGGCTGTGGCTGGCCTGGGCCGGACGGCGCGGCGCAATTCTGCAGCAGGTGAATGCCTGATTAGTGGCAAAAAAACCATCGCAGCCATCAGGTCGCTAAAAATTTTTTTTTACTTAACCCTTGATGCGCTGCGAAGCGGCCCCATTTTGAAGTCATCCAGCGTTGTGAAGCGCAAAGCGCGCAGGCGGACAGTTGAAAATACACAAATCGTCCGCATTAACTGATTCACAACCCTAATTGAGACCGTTTTTAAGTGGGAGACGTTTAGATGGGTAAGATTATTGGTATTGACCTCGGTACAACCAACTCATGTGTTGCGATTATGGATGGCACCAAAGCACGCGTGCTGGAAAATGCCGAAGGCGATCGCACCACACCGTCAATTATTGCATATACTCAGGATGGTGAAACGCTGGTGGGTCAGCCTGCTAAACGTCAGGCCGTGACTAACCCGCAGAACACCCTGTTTGCAATCAAGCGCCTGATTGGTCGTCGTTTTCAGGACGAAGAAGTACAGCGTGACATTAAAATCATGCCTTACAAAATCACGCAGTCCGATAACGGCGATGCATGGCTGGACGTAAAAGGCCAGAAAATGGCGCCGCCGCAGATTTCTGCGGAAGTGCTGAAAAAAATGAAGAAAACGGCGGAAGATTACCTGGGCGAACCGGTAACTGAAGCTGTGATCACCGTACCGGCTTACTTTAACGATGCACAGCGTCAGGCAACCAAAGACGCAGGTCGTATCGCGGGTCTGGAAGTTAAACGTATCATCAACGAACCAACCGCTGCTGCGCTGGCTTACGGTCTGGACAAAGGCCAGGGCAACCGCACTATCGCGGTTTATGACCTGGGTGGTGGTACTTTCGATATCTCTATCATCGAAATTGATGAAGTTGACGGCGAAAAAACCTTTGAAGTTCTGGCTACCAACGGTGATACCCACCTGGGTGGTGAAGACTTCGACAGCCGTCTGATCAACTATCTGGTAGCAGAGTTCAAGAAAGATCAGGGTATCGATCTGCACAACGATCCGCTGGCGATGCAGCGTCTGAAAGAAGCCGCTGAGAAAGCTAAAATCGAGCTTTCTTCTGCTCAGCAGACCGACGTTAACCTGCCGTACATCACGGCTGACGCTACCGGTCCGAAACACCTGAACATCAAAGTGACCCGTGCGAAACTGGAATCACTGGTTGAAGATCTGGTTGCCCGTTCTATTGAGCCACTGAAAGTTGCTCTGCAGGACGCTGGCCTGTCGGTATCTGACATCAATGATGTGATCCTGGTGGGTGGTCAGACGCGTATGCCAATGGTGCAGGCGAAAGTTGCCGAGTTCTTTGGCAAAGAGCCGCGTAAAGACGTTAACCCTGATGAAGCGGTAGCGGTAGGTGCTGCGGTACAGGGCGGCGTGCTGGCGGGTGACGTGAAAGACGTGCTGCTGCTGGACGTGACTCCGCTCTCTCTGGGTATCGAAACCATGGGCGGCGTGATGACAGCGCTGATCAGCAAAAACACCACTATCCCGACCAAACACAGCCAGGTGTTCTCTACTGCGGAAGACAACCAGTCTGCGGTAACCATTCATGTGTTGCAGGGTGAACGTAAACGCGCAGCGGATAACAAATCACTGGGCCAGTTTAACCTGGATGGGATCCAGCCGGCACCACGCGGCATGCCGCAGATCGAAGTGACCTTCGATATCGATGCGGACGGTATCCTGCACGTATCGGCGAAAGATAAAAACTCCGGTAAAGAGCAGAAGATCACTATCAAGGCTTCTTCTGGTCTGAACGAGGAAGAGATCGCGAAAATGGTACGCGACGCGGAAGCTAACGCAGAAGCAGATCGTAAATTCGAAGAGCTGGTACAGGCGCGTAACCAGGGCGATCAGATTGCCCACAGCACCCGTAAACAGCTGGACGAAGCGGGCGATAAACTTTCTGCTGACGACAAAGCGCCGATCGAATCTGCGCTTAACGATCTGAACACGGCGCTGAAAGGCGAAGATAAAGCTGAGATCGAAGCGAAAATCCAGGCGCTGGTACAGGTTTCCGGCAAGCTGATGGAGTTCGCTCAGCAGCAGGGCCAGCCAGCTGACGCCGGTGACGCTTCTGCGAAGAAAGAAGACGACGTTGTCGACGCTGAGTTCGAAGAAGTAAAAGACAAAAAATAATTGCCCCTGACCGGGCGCGGCGGTTGCCCTGACAACCGCTGGTAACCAGCACGGGCGTAGGAGTTTCTCCACGCCCGTGCACGCATGTTAAGGGCAGGAAAGATAACAATGGCGAAAACAGACTATTACGAGGTTTTAGGCGTCCCAAAGTCTGCGGATGAGCGTGAAATCAAAAAGGCTTATAAACGCCTGGCAATGAAGTACCATCCTGACCGCAATCCGGGCGATCAGGAAGCCGAAGCCAAATTCAAAGAAGTGAAAGAGGCTTACGAAATTTTGACCGATGCGCAAAAGCGCGCCGCCTACGATCAGTATGGACATGCAGCCTTTGAACAGGGCGGCATGGGCGGTGGTTTTGGCGGTGGCGGCTTTGGCGGCGGCGGCGCAGATTTCAGCGATATCTTTGGCGACGTGTTCGGCGATATTTTCGGCGGCGGCCGTCGGCAGCGCGCAGCCCGTGGCGCCGATTTACGCTACAACATGGAGCTGACGCTGGAAGAAGCGGTGCGCGGCGTGACCAAAGAGATCCGTATTCCTACCCTGCAGGAATGTGACGTTTGCCACGGCAGCGGAGCCAAATCAGGTACGCAGCCGCAAACCTGTCCAACCTGTCATGGCGCAGGCCAGGTACAGATGCGTCAGGGTTTCTTCACCGTGCAGCAGGCCTGTCCGAGCTGTCATGGTCGCGGCTCTATCATTAAAGATCCCTGCAACGCCTGTCACGGACATGGCCGCGTAGAAAGATCGAAAACGTTGTCGGTAAAAATCCCGGCAGGCGTGGATACCGGCGATCGTATTCGCCTCAGTGGTGAAGGCGAAGCAGGGGACCATGGCGCACCGGCCGGCGATCTCTACGTTCAGGTTTCGGTGAAAAAACACCCAATCTTTGAGCGTGAAGACAATAATCTTTACTGCGAAGTGCCGATTAACTTTGCGATGGCGGCTCTGGGCGGCGAAATTGAAGTGCCGACGCTGGATGGTCGCGTGAAGTTGAAGGTGCCGGCAGAAACCCAAACCGGCAAACTGTTCCGTATGCGTGGCAAAGGGGTGAAATCAGTACGTGGTGGCGTGCAGGGCGATCTGCTATGCCGCGTAGTGGTTGAGACGCCGGTCAGTCTGAATGAAAAACAGAAAGCGCTACTGCGTGAGCTGGAAGAAAGTTTCGGCGGCCCCAGCGGCGAGAAAAACAGCCCACGCTCGAAAAGCTTTTTTGACGGCGTGAAGAAATTTTTTGATGATTTGACGCGTTAAAACGCGCACCTCCAGACGCCCCGCTCAGGGGCGTTTGTCCATCCCTTCACCGTATCTTACAGCCAGCCAAAGGCGGCCCACGGGCCAATTGCCACTAACGGTTACCGATTTTTTCGGCGCGATAACTTTATCATTCATATGATTATCCTTGTAAGTTAAACATTACTTGATGATGATTCGCTTTTTCCGAGTTATTTATGCCAAATAACCTGTTTTTACCGAATCGTTAAAGCCAGTATGCTTAAGCTTAATGCGATGTTTTTAGCAAGGAGATGGAAAATGATTAAACGCTTATTGGCCAATGAGGCAACCGGGGGCATTGTGCTTATCGTGGCGGCAATACTGGCTATGCTGTTAGCGAATATGGATGCTACCCAGCCTGTGTATGCTTCGCTGCTGGCGATGCCGGTAGAGTTTCACTTTGGCGACCTGCATATCAATAAAAATATGCTGTTGTGGATTAACGATGCGCTAATGGCCGTGTTCTTCTTAGTCATCGGCCTGGAAGTTAAGCGCGAGTTAATTGAAGGATCGCTCGCCAGCCGTGATAAAGCTGTGTTTCCACTGATCGCCGCTATCGGCGGTATGGTGGCTCCGGCGCTGATTTTTTTGGCATTTAATGGTGCCGATGAAATTACCCGTAACGGGTGGGCGGTGCCTACCGCTACCGATATTGCCTTTGCGCTTGGCGTGCTGGCGTTGTTAGGCAGCCGGGTGCCGCCCGCGCTAAAAGTATTTCTTATGGCACTGGCGATCATTGACGACCTGGGCGCAATTGTCATTATTGCCCTGTTTTATACCCACGAACTGTCACTGCTTTCTCTGAGCGTTGCTGCTGGCGCTATTATCGTGCTGGCGCTGTTAAATCTGTTTAACGTCCGCCGCACCTCGCTCTATATGGTGGTTGGCGTCGTGTTGTGGGTGGCGGTATTAAAATCGGGTGTTCATGCCACGCTGGCAGGCGTAGTGATAGGCTTCTTTGTGCCGTTAGCGGAAAAGCATGGGAAATCGCCTGCCAGAGCCCTGGAGCATGGCCTTCATCCCTGGGTGACCTGGCTGATTTTGCCGCTGTTCGCTTTTGCTAACGCTGGTGTTGCGCTGGATGGTGTTTCTTTCAATTCGCTGTTCTCCATGTTGCCGCTGGGTATAATACTGGGACTGTTTATCGGTAAGCCGCTGGGAATTACGCTGCTTTGTTGGTTGAGCATCAAACTGGGTGTAGCGAAACTGCCGCAAGGCGCCAGCCTGAGCAGCATTATGGCGGTAGGCGTGCTGTGCGGAATCGGCTTTACCATGTCTATCTTTATCGCCTCACTGGCCTACGGCGACCTGAGCGCGGAACTGATGGTACTGGCTAAGCTGGCTATTTTGATCGGATCGCTGCTCTCTGCCGTGGTGGGCTATTCGCTGTTACGCGTTAAGTTAAATCAGCCACACAGCCTGAAGAAGACCTGAGCATGACACATCTTAATTACAATCATCTCTACTACTTTTGGCACGTTTGTAAGCAGGGATCGATTGTTAACGCGGCGGAGAAACTCTTCTTAACGCCGCAAACCATAACCGGCCAGATCAAGTCCCTGGAGGAGCGACTCCAGGGCAAGCTCTTTCGACGTCAGGGTAGGGGAATCGTGCCAACGGAACTGGGACAGCTGGTTTTTCGCTACGCCGATCGGATGTTTACGCTGAGTCAGGAGATGATGGATATCGTTAACTACCGCAAGGAGTCGCATCTGCTGTTTGATGTCGGCGTGGCGGATGCCTTATCGAAACAGCTGGTCAGTAAAGTTCTGGAAACGGCAGTGCAGGATGATGAGCGCATTCACCTGCGCTGTTTTGAGTCTACGCACGAGATGTTGCTGGAGCAGCTGAGTCAGCACAAGCTGGATATGATTTTATCTGATTGTCCGGTTGATTCGACTCAGCAGGAGGGGCTGTTTTCCGTGAAGCTGGGCGAGTGTGGCATCAGCTTCTGGTGTACGCCGCCGCTGCCGCAGAAACCTTTTCCCGCCTGCCTGGAGGAGCGACGCCTACTCATTCCGGGCCGTCGCTCAATGTTAGGGCGTCAGCTGCAACGGTGGATCAGCAACCAGGAGCTGCAGATAGAGATCCTTGGCGAGTTTGATGATGCGGCGTTGATGAAAGCATTTGGGGCCGCTAACCACGCTATTTTTGTGGCCCCGACGCTCTACGGCCAGGAGATTTATCAGGATGGCGCTATCAAAGAGGTTGGACGGCTGGAAGATGTCATGGAAGAGTATTACGTGATCTTCGCCGAGCGGATGATTCAGCATCCTGCGGTGCAGCGCATCTGCAATCAAGATTTTACCGCTTTATTTAGTGATAAATAGAAACTGATAGTTTTGCTGGATCTAATTCCAGCGCTGTGTTTATTTCCTGTTGCCGCCTGGTGGCGGCAACAGAAATAGCGGAGGAAACTCTTCGATCCAGCCATTAATAAAATAATTAAGAATTTACCAACAATAATTCAAAAACGGGCTATTAGGCAAAAGTCTCATTTTTCCGTTTCCCATTTACTGCCATTTTACCTTTCTTTACGCTACGCGCTGTCAACCAACCACCTTGAGGACCACCATATTTCCCCGGCGCGCTGACGGCGGAGTATGGCGTCCATCCATCGGACGGAATAAGGTCATCTCAGGAGCGAAGTATGCAGAACGAAAAAAATAAAACGGCGTCGGTATTACCTGTTCTTCACCAGGAATTAACACAGCAATTTTCTTCTCCGGTTCTTACTCATTATCAAATGCTGTTTATTACTGTCAGCATGATCAATCTGTCAATAATGAGTTGGGCTTTGGTCAGCGGTAGCTGGTGGGACGAAAATCATATTTTGCTTGGCAACTTTGGCAATATGGTGATCGCTAACCTCTGCGTGACGGTACTGATTCGTCAGCAATACCTTATCAACGGGCTGTTTCAGCTGGTATGGCGTGTGCCCGTACACTGGCCGCTACGGTTGCGGCGTCATTTGGCTAACGTTTATCAGTTCGGCGGGCTTCACTCTGGCTGTGCCACCTTTAGCTGTCTGTGGTTGCTGCTTTTTACGTTAGCTGCTTTTTGTCAACAACAGGCGCAGGGCGGGCTATCCACTCAGCTTCTTACGGTCAATATCCTGTTGGTGCTGATGCTGTGTGCCATTTCCCTGACGGCGCTGCCGCAGGTGAGACGACGCTATCATAACCTGTTTGAACATATGCATCGCTACGTTGGCTGGAGCTCGCTTGCGCTCTCATGGCTACAGGTTTTATGGTTCGTGCGTGACAGCCATCACGGTGAGTGGCGCTGGCATCATCTCAGCCACGCTTTCGCTTTCTGGGGACTGTTGGCTATTACCTGTAGCATTCTGCTTCCCTGGCTGCGTTTACGGCGCATTCCTATCGAAGTGACGCGGCCTTCTTCCCATGCGGTAATTATTCAGTTTGCTTTGCCGCAGGATCCCTTTCCTGGTTCGACGCTGGCCATTAGCCTGCATCCGCTAACGGAATGGCATGCGTTTGCCAATATTCCGCTGGTAAAACGACCTGGTTGCCGGATGCTGATCTCCCGTGCCGGAGACTGGACCTCGCGCTTTATCGATAATCCACCGTCACACGTCTGGTTTAAGGGCATACCCACGCCCGGCGTTGGCAGCATGAACAAGCTATTTAACTCGGTAGTCTATGTCGCCACCGGAAGTGGAATTGGTCCGCTGCTGCCGCATCTGGTGAACAATCCGCGTCCCTGTAAATTGATCTGGTCAACCCGTAATCCGGTTGTGACCTATGGCGAAGCGTTCGTTAATGAGATTATTGCGGCCCACCCAGGCGTATTGATTTGGGATACCGATGCGCACGGCAAACCGGATCTGCTGCTGCTGGCCTGTCAGAAGGTCAAAGAGATTAATGCGGAAGCGGTAATCTGTATTGCGAACCGCCCGTTAACCGATTATGTAGTGGAAGGGTGTGAAGCGCAGGGCATCGCCGCTTACGGAGCGATTTGGGACTCGTAAAATCAGGACGAAAAAAAACCGGCCACTGGCCGGTTCTTTCAAAGCTGATTAACAAGTGGCGATTAAGCCAGTTTGTTGATCTGTGCAGTCAGATTAGCTTTATGACGTGCAGCTTTGTTTTTGTGGATCAGACCTTTAGCAGCCTGACGGTCCACGATCGGTTGCATTTCGTTAAATGCTTTCTGTGCAGCTTCTTTATCGCCAGCTTCAACTGCTGCGTATACTTTCTTGATGAAAGTACGCATCATAGAACGACGGCTTGCGTTATGCTTGCGACGTTTCTCAGATGTTACGGCGCGTTTCTTAGCTGATTTGATATTAGCCAAGGTCCAACTCCCAAATATGTTCTATACGGACAAATCAAAGGCCGAGGACTATGCCTTTTACGCCTTATTTTGTCAATGGATTTGTGCAAATAAGCGCCGTTTTACAAACAACGCTCGGTTACGTAATTGATGGCGCAAGATTCTACCAGTTTCCCCAGCCTGAATACAGTATTTCGCAAGAAAAAAAGCGTTATCCCCGCCGCCTGGCCATTACCGCACGGAAATCGCCGCCGGAAAGCGGGAAAGGCGCCGTGACGGGTTAACCTTGGCGGTTGTACAAGGTATAATCCGCCGATTTCCACCAACTTGAGTCAGCCATGAAGTTTATACGCGGCATTCATAATCTCCGGACGCAGCCTGACGGCTGTGTGCTGACTATCGGCAATTTCGATGGAGTACATCGGGGCCACCAGGCGCTGCTGGCTCGCCTGTGCGAAGAGGGGCGGCAGCGTCATCTGCCGGTCGTGGTCATGCTGTTCGAGCCGCAGCCGCTTGAGCTGTTTGCCGCTGATAAAGCGCCGGCGCGCCTGACGCGTCTGCGTGATAAACTGAAATATCTGGCGCAGGCGGGCGTCGATGCCGTGCTGTGCGTGCGCTTCGACCGCAGTTTCGCCGCCGTTAGCGCGCAAAGCTTTGTTAACGATCTGCTGGTTGATAAGCTTGGCGTGCGGTTTCTTGCCGTTGGTGATGATTTCCGTTTCGGCGCTGGTCGCGAAGGGGATTTCCTGTTATTACAGAAAGCGGGTGTGGAGTATGGCTTTGATGTCATCAGCACCCAAACTTTCAGTGAAGGCGGCAAACGTATCAGCAGCACGGCGATTCGCCAGGCGCTGGCGAATGATGACCTGTCGCTGGCGCAGTCGCTGTTGGGCCATCCATTTGCGCTTTCCGGGCGTGTCGTGCATGGTGATGCGCTGGGCCGCACTATCGGTTTTCCTACCGCTAACGTTCTGCTGCGGCGCATGGTATCGCCGGTTAAAGGCGTTTACGCCGTAGAGGTCCATGGACTTAGCGAGCAACCGCTGCCTGGCGTGGCGAATATAGGTACGCGCCCTACGGTTGCCGGCCTGCGTCAGCAGCTGGAAGTGCATCTGCTGGATATATCAATGAATATGTACGGGCGTCATATCGACGTGGTGCTGCGCCAAAAAATACGTAACGAGCAGCGTTTTCCCTCGCTGGATGCGCTTAAAGAGCAAATTGCTAAAGATGTGGTGACTGCCCGCGAGTTTTTTGGGCTTAAAACACCGGTGTAACAACCGAAACACGGAATCGAGAATCTGATGAGTGACTATAAATCTACCCTGAATTTGCCGGAAACGGGGTTCCCGATGCGTGGCGATCTCGCCAAACGCGAACCGGGTATGCTGCAACGCTGGACTGATGACAACCTGTACGGCATCATCCGCGCCGCCAAAAAAGGGAAAAAAACCTTTATCCTGCACGATGGCCCTCCGTATGCGAACGGCAGCATTCACATTGGTCACTCAGTTAATAAGATTCTGAAAGATATTATTATTAAGTCCAAGGGTCTGTCGGGCTTCGATTCACCTTACGTTCCGGGCTGGGACTGTCACGGTCTGCCGATCGAACACAAAGTCGAGCAGATGATCGGTAAGCCGGGCGAAAAGGTCAGCGCTGCGGAGTTCCGCGAAGCGTGCCGTAAGTATGCGGCGGAGCAGGTTGCCGGTCAGAAAACTGACTTTATCCGTCTGGGCGTGCTGGGCGACTGGGATCGTCCTTATCTCACGATGGATTTCCAGACCGAAGCCAATATTATCCGCGCGTTGGGCAAAATCATCGGCAACGGTCATCTGCACAAGGGCGCCAAGCCGGTGCACTGGTGTCTGGATTGCCGTTCGGCGCTGGCGGAAGCGGAAGTGGAATATTACGACAAAACGTCTCCTTCCATTGATGTGATGTTTAACGCCATCGACGCGGCTGCGGTAGCGGCTAAATTCGGCGCAGCCCAGGTTCAGGGACCGATCGCGCTGGTTATCTGGACCACCACGCCGTGGACCATGCCGGCCAACCGTGCGATTTCACTGCATCCTGAGTTTGAATATCAGCTGGTGCAGATTGAAGGCCGCGCGCTGATCCTGGCAAAAGATCTGGTGGAAAGCGTTATGCAACGCGCAGGCGTCAGCGAGTGGGCCGTGCTGGGCAATGCAACCGGCGCGGCGCTGGAGCTGATGCGCTTCCAGCATCCGTTCCTCGCTTTTGACGTACCGGTGGTGCTGGGCGAACACGTTACGCTGGATGCCGGTACCGGTGCGGTACATACCGCGCCAGGCCACGGCCCGGACGACTATGTGATCGGTCAGAAATATAATCTGGAAACCGCTAACCCGGTTGGGCCGGATGGCCGCTATCTGCCGGGAACTTATCCTGAGCTGGATGGCGTCAATGTCTTCAAAGCCAACGATATGATCGTTGAGCTGCTGCGTGAGAAAGGCGCGCTGCTGCATGTAGAGAAAATGCATCACAGCTACCCGCACTGCTGGCGTCATAAAACGCCGATTATCTTCCGCGCCACGCCGCAGTGGTTTATCAGCATGGATCAGAAAGGGCTGCGCACGCAGTCGCTGAAAGAGATCAAAGGCGTGCAGTGGATCCCGGATTGGGGTCAGGCGCGTATTGAATCGATGGTTGCCAACCGTCCCGACTGGTGTATTTCACGTCAGCGCACCTGGGGCGTGCCGATGGCGCTGTTCGTACATAAAGAGACCGAGCAGCTACATCCGGATACGCTGGCGCTGATGGAGAAAGTGGCGCAGCGCGTTGAGCAGGATGGCATTCAGGCGTGGTGGGATCTCGATCCGCGCGATCTGATGGGCGATGATGCCGACAACTATATGAAGGTGCCGGATACGCTGGATGTCTGGTTTGACTCTGGCTCCACGCACGCTTCTGTGGTTGATGTACGTCCGGAATTCCACGGTCACAGTGCCGATATGTATCTGGAAGGCTCGGATCAGCATCGCGGCTGGTTTATGTCTTCGCTGATGATCTCCACGGCGATGAAAGGCAAAGCGCCTTACCGTCAGGTACTGACGCACGGCTTCACCGTTGACGGCCAGGGCCGCAAGATGTCCAAGTCGCTGGGCAACACCGTCAGCCCGCAGGATGTGATGAATAAGCTGGGCGCCGATATTCTGCGTCTGTGGGTCGCCTCGACCGACTATTCAGGCGAAATGGCGGTTTCAGATGAGATCCTGAAGCGTTCTGCCGATGCTTACCGTCGTATCCGTAATACTGCGCGTTTCCTGCTGGCGAACCTCAACGGCTTCAATCCTGAAACCGATCTGCTGAAGCCGGAAGAGATGGTTGTGCTGGATCGCTGGGCCGTGGGTCGTGCGCAGGCAGCGCAGGCAGATATTATTGAATCTTATGCCAGCTACGACTTCCATGAAGTTGTGCAGCGTTTGATGCAGTTCTGTTCGATTGAGATGGGTTCTTTCTATCTCGATATCATTAAAGATCGTCAGTACACCGCGAAAAGCGACAGCGTGGCGCGTCGCAGCTGCCAAAGCGCGCTGTGGTATATCGTCGAGGCGCTGGTGCGCTGGATGGCACCGATTATGTCCTTTACCGCCGATGAAATCTGGGGCTATCTGCCGGGTAAACGCGCGCAGTATGTCTTTACCGAAGAGTGGTATGACGGCCTGTTTGGTCTGGATGAAGGCGAATCGCTGAATGATGCCTATTGGGCTGAGCTGCTGAAAGTGCGTAGCGAAGTAAACAAAGTGATTGAGCAGGCGCGTAGCGACAAACGTATCGGCGGTTCGCTGGAAGCAACGGTCACGCTGTACGCTGATGCCGCGCTGGCAGAGAAACTGACCGCGCTGGGTAATGAGCTGCGCTTTGTGCTGTTGACCTCAGGGGCTCAGGTTGCAGATTATGCACTGGCGCCGGAAGAAGCACAGCAGAGCGAAGCGTTAAAAGGTCTGAAAATCGTGCTGCATAAAGCGGAAGGCGAGAAATGTCCGCGCTGCTGGCATTACACTACCGATATTGGACTGGACGCCGCACACCCGGATATCTGCGGACGCTGCGTCACTAACGTTGCCGGTAACGGCGAAGAGCGTAAGTTTGCCTGATGCGTAAATCTCTTTTTGCAACCGGACTGCGTTGGCTCTGGCTGGTGGTGGTGGTCATTGGTATCGATTTGGCCAGCAAGCTGTGGGTGATGAACAACATGGCGCTGCATGAAACGATACCGATTATGCCGTATCTCAACCTGTTTTATGCCCACAACTACGGGGCGGCTTTTAGCTTCCTTGCGGATAAAGGCGGCTGGCAGCGCTGGTTCTTTGCGGGTATCGCCATCGCGATTGCGGTGGCGCTGCTGGTAATGATGTATCGTACTGCCGCCAGCCAAAAACTTAACAATATTGCCTACGCGCTGATTATTGGCGGCGCGCTGGGTAACCTGTTTGATCGCGCCTGGCACGGCTTTGTCGTCGATTTTATCGACTTCTATATTGGCGGGTGGCATTTCGCCACCTTCAATATTGCCGACTGCGGTATCTGCGTTGGCGCCGCGCTGATCGTGCTGGAGGGCTTTATCACGCCTTCCGGCAAGCAGGCGAAGCAAAAGGGCAAGGCATGACCGATTCTGTACAGCGCGATAGCGCGGTGCTGCTGCACTTCACCTTAAAACTGGAAGATGGCTCTACGGCTGAGTCCACGCGAGCTAATGGCAAACCGGCACTGTTTCGCCTTGGCGACGGCAGCCTTTCAGAACCACTGGAAGCGGCGCTGCTGGGGTTGCAGTCCGGCGATAAGAAAGCGTTCGCGCTTGAGCCGGAGGCGGCTTTTGGCAACGTTATTCCCGATCTGATCCAATACTTTTCCCGCCGTGATTTTATGCAGGCGGGCGAGCCGGAGATCGGAGCCATTATGCTGTTTACCGGTATGGACGGTAGCGAGATGCCCGGCGTGATCCGCGAGATCGCCGGAGATTCAATCACCGTGGATTTTAACCATCCTTTAGCGGGCCATAAGGTTCATTTCGATATTGAAGTACTGGAAGTTAACCCGGTTCTGGAGGACGGCGCATGAGGATCCTGTTAGCTAATCCGCGTGGCTTTTGCGCTGGCGTTGACCGTGCCATCAGCATTGTCGAGCGGGCGCTGGAAATGTATGGCGCGCCGATCTACGTGCGTCATGAAGTGGTGCATAACCGCTACGTCGTCAACAGTCTGCGTGAGCGCGGTGCGATTTTTATTGAAGAAATTACCGAAGTGCCAGATGGTGCGATCCTGATTTTTTCTGCACATGGCGTTTCTCAGGCGGTACGGGCCGAGGCGAAAGCGCGTCAACTGACTATGCTGTTTGATGCCACCTGTCCGCTGGTGACTAAAGTCCATATGGAAGTGGCACGTGCCAGCCGCAAAGGCACCGAAGCGATTTTGATCGGTCATGCGGGCCATCCGGAAGTGGAGGGCACCATGGGACAATACAGCAACGCTCAGGGCGGCATGTATCTGGTCGAGTCGCCAGAGGATGTGTTTAAACTACAGGTGAAAAATGAAAATAACCTGTGTTTTATGACGCAAACCACGCTGTCGGTTGATGATACCTCTGCGGTGATCGATGCGCTGCGCCAGCGTTTCCCGAATATCGTTGGGCCGCGCAAAGATGATATCTGCTATGCCACTACTAATCGTCAGGAAGCCGTACGCAGTCTGGCTGCCGAAGCGGATGTGGTGCTGGTGGTCGGCTCTAAAAACTCGTCTAACTCCAACCGGCTGGCAGAGCTGGCTCAGCGTGCCGGTAAGCGTGCACAGCTGATCGATTCCGCCGCTGATATCCAGGAGAGTTGGCTACAGGGCATTGACTGCGTTGGCGTTACCGCAGGCGCTTCTGCACCCGATATCCTGGTACAGGAAGTGATTCAGCGGCTACGCGAGTTTGGTGGCGAAGAGGTCACTGAACTGAGCGGACGTGAAGAAAATATTGTTTTTGAGGTGCCCAAAGAGTTACGTCTCGAAACCCGCCAGATCGGTTGATCTGCATCGTCCGGAATGCTTTCCCGTTCCGGGCGTTTTCATTTCTCTTCCCGCCAGCCGAATCCTTTAAGTGTTAGATTTTACTCATGTCCTCTGGCTGCATTGAGTTAGCAGGAGGCTTGCAGTAGCATTTTTCTGTTACACGCAGGCTTTTATTCTTTGCGTTAAACGCCTGTTGATTTCGAAGGGATGCAGACTGCGTGTAGCATTCTGATAATAAAGTTAAAAGGAGTTACAAATGAGAGAGTTGCAAATCAATCAGATTCAGGCCGTCAGCGGTGCGCTTATGCCTGCCGATGCCATGCTTGGCATGGGCTATGCTGGCCTGGCGTTAAACATTCCCGTTATTGTTGGCGGTGCCGTTCTTGGCGTGCCTACCCTTGGGCTGGGTTTTGTCGCTATGACAGCAGGTATTGTCGGTACGGCGATATCAGGCGGGATGACAATTATGGGTATCGTTATGTCCGCTATCAGCAAAGGCAAAAACAAGCCTGAACCGGTTACACCAGTGGAATAACCTTTTCTGTGAGGTGTGATCGTTAATCGTCGGGCGGTTTAGCTCAGCGCGCCGTAAACCTTTTGCGGCGCATTTTCCCTTTTCTCATCCGCATAAGTTGCTTTTCTGATAATTTCTTGCCCGCAGCCTAAAATTCTTATTATCCAACTTAATGGTGGCGCGTCCCGCACCCGCTGTTTAACCTAATTGCGTTTTGTATGCACAGACTTGAGTCAGGAATGAATAAATATGAGCAATGATATCCGCATAGCTATCGTCGGCGCGCCCGGACGGATGGGACGACAGTTAATTCAGGCGATAGAGCAGACTGAAGGTGTCTCGCTTGGCGCGGCGCTGGCACGAGAAGGTTCTTCACTGGTAGGTAGCGATGCTGGCGAACTGGCAGGTATCGGGACGCTTGGGGTGGCAATAAGTGACAGCCTTGAGGCGGTGGTAGATCATTTCGATATCCTGATAGATTTTACCCGCCCGGAAGCAACGCTGACCTATCTTGATTTCTGCCGCCGTCATAACAAAGGGATGGTGATTGGCACCACCGGATTTGACGATGCAGGTAAGGCTGCGATTAAACAGGCGGCTCAGGAGATCGGCATCGTATTTGCCGCTAACTTCAGCATCGGCGTAAATTTAATGCTGAAGCTGTTGGAAAAAACGGCGAAAGTCATGGGCGAGTATGCGGACATCGAAATCATCGAAGCGCATCATCGCCATAAAGTTGACGCTCCTTCCGGCACCGCGCTGGCGATGGGGGAAGCGATTGCTGATGCAATGAACTGGTCGCTTAATGATCATGCGGTTTACGCGCGTGAAGGCCATACCGGAGAGCGCAGCGCGCAAACTATCGGATTCGCCACCGTACGTGCAGGTGACATTGTAGGCGAGCATACCGCTATGTTTGCAGATATTGGTGAACGCCTGGAGATAACTCATAAAGCCTCCAGCCGTATGACCTTTGCAAAAGGCGCGGTAAAGGCGGCTGAGTGGGTTAGCGGGAAAAATACAGGCCTTTATGATATGAGAAGCGTGCTTAACCTTGATGATTTGTAATATATATAAAATTTGTTTTAATTTAACTATTTGAATTTAAGGGGCTATTTCTTAGCCCTTTTTGCTTTAATTGAATAATAATGCATTTGATCTATTATGTTGCTTTGATTGCTTTTTCTATAAGTTTTCCTGCTTTCCGTTGTGCTGCTAAAGCTAAATTTGACCATTTGGTCCACTTTTTCACACGTTAACGTCTTTTTTACTGTTGCTTGCTGGATGCAATCGGTTTTCTTGCCAGGAATAGCCTCGGTTTTAGGGGGAATCTTATCTTTTTAGCCTGTGATGGCTAAAACAGACATAAAAAATAGCCTTTAGGGTAGACATTCCATAAGTCGATCATTAGAATGCGCGCAATTTGCCAAAAATCGACAATAACAGCGGTTTTTGCATTGATTCATCGATGCGTTATGAATTAATATGCAAATATTATGACTGTTTATTCCCTGGAGGACGTTTTGAATAAGTCAGCGATTTTGGTTCTGGAAGACGGAACCCAATTCCACGGTCGGGCCATTGGGGCGACAGGATCGGCGGTGGGAGAGGTAGTTTTCAATACTTCAATGACCGGTTATCAAGAAATCCTCACAGATCCTTCCTATTCTCGCCAGATTGTCACTCTTACTTATCCCCATATTGGTAATGTCGGCACCAATGTCGCTGATGAAGAATCCTCTCAGGTACATGCGCAGGGTCTGGTTATTCGCGATCTGCCGCTGATCGCCAGCAACTATCGTAACGAAGAAGGGCTGTCGGCTTACCTGAAACGCAACAATATCGTCGCTATCGCCGATATCGATACGCGTAAACTCACGCGTCTGCTGCGTGAAAAGGGCGCGCAGAATGGCTGCATCATTGCGGGCGACGCGCCGGATGCGCAGCTGGCGCTGCAAAAAGCGCAGGCGTTCCCTGGCCTGAAAGGTATGGATCTGGCAAAAGAGGTTTGTACCCGCGAAACCTACAGCTGGACGCAGGGAAGCTGGACGCTGGATGAAGGCCTGCCTGCTGCAAAAACTGCAGAAGAGCTGCCTTACCATGTGGTCGCTTACGATTTTGGCGTAAAAAGAAATATCTTACGCATGCTGGTGGATCGCGGCTGCCGCCTGACAGTGGTCCCGGCACAGACGCCGGCGGAAGAGGTGCTGAAGCTCAATCCTGATGGTATTTTCCTGGCAAACGGACCGGGTGACCCGGAGCCGTGCGACTATGCTATCCGCGCGATTCAGCGTTTCCTGGAAACAGAGATTCCAGTATTCGGTATCTGCCTCGGTCATCAGCTACTGGCGCTGGCCAGCGGGGCAAAAACGGTAAAAATGAAGCTGGGTCATCACGGCGGCAACCATCCGGTAAAAGATCTTGATAACGACACCGTGATGATTACCGCGCAAAACCACGGCTTCGCGGTTGATGAAAACGATTTGCCTGCCAACCTGCGCGTGACCCATGTTTCACTGTTCGATCAGACGGTTCAGGGCATTCACCGCACAGATAAACCCGCGTTTAGCTTCCAGGGACATCCGGAAGCCAGCCCAGGCCCGCATGACGCGGCGCCGCTGTTCGATCACTTTATCGAACTGATTGAAGCGGCCCGTGCCGGCCAGAAATAAATTTCAGGAAAGGAACAGAGATAATGCCAAAACGTACTGACTTAAAATCCATCCTGATTCTGGGCGCTGGCCCGATTGTTATCGGCCAGGCGTGCGAGTTTGACTATTCCGGCGCGCAGGCCTGTAAGGCGCTGCGTGAAGAAGGCTATCGCGTTATTTTGGTTAACTCCAATCCGGCAACCATCATGACCGACCCGGAAATGGCGGATGCCACCTATATCGAACCGATCCACTGGGAAGTGGTGCGTAAAATCATCGAGAAAGAGCGTCCCGATGCGGTGCTGCCTACTATGGGCGGCCAGACGGCGCTGAACTGCGCGCTGGAGCTGGAGCGTCAGGGCGTGCTGGCGGAGTTCGGCGTGACCATGATTGGCGCCACAGCGGACGCGATTGATAAAGCGGAAGACCGCCAGCGTTTCGATAAGGCGATGAAGAAGATTGGCCTTGAAACGGCGCGCTCCGGCATTGCGCACAATATGGAAGAAGCGCTGCAGGTTGCGGCGGATGTCGGCTTCCCCTGCATTATCCGTCCCTCTTTTACTATGGGCGGCAGCGGCGGCGGCATCGCCTATAACCGCGAAGAGTTCGAAGAGATTTGCGAACGCGGTCTGGATCTCTCACCTACCAAAGAGCTGCTGATTGATGAATCGCTGATTGGCTGGAAAGAGTATGAGATGGAGGTGGTGCGCGATAAGAAGGATAACTGCATCATTGTCTGCTCCATTGAAAACTTCGATCCAATGGGCATCCACACCGGTGACTCCATCACCGTTGCGCCGGCGCAAACCCTGACCGATAAAGAGTACCAAATCATGCGTAACGCCTCGATGGCGGTACTGCGTGAAATCGGCGTGGAAACCGGCGGTTCTAACGTGCAGTTCGCGGTGAACCCCAAAAATGGCCGTCTGATTATTATCGAGATGAACCCGCGCGTATCCCGCTCCTCGGCGCTGGCCTCCAAAGCCACCGGCTTCCCGATCGCTAAAGTCGCGGCGAAGCTGGCGGTAGGTTATACGCTGGATGAGCTGATGAACGACATTACCGGCGGCCGTACGCCTGCTTCGTTCGAGCCTTCGATCGACTATGTCGTGACTAAAATCCCGCGCTTTAACTTTGAAAAATTTGCCGGTGCCAACGATCGTCTGACAACCCAGATGAAATCGGTTGGCGAAGTGATGGCGATTGGCCGCACCTTGCAGGAGTCAATGCAGAAGGCGCTGCGCGGACTGGAAGTCGGCGCTAACGGCTTCGACCCGAAAGTACATCTGGATGATGCCGATGCGCTGACGCGTATCCGCCGCGAGCTGAAAGATGCAGGCGCCGAGCGTATCTGGTACGTAGCCGATGCGTTCCGTGCTGGCCTGTCGGTAGACGGCGTATTTAACCTGACCAATATCGATCGCTGGTTCCTGGTACAGATTGAAGAGCTGGTGCGTCTGGAAGAGCAGGTTGCTCAGGAAGGTATTAACGGCCTGAATGCCGATTTCCTGCGCACGCTCAAGCGCAAGGGCTTTGCCGATGCGCGTCTGGCGGATCTGGCCGGCGTGAGCGAAGCAGAAGTACGCAAACTGCGCCAGCAGTACAACCTGCATCCGGTTTATAAGCGCGTTGATACCTGCGCCGCCGAGTTTTCGACCGATACCGCCTATATGTACTCCACGTATGAAGAGGAGTGCGAAGCGAATCCAAACCAGGATCGTGAAAAAATCATGGTGCTGGGCGGCGGACCAAACCGCATCGGTCAGGGCATTGAGTTTGACTACTGCTGTGTTCATGCTGCGCTGGCGCTGCGCGAAGATGGTTATGAAACCATCATGGTCAACTGCAACCCGGAAACCGTTTCAACCGATTATGATACCTCCGACCGTCTCTATTTTGAGCCGGTAACGCTGGAAGATGTGCTGGAAATCGTACGAATTGAGCAGCCGAAAGGCGTTATCGTACAGTATGGCGGTCAGACGCCGCTGAAGCTGGCACGTGCGCTGGAAGCCGCTGGCGTACCGGTTATCGGTACCAGCCCGGACGCTATCGACCGTGCGGAAGATCGCGAGCGCTTCCAGCAGGCGGTAGACCGCCTGGGCCTGAAGCAGCCTGCGAACGCCACGGTAACGGCGCTGGAACAGGCGGTACAGAAAGCAGCAGATATTGGTTATCCGTTGGTGGTGCGTCCTTCTTATGTGCTGGGCGGCCGGGCGATGGAAATTGTGTATGACGAGCAGGATCTGAAGCGCTACTTCCAGACGGCTGTCTCTGTATCTAACGATGCGCCGGTGCTGCTGGATCGTTTCCTGGACGACGCGGTAGAAGTTGATGTTGATGCGATTTGCGACGGCGAGCGCGTACTGATTGGCGGCATCATGGAGCATATCGAGCAGGCCGGGGTGCATTCTGGTGATTCCGCCTGTTCACTGCCCGCCTATACGCTAAGCAAGGAAATTCAGAATGTCATGCGGCAGCAGGTAGAGAAGCTGGCGTTTGAGCTCTGCGTACGTGGTCTGATGAACGTGCAGTTTGCGGTAAAAGATAACGAAGTTTATCTGATTGAGGTTAACCCGCGCGCTGCACGTACCGTGCCTTTCGTTTCTAAAGCGACCGGCGTGCCGCTGGCAAAAGTTGCCGCGCGCGTAATGGCCGGTAAAACGCTGATGGAGCAGGGCGTAACTGAAGAGGTTATCCCACCTTACTATTCAGTGAAAGAAGTAGTACTGCCGTTTAACAAGTTCCCTGGCGTGGACCCGATTCTTGGACCGGAAATGCGCTCAACGGGGGAAGTGATGGGCGTTGGCCGCACCTTTGCCGAAGCGTTCTCCAAGGCGATGCTGGGCGCGCAGTCCAACATGAAAAAGCAGGGCCGGGCGCTGTTGTCGGTGCGTGAAGGCGACAAAAAACGTGTGGTTGACCTGGCTGCCAAACTGTTGAAGTTCGGCTTTGAGCTTGATGCTACGCACGGTACGGCGGTTGTGCTGGGTGAAGCAGGCATTAACCCCCGTCTGGTGAACAAAGTGCATGAAGGACGCCCGCATATTCAGGACCGTCTGAAGAACGGCGAATACAGCTATATCGTCAATACCACTGCAGGACGGCAGGCCATTGAGGATTCACGCGTCATTCGCCGTAGCGCGCTGCAGTACAAAGTGCACTATGACACCACGCTGAACGGCGGCTTTGCTACTGCGATGGCGCTGAATGCTGACCCAACGGAGAAAGTGATTTCCGTACAGGAGATGCACGCTCAGCTTAAGGCTAAATAACGTCAGCCTGAGCACCGGCTGATAGCGTAAACGGCTCCTGCGGGAGCCGTTTTTTATGGCGGGCAGCCCACGTTCAGGGGCGCTTTTTACCGGTTGGCAGGTTTGCCTTTTCTACGTTGATTACGGGATCGCTGGGGATAGCGGCTGCGGCAGATGCCAGCCCGATAATATTTGTTTGAGGCGTAGCGTCAGGCTTCCTGGAGGTTTCCACGCTGCCTACAAACATGGCGCCTTTTTTCACCGACAGCGTGACATAATCGAGCGCGCCGTTAATATTGGCATGTTCGCCAATATCCATCGATTCTGCTTTGCATTCGCCTTTCACAGTGCCGTTGATTATTAATTCCTGGCTGCTAATATTGCCGTTGACCAGCCCGCTGCGCATGACTTTTACTACACCTTCGTTAGCGATAATATTTCCCTGTACTTCGCCATAGATATAAACCTGACCTACCGCTTTTAAATTACCCTCAAAACAGACATCACGAGCAATGACCGTATTATTTGTTTGCTCGTCCACATGCGGCGCGGCTTTATCCAGCAATCCCGTTGAGGTAACAGGCTCTTTTTTTGACGCTATTTCTGCTGATTTATTTTGTTTTTTAAACATAGTGACAATCTTCCGTTGTGATGCGTAAAGTAAAAAGGACCCGACAGCCAGGAGGCCAAAAATCCCCGCCCAGGTCAAAGAAAAAAAGCTTGCTACCAACCCCAGCAGCCAGCAGCAGATCCCGCCATTAAAGAAAATATATTTCCTGTCCATATTAGTCTGTTATGACTCCCTGTGCCTGCCATGTCTGTGTTAATTATTTAACCGACACGCGATAAGATGAAGAACAGCATATTCATCCGGGACTATCTCTTCCTGGAATGGCAGAGCGTCTGGCGAAGAGTTCGTACTGATTTGTTATTAAATGGTTGTAGAGAAAATTATATTAGGGAATATACTATATCCTGATATTTTTAATTACAAAGAGTAGGCCTTAAATTGATGGCTATTCCGGGAATTAAAGATTAAACAGGAAATAACAATTGAACTGAACTTAAAGTTATCGATATTTCAGGAAGTATTCAAGGGAAGTTATACCACTTCTTGTCGCGCCGCACAGAAATAATCGCCCGCATATCCAGCCCCGTTGAATAGCATAAGTGCTCTGAACGCATAACAATGAGCCAAATTATTGCTTACTATAACAAGAGGGCGTTCGCCGATGTCTTCAGGACAATGCGCCGCTGCGTTTTCCTGAAAAAGTGCCGAATCGGCCTGGAACAGCCGCCTTTGTCACCATCAGTCACGGTTTAAAAACCTTTACGTAAATCCACTAATCAGGCTATCGACGAAAGTTTCGCCTTTACGTATGATGGCGCCAATTTTACACCCTGTTGAGAATTTATGATGATAAGCCTGATAGCGGCTTTAGCAGCCGATCGCGTTATTGGGATGGAAAACGCTATGCCGTGGGATCTGCCTGCGGACTTAGCCTGGTTTAAGCGTAATACATTGAATAAACCCGTGATTATGGGGCGTCTGACCTGGGAATCGATAGGCCGCCCGTTGCCGGGACGCCATAATATTGTGGTCAGCAGCCAGCCAGGAAAAGCAACGGATGGTGTAACCTGGGTGACCTCACTGGACGATGCCTTAGCAGCAGCGGGCGACGTTGAAGAGATCATGGTCATTGGCGGTGGTCGTATTTATGAGCAGATGCTGGACCGCGCAGATCGTATTTATCTAACGCACATTGATGCGGAAGTAGAAGGCGATACGCACTTCCCGGACTACGAACCGGATGAATGGCAGTCGGTATTCAGTGAATTTCATGACGCTGATGAGAAAAATTCCCACAGCTACTGCTTTGAAATTCTTGAGCGCCGCTGATAACGTCGGTTAAAAGCTTCCTTATCCGCCAGCTGTAACATTGCTGTCATTTTTGCCCTCTAGCATTGCTTCCAGTCTGGGAAACTATAACGGGAAGCAATGCAAAATGAGCGATAAAATCCTTGAATTAAACATGGAATCACTGCCAAGCCCGGCGCGTCGTAAATTGCTGGCCGGAACCGGCGCATTAGGGCTGGCAGGCTTTCTTGGCGGCGGCGTCAGCTTTTCTGCTCTGGCTAAAGTGCAGTCAGCACCAAACGGTAGCCCGCTGTTGGGATTTAAGGCGGTTCCTGCTTCTACCGCTGATGAAATTACTATCGCACCGGGTTATCGGGCTGAAGTGCTTATCTCCTGGGGCGAGCCGCTGGTGGATGGCGCGCCTGCGTTCGATCCTCAGGGAAATAACAGCGCTGCCGATCAGGAAAAGCAGTTCGGTGATAATAATGATGGTATGAGCTTTTTCGCCCTGGATGATAACCGTGGCGTAATGGCGATCAATAATGAGTATGTAAACGAACAGTACCTGTTCCCTCACGGCGGCAGCAAAGCGACCAGCCTGGAAGATGTAAAAAAATCGCAGGCGGGGCATGGCGTATCGATCGTTGAGGTTGCACGTAGCGAAGATAATCGCTGGCGCGTGGTGCGTCCGTCACGCTATAACCGTCGTATTACTGCCAACACCCTGATGCATTTTTCCGGACCGGCAGCAGGCCATGCGGCGCTGCAAACCGCAGCCGATCCTGAAGGGAAAACGGTGCTGGGCACCTTTGGCAACTGCGCCAACGGCAAAACCCCCTGGGGAACTTACCTCACCTGCGAAGAGAACTTCGATACTTACTTCGGCACCAAAGCCGCTGATTTCAAACCCACAGCGCAGCAGAAACGCTATACGCTCAACGCCAGCGAGCCGGAGCGCAACTGGTCCGATTTTGACGATCGTTTTGACGTGGCAAAAAATCCCAACGAATTCAACCGCCACGGCTGGATCGTAGAGATAGATCCGCTCGATCCCGCCTCGGTGCCGGTAAAGCGAACCGCGCTGGGGCGATTCAAACATGAAAACGCGGCGGTGACGGTAGCAAAAAGCGGTGAGCTGGTGGTTTATATGGGCGACGATGAGCGTGGCGAATATATCTATAAATATGTCTCCACGGGCAAAGTTGATCACGCTAATCCAGCAGCAAATAAAGCGCTGCTGGATGAGGGAACGCTGTACGTTGCGGTGTTCGAAGGTGATAAAAGCGGTACGCCGCTGAAGGGCTCGGGCCGCTGGCTGGCGCTGGTTCACGGACAAAACGGACTGACTGCAGAAAACGGTTTCCAGAGTCAGGCGGATATTTTGATTAACGCGCGCGCGGCGGCGGATGTGGTGAAAGCCACGCGTATGGATCGTCCTGAGTGGATCGCGGTGAACCCGCACGACGGTCGCGCCTACTGTACACTGACCAATAACAACAAGCGCGGTAATGAAAAGATGCCGGTGGATGCGGCTAACCCGCGTCCCGACAATATTTATGGCCAGATTATTCGCTGGGATGAGCAGGGCGACGCCACGGCGCAGCAGTTCAGCTGGGATATTTTTGTGCTGTGCGGCAACCCGATAGCGCACCCGCAGGGAGTGCAGCGCGGTACGCCTAATATCACGGCAGACAATACCTTTAACAGCCCGGACGGGCTGGGCTTTGATAGCGCCGGACGTTTGTGGATCCTGACCGACGGGAAATACAGCAATGAGGGCGATTATCAGGGACAGGGTAATAATCAGATGCTGGTTGGCGATCCAAACAGCGGCGAAATTCGGCGCTTTATGGTAGGGCCGAAATCCTGTGAGCTAACGGGCATCACCTTTACGCCAGATTATCGCACCCTGTTTGTTAACGTACAGCACCCAGGAGAAGAGGGCGATTCTCACTTCCCTCATAACAGCCCGCGTCCGCGCTCTTCAGTGATCATGATCACTCGCGAAGATGGCGGTATTGTCGGGGCATAAGAATCAATGCCGGGCCATCTGGCCCGGTTATTATTCGGAGCGCAGCGCGGCTGGGGTGGTTTCTACGGCTTCACTGGCCTGCAGGCGGTTAGAAGGCTGAATAAACAGCTGACGATCTTCCCAGCGCAGCATGGTCAGCGTGCCGCCCCAGCAGCAACCGGTATCCAGACCGATAATCCCTTCCGGCGTGCCTTTGCCTTCCAGCGAAGCCCAGTGACCAAAAATAATCGTATAATCGCGTGCTACCGGGCCTGCGATAGTAAACCAGGGTTTTAACGGTGGCGGCGCTGAATTGGGCGCGTCTTTGCAAATCATATCCAGCTGTCCATTCGGAAAGCAGTAGCGCATCCGCGTCAGCGCGTTGGTGCTGAAGCGCAGGCGTGCCAGGCCGGTGAGCTCGGGCGTCCAGTTATTCGGCATATCGCCATACATCGCATCAAGAAAGAGCGGATAGCTGTCGCTGGAGAGCACAGACTCAACTTCTCGCGCGCACATTTTTGCCGTTTCAATATCCCACTGCGGCGTGATGCCGGCATGTGCCATCACCAGCTTTTTCTCTTCGTCTACCTGTAGCAGCGGCTGTCGGCGTAGCCAGTTGATAAGCTCATCCGCGTCAGGCGCGTCCAGCAGCGGAGTGAGACGATCTTTCGGTTTATTACGGCTGATGCCCGCGAAAACCGCCAGCAGATGCAGATCGTGATTGCCCAGCACCATGCGTACCGCGCTGCCCAGCGAACGTACATAGCGCAGCACTTCCAGCGAGCCTGGTCCGCGAGCGACCAGATCGCCAGTTAGCCACAGCGTATCTTTTTCAGCATCAAAGGCGACCTGTTGCAGCAGAGAGTGCAGTTCATCGTAGCAGCCGTGAACATCGCCAATAAGGTATGTACTCATGAAATAATTATCCGGAGAAGAAACGGCAAACCCGGCCGTAGCCGGGTTTCTCATCAGTGAATGCGCGAAGGCACCGCGAGGCGAAAGACGGGAATGTCGACATGAAACTGTTCGCCTCGTTCGTCAATCATCACATAGTGCCCCTGCATAGTGCCCATCGGCGTTTCCAGTACTGCGCCGCTGGTATATTGAAATTCATCGCCTGGCGCAATAGAGGGTTGTTCACCGATAACGCCATCGCCCTGAACTTCCGTTTCGCGCCCGTTGCCGTTGGTAATTAACCAGTAACGGCTACGCAGCTGCACTTTTTCGTGCCCCAAATTGCGGATGGTAATGGTATAGGCGAACACGTAGCGATCTTCATCCGGGGCAGATTGCGATTCGACGTAAAAACTCTGTACCTGAACACAAACTCGGGACGACTCAATCATGCGTTTAGCTCTCCTGCGACTCGGGATGCGCAGATAACCAGTTTGCTAACTGGCAATATTGCGCAACGGTGACATTTTCCGCACGCAGACTGCCATCAACGCCCAGATTTTCCATGACCTCAGCGCTGAACAGGTGGCCAAGGCTATTGCGCAGTGTCTTACGGCGCTTGCCGAAGGCTTCGGTGGTAATGCGGCTCAGCACACGAACACTCTCAACCGGATGTGGCTGCACAGCATGCGGCACCAGGCGAACCACGGCGGAATCCACTTTAGGCGCTGGCGTAAAGGATTCCGGCGGTACTTCCAGTACTGGAATCACCTGACAATAATATTGCGCCATCACGCTTAAACGTCCATAGGCTTTACTGTCCGGGCCAGCAACCAGGCGATTGACCACCTCTTTTTGCAGCATAAAGTGCATATCTTTGATCGCACTAGTATAGCTGAAAAGGTGGAACATTAGCGGCGTAGAGATGTTGTAGGGCAGGTTGCCAAAGACACGCAACGGTTGACCGCGCTCAGCTGCAAGCTGGGCAAAATCGAAGGTCATGGCATCCTGCTGAAAAATAGTCAGCTTGGGGCCGAGGAACGGATGGGTTTGCAGACGCGCAGCCAGATCGCGATCCAGTTCAATAACGGTCAGCGCATCAAGGCGCTCGCCGACGGGCTCAGTCAGGGCGCCAAGGCCGGGACCGATCTCTACCATCGCTTCGCCGCGCTGCGGATGAATCGCCGCAACGATGCTGTCGATAATGTAAGAGTCGTTAAGGAAGTTTTGTCCAAAACGTTTGCGGGCGAAATGACCCTGGTGGACACGATTATTCATTGACTTCTTTGATCATATTGATGGCGAGATTAAGCGCCGTGATGAAGCTTCCCGCATCAGCGTTACCCTGACCGGCCAGTTCCAGCGCGGTGCCATGGTCAACGGAGGTACGGATAAAGGGCAGGCCAAGGGTGATATTCACCGCGCGGCCAAAGCCCTGATATTTCAGAACCGGCAGGCCCTGATCGTGATACATCGCCAGAACCGCATCGGCATGCTGAAGATATTTGGGCTGAAACAGCGTATCCGCCGGCAGCGGGCCGGTGAGCTGCATGCCCTGCTGACGCAGCTTATCCAGCGCCGGGATAATGGTATCGAGCTCTTCACGACCCATATGTCCGCCTTCGCCAGCGTGCGGATTCAGGCCGCAAACCAGAATATGCGGCTGGCTAATGCCAAACTTACGCTGTAAATCCTGATGCAGAATAGAGATCACTTCATGCAGGCTGGCTTCGGTAATGGCGTCTGACACCGCTTTTAGCGGCAGATGCGTGGTAGCCAGCGCGACCCGTAGCTCTTCGGTAGCCAGCATCATCACCACGCGTTCGCAGGCGGCGCGGTCGGCAAAAAATTCGGTGTGGCCGCTGAAGGCGATACCGGCGTCGTTAATAACGCCTTTATGCACCGGGCCGGTAATTAACGCAGAGAACTCACCGCTGAGACAGCCATCGCAGGCACGGGCAAGGGTTGCCAGCACGTAGTGGCTGTTAGCTACCGCCAGCTTTCCGGCCATAACCGGCGCAGCCAGTTCAACCGGCAAAACGGTTAGCGTACCGGCCCGCTGCGGCTGTGCAGGGGTGCCCGGTTGATACTGGCGTAGCGTCAACGGCAAACCCAACTGTTGGGCACGTTCCATCAGCAGCTGGGGCGAGGCGCAAACCACCAGTTCAACCGGCCAGTCGCGCTGCGCCAGCTGCAATGTAACATCGGGACCAATCCCGGCGGGTTCGCCGGGAGTGATAACAACGCGAGCGTTACTGAGCATTGGCATCCAGAATTTTTACATAGGCGCTGGCGCGCTGTTCCTGCATCCAGGTTTGCGCTTCTTCAGCGAACTTACGGTTAAACAGCAGACGGTAAGCGCGCTCTTTTTGCGCCGCATCGGTTTTATCAACCTGACGCGTGTCCAGCAGCTGAATCAGGTGCCAGCCAAAAGAGGAGTGAACCGGCTGACTGGTTTCGCCTTTCTGCAGACGAAGCAGCGCATCACGGAAGGCTGGATCGAAAATTTCCGGTGAGCTCCAGCCCAAATCGCCGCCCTGGTTCGCTGAACCCGGATCGTCAGAGAACTGCCTGGCTGCTGCCGCAAAGCTGATTTTGCCGCTTTTAATATCGGTAGCAACCTGCGTGAGTTTCTGGCGGGCCTGGTCATCGGTAAGAATCGGCGATGGCTTCAGCAGAATATGACGCGCATGAACTTCGGTCACTGAAATATTCTGTTTTTCACCACGCAGGTCATTCACTTTCAGGATATGAAAGCCAACGCCGGAACGAATAGGGCCAACAATATCACCTTTTTTCGCAGTGCTTACTGCCTGAGCGAACAGAGTCGGCAGCTCTTCAATTTTGCCCCAGCCCATGTTGCCGCCCTTTAGAGCCTGCGGATCGGCGGAGTAGGTGACTGCCAGCTTACCGAAGTCAGCGCCGCTCTTGAGTTCGCTCATCAGCTGTTTCGCCAGCGTTTCCTGATCGTCAACCTGCTGTTGCGTCGGGTTTTCCGGCAGCGGCAGCAGGATATGGCTGATATTCAGTTCGGTGCCCTGCGTATTTTGTGCAGAAACCTGTTTGGCCAGCGTCTCGACTTCCTGCGGCAGAATGGTTACGCGACGGCGTACTTCATTGTTACGCACTTCCGCAATCTGCATCTCTTTGCGGATCTGCTCGCGGTAGGCGTTGTAATTAACGCCGTCATAGGCCAGGCGGCTGCGCATCTGATCCAGCGACATCCGGTTCTGCGCGGCAATGTTAGCTATCGCCTGGTCCAGCTGTTGATCGGAGATCTGTATGCCCATCTGCTTGCCCATCTGCAGGATAATGTTATCCATCACCAGACGTTCAACAATTTGATGGCGCAGTGTGCGGTCATCAGGCAGTTGCTGTCCAGCCTGCTGCGCCTGCGCTTTCACCGAATGCATCATGCCATCAACATCACTTTCCAGAACGACGCCGTTATTCACCACGGCGGCGACTTTATCAACTACCTGCGGGGCTGCGATCGCGGTGTTAGCGGCCAGCGCCACACCCAGTATCAGCATTCTCCAGTTCTTCATACTTTTTCCATTTTCTTTCCGCACTGCGGGTTTGCCTGTCAAACATTACAACATCAAAAAGCGCGCTGGTAAGGCAGAATGCCCTCACGTAGCATCTGGTTGGAGCCCAGTCCGTAGTTCGGGCTCAGGCCACGCAACTCAATGTTGAATGAGATTTGGTTTTCGTACTTACTTTCGCTGTTTTCCCAGCCATTGATTTTACGCTCGTAACCCACGCGGATGGCATAACAGCAGGAGCTATACTGTAAGCCTACCAGTTGATCAGCCGCCTTTTTCTCCTTGGTATCGTAGTAGTACGCGCCCACTACGGCCCAGGAGTCAGCGATTGGCCAACTGGCCGTCATCCCAACCTGCGAAATACCGTTTTCGTAAATCGGATTGTTGGTAATGTTGCGGTTCAGCGCACTGGCGACATATTCCGGGCTGATGTAACGGTAGTTCAGTTGCACCATGCGGTCAGCGTCACGACGGTATTCCACCACCGCGTTGCCCTGCGCAATATTATCCAGACGCGTATCGTACTGAAGGCCACCGCGTACGCCCCAACGGTCGCTAACGCGCCACCAGGTGTCACCGGCCCAGATCAGGCTGCCGGTGTCATCTTCATCGCTGGTACTGTTCAGCCCGGTACGCGACGGGGTAAACGAATAGATTTGACCTACGGATACGTTAAAACGTTCAACCAGATCGGTATCATAAATCCGCGAGGTCAGGCCGCTGGCGACCTGGTTGGCTGAAGCAATACGATCCAGACCGCTGTAAGTACGATCGCGGAACAGGCCGGTATAGTCAGTTTGCAGCAGCGTAGAGTCATACGCCTGGATATGGCTCTGATCGCGATACGGAACGTAGAGGTACTGGATGCGTGGTTCAAGCGTCTGGGTATAGCCTTCCGCCCAGTTCATGTTGCGCTCGAACACCATGCGGCCATCCACTTTAAACTGTGGCATAACGCGGTTAACGCTTCCCTTTAACTGATTATCTGCGTTACCGGTGCGGGAGTTATAATAATCAACATTGCTCTGCTGGTAGTGGGTTGCCAGCAGTTTTGCCTCAGTGTTCAGGCTGCCCCATTCGTTGGCCAGCGGCAGGTTAATGGTTGGCTCCACGTGCAGACGTACCGCATCCGGCAACTCATCGTTTACGTTGGAGAACTGCACCGCCTGCGCATAAAGATGGGTATCGAACGGCCCAATGTCATTTTTGTAGTAGTTAAAGTCGAACTGCGGCTGCGCACGATAGACGTTTCTTGAACGGTTGGTATCAAAAATCTGGAAATCTTTACTGGAGATCGTGGCATTCCAGTTGGTATCCGCATAGCCGACGCTGAACTTCTGCGTGGCGTAGCCGTCGGTCGTGGAATAATATTTAGAGTCGAGATCGTTGAAATAGTAAGGATCGCTGACTTTGGTGTAGTTGGCGCTAAAGCGCCAGTGCTGTTCATACACCCCAGAATGACGCCAGAAGAAGAGCCAGCGGTTAGAGTCGCCATCGTCATGACCGCGCGCCGCTTCGTCACGCTTGTATTCGTCGTCGCTCGGCAGATAGTCAAATTCAATCAGGCCGCTACCGGCGGTGGTCAGATAGCGGAATTCGTTCTGCCACTGCAGGCCGCGCTTGCTCTGATAGTTTGGCGTAATAGTGGCATCCATCTGCGGCGCGATGTTCCAGTAATAGGGCAGCGCAAACTGGAAGCCATCATTGTTGCTATATTTGGCGTTAGGGATCAAGAAACCAGAGCGGCGTCGATCGCCGATCGGCAACTGCAAATAAGGGCTGTAGAAAACCGGAACGGCACCAATTTTAAAACGTGCGTTCCAGATTTCCGCCACTTCCTCTTCACGATCCTGAATAACCTGCGAGCCGACCACGCTCCAGCTATTGCTGCCTGGCAGACACGAGGTAAAGGTGCCGTTTTCCAGGATGGTGTAGCGGTTGTTGCCGCGCAGTTTCATCTGATCGGCGGTGCCGCGCCCCTGACGCCCCACCATCTGATAATCGCCGTTCCAGACGTTGGTATCTTTGGTGTTCAGGTTAGACCAGGCTTTCGGACCTTTCAGGATGACCTGGTTGTCATCATAGTGCACATTACCCAGCGCATCGACGGTGCGAAGCGGGGTGGTTTGGCCAGGCTGTTGACGCTGATGCAGCTGAACTTCGTCGGAACGCAGGCGGCTGTTGCCCTGCTGAATATCCACTTTGCCGGTAAAGACCGCATCGTCGGGATAGTTACCCTTCGCATCATCAGAATGTATCGTTACCGGCAGTTGATTGGCGTCACCCTGAACCACGGGACGGGTATAGTTTGGTACGCCCAGCATACACTGCGACATTAAATCGTCGGCGAGGGCGTGCTGACTATAAAGCGCTGCGCCAATCATCGTGGCCAGCAGTGTGGGTATACGTTTTTTCATACGCGGTATCGAGAATTCCGTAATTACTGGCATCATGCCGACAAAACGGTCAGAGACTAACGTACTGTACTGCGTTGCGCCAGTGTTAATCCTTGTCTGTCCGCGTTGCCGTTAGGCAGTGAGATAAATGACAGGTATGATAATGCAATTTTTAGCCTTCGGCATGGCGAATTGAGGAGTATATGCGCTATTGGGGAAAAGTAATTGGTCTACTGCTGGGATTGTTATCCGGAGCAGGCTTTTGGGGGCTGCTGCTAGGGCTGGTGCTGGGCCACTTAGTCGATAAAATCCGTGAGACACAGGGAAAAGCCTGGTTTTCTAACAATCAGACCCGACAGTCGATTTTTTTCCGCACCACGTTTCAGGTGATGGGGCATCTTACCAAGTCCAAGGGCCGGGTAACCGAAGCGGATATTCAGATCGCTTCTCAGCAGATGGATCGCATGCAGCTGCACGGTACGGCGCGCGCCCAGGCGCAGCAGGCGTTTCGTGAAGGCAAGCAGAGCGATTATCCGCTGCGCCATAAGCTGCGTGAGTTACGCAGCGCCTGTTTTGGGCGCTTTGATCTGATCAGGATGTTTTTAGAGATTCAGATTCAGGCCGCGTTTGCCGATGGTTCCCTGCATCCTAACGAGCGTCAGGTGCTGTATGTGATCGCGGAAGAGTTAGGTATTTCGCGCACGCAGTTCGATCAGTTTCTGCGCATGATGGAAGGCGGCCAGCAGTTTGGCGGCGGATATCATTCGTGGGGCGGTAGCGGGCAGGGCGGGCAAGGTTATGGCGCGCAGCAGGGACCCACGCTGGAGGCAGCCTGTAAGGTGTTAGGCGTGAAACCCACCGATGATTATATGACCATTAAACGCGCCTGGCGTAAGCTGATGGCGGAACATCATCCCGATAAGCTGGTAGCGAAAGGGCTGCCGCCGGAGATGATGGAGATGGCGAAGCAGAAGGCGCAGGAGATTCAGGCTGCGTGGGATCTGATTCGCAAGGAACGAAATTTTAAATAGTTTGTTGAACCGGCGCGGCAGAGTATGGCATCGGTCTGAAGCTGTTTTCGCGCTGAACGCGGGAAGGCCAGCGGATAGCCTGAAGGCACCTCCGTGCTGGTTGCCGGATAGCCAGCGGATAACCTGAGGGCAGCTCCGTGCTGGTTGCGTGAGGGCCGGGGCCATCGGCGGCACGGCATGCACCCATCCCTGGGGCCTCCGCCCGCGCCATCCCTGGCGCGGGAGGTCCGCCTCACGGCCCCGGCCCTCCCACTCCCTTGAGCCCGCGCTTGCGATACTTAACCAATAAAAACTACATCGTTGATAGATCAGCGGCGAACCGACGACTCAATAGTATGGGAAGGGACAGACAAGCCGCTCGATAGTGTGAGAAGTACCGCACCCGCGACTCAAGAGTATGGGAAGCGACAGACAAGCAGTTTAATAGCCTGGAAAGCGGCACTCCGGTGACTCGATAGCGTAAAAAGCGGCAAACAGATAACTTAGTAATATGAGAAGCGGCAAATAAGCAACGCAGCAGCCTGAGAAGCGGCGAACAGGCGACTCAGAAGTATGGGAAGCAGCGGGCGGGTCGTGTAGTAAAGCGTCCCGCGGCAGGGACGGCGCGGGCCGAGCTGTCATGGATGACGTCTTTTGCGTCTTTACGGAACGACCCGCCCGCCGCTGACGCCCTCACAATCATCCAGCCCACGCAATTTCGCCGCGTTACCGCCTAACCATCAGCAAAGCAATCCCGCCACGCAATCATCCGAACCACCAGTCGATGCAATCCGCGCCCGCAAATCCGTCAAAAATCGGCGGGCTGGCGAAACGTCATCTTATTGCCAAATGCGGGATGCGTAATCGTCAGCCACTCCGCATGCAGCTGTAGGCGAGATGCCATTGCCAGCGCCGCCTCATGCGCATAAAAACGATCGCCTAAAATTGGATGACCTAACGCCTGCATATGCACACGGAGCTGATGCGAACGTCCGGTGATCGGCTTCAGCTGAATACGGGCGCTATTATCTGCCGCCCGCTCCAGCACCTGATACTCCGTTTGCGCCGACTTGCCGGTTTCAAAACAAACTTTTTGCATTGGACGATTTGGCCAGTCGCAAATCAGCGGCAAATCCACCAGACCGTCGTCTTTCTGCGGATGCCCCCAGATTCGGGCAACATAGCTCTTCTCCGGCTCACGCTCGCGAAACTGACGCTTTAGCTCGCGCTCTGCAGCTTTATTCAGCGCTACAACCAGCACCCCGCTGGTTGCCATATCCAGACGATGCACCGATTCAGCCAGCGGAAAATCACGCTGAATACGCGTCATCACGCTATCCTTATGCTCCTCAAGACGCCCAGGCACAGACAATAACCCGCTCGGCTTATTGACCACCATAATGTGATCGTCCTGATACAGAATATGCAGCCAGGGTTCCAGCGGCGGGTTATAGGGTTCCATAGCCTGTGCGTTCTCCGGTTAGCTTACTGATGAGAAACCACGATCAGACGCAGCGCATCCAGACGCCAGCCGGCATCGTTCAGGCTGGCCAGCACCTCGCTGCGATTGCTCTCCAGCGCGGCGATCTCATCTTCACGGATATTCGGGTTAACCGCTTTCAGCGCCTGCAAACGCTCCAGCTCGGCGCTCAACTTCTCATCGGCTTCAACACGTGCGGCGTCAATCAGCTTACGCGCCGCTTCTGCTGCCTGCGGCTCCGCCAGCTGAAGAATAGCATGCACATCCTGCTGCACCGCATTCACCAGCTTACTACCGTTATGACGATTCACCGCGTTCAGCTGACGGTTAAAGCTCTCAAACTCCACCTTATCGGCCAGATTGGTGCCTTTACGATCCACCAACAGACGCATCGGCGTCGGCGGCAGGAAACGCGTCAGTTGCAGATGCTTCGGCGCCTGTGCTTCAACCACGTAAATCAGCTCCATCAGCAGCGTGCCCACCGGCAGCGCCTTGTTCTTCAACAGCGACAGGGCGCAGCTGCCGGTATCGCCGGACAGAATCAGATCGAGACCATTACGGATAATCGGATGCTCCCAGGTCACATACTGTGCGTCTTCACGCGACAGCGCCTGCGCACGATCGAAAGTTATGGTACAGCCTTCTTCCGGCAGCCCCGGGAAATCAGGCACCAGCATATGATCGGAAGGCGTCAGCACAATCAAATTATCGCTGCGATCTTCCTGATTAATGCCGACAATATCGAACAGATTAAGCGCGAAATTCACCAGCTCAATATGATTATCCTGCTGACTAATCTCATCGGCCAGCGCCTCGGCCTTCGCGCCGCCGTTAGAGTTCAGCTCCAGCAGACGGTCGCGGCCCTGCTCCAGCTGAGAGCGCAGCGTGTCATGCTGCTTGCGACAGGCATGGATAAACGCGTCCAGACCTTCGCTATTCTCCGGCGCGGCCAGATATCCGATCAATTGATCGTGCACGCTATCGTATACGGTACGACCGGTCGGGCAGGTCTGTTCAAAGGCATTTAAGCCTTCGTGATACCAGCGCACCAGCACCGACTGTGCCGTCTTCTCCAGATAAGGCACCATGATTTCAATATCACGCGCCTGGCCGATACGATCAAGACGCCCAATGCGCTGCTCAAGCAAGTCGGGGTTAAACGGCAAATCGAACATCACCAGCCGATTTGCGAACTGGAAATTACGACCTTCTGAACCAATCTCAGAGCAGAGCAGCACCTGTGCGCCATTCTCTTCCGAGGCGAACCAGGCAGCGGCGCGATCGCGATCGATCAGCGAAAGACCTTCATGGAACACCGCAGCGCGAATACCTTCGCGTTCGCGTAGCACCTGCTCCAGTTGAAGGGCGGTCGCCGCCTTGGCACAAATCACCAGAACCTTCTCATCACGGTTGCTGGTCAGATAGCCCATCAGCCATTCAACGCGCGGATCGAAGTTCCACCAGGTGCCGCTGTCGCCTTCGAACTCCTGATAAATCTGCTCTGGATAAAGCATATCGTGCGCGCGCTCTTCGGCTGACTTGCGCGCCGCCATAATGCCAGAAACTTTGATAGCCGTCTGATACTGCGTGGGCAGCGGCAAACGGATCTGATGCAGCACGCGCTGCGGGAAACCTTTTACCCCGTTACGGGTGTTGCGGAACAGCACGCGGCTGGTGCCGTGGCGATCCATTAGCATACGAATCAGCTCTTCGCGCGCCGCCTGCTTGCCTTCGCCCTTGCCGTTAGCGGTTTGCAGCAGCGGCTCAATATCCTGTTCGCCGATAAGCTCGCTCAGCGCGTTCATCTCATCGTTGCCGATCGCCTTATCTTCCAGCAGCATGGCAACCGCATCGGCCACCGGACGGTAATTTTGCTGCTCAGCGACAAACTGCTCGAAATCGTGGAAACGATCGGGATCCAGCAGACGCAAACGGGCAAAGTGGCTCTCCATGCCCAGCTGCTCGGGCGTTGCCGTTAACAGCAGCACGGCAGGGATCTGCTCCGCCAGCTGCTCAATCACCTGATATTCGCGGCTCGGTTCGCCTTCGCTCCAGGCCAGATGATGCGCTTCATCCACCACCAGCAGATCCCATTCGGCATCCGCCAGCAGCTCCAGACGCTGCTTATTACGGCGCACAAAATCCAGTGAACAGATAACCAACTGCTCGGTATCGAACGGGTTGTCGCTGTCGTGCTGTGCTTCGGCATAGCGCGCATCGTCAAACAGCGAAAAGCGCAGGTTAAAACGGCGCAGCATCTCCACCAGCCACTGATGCTGCAGCGTCTCCGGCACCACAATCAGCACGCGATCGGCGCGGCCAGCCAGCAGCTGTTGATGAATAATCATCCCCGCTTCGATGGTTTTACCCAGGCCAACCTCATCCGCCAGCAGTACGCGCGGCGCATGGCGACGGCCCACATCGTGAGCGATATGCAGCTGATGCGGGATCAGGTTAGTACGCATTCCGCGCAAACCGCTAACAGGCAAACGATACTGCTCGCTCTGATAGCGACGCGCGCGAAAACGCAGCGCAAAACGATCCATACGGTCAAGCTGACCGGCGAACAGACGATCCTGTGGCTTGCTGAATACCAGCTTGCTGTCGAGCAGCACTTCGCGCAGCTCTACGGATTCCTGAGTATCCAGACGGGTACCGATATAGGTTACCAGGCCATTATCATTGCGCACTTCGGCCACTTCCAGCTGCCAGCCGTCATGACTGGTCACGGTATCGCCGGGATTGAAGATCACACGGGTAATGGGAGAATCATTTCGCGCATAGAGACGGTTTTCACCGGTAGCAGGGAAAAGCAGGGTAACCATACGGGTATCCAGTGCAACCACAGTTCCCAGCCCCAGCTCGCTTTCCGTGTCGCTGATCCAGCGTTGACCAAGTGTAAAAGGCATAGATATTTAGCTCGATTCTCGTAATAACAGATGTCATGCTCCCGCTCGGACAATAGCGTTGCGGCCAGGCAATAGGGTGTCTGGCTGATGCTCAGGAGCGGTGAAGTTCAGGAAGGGCGCTATGGTACTGGAAGGTAATGGATTCGTCACCTGTCAAAAAAGCCCCAACTGCCCGGTAATCAGTGTAGCAAAGTCATCCTGCACAAAGGGTAATATCCCGTCAGCCACCGGTTGTAGCTGCTTAAATAAATAGTGATCGTAGTCCAGCGTTGACGTTCGCGCCTCCAGCGGCTCCGGGCCGGAAGTGGTGATCACGTAGCGGATAGAACCGCCTTTTTGATACTGCAGCGGACGGCCCAGCTTCTGATTATGCTCATCAGCCAGACGCGCGGCACGCACGTGCGGCGGCACATTGCGCTCATACTCATGCAAAGGGCGACGCAGCCGCTTTTTATAGACCAGCTGCGCATCCAGCTCGCCGTCCAGCAGCTGCTGTACCCTGGTGCGAATATAGTCCTGCCAGGGCTGGCCGCGAAAAATACGTCCGTACAGCTCCTGCTGGAACTGCTGCGCCAGCGGCGTCCAGTCGGTACGTACCGTTTCCAGCCCTTTAAATACCATCCGTTCCCGATCGCCTTCACGAATCAAACCGGCATAGCGTTTTTTACTGCCCTGTTCCGCGCCACGAATGGTTGGCATCAGAAAACGAACAAAGTGCGTCTCATATTCCAGCTCCAGCGCGCTCTCTAGCTGGTATTCCGCCTGTAGATGGACGCGCCACCACTGATTAACATGGTTCACCAGCTCCCGGCCAATGGCATCAGCGCTGGCGCTGTCGTGGGGCGATTTCAGCCAGACAAAAGTGGAATCGGTATCGCCATAAATCACCTCGAAACCCTGTGCTTCTATTAGCTGGCGCGTCTGCTGCATAATTTCATGCCCGCGCAGGGTAATGGAAGAGGCCAGACGCGGATCGAAAAAACGACAGGCGCTGGTGCCCAGTACGCCATAAAAGGCGTTCATAATAATTTTTAAGGCCTGCGATAAGGGCTTATTGCCCTGACGCTTCGCCTCTTCCCGCCCTTGCCAGATCTGATTAACCATCGCAGGCAAGCAGTGATTATGTCGGGAGAAGCGCGCGTGACGGAAGCCGGGCACCGAGGCGTCATCCTGCGGATGCGCCAGCCCTTCAATCAGTCCAACCGGATCGATCAAAAAAGTACGGATAATTGAGGGATAGAGGCTTTTATAATCCAGCACCAGCACTGAATCATACAGGCCGGGACGTGAATCCATGACATAGCCGCCGGGGCTGGCTTCCGGCGCAATCTCGCCGAGATTCGGTGCGACAAAGCCGGCTCGATGCATACGCGGAAAATAGAGCTGGCTGAAGGCGGCCACCGAGCCGCCGTGGCGATCCGCCGCCAGACCGTTGACGCTGGCGCGCTCCAGCAAAAAGGGCATCAGCTCGGTTTTCTCAAAAATGCGCGTGACCAGCTCGCAGTCTTTCAGGTTATAGCGCGCCAGCGCGGGTTTATCGTTGGCGAAACGCTGATTGATCTCTTCCATGCGCTGCCACGGATTGTTGATCGCTTTGCCTTCGCCCAGCAGCTGTTGCGCCACCGACTCCAGGCTAAAAGAGTCAAAATTCCAGAAAGCCGACTTTAATGCTTCGATGCCGTCGATAATCAGGCGGCCCGCCGCCTGGGCAAAAAACACGCCCGGCTTAAAGCCGTGCTCGCGCCACTCCAGCGGCTGCTGATTGCGGCCCAGACGCAGCGGAATGCCGTAGCGGTCAGCATGCTTTTGCAGCACGCGCAGATCAAACTGCACGACGTTCCAGCCAATCAACACATCAGGATCCTGCCTGGCGAACCAGGCGTTCAGCTTTTCCAGCAGCTGCGGGCGGCTGGCGACATAGTGCAGCTCGAAATCGAGCTGGCTGGCATCGCCGTTTTCCGGCCCTAACATCCAGACAATGCGCTGGCCGCAGCCTTCAACGCCAATACAGTAGAGTTCGCCGTGCTGGGTAGTTTCTATATCGAGCGAGGCCCACTTCAGCGGCGGACGGTAGTCGGGGTGCGGTTTAAGGCGGGCATTGATGAGATCGTTGCCTGCGGACTCTCCGCTAAACCAGACCGGTGCGGTAATAAAGCGCTCCATAAGGAAACGATCCGGCGGGCGCACGTCTGCTTCATAGAGTGGAATGTTGTTTTCACGCAGCAGCTTTTCCAGCCGCTGTAGCTGACGATACTGCGAGCAGTAGAGCCCCAGCACCGGGCGCTGACGAAAGTCTTTCAGCGCGAGCGGCGTAAGCCGCCAGTGGCGTTCATCGGCCAGCAACCGTTGCGCCTGCTGCTGATATTCGGCGGGCAAAAAGGCGACGGATTCCTGCGGCGGCAATACAACACGCTGCGGCCCCTGGTCAGTGGCCAGCCAAAGCACGATTTCGGTGCCGTTGGGCGTATCGCGCCAGTGGCGCGTCAGCAAAAAGCCTGCGCGGATGTTGCTCACCAGAAGCCCTCTTATCTGAAACAAAGGGCAGTATAACATGGTTATTTATCCAGTGCCTGAGGCGCGTTGAGTATGGACACGGAGCACCTAATTCGGGACAGGTCTTGCATCCTTTTTTGCGCTTTAAAGATATTTATAAGGCGCTAAATAATTTCCAAAAATAGCTGGTAATCGTACGTTCCGCAGGGAGCATAATGAATGGAAGCGTTAACTTTTCCTTATACTATTTTTACCACGCAACGGAAGATGAACGATACGGCCGCCGCGGATATGAAATATGGCGATTTAACCGCCTCTCAGTTACAAGATTTTTATCATCTGACGGATGTCTCAGAGAGAGTGAATCCTTATACGTGCATAAAATTATCACCTTTCAATCTGCCACAATCGAGGTTTTATAATATGCGTGGTGCCGATACTGAAATATGCAGCTACCGCGAATGTGCCAGGCTAATGTTTGATGAAATGCGTCGACTGGCTTTACCGTTTTCTTTTTATAGCCCTTATCGTCATCTAATTAATAAAATGATCCACCATATGGAGTATGGTAAAGGCGCGCCATTTAGTGATGAGGCGCTGGACAGAGCATTAAGGGAGCAGATATTAAAAGACTCTTCTGAGAAGAGCACACTAGAAGCGATAAAAGCCACGATAGACAGATATATAAATTATAAAAAAGGATTTTACCCTTGTTCGGCAAGCTCGTGGTTAACCACGACATTTGAAGACACGATTTTGCCTAAATTCAACAGAACGCAGGATAGCTTTAACGGTCTGGGTATTACTGTGCATGATATTTATGCCATGAAAATAAAAATTTTATCATTAGACATGGGCAGAGAGACATGGCGCGCCCGCGTTCATTATCAGGCTCAAGACCACTTTGGTCTTGATAAAACTGATATTATGAAACATAAATTTAGGCAGTTTAAGTTTTTTCGGATTTGGTTTGTTTTGCAGCGTTACCAGCGATTCGGCTATAAACCTTATTTTACTAATATGAGTGCGATTATAAATATATCCGGTGGGAAGTCATGAGGAAATTACTAACTGGTTTAGCTGCTTTACTTTTAACGGTTATGGTGACATCAGTAATAGCCTTTGCGTATTTCTCTTATCGATCGGTTAACGTCATCGCTACACACAGGAGCCCGCACTCCTGGCATATATTAGTTGATCACTTACCTTTAACCAGTAAACAAAAAATAAATTGGTGGCTAAAGAATGAAGATGAATTAATGAAAGCGAATGGTTTTTCCGCTAAGGCTTATCTACAGGATTATAATATTGCTATCTGGGCCTTCGGCGAGGGTTATAAAGCGCTGGAAAAATATGATCGTCTTTGTTTTGATGATATGCCACCGCCAAAAAACTGTATCGAAAAGGACCGGTTAATGTATATCACCTTAACCCGTGACGGTGAAGTCAGTTACTGGCTGAATAATACCCGCTATATACAAAAAGCGAATGGTGAGCTGATTGAAGTGGGATTTAACTAAATCAGGAAGGCGGAGCCGCCAGCCTGCCATCATTCCGACCAGCGTGCTTTTCTGTGGCAGGGCAGAGCGCTACGCCTCTGTGACAGCGGTAAAGTCGTTGTCAATTCATGTCAATATCCCCATACAAATCCCTACTTGACGCTATCTCATCCGCTCAGGACAATCCAGCCGAAGATGACTCAGAGGACGCTTATGGAAGCCTGGCTGGAACACCTAATTACCCAATCACTTGAATGGGCGCTATTTGCCGTAGCACTGGTAACGTTTCTGGAATCGCTGGCGCTGGTTGGCCTGCTGCTGCCTGGCACGGTCATGATGGCTAGCCTGGGCGCGTTAGTGGGCAGCGGCCAGTTGGGGCTTTATCCCGCCTGGGCAGCAGGGCTGGTGGGCTGCCTGCTGGCTGACTGGATCTCCTATGGTATTGGCTGGAAATTTCAGGGGCCACTGCATCGCTGGAGCTATCTGAAAAAGCACCAGAAAATGCTGGACAGAACCGAGCATGCGCTGCATCAGCACAGCATGTTTACCATTCTGGTAGGGCGCTTTGTTGGGCCAACGCGACCGCTTATTCCGATGGCTGCAGGGATGCTGGAGTTGCCGGCGCGTAAGTTTCTGCTGCCGAGCATCATTGGCAGTATCTTATGGCCGCCGCTTTATCTGTTGCCGGGCATCCTTGCCGGGGTAGCGATCGATGTGCCGAAGGATTCGCAGAGCGGCGGTTTTATCTGGCTGCTGCTGGCGGTGGCACTGCTGCTTTGGCTGGGGGCATGGCTATGCTGGCGCTGGTGGCGCGCCGACAAACAGCGTGACTGGGCGACGCGCTGGCTGCCTGTGGAGCGGCTGCGCTGGCTAGCGCCGCTGGGCTTTATACTTGGCGTGGGCAGCCTGACGGCAATCCAGTTCCACCCAATGATGCCGATTTTCCGCCAGCTACTATGGAAAGTGTTCGTAGGATAAGAATTACTTACCTCATCCACAACGCATGACGAAGCGGGCATGATAACCCGCTTCGTCTGCTGCTTCACACAGAAAGCGGTAGTGCTTATCTACTCTTTACGCGGGTAGTGAATGCCCAGCACTTCCGCCGCCTCAGTTTCTCCGCGCAGCAGGGAATGGGTTGCGCCATCCCAGTAAATCCGCCCGTCAACCACCAGTACGCTGCGTGCGGCAATCTGTGCGGCATCTTCCAGGCTGTGTGACACCATCAGCAGCGTAAGTTTGCGTTCGCGGCACACTTCATCCACCAGCGCCAGCATCTCCTTACGCAGCGCGGGATCGAGCGCGGAAAATGGCTCATCCAGCAGCAGCAGCGGTTTTTCCCGCACCAGACAGCGCGCCAGTGCGGCCCGCTGGCGCTGCCCGCCGGAAAGCGCGCCTGGCAGACGATCCAGACAGGCTTCCAGCCCTACCCGCCGTGCGATGTTCTCTATTTGCTGGTGCTGCGCCGCATTCAGTTTTAATCCCGGATGCAGCCCAAGCCCAATATTCTGCGCCACGGTCAGATGCGCGAATAAGTTGTTGTCCTGAAACAGCATCGATACGGGGCGCTGGGCAGGAGCGCTATGCGTATGATCCGCGCCGTTGAGTACAATAGTGCCACTGTGCGGCGACAGAAATCCGGCTACCAGACTGAGCAGGGTGCTTTTACCGGCGCCGCTGGGGCCCAGCACCGCGACGCGTTCGCCGGGCTGCAGCGACAGCGTAAAACGCATCGGCAAATGGTGATACATCCAGGTGAGATTAGTCAGCGTTAGCATGGCGTCCCGGTAGCTTTTCAATAAGAGTGAACAGAATAAAGCAGAGCAGCAGCAGCAGCAGCGCCGTTACCGCGCCATCGGCACTGCGATAGGCGCCAATCTGCTGATAAAGATAGAAGGGCAACGTACGGAAATCGGCATTGCCAAACAGCGCCACAACGCCAAAATCGCCAATGGAAAGCACGCAGGCAAAGGCCAGCGCCTGAGTCAGCGGCCGCTTCAGCGCCTTCAGCTCAATCATCCGCACCCGTTGCCAGCCCCGAATATCCAGGGACAAACAGAGACGCTGATAGCGTTCGGTAATGTCATACATAGGATTTTCCAGCACTTTCATCGCATAAGGGATCGCCATCAGCGCATTGGTAAAGATCACGATGCCGTCTGCCTGCTGCGGCAGCCCGACGCTGCTGTTAAGCAGCAAGAAAAAGCCGGTCGCCAGTACAATGCCCGGCATCGCGAGGATCAACATGCCGCTCATCTCCAGTGCCTGCCCGGCCAGCAGACGCTGACGCTGACGCAGCTCGCGGCTGCTCCACAGCAGCAGCATGGTTAACAGCACGGCAATCAGACCGGCGGCCAGTGCAATACGCAGCGAAGTCCAGGTTGCCTGCCAGAGAGCCGGCTGGTGCAGCAAACTGCTAAAGCCCTGACGCGCGCCGTCAACAATCACCGCCAGCAGCGGCGGCAGCAGTAACAGTAGCGCCAGCGTAATGCACAGCGTATCCCGCAGCCGCGAGCCCAGGCTGCGATGGGCCGCGCGCCAGCCGTTCAGAGAAACATCGCCGCCAGGCAGTGCCTTACTCAGGCGCTGGCTTAGCATCACCAACCCCAGACAGCAAACCATCTGCAACAGAGAGAGCAAGGCTGCCCGCGCAGGATCGTAGTCATAACTGAGCGCCTGAAAGATCGCCAGTTCGATGGTGGTCGCCTGCGGTCCGCCGCCCAGCGACAGCACGGTAGCGAAGCTGGCGAAACAGAGCATAAAAATCAGCGCCGCCGCCGGTAAAATCTGGCGGCGTAGCCAGGGCCACTCTACCAGGCGGAAGAAATTAAAGCCTTCGATCCCTAACTGAGCCGCCAGCTGACGCTGTTCGCCGGGAATATTTTCCAGCGCCTGCAACAGCAGACGCGTCGCCAGTGGCAGATTAAAGAACACATGCGCCAGCAAAATGCCCTGTAACCCATAGAGGGAGAAATCATACCTGACGCCGAACAGTGCACAGAGTTGCGCCAGCCAGCCTTCGCGTCCGTAAACGCTCAACAAACCGAACACTGCCACCAGGACCGGCAGCACCAGCGTCATCGCACATAGCCGCAGCAGCAGCTGGCGACCAGGGAAACGCCGCCGCCAGAGCGCCCGTGCCAGCGGAATCGCCGGAACCACTGACAAAAGTGCAGAAAGCAGCGCCTGCCAGAATGAAAACGCAACCACATGCCGCAGATAGCTATCCTGCAGCAGGCTGCGCCAGTCGCTCTCCGGCGCGTTAAACCACAGCGCGCCAAAAGCCAGCAGCGCCACGGTAACCAGCAGCGTGGCGGTTAGCAGGCCAGGCCAGAGCCAGCCGGGGATCAGCGGCTGACGGCGCGTTGCCATGTAGTAATCCATTCAGCGCGCTGCTGCGCAACCTGTTGAGGCGTAAACTCCAGCGCCGTTTTCGGCACCGTCAGCGTATTGAAACCGTCGGGCAGGGCGGTTTTGGTGACCGGATACATCCAGTTGCCGGTGGGGATCGCCTGCTGGAACGGTTCACTGATCATAAATTGCATGAACTGCTGCGCCAGTTGCGGATGGCTGCTGTTTTTCAGCTGCGCCGCAACTTCAACCTGCAGGTAATGCCCTTCAGCAAAATTCGCCGCCGCATAGTGATCCTTTTTCTCGGCGATCAGGTGATAAGCCGGAGAGGTGGTGTAGCTCAGCACCAGGTCGCCTTCGCCTTTCAAAAACAGACCGTAGGCTTCGCTCCAGCCTTTGGTGACGGTAACGGTTTTCTTCGCCAGCTTCTGCCACGCCTGCGGGGCATCGTCGCCGTACACTTTTTGCATCCACAGCAGCAGGCCGAGGCCCGGCGTGCTGGTACGCGGATCTTCATAGATCACCCGCCACGGTTGATCGCTCTCAACCAGCTCTTTCAGGCTTTGCGGCGGATTTTTCAGCTTGTTTTTATCGTATACAAAGGCGAAATAGCCGTAGTCATAGGGAATAAAGGTGCGGTTACGCCAGCCGTCCGGCAGCGTCAGGCTGGCGGTATTGACGTTGCTGGGCGTAAACAGGCCGGTCTGTTCCGCCGCCTGAATCAGGTTGTTATCCAGCCCAAGCACCACATCAGCCTTGCTGTTTTTACCTTCCATGCGCAGACGATTCAGCAGCGACACGCCATCTTCCAGTGCGACAAACTTCAGTTCGCAGCCGCATTGCGCTTCAAATGCTTTCTTCACCGCCGGACCAGGGCCCCATTCAGCAGCGAAAGAGTCATAGGTATAAACGGTTAACGTGGGGCTGGCAGCAAAAACTGGGGCAGACAGCAACAGCAGAACGGGCAAAAATTTTTTCAACACGTTGCGCTCCTTGAGGAGGAAAAATAACAGGGCGCATGATCTGAGGGGATACCGCATCTCAAATCCCTACGCCGGTATTAACCGGATCAGGTTCGACGGGTTTCTCTCAGTGGAAAGTTTGTTGTTTTCCACACCCCGTTGAGAACGGCTGTTAGTGTAGTGTTTTCGGTGGGTTAACGAAAGCATCAGGTTTCCGGCGGTGCAAACCATGCAGACTTAAAATCAAACCATCCCAGCGTATTCATCCGCACGCCGCGCATACTGCGTTCTCCTTCCAGCAGCAGCCAGTGATGAAACAACGGATGCAGGTGATGGTTATTCACCAGCGCCTGACACCATTCCGCCAGTGATAGTTCCTGCCGACGCCAGCGTCCGGCATCAGCCTGCCAGTCAATATCGATGCAGTGATGTAACAGCGGCAGCTCATACAGCAGAGCAAAAACGGAAAACTTCAGCGGCAGGGTAAAGTTAACGCTGCCCAGCCAGAGATCGCTTTTCGCCGTGCCGTGATACCAGCTGGCGTAATCGATCTCCTGCGTAATCAGGCGGACTCCCTGCGCCGCCAGCAATGGCTCCAGCAGCCTGGCAATGCCCTGATGTTCAATATGATCGCTATACCAGGTCAGCGTCAGTTCAGTCAGCCCTTCCGGTTTGGCGAGGGTATGCTGTGGCGGGCGATGATGCCAGCGCGGCAGCAATCCCCAGGCGGGAAACCAGTAGCGCTGATAGCCGGCGCTTGCGTTGTTCAGCAGCGTTATGGTGTTTAGTAGGGTGCTGACCCAACGGCGTATCTGTGGATCGCGTCCTTTTTCCGAACGCTGATCGAACAGTAAAAAGTAGCAGCCTTCTTCAAGCCGGCTCTCTTCCGATTTCTCATCCTTTCCGCCGCCCTGCAGTTTAACGCCTGCGTAAACCAGCTCTTCACTGATTTCAGGCAGTACCCAGATGTTGACCTCATCAATCAGGGCGCGATAGCCGAAATAGTCATCAAACGCCTGTATTTTAAGCTGCGAGTGCTGGTTCTGAACTACCGAATAGGGACCGGTGCCGATTGGCTGGCGGCTATAGTTGGGCAGCTCTGGCCACTCTTTGGGCAGAATCATTGCGCTGGCGCTGCCTAACAGCCACGGCAGCCAGCGATCGGGCTGACTAAGGTGAATATCCAGCGTCCAGGCCGTAGGCGATTCAATCGCGCTCAAGTGGGAGAAAAGCGGCTGCGACGTCAGACGCTGCAGGCTAAGGATCACATCCGTCATATCCAGCTCGCGGCCATGGTGAAACTGAATAGCGGGACGCAAATAAAAACGCCAGTGCTGTGGTGACAGGCACTGCCAGTGGTGGGCAATATCCGGTTCCAGTTCCCCGTTTTCCTCATTTATGCGCAGCAGACTGCTGAAAATCTGCCGCGCCAGATGGGTTTCCGAACGACGCAGCGGCGAGCCGGGCAGCAGGTTAAGCAGCGGACGATAATAGGGAATGCGCAGAATATGTTTGCCCTGACGAAAGCTGCGCCCCAGGCGCGAGGTGATCATTTGTCGCGCCTGGTTTTTATCGCCAACCAACTGCACCAGCTGTTCAATGCGATCCTGCTCCAGCAGCGCTTCGGCGCGTTGCTGTCGAAGCGCCAGCCCGGTGGCGTAAAAATGCAGCTGTGAACGTTTGCCGCGTCCCGCCTCTGGCTCCCAGCGCAGCCAGCCTTCAGCCTGCATCGCATTTAACAGGTTACGCATATGGCGACGCGAGCAGTGCATCTGTTGCGCCAGCATTTGCAGCGTGGTTTCCTGCGTCTGGCCGTTACAGCTCTGCCACAGACGAATAAAATGATGTTGCAGGCGTGATGAAGGCATAAAAGGGGAACTCTGTTAAAAGATTGGGTAGTTTTTCCATTTCCTTATTATGGCGATAATAACGGCAGATAAAAGTGCGGGAGGCAGCCTTATTGGCTGGCGTACTTTTATCCTGGCGGGGCCTGTTCGATATTGTGGAACTCTCGCCCCGCTATAACATCTGAGTAGAGTGCAATTACACCGCCAGCAGGCATTGACGCTGCTGGCTTTTTTCGTTTTCCTGTGCTTTCTTCTACAACGATAACCGTAGCCATGCAGCTTGTGTGCCTGCCTGCGGCGTCTGTTTTGCGGGTGCTTACCATTCTTTTTTTCCAGGTACAGGAAACGTTATGAAATTTCTGCTGACGCGCCGCCGCCGTCTGAATCCGGTTTATCTCGCTTTTATGGCCGTCTCTTTTATGGTGGGTATCGCTGGCGCTCTGCAGGCGCCAACGCTGAGCCTGTTCCTGTCGCATGAAGTCGGCGTGCGGCCTTTTTGGGTAGGCCTGTTTTATACCGTTAACGCGGTAGCCGGGATTGTGGTCAGTTTACTGCTGGCGAAGCGCTCGGATAATCGGGGCGATCGCCGTAAGCTGATCCTGTTCTGTTGCTCGATGGCATTGGTGAATGCCCTGCTGTTTGCCTTTAACCGTCATTACCTGACGCTGATTACTCTTGGCGTGCTGCTCTCTTCGCTGGCCAGCGTTTCCATGCCGCAAATCTTTGCGCTGGCACGGGAATATGCCGACCGTTCGGCGCGTGAAGTGGTGATGTTTAGTTCGGTCATGCGCGCCCAGCTTTCGCTGGCATGGGTGATTGGGCCGCCGCTCTCTTTTGCGCTGGCGCTGAATTACGGCTTTACCACGATGTTTGTGGTGGCAGCGATCCTGTTTCTGATTTGTCTGGCGCTGGTTGGTTTTGCGCTGCCGTCGGTGCCGCGCGTAGAGCAGTCCCCGGAGGTGCTGCTGACGCAGATCAGCGCCTGGCGCAATAAAGATGTGCGGCTGCTGTTTGTGGCATCCATGATGATGTGGACCTGCAACACCATGTATATCATTGATATGCCACTCTATATTAGTACGGTGCTGGGGCTTCCCGAGCGGCTGGCTGGGCTGCTGATGGGCACCGCCGCCGGGCTGGAGATCCCGATTATGCTGTTAGCCGGACATTACGTAAAACGCACCGGCAAGCGGCGTATTATGTTGATCGCCATCGCTTCCGGCGTGCTGTTTTATCTGGGGCTGGTGCTGTTTCAGTCGCGCACTGCGCTGATGTTTTTGCAGGTTTTTAACGCGCTGTTTATCGGCATTATCGCCGGAATCGGAATGTTGTGGTTTCAGGATTTAATGCCAGGGCGACCAGGCGCAGCAACCACCTTATTCACTAACAGTATCTCAACCGGCACCATTCTCGCCGGTCTCTTACAGGGAACGCTGGCGGAGTCGTTTGGACACTATACGGTTTACTGGCTGGCACTGGGGCTGGCGCTAGGGTCTTTTGCGCTGGCGACGCGGGTACGCAACGCATAGGGCTGGATAGAAAAGCAGGCCTTCCGACGCCAACCGCCGGAAGGCCTGTTACTGATTAACGCAGAAAAGCGGGCTGTTTCTGTTCGTAATCGGCGATAGCCGCATCATGCTGCAGCGTCAGGCCAATACTGTCGAGACCGTTAATCATGCAGTGGCGACGAAAACTGTCGATTTCAAAAGCGTAAGTTTTATCGCCGGCATTAACCGTCTGGCTGGTTAAATCCACCGTAAACTCAATGCCTGGCTGGGCCGCGACCAAACGGAACAGCTCATCCACTTCTTCTTCACTTAACCGTACCGGCAGCAGCTGATTATTAAAGCTGTTGCCATAAAAAATATCGGCGAAGCTGGGCGCGATCACCACCTGAAAACCAAAATCAGTTAATGCCCAGGGCGCATGTTCGCGCGATGAGCCACAGCCAAAGTTTTCCCGTGCCAGTAAGATGCTGGCACCGTGAAACTGCGGCTTATTCAGCACGAAGCTGGGGTTCGGCTGCGTACCCGCATCATCTTCAAAACGCCAGTCGTGAAACAGGTGCTGACCAAAGCCGGTACGGGTCACCTTTTGCAAAAACTGTTTGGGAATAATCGCATCGGTATCAACGTTAGCCGCGTCCAGCGGGGCGACAATACCGGTATGTTGAGTAAATTTTTTCGCCACGATCGATTCCTCAGTTCAGTTCACGAATATCAGCAAAACGGCCAGCGATGGCGGCAGCGGCAGCCATTGCCGGGCTAACCAGATGCGTGCGTCCACCACGGCCCTGACGGCCTTCAAAGTTACGGTTGCTGGTGGAGGCGCAGCGCTCGCCGGGATTCAGGCGATCGTTGTTCATCGCCAGGCACATAGAGCACCCGGGCAGACGCCATTCAAAACCCGCCTCAAGAAAGATTTTATCCAGTCCTTCTGCTTCCGCCTGCGCTTTTACCGGGCCTGAGCCTGGCACCACCATAGCAACCACGCCCGGTGCAACTTTACGCCCCCTGGCAATCTCTGCGGCGGCGCGTAAATCTTCAATGCGTGAATTGGTGCAGGAGCCAATAAAGACTTTATCGATATTCACGTCGGTCAGCTTTATGCCAGGCTGCAGGTTCATATAGGCCAGCGCTTTTTCCGCCGAAGCGCGCTCTACCGGATCGGTGAAAGAAGCGGGGTCAGGGATCTGCTGATTAACCGCGATCACCTGACCGGGGTTGGTGCCCCAGGTAACCTGCGGCGCTATTTCAGCGGCGTCCAGCGTCACCACGGCATCGAAATGCGCGTCGCTGTCTGATTTCAGGGTACGCCAGTAATTAACGGCCTGCTCCCACTGTTCGCCCTGCGGTGCGAACTGACGGCCTTTCAGATAGTTAAACGTGGTGTCATCGGGCGCAACCAGGCCCGCTTTCGCGCCCATCTCAATCGCCATATTGCATAAGGTCATGCGGCCTTCCATGCTCAGCGCTTCGATCGCCGGACCGCAAAACTCCACAACGTGACCGGTACCGCCCGCGCTGCCGGTTTTGCCGATAATCGCCAGCACAATATCTTTCGCCGTGATGCCTGGCGCGGCCTGGCCGGTGACTTCAATTTTCATGGTTTTGGCACGGCCCTGCTTCAGTGTCTGTGTCGCCAGCACATGCTCTACTTCTGAAGTGCCGATGCCAAAGGCCAGCGAGCCGAAAGCGCCGTGCGTCGCCGTATGGGAATCGCCGCAGACGATGGTCATGCCCGGCAGCGTCATCCCCTGTTCCGGGCCGATAACATGCACAATGCCCTGATAAGGATGGTTCAGGTCATACAGCTGCACGCCGAACTCAGCGCAGTTTTTCATCAGCTCCTGCATCTGAATACGCGCCATCTCGCCGGAGGCGTTGATGTCTTTGGTTTGCGTCGAGACGTTATGATCCATGGTCGCAAAGGTTTTTGACGGCTGGCGGACTTTGCGGCCATGAGCGCGCAGCCCGTCGAAGGCCTGCGGTGAGGTTACCTCATGCACCAGGTGACGATCGATATACAGCAGCGGCGTCTCGTTGGGCGCTTCATGCACGACATGGGCATCAAACAGCTTCTGGTATAATGTTTTGCTCATTTTTATACTTCCTCGGCGATAAAGCGGGCAATCATCGAGCCCATTTCGTCGGTGCTTACAGAGGGACCGTTACCGGCCAAATCGCTGGTGCGATAACCTTCTTCCAGCGCGCGGTTAATGGCGCTTTCAATGGCGTTAGCTGCCTCATCCGCATCCAGGCTATAGCGCAGCAGCAGCGCCAGCGACAGGATTTGCGCAATTGGGTTAGCAATGTTTTTACCGGCGATATCCGGAGCGGAGCCACCAGCTGGTTCGTAGAGACCAAACCCCTGCTCGTTCAGACTGGCAGAGGGCAGCATACCCATCGAGCCGGTAATCATTGCGCACTCGTCAGACAAAATATCGCCAAACAGGTTAGAGCAGAGCAGCACATCAAACTGCGACGGATCTTTAATTAACTGCATGGTGGCGTTATCGATATACATATGGCTCAGCTGTACATCCGGGTAATCTTTCGCCACTTCGCTGACGATCTCACGCCACATAACCGAGGTTTGCAGTACGTTTGCTTTATCAATGGAGGTCACTTTGCTGCGGCGTTTGCGCGCCGACTCAAAGGCGATACGGGCGATGCGTTCGATTTCAAAGCGGTGATACACTTCAGTATCAAAGGCTTTCTCATGCATACCGCTGCCTTCACGGCCTTTTGGCTGACCGAAATAGATGCCGCCGGTCAGTTCACGAACGCAGAGAATATCGAAGCCACGCGCGGCTATATCGCTGCGCAACGGGCAGAAAGCTTCCAGACCTTTATATAAGCTGGCGGGACGCAAGTTGCTGAACAGCTTGAAATGTTTACGCAGGGGCAGCAGCGCGCCGCGCTCCGGCTGTTGGGCTGGCGGCAGATGCTCCCACTTTGGCCCGCCGACCGAACCAAACAGAATTGCGTCCGCCTGTTCACAACCGGTCACCGTGGCGGCAGGCAGCGGTTCACCGTGACGATCGATGGCAATGCCCCCTACGTCATATTCACTGGTGGTAATGCGCATGCCAAAACGCTGACGAATCGCCTCCAGTACTTTGATCGCCTGAGCCATGACTTCAGGACCAATACCGTCGCCCGGTAATACTGCGATATGATGAGTTTGCGTCATGGTTATACCGTTTCCTTCTGTTCTTTAATCGATTTACGCTGCAGTTCCTGCTCTACCTGTTTGGCGCGCCAGATAGTATTTAATGCGTTAACCATCGCTTTAACGGAGGATTCAACAATATCGGTCGCCAGGCCCACGCCGTGGAATTTCCGCCCGTTGTAGTCAACCACGATATCAACCTGGCCCAGCGCATTCTCGCCGTGGCCTTTTGCGGTGAGCTGATATTTCACCAGTTCAGTATCAAAGGTGGTGATACGGTTAATCGCCTGGTAAACGGCATCTACCGGGCCGTTGCCGGTGGCGGCCTCTGACTGAATCTCATCGCCGCAGATCATATGCACCGAGGCGGTGGCAGTGATGGAGGAGCCTGACTGGACGTTGAAATCCTTCAGCTGGAAATATTCCGGCTCTTCGTTTCGTTTGTTAATAAAGGCCAGCGCTTCCAGGTCATAGTCAAATACCTGACCTTTTTTATCCGCCAGTTTCAGGAAGGCGTCATACAGCGAATCGAGGTTATAATCGCTTTCCTGATAACCCATCTCTTCCATGCGGTGTTTTACCGCCGCGCGGCCGGAGCGTGATGTCAGGTTCAGCTGAACCTGATTCAGACCAATCGACTCCGGCGTCATGATTTCGTAGTTTTCACGATTTTTCAGCACGCCATCCTGATGGATACCAGAGGAGTGGGCGAAAGCATTGGAACCAATCACTGCTTTATTCGCCGGGATCGGCATATTACAGATCTGGCTAACGGTCTGGCTGGTGCGCCAGATTTCGTGGTGATGAATATTGGTGTGAACGTCCATCATGGCGGCGCGGGTCTTTATTGCCATAATCACTTCTTCCAGCGCGCAGTTACCGGCGCGTTCACCCAATCCATTCAGCGTCCCCTCAACCTGGCGCGCGCCAGCCATGACTGCCGCGATGGAGTTGCCAACCGCCATGCCTAAATCGTCATGGGTATGCACTGATAAAATCGCTTTATCGATGTTGGGCACCCGCTCACGCAGCGAAGCGATAATATGCGCGTATTCGTGCGGCAGGGTATAGCCAACGGTATCCGGGATATTGATGGTAGTGGCACCAGCATCAATTGCTGCTTCCACGACGCGACACAGATCATCAATCGGCGTACGACCGCCATCTTCACAGGAGAATTCAACGTCGCTGGTGTAGTTACGCGCACGCTTTACCATATAGACCGCACGCTCAATCACCTCTGGCAAGGTACTGCGTAACTTGGTGGCGATATGCATCGGCGAAGTGGCGATAAAGGTGTGAATACGGAAAGCCTCCGCCACGCGCAGCGCTTCATAAGCAGCATCGATATCTTTCTCCACGCAGCGTGCCAGCCCACAGACGCGGCTGTTTTTAATGGTGCGGGCGATGGTCTGCACGGACTCAAAGTCACCAGGAGAGGAAACCGGAAAGCCGACTTCCATGACGTCAACGCCCATACGCTCCAGCGCCAGTGCAATCTGCAGTTTTTCTTTAACACTCAGACTGGCCTGCAAAGCCTGCTCGCCGTCGCGCAGAGTGGTATCGAAAATAATGACTTGTTGGCTCATCGTATTTTTCCTTTCAGTTGGCTTTTACCGGTTCGCCTGTGTCACGAGCATAAAAAAACCCGCGCATTGGCGCGGGTTTTTTCGTTTTGTTAGCCTGAATCAGTGACTGATTCCGCCCACACGACTACCGCGCAAGTGATATGCGTTTAGTAGTAGTCCGAGTAGGCGGAATGAACGAATCATTGAATCAGGCCCCATTAATTTCTGTGCTGTTTTTATTGGTACTTGATCGCGTGAGTGATGTCAACCCTGAGGGGAGCCGTAAATTGCATAAAAAGGGTTGATGGAAAAGAGATAAATATCACAGCAGATGTTATCAACAGAATATATGATATTTGTTGATTTTTACTTTTACTTAATTCTTTTAAATCAAAAGGTTAAATATGTTGGGTATGTAAAGGGTATTGATTGATAAGGCGTTGTTAAGGCCAAGGCAGAATTTTTTATCCCGAAACGTCGGCACATTTGCCGGACAAAATAGCAAATCTATTGGGTATGGCAGAATATCTTACCAGCGATAATTTCCCGTTTTTTCTTTTACGGCTTCGGTTACGCTAAAAAAACTGATAATGATAAGTTTTTGCTATGAATAAACCGATACACAGCATAATGCGCTGATATTAAGCGGCAGCTTCAGCGTTTTTTCTGTCAATCGGTCTGGTTAACAGCGAAATTAAGAAAACCACTGCGAACCTGTCGACAAGTTTAGGGTTTACCCAACAAGATTTCTGCGGTTATGTTAATTGTCCAAAGCCAAGATAAAAATCTGCAAGGGCTTTATTCCCCCTGTACCTGCCCCTGAAAATGCATTTCAGGGTTTGAGCATTAACACACTGTTTAACTCTGCGTAGAGCCATCGCCAGGCGCTGGTGCATTGCGCGACGATGGTGGGTAACGGCCTGAGTAGAAAGCAAACTGAAAGCCGGGAGGCAAAAATGGAGATGTTATCAGGAGCTGAGATGGTGGTCCGATCGTTAATCGATCAGGGCGTAAAGCATGTTTTTGGTTACCCCGGCGGGGCAGTGCTGGATATTTATGACGCGCTACAAACCGTAGGCGGCATTGACCATGTACTGGTGCGTCATGAGCAGGGCGCAGTGCATATGGCCGACGGTTATGCGCGCGCAACGGGGGACGTCGGCGTGGTGCTGGTCACCTCAGGCCCCGGCGCAACCAACGCCATCACCGGCATCGCCACTGCCTATATGGATTCTATTCCAATGGTGGTGCTGTCCGGCCAGGTTCCTTCTTCGCTTATCGGCTACGATGCGTTTCAGGAGTGCGATATGGTGGGTATTTCACGCCCTATCGTAAAGCACAGCTTTCTGGTGAAACAGACCGAAGAGATCCCGACCATCATCAAAAAAGCGTTCTGGCTGGCGGCCAGCGGCCGTCCTGGCCCGGTGGTGATCGATCTGCCGAAAGATATTCTTAACCCTGCCAATAAGCTGCCGTATGTCTGGCCGGAAAGCGTCAGCATGCGTTCCTATAACCCGACCACTCAGGGGCACAAAGGGCAGATCAAACGCGCGGTTCAGGCATTGCTGGGGGCGAAAAGGCCGGTAATGTACGTGGGCGGCGGTGCCATTCTTTCCGGCTGTCATGAAGAGCTGCAAGCCCTGGGGGAAAAACTCAATCTGCCGGTTACGAATTCATTAATGGGGCTGGGCGCATTTCCGGGCACGCATCGTCAAAATCTGGGAATGCTGGGAATGCACGGCACCTATGAAGCCAATATGACGATGCACAACGCCGACCTTATTTTTGCCGTTGGCGTACGTTTCGACGATCGCACCACCAATAATCTGGCGAAATATTGTCCGGACGCTACCGTGCTGCATATCGATGTCGATCCGACGACGATTTCAAAAACCGTTGCGGCGGATATTCCGGTGGTCGGCGATGCGCGGCAGGTGCTGCAACAGATGCTGGAGCTGCTGCCGGAAGGGGATACGCGTCAGGATTTCGATAGCCTGCGCGACTGGTGGCAGAGCATCGAAGGCTGGCGCGCGCGTAAATGTCTGGAGTTCGATCGCAACAGTGACAAGATCAAGCCGCAGGCGGCGATCGAGACACTGTGGCGTCTGACCAAAGGCGAGGCGTATGTCACCTCTGATGTTGGCCAGCATCAAATGTTCGCTGCGCTCTACTATCCTTTTGAGCGGCCGCGCCGCTGGATTAACTCTGGCGGCCTCGGCACCATGGGCTTCGGCCTGCCTGCGGCGATTGGGGTTAAGCTGGCGCTGCCGCAGGAAACGGTGGTTTGCGTTACCGGTGACGGTAGTATCCAGATGAATATTCAGGAGCTTTCCACTGCGCTGCAGTACAACCTGCCGGTTCTGGTGCTGAACCTGAACAACCGCTATCTGGGCATGGTTAAGCAGTGGCAGGATATGATCTACTCTGGTCGCCACTCCCATTCTTATATGGAATCGCTGCCGGATTTCGTGCGGCTGGCGGAAGCCTACGGTCATGTGGGTATCTCTATTTCTCATCCAGCTGAACTGGAAGAAAAACTGGCGGTGGCGCTGGAAACGGTCGCGCAGGGGCGTCTGGTATTCGTGGATGTTAACGTGGACGGCAGCGAGCATGTTTATCCAATGCAGATCCGCGGTGGCAGTATGGACGAAATGTGGTTAAGCAAAACGGAGAGGACTTAATTATGCGTCGTATTTTATCGGTTCTGCTGGAAAACGAATCTGGCGCATTGTCCCGCGTGGTCGGTCTGTTTTCACAGCGCGGCTACAATATTGAAAGTCTGACGGTCGCGCCGACTGACGATCCTACGTTGTCACGCATGACGATTCAGACCGTTGGCGATGAAAAGGCGCTGGAGCAGATTGAAAAGCAACTGCACAAGCTGGTGGACGTGCTGCGCGTTACCGAGCTGGGGCAGGGGGCGCATATTGAGCGGGAAATTATGCTGGTGAAAATTCAGGCCAGCGGCTATGGGCGTGAAGAGGTAAAGCGAAGCGCGGAGATCTTCCGTGGGCAGATCGTTGACGTGACGCCAACGCTTTACACGGTTCAGCTGGCCGGCACCAGCGATAAGCTGGATGCGTTTCTTAGTACGTTGCGGGACGTAGCGGAAATTGTCGAAGTTGCGCGCTCCGGCGTGGTAGGCGTTTCACGCGGCGATCGTATTATGCGTTAATCATCCTTGGTGATAATCCATTCTGTTGCTAACCCGGCGTTCTGCCGGGTTTTTTTATTTTCTGATATGCCTCATTTTTGCCATTAAAAGCGGTTGCCCGCTGGCGCTTTCTGCGGTTAGATGTAAAAAAAGCTTACCTTTAGCTATGCTGCGGCTATTGGCCTGCGCCATGGCATTACCGATGTGGAGTGATTGTGAAACTGGATGAAATAGCGCGTCTTGCCGGCGTGTCGCGTACTACCGCCAGCTATGTCATCAATGGCAAGGCCCGGCAGTATCGTGTCAGCGATAAAACCGTGGAGAAAGTGATGGCGGTCGTGCGCGAGCATAATTACCATCCAAACGCGGTAGCTGCCGGGCTGCGAGCGGGCAGAACGCGCTCAATCGGGCTGGTTATTCCCGATCTGGAGAATACCAGCTATACGCGCATTGCCAACTATCTGGAACGTCAGGCGCGTCAGCGCGGTTATCAGCTGCTTATCGCCTGTTCAGAAGACCAGCCGGATAACGAAATGCGCTGCATTGAACATCTGTTACAGCGTCAGGTCGACGCCATCATTGTTTCCACCTCTCTGCCACCGGAGCATCCTTTCTACCAGCGCTGGGCGAATAATTCGCTGCCGATTATTGCGCTGGACCGTGCGCTGGATCGTGAACACTTTACCAGCGTGGTTGGTGCCGATCAGGAAGATGCGCAGGCGCTGGCAGCTGAATTGCGTCAGCTGCCGGTAAAAAACGTGCTTTATCTTGGCGCGCTACCTGAACTTTCAGTGAGTTTTCTGCGTGAAATGGGGTTCCGCGAGGCCTGGCGTGATGATAAGCGTCCTATTGATTTCATCTATGCCAACAGTTTTGAGCGGGCAGCGGCTGCGACGCTGTTTGAAAATTATCTGGAAGATCATCCAATGCCTGAGGCGCTTTTTACCACCTCGTTTGGTCTGTTGCAGGGCGTAATGGATGTCACGCTGCAGCGAGAAGGGCGCCTGCCAACCGATCTGGCTATCGCCACCTTTGGCGATCATGAACTGCTCGATTTCCTTGAGTGCCCGGTATTAGCGGTGGCGCAGCGTCACCGCGATGTTGCGGAGCGGGTACTGGAATTAGTATTGGCAAGTCTGGATGAACCGCGCAGGCCAAAACCAGGTTTAACCCGGATTAGGCGCAATCTGGTTCGACGCGGAAAATTAAGCCGCGCGTAACATGAATAGTTAATTGTAAGGCAGCGCTGCTGCCTTTTTTACATATTTAAATATTTTTGCTTTTAAAATCGCCACTAATAAAAAACAGGCTTATTTTAAAGCGCTCTGAAGCCATATTAAGTAAATTAAAGTAAAGCGGCTGGGGGCTTTTTTCTCTTACCACTTCACTTATTCTCTTTTCCTTCAGCAGGCCAACCGCCGCGCCAGACGTCAGGTGGGTCATGCAAGCTTTATCAGAATGTCCCTAAAATGTCGCCTGTGTCGCAAAGCGTCCCCCTGCCTGACAGGCAATAAACATTGTATTCTTTTTGCCCATTTTTATTTTATCTCTGATTTTTTTACCACTATTCATTAGTTTATTTTTTCAGATGTTAGCGAAGTCAGTTCATTCTTAACTTTTGCTCCTTTTATTCCTTAAGAAATAATTTCGCTTCGCCCATTGCGTGGCTTGACAATGATTTCCTCCGCTCCGTAAACTCCTTTCGTGGGAAATTGTGGGATAAAGTGGCAAAAAAGGGTAACTGAGGGCATTTGCTGACATGTTTCGTGGCGCCACCTTAGTCAACCTCGATAGCAAAGGGCGGCTGGCTGTGCCTACGCGGTATCGCGAAATGCTGATTGAGGAGTCGGAAGGCCAAATGGTGTGCACCATTGACCTCCATCAGCCTTGCCTGCTGCTTTATACCTTACCCCAATGGGAAATTATTGAACAAAAACTCTCTCGCTTATCCAGCATGAACCCTGCAGAGCGTCGTGTGCAGCGGTTGCTGTTAGGACATGCAAGCGAATGTCAGATGGATAGCGCGGGGCGCTTGTTGCTGGCCGGTACGCTGCGCCAGCACGCCAGTCTGACAAAAGAAGTGATGCTGGTTGGACAGTTTAATAAGTTTGAACTGTGGGATGAACAGACCTGGTATCAACAAGTCAGGGAAGATATTGACGCTGAGCAAACCGCTCAGGAGCCGCTTTCAGAGCGGTTGCAGGATTTGTCGTTATAACTATGGATAATTTTATACATACCACGGTGCTGTTGGATGAAGCTGTCAACGCGCTCAATATTAAAGAAGATGGCATCTACATCGATGGTACCTTCGGTCGGGGCGGACACTCACGTCTGATCCTTTCTCAGTTGGGAGAGCAGGGCAAACTGTTTGCCATCGATCGCGATCCGCAGGCCATTGCCGCGGCCGCAGAGATTGACGATCCGCGCTTTACCATTATTCACGGTCCGTTTTCCGCGCTGGCGGATTACGTTGAAGCGCGTGATTTAACCGGCAAAATCAACGGTATTTTACTGGATTTAGGGGTTTCTTCGCCGCAGTTGGATGATGCCGAACGCGGCTTTTCTTTTATGCGCGATGGGCCGCTGGATATGCGCATGGATCCAACGCGCGGGCTTTCGGCCGCCGAGTGGCTGCAGCAGGCGGAAGAGAACGATATCGCTTTTGTGCTGAAAACCTATGGCGAAGAGCGTTTTGCTAAACGTATTGCACGCGCCATTGTGGAGCGTAACCGCCTGCAGCCCATGACTCGTACCAAAGAGCTGGCGGAGGTGATTGCCGCCGCAACGCCGATCAAGGACAAATTCAAGCATCCGGCCACACGGAGCTTTCAGGCTATTCGCATCTGGGTTAACAGCGAGCTGGAAGAGATTGAGCAGGCATTAAAAGGCGCGCTGGTTGCGCTGGCGCCGGGCGGACGTCTCTCAATTATCAGCTTCCATTCACTGGAAGATCGTCTGGTAAAACGCTTTATGCGTGAGCAGAGCCGTGGACCGCAGGTGCCAGCAGGGCTGCCAATGACGGAAGCGCAGTTGCAAAAGCTGGGTGGTCGCCAGTTAAAAGCGCTGGGGAAAATGATGCCCGGTGAAGCGGAAGTGGCTGAAAACCCCCGTGCGCGTAGCTCGGTGCTGCGTATTGCGGAGCGCACCGCATCATGATCGGCAATGAACGTCATAGCCTGCCCGGCGTTATCGGCGGCGATCTGCTGCGGCACGCTAAGATTCCGCTGCTGCTGCTGGTTGCTGTGCTGATTTCAGCGGTGCTGGTGGTTACAACCGCGCATAAAACGCGTTTGCTGACCGCTCAGCGTGAACAGCTGGTTCTGGAACGCGACGCGCTGGATATTGAGTGGCGTAACCTGATTCTGGAAGAGAACGCGCTGGGCGATCATAGCCGCGTTGAGCGCACGGCGACGGAAAAATTGCAGATGCAGCATGTCGACCCGGCACAGGAAAATATTGTGGTACAGCAATAAGGAATTCCGGACTCCATGAGATCCGCTACCAAAGCGCTTAAGTTGAAAAAACAGGAAGATCAGGCCAGCTTTGTCAGCTGGCGTTTTGCGTTGCTGTGCGGCGGCATCTTACTTGCGTTGATCGGACTACTGTTGCGTGTTGCCTATTTGCAGGTCATTAATCCCGACAGGCTGGTGCGCGAAGGTGATATGCGTTCTCTGCGCGTTCAGTCGATTCCTACCGCGCGCGGAATGATCACTGACCGTGCCGGCAGGCCGCTGGCTGTTAGCGTGCCGGTTAACGCCATCTGGGCCGATCCGAAAGAGCTGCACGATCGCGGCGGCATCACGCTCGACAGCCGCTGGAAAGCGCTGGCCGACGCGCTCTCTGTGCCTCTCGATCAGCTGGCTAACCGCGTAAATGCCAATCCTAAAGGCCGCTTTGTCTATCTGGCCCGCCAGGTCAATCCGGCGATTGGCGACTATATCAAAAAGCTTAAGCTGCCCGGTATCCACTTACGGGAAGAATCCCGCCGCTACTATCCTGCAGGTCAGGTGACCTCTCATCTTATCGGTTTTACCAACATTGATGGACAGGGCATTGAAGGCGTCGAGAAAAGCTTTGACCGCTGGCTAACAGGCCAGCCAGGCGAGAGAACGGTACGTAAAGATCGCTTTGGCCGCGTGATTGAAGATATCTCTTCGGTAGACAGTCAGGCAGCGCATAATCTGGCGCTCAGTATCGATGAACGTTTGCAAGCGCTGGTCTATCGCGAACTGAACAATGCCGTGGCCTTTAACAAGGCGGAATCCGGCACGGCGGTGCTGGTTGATGTCAACACTGGCGAAGTGCTGGCGATGGCTAACAGCCCGGCCTACAACCCCAACAATCTCAGCAATACGCCAAAAGATGTGATGCGCAACCGTGCTATCACCGACATCTTTGAACCCGGATCCACCGTGAAACCAATGGTGGTGATGACCGCACTGCAGCGCGGCGTCGTGCGCGAAAACAGCGTGCTGAATACGCTGCCTTATCGCGTTAACGGTCATGAAATCAAAGACGTGGCGCGCTACAACGAACTGACCCTGACCGGGGTTCTGCAGAAGTCGAGTAACGTCGGTGTATCAAAGCTGGCGTTAGCGATGCCCTCCTCAGCACTAGTGGAAACCTATTCACGCTTTGGATTGGGCAAACCAACCAATTTGGGGTTGGTCGGGGAAAGCAGTGGCCTGTATCCCCATAAACAAAGGTGGTCCGATATTGAAAGGGCCACCTTCTCATTCGGCTATGGGCTGATGGTAACGCCGTTACAGCTGGCGCGCGTTTACGCCACCATCGGCAGCTATGGCATTGCGCGTCCACTCTCAATCACGAAAGTGGATCCGCCGGTACCGGGCGAACGCGCCTTCCCTGAATCGGTGGTGAAAACTGTGGTTCATATGATGGAAAGCGTCGCGCTGCCCGGCGGCGGCGGCGTCAAAGCCGCGATCAAAGGTTATCGTATCGCCATCAAAACCGGGACCGCGAAAAAAGTCGGTCCTGATGGCCGCTACGTGAATAAATATATTGCCTATACCGCTGGCGTGGCGCCAGCCAGCCAGCCGCGCTTTGCGCTGGTGGTGGTCATCAACGATCCCCAGGCGGGTAAATATTATGGCGGTGCGGTGTCGGCACCGGTATTCGGCGCCATCATGGGCGGCGTTCTGCGCACCATGAATATTGAGCCAGATGCCTTGCCGACCCCGGTTGAAAAGAATGACCTTGTCAACAACAAGAAAGAGGAATCAAGTGACAGATCGTAACTTGCGCGACTTACTGGCTCCGTGGGTGCCTGGCGCGCCGGAGCGTCCGCTTCGTGAAATGACACTGGACAGCCGCGTGGCGGCGTCCGGCGATCTGTTTGTGGCTGTTGCCGGCCATAACGTTGATGGGCGACGTTTTATCCCTCAGGCTATCGCTCAGGGCGTTTCGGCAGTTATCGCTGAAGCCGCCGGCGAGGCGGAGGATGGTGAAATTCGCGAAATGCATGGCGTACCGGTTGTCTATCTGTCGCAGCTGCCGCAGCGTTTATCGGCGCTTGCCGGGCGTTTTTATCAGCAGCCTGGCGAGCAGTTGCGTTTAATCGGCGTAACCGGGACCAACGGTAAAACCACCACCACGCAGCTGCTGGCGCAGTGGGCGAATCTGCTCGGCGAAACCGGCGCGGTAATGGGCACCGTGGGTAACGGCCTGTATGGTCATCTGATCCCCACTGAAAATACCACCGGCTCGGCGGTTGATGTGCAGCATATGCTGAACTCGCTGGTTGAGCAGGGAGCGACCCTGGCAGCGATGGAAGTTTCCTCTCACGGGCTGGTGCAGCATCGTGTAGCGGCGCTGCCTTTTGCTGCAGCGGTGTTTACCAACCTGAGCCGCGATCATCTGGATTACCATGGCGATATGATTCGCTATGAGTCTGCGAAGTGGCTGCTGTTTTCCGAGCATCAGGTGGGCGAAGCGATTATCAATGCCGACGATGAGGTGGGGCGGCGTTGGCTGGAGAGGCTGCCCGATGCGGTTGCCGTCACCATGGCTGACAACGTACTGCCCGCTCAACATGGCCGCTGGCTGAAAGCCACCGACATTCATTATCACGATAACGGTGCCACGATTCGTTTCGCTTCCAGCTGGGGCGATGGCGAGCTGGAAAGCCGCCTGATGGGCGCTTTCAACGTCAGCAATCTGCTGCTGGCGTTAGCGACGCTGTTAACGCTGAATTATCCGCTGGCGCTGTTAATTGCCAGCGCACGTCAGCTGCAGCCGGTTTGCGGACGGATGGAAGTTTTTAGCGCGCCAGACAAGCCAACGGTGGTGGTGGATTATGCCCATACGCCGGATGCGCTGGAAAAAGCGCTGGAAGCGGCGCGTCTGCATTGCCAGGGGCAGCTCTGGTGCGTCTTTGGCTGTGGTGGCGACCGCGATAAAGGCAAACGGCCATTAATGGGCGCCATTGCTGAACAGTTTGCCGATATTATAGTGATCACGGACGACAATCCCCGCAGCGAAGATCCGGGCGCGATTGTTGAAGATATTCTCACCGGTCTGCTCGACCCGGGCCGTGCTCGCATAATGGCGGGACGCGCACAAGCGGTAACCAACGCCATTATGCAGGCCGGGCCGCAGGATATCGTACTGGTTGCCGGTAAAGGACATGAAGATTATCAGATTGTCGGTAATCGCCGTCTGGACTATTCCGACCGCGTTACCGTCGCACGTTTGCTGGGGGTGATGGCATGATTCCGGTTTCCCTGGAAACGCTGGCGCAAATTGCTAACGGCACGCTGATCGGCGGCAATCTGCAGATTGCCGAAGTGACCACCGATACGCGTAAGGTCAGCGCGGGCTGTTTGTTTATCGCCCTGAAGGGCGAGCGCTTTGATGCGCATGATTTTGCCAGCGAAGCGGTTGCTAAAGGTGCGGCAGCATTATTGGTGAGTAAGCGCTTGCAAATTGATGTGCCACAAGTGGTGGTAAGCGATACGCGTATCGCGCTGGGCGAGCTGGCTGCCTGGGTTCGCCAACAGGTCAATACCCGCGTGGTGGCGCTGACTGGCTCCTCCGGTAAAACCTCGGTAAAAGAGATGACGGCTGCCATTCTGCGTCAGTGCGGCGAAACCCTCTATACCGCAGGCAACCTGAACAATGATATCGGCGTGCCGCTGACGCTGTTGCGTCTTACTGCGGCGCACCAGTACGCAGTCATTGAGCTGGGCGCTAATCATCAGGGCGAGATCGCCTGGACAACCGGATTAACGCGTCCGGAAAGCGCGCTGGTCAACAACCTCGCCGCTGCGCATCTGGAGGGCTTCGGCTCTCTGGCGGGCGTGGCGAAAGCGAAAGGCGAAATTTTCCTTGGGCTGCCGCCAACGGGCACAGCCATTATCAATGCCGACAGCAATGACTGGCTGCGCTGGCAAACCCAGTTAACCCAGCAGCGCGTCTGGCGATTTTCCGCCGCCGAAGGGGCAACCACAGATTTCTGCGCCACCGATGTGATGGTGAAATCACAGGGAACGGCTTTTACGCTGCATACGCCGCAGGGCGATGTGGCGGTGCTGCTGCCGCTGCCGGGACGCCACAATGTCGCTAATGCACTGGCAGCCAGTGCGCTGGCGCTGTCGGTTGGCGCGCCGCTTGAGGCCATTGCTCAGGGGTTAGCCACGCTGCAGGCGGTGCCCGGGCGTCTGTTCCCTATTATTCTCGGTCCGCAAAAGCTGCTGCTGGACGACAGCTATAACGCCAATGTCGGATCAATGACCGCCGCCGCGCAGGTTCTGGCGGATATGCCGGGCTATCGCGTGATGGTTACCGGCGATATGGCGGAGCTGGGCGAGGAGGCGGTTGAATGCCATCGTCAGGTTGGCGAGGCCGCCCGTCATGCCGGTATCGATAAGGTACTGAGCGTGGGATCGTTAAGCCAGCATATCAGCGATGCCAGCAGTGTCGGCGAACACTTCAGCGATAAAGCGGCGCTGAGCGCGCGTTTATTATCGCTGCTTGCTGAGCATCAGGTGATTACCGTTTTAGTTAAAGGTTCTCGTAGTGCCGCCATGGAGCAGGTAATACAAACCTTACAGGAGAAAGGAACATGTTAGTTTGGCTGGCCGAACATTTGGTCGCTTTTTATTCCGGCTTTAACGTCTTCTCATATTTGACGTTTCGCGCCATTGTCAGCCTGCTGACCGCACTGTTTATCTCGCTGTGGATGGGGCCGCGCCTGATCGCCTGGCTGCAAAAGTTGCAGATTGGACAAGTGGTGCGTAGCGAAGGGCCGGAGTCGCACTTTAGCAAGCGCGGCACGCCGACCATGGGCGGCATCATGATTTTGACCTCCATTACCATTTCAGTATTGATGTGGGCCTATCCTTCTAACCCTTACGTCTGGTGCGTGTTAACAGTGCTGATCGGCTATGGCATTGTGGGCTTTGTGGATGATTACCGCAAAGTCGTGCGTAAAGATACCAAAGGCCTGATCGCCCGCTGGAAATATTTCTGGCAGTCGCTGATTGCGCTGGCGGTAGCCTTCACCATGTATGCTGTCGGGAAAGATACACCGGCGACACAGCTGGTGGTGCCGTTTTTCAAAGATGTGATGCCGCAACTGGGGCTGCTTTATATTCTGCTTTCCTACTTTGTTATCGTTGGCACCAGCAACGCGGTTAACCTGACCGACGGGCTGGATGGCCTGGCAATTATGCCAACGGTCTTTGTGGCCGCCGGTTTTGCGCTGGTGGCCTGGGCCACCGGTAACATGAATTTTGCTGGCTATCTGCATATTCCTTATCTGCGCCACGCCGGTGAACTGGTGATTGTCTGCACCGCTATTGTGGGCGCCGGGCTGGGCTTCTTATGGTTTAACACCTATCCCGCTCAGGTGTTTATGGGCGATGTGGGGTCACTGGCTTTAGGCGGCGCGCTGGGCACTATCGCCGTGCTGCTGCGCCAGGAGTTTCTGCTGGTGATTATGGGCGGCGTGTTTGTAGTAGAAACGCTGTCGGTGATTCTGCAGGTAGGCTCCTTTAAGCTGCGCGGCCAGCGTATTTTCCGTATGGCACCCATTCATCACCATTATGAACTGAAAGGCTGGCCGGAGCCGCGTGTCATCGTGCGTTTCTGGATCATTTCGCTGATGCTGGTGCTGATTGGCCTGGCAACCCTTAAGGTGCGTTAACTATGGCTGACTATCAGGGTAGAAAAGTGGTCATTATCGGGCTGGGGCTGACCGGCCTCTCCTGTGTTGATTTCTTTTTAGCGCAGGGCGTAACGCCGCGCGTGATGGATACCCGAGTGTCACCGCCTGGCCTGGATAAGCTGCCTGATAGCGTGGAGCGCTATTTGGGCTCGCTTAACGGCGACTGGCTGCTGGCGGCCGATCTGATTGTCGCCAGTCCGGGCATGGCCCTGGCGCATCCGCTACTGATGGAAGCGGCAGAGGCGGGCGTTCAAATTATTGGTGATATTGAACTGTTCTGTCGTGAAGCACAGGCGCCAGTGGTGGCGATCACCGGTTCTAACGGAAAAAGTACTGTCACCAGCCTGGTAGGGGAAATGGCGCGTGCTGCTGGCTGGGCCGTAGGCGTGGGCGGCAATATCGGCCTGCCGGCGCTCAGTCTGTTGCAGCAGCCGGCCCAGCTTTATGTACTGGAACTTTCCAGCTTCCAGCTGGAAACCACCCACAGCCTGAAAGCGGCAGCGGCAACCATTCTGAACGTCAGTGAAGATCATATGGATCGCTATCCGTTGGGGCTGCAGCAATATCGTGCCGCCAAACTGCGTATTTATGAAAATGCGGCGGTTTGCGTAGTGAATGCTGATGATGCGTTAACCATGCCGGTACGCGGTGCCGATAAGCGTTGCGTTAGCTTCGGCGTTGACGTAGGTGATTATCATCTCAACCGCCAGCAGGGCAGCATCTGGCTGCGGGTGCAGGGTGAAAAGGTGCTGAATACCGATGAGATGACGCTGGTTGGGCTGCATAACTATACCAATGCGCTGGCTGCGCTGGCGCTGGCGGATGCGGTCGGCATTCCTCGCGCCAGCAGTCTGAAAGCCTTAACCACTTTTCGTGGGCTGGCGCATCGTTTTCAACTGGTGCATGAACGCAACGGCGTACGCTGGATCAATGACTCTAAAGCGACCAACGTCGGTAGCACGGAAGCGGCGCTCAGCGGATTAAAAGCGCAGGGTACGCTGTGGCTGCTGTTGGGCGGCGATGGCAAATCTGCCGATTTCTCCTCGCTGACGCGTTATTTGCAGGGTGATGCTATCCGTGTCTGGTGTTATGGCCGTGACGGTGCGGCACTGGCGGCGCTGCGCCCGGAAATTTCCAGCCAGACAGAAACGCTGGAGCAGGCTATGCGGGCTATCGCGCCGCAGGTGCAGCCGGGCGATATCGTTCTGCTGTCTCCGGCCTGCGCCAGTCTTGATCAGTTCCGTAATTTTGAACAGCGCGGCGATCGTTTCGCCCAGCTGGCACGGGAGCTGGGCTGATGCGTATTCCAGGCTTAGGGCTGGCGGGCGGCGTAGCGGTACGTCTGCGCGAGTGGGTAATGGGCAGCCGGGAAAATAGCGATACGGCCACCATGGTGCTGTATGACCGTACCCTGCTGTGGTTGACCTTCGGGCTGGCGATTATCGGCTTTGTGATGGTGACTTCCGCCTCTATGCCGGTAGGACAGCGCCTGTCAGAAGATCCGTTTTACTTTGCCAAGCGTGATGCGTTTTATCTGCTGCTGGCATTGGGGATGTCGCTGATCACGCTGCGTATCCCGATGGCGGTCTGGCAGCGTTACAGCAATATGATGCTACTGGCCTCGGTATTGATGCTGTTGATTGTATTAGTGGTTGGTAGCTCGGTAAACGGCGCATCGCGCTGGATTGCGCTGGGACCACTGCGTATTCAGCCAGCCGAGCTGTCCAAGCTTTCGCTGTTTTGCTATCTCGCCAGCTACCTGGTGCGCAAAGTCGAAGAGGTACGTAATAACTTCTGGGGCTTTTGTAAACCGATGGGCGTGATGGTGGTGCTGGCGGTGCTGCTGCTGGCCCAGCCGGATCTGGGAACGGTGGTGGTGCTGTTTGTTACTACGCTGGCGATGCTGTTCCTGGCTGGTGCCAAGCTGTGGCAATTTCTGGCAATTATCGGATCCGGCATCTTTGCGGTGATCCTGTTGATCATTGCCGAACCCTATCGTATGCGCCGCGTCACCTCCTTCTGGGATCCCTGGGAAGATCCGTTTGGCAGCGGCTACCAGTTAACCCAGTCGCTGATGGCGTTCGGACGCGGTGAGTTTTGGGGGCAGGGATTAGGTAACTCCGTGCAAAAACTGGAGTATTTACCAGAGGCGCATACCGACTTCATTTTCTCCATTATCGGGGAAGAACTCGGTTATATCGGTGTGGTTTTAGCGCTGTTAATGGTATTCTTCGTCGCTTTTCGGGCGATGTCGATTGGCCGACGTGCGCTGGAGATCGATCAGCGCTTTTCCGGCTTTCTGGCTTGCTCGATTGGCGTCTGGTTTAGCTTCCAGGCGTTGGTAAACGTCGGCGCGGCAGCGGGTATGCTGCCTACTAAGGGCCTGACGTTGCCGTTAATTAGTTACGGTGGTTCCAGTCTGATCATTATGTCGACGGCCATCGTGTTGTTGTTACGCATAGATTATGAGACGCGTCTGAGCAAAGCGCAGGCGTTTACCCGAGGTGCGCGATGAGTGGAAAGCGGTTGATGGTAATGGCTGGCGGTACCGGTGGACATGTGTTCCCGGGCCTGGCCGTTGCGCATCATCTGATGGCGCAGGGCTGGCAGGTACGCTGGCTGGGAACCGCCGATCGTATGGAAGCCGAGCTGGTGCCGAAACACGGTATCGAAATCGATTTTATCCGCATTAGCGGATTGCGCGGCAAAGGGCTTAAAGCGATGTTGGCTGCGCCGGTGCGGATTTTCAACGCCTGGCGTCAGGCCCGCCGCATTATGAAAGCCTGGAAGCCTGATGTCGTGCTTGGCATGGGCGGCTATGTCTCAGGGCCCGGCGGGCTGGCGGCCTGGAGCTGCGGTATTCCGGTGGTGCTGCATGAACAGAATGGCATTGCCGGGTTAACCAATAAATGGCTGGCGAAGCTGGCAACGAAAGTGATGCAGGCATTTCCCGGCGCGTTTCCGCATGCCGAGGTAGTGGGCAATCCGGTGCGCACCGATGTGCTGGCACTCAGCCGCCCGGAGCAACGTCTGGCTGGCCGTGAAGGTCCGATTCGGGTTCTGGTCGTTGGCGGCAGTCAGGGCGCGCGCGTGCTTAACCAGACGATGCCGCAGGTTGCGGCGCTGATGGGCGATAGCATTACGCTGTGGCATCAGACCGGGAAAGGGGCACAGAGCGATGTTCTGGCCGCTTATGCCGCAGCGGATGGCGCGCATCAGCATAAAATCACTGAGTTTATTGACGATATGGCGGCGGCCTATGCGTGGGCCGATGTGGTGGTATGCCGCTCCGGCGCGCTGACGGTAAGCGAAGTCGCTGCTGCGGGCCTTCCTGCTATTTTTGTGCCTTTTCAGCATAAAGATCGTCAGCAGTACTGGAATGCGCTCCCGCTGGAAAAAGCGGGCGCAGCCAAAATTTTTGAGCAGCCGCAGTTTACTGCGAATGGGGTGGCGGAAACGTTAAAGCAGTGGGATCGACCCACGCTGCTGCTGATGGCGCAAAAGGCGCGTCAGGTAGCGATTCCCGATGCCACTGAACGGGTAGCGGCAGAAGTCAGCGCCGTAGCGCGCTAACAGAATTAAGAGAAGGTACTGCGGTACCGACAGGCAAAAGAAAAGATGAATACTCAACAACTGGCGAAACTGCGTTCTATCGTGCCCGAGATGCGTCGCGTCCGGCACATTCACTTTGTCGGCATCGGCGGTGCCGGCATGGGCGGTATTGCCGAAGTGTTGGCCAATGAAGGTTATCAGATTAGCGGTTCCGATTTAGCGCCTAATGCCGTGACGCAGCATCTGACCGCGCTGGGCGCCACCATCTATTTTCATCATCGCCCGGAAAACGTCAGCGATGCCAGTGTCGTGGTGGTCTCCAGTGCGATTACGCAGGATAACCCGGAGATTATCGCCGCGCGTGAAGCGCGTATTCCGGTGATCCGCCGAGCTGAAATGCTGGCTGAGCTGATGCGTTTCCGTCACGGGATCGCCGTGGCCGGTACGCACGGTAAAACCACCACCACGGCGATGGTGACCAGCATCTATGCCGAAGGCGGACTCGATCCCACCTTTGTTAACGGCGGTTTGGTTAAAGCGGCGGGAACGCATGCGCGTCTGGGCAGTAGCCGTTACCTGATTGCGGAAGCGGATGAGAGCGATGCCTCCTTCCTGCATCTGCAACCGATGGTGGCGATTGTAACCAATATCGAAGCTGACCATATGGATACCTACCAGGGCGACTTCGAAAATCTGAAGCAGACCTTTATTAATTTTCTGCACAATTTGCCGTTTTATGGCCGGGCCATACTCTGCGTGGATGATGCGGTGATCCGCGATTTGATCCCGCGAGTGGGACGTCAGATCACCACCTACGGCTTTAGCGAAGATGCTGACGTGCGCATCGAAGATTACGAGCAGCACGGCGCGCAAGGGCACTTTACGCTGGTGCGTCATGACAAGCCGCTGATGCGCGTGACGCTCAACGCACCGGGTCGTCATAACGCCTTAAACGCGGCGGCGGCGGTTGCCGTTGCCACGGAAGAGGGCATTGATGATGAAGAGATCCTCAGCGCGCTGGAAAGCTTCCAGGGAACCGGGCGTCGCTTCGACTTCCTCGGCGAGTTCCCGCTGCAGCAGGTAAACGGCACCGTTGGTTCCGCCATGCTGGTTGATGATTATGGCCATCATCCGACCGAAGTGGATGCCACTATCAAGGCGGCGCGAGCAGGCTGGCCGGATAAAAGACTGGTGATGATTTTTCAGCCGCATCGCTATACACGCACACGCGATCTTTATGATGATTTCGCCAATGTACTGTCGCAGGTAGATGTATTGCTGATGCTGGATGTCTATTCCGCCGGTGAAACGCCGATCCCTGGCGCAGACAGCCGATCGCTGTGCCGGACGATCCGGGGACGTGGCAAGGTGGATCCGATCCTGGTGCCAGATCATGATGTGATCCTTGATTTCCTTGCCCCGACATTAAGCGGCAACGATCTGATCCTGGTTCAGGGCGCGGGTAACATTGGTAAGATTGCTCGTCGACTGGCTGACCAAAAACTGAAACCGCAGACCAATGAAGAGGAACATCATGGCTGATAAAGTAGCGGTACTGCTGGGTGGTACCTCCGCTGAACGCGACGTCTCGTTAATGTCTGGCGAGGCGGTGATTGCGGGTCTGAAAGAGGCGGGTATTGACGCGCATGGCGTTGATCCGCGCGATTTCCCCGTTATGCGGTTGAAAGAAGAAGGCTACACAAAAGTGTTCATCGCCCTGCACGGTCGTGGCGGTGAAGATGGTACTTTACAGGGCGTTCTGGATTTCCTGCAGATCCCCTATACCGGCAGCAGCGTGATGGCTTCGGCGATCACTATGGATAAATGGCGCTCTAAGCTGCTCTGGCAGGGCGCTAACCTGCCGGTTGCGCCCTATGTGTGGCTCAACCGCCAGCAGATGGAAGCTGGACTGGATGAGACGCTGGTGCAGCGTATCGCCCAGCTGGGTATGCCGCTGTTTGTTAAACCCAGCAGCGAAGGCTCCAGCGTGGGTATTTCACGCGTTAATCAGCCTGCAGAGCTGCCAGCGGCGCTGGAAGAAGCGTTTCGTCATGATGATGATGTGCTGATTGAAAAGTTTATTAGCGGTCCTGAATACACGGTGGGCATTCTTGGCGATCAAATTTTGCCTTCGATCCGTATTCAGCCAGCCAGCGACTTCTATGACTATGAAGCAAAATACATTTCTGACGATACACAGTACTTCTGCCCGGCCGGACTGAGCGTGGAAAAAGAGGCGGAGCTGCAGGCGCTGGTGTTGAACGCCTGGCGTACTCTGGGCTGCAGCGGCTGGGGACGTGTGGATGTAATGATGGACGGTGACGGCACCTTCTATCTGCTGGAGGTGAATACCTCTCCTGGCATGACCAGCCACAGTCTGGTGCCAATGGCGGCGAAGCAGGCAGGGATGAGCTTCTCCCAGCTGGTGGCGCGTATTCTGGAGCTGGCCGACTAAGATGTCGCAGGCGGCTCTGAACGTACGTCGGGACGCGCAGGAGAAAGCGAAAGCGCGCACCGGCCGCAGCAATGGCTCTCGGTTAGCAGGAATGTTGTTTCTGCTGTTGGTGATCGGCACGATGCTGGCGGGCGGCTTCGTGGTGCTGAAGTGGATGAATGATGCTTCGCGTCTGCCGCTTTCAAAACTGGTGGTGACGGGAAAAACGCATTACACCACCAACGACGATATCCGTCAGGCCATCCTGTCGTTGGGCGCGCCCGGCACTTTTATGTCACAAGATGTAAATGTGATACAGCAGCAGATTGAACGTCTGCCGTGGATTAAACAGGTCAGCGTACGCAAGCAATGGCCGGACGAATTAAAGATTCATCTGGTTGAGTATGTGCCGGTAGCACGGTGGAATGATTTACATATGGTTGATGCGGAAGGCAAATCTTTTAGCGTGCCAGCTAACCATATCGGCAAAGAAACGCTACCGTTGCTGTATGGCCCTGAAGGAAACGAGCAGGATGTACTGGCTGGCTATCGTCAAATGAATGAAATGTTGGCGGCCAGCAAGTTTAGCGTAAAAGCAGCATCAATGACTGCTCGCCACTCCTGGCAATTGGTCACGGGCGACGATGTACGTATTGAGCTGGGCCGTAGCGATAACATGAAGCGTCTTAAGCGGTTTATTGAACTCTGGCCGATGCTCCAGCAGCAGGCCACCGCGGAAAACAAGCGCGTCAGTTATGTCGATTTGCGCTATGACTCCGGCGCTGCCGTTGGCTGGGCTCCGGCATTTATTGAGCCTCAGGACAGTAATCAGCAACAGAATCAGGCACAGGCTAAACAACAATGATCAAGGCGACGGACAGAAAACTGGTAGTAGGACTTGAGATAGGCACCGCCAAGGTCGCCGCTTTAGTAGGGGAAATTCTGCCCGATGGCATGGTCAATATTATTGGGGTCGGCAGTTGTCCGTCCCGCGGTATGGATAAAGGCGGCGTAAACGATCTGGAATCGGTAGTGAAATGCGTACAGCGCGCTATCGATCAGGCGGAGCTGATGGCGGACTGTCAGATTTCGTCCGTTTACCTTGCTTTATCCGGTAAACATATCAGTTGCCAGAACGAAATCGGGATGGTTCCGATTTCTGAAGAGGAAGTGACACAGGAAGATGTTGAAAACGTTGTGCATACCGCTAAGTCGGTGCGCGTGCGTGATGAGCATCGCATCCTGCATGTGATTCCACAGGAGTACGCGATCGATTACCAGGAAGGGATTAAAAACCCGGTTGGGCTGTCGGGCGTGCGCATGCAGGCAAAAGTGCATTTGATCACCTGTCACAACGATATGGCGAAAAATATCGTTAAGGCTGTTGAACGTTGCGGCCTGAAAGTGGACCAACTGATTTTTGCCGGTCTGGCATCCAGCTTTGCAGTGCTGACCGAAGATGAACGTGAGCTGGGCGTCTGTGTGGTTGATATCGGCGGCGGTACGATGGATATCGCCGTATATACCGGCGGCGCGCTGCGCCATACCAAAGTCATTCCCTATGCAGGGAATGTGGTAACCAGCGATATCGCTTATGCCTTCGGCACGCCGCCGACCGATGCGGAAGCAATCAAGGTTCGTCATGGCTGCGCGCTGGGCTCGATTGTCGGCAAGGATGAGAACGTTGAGGTGCCAAGCGTGGGCGGACGCCCGCCGCGCAGTCTACAGCGTCAGACATTAGCCGAGGTGATTGAGCCACGTTATACCGAGCTGCTGAATCTGGTTAACGACGAAATTTTGCAGTTGCAGGAACAGTTACGCCAGCAGGGCGTTAAGCATCATCTGGCAGCAGGGATTGTGCTTACCGGCGGCGCGGCGCAGATTGAAGGGTTAGCCGCCTGCGCGCAACGTGTGTTTCATACGCAGGTGCGCATCGGTCAGCCGCTGAACATTACCGGATTAACGGATTATGCGCAGGAGCCTTACTACTCAACGGCTGTAGGTCTTCTGCACTATGGAAAAGAGTCTCACCTGAGCGGTGAGGCGGATGTTGAAAAACGTGCTTCAGTTGGCAACTGGTTTAAACGTATCAACAGCTGGCTGAAAAAAGAGTTTTAATTTTTCTAAAAGGGGATCATGCTAGCACTATTTTATGATCTCCAGGCGACAGGCACATAACGGAGAGAAATTATGTTTGAACCTATGGAATTAACCAACGACGCGGTGATTAAAGTCATCGGCGTCGGCGGGGGCGGTGGCAACGCCGTCGAGCATATGGTCCGCGAGCGTATCGAAGGCGTTGAGTTCTTCGCGGTGAATACGGACGCGCAGGCGTTGCGCAAAACTGCAGTTGGCCAGACTATCCAAATCGGTACCAACATTACTAAAGGTCTGGGTGCAGGCGCGAACCCTGAAGTAGGGCGTACTTCTGCAGAAGAAGATCGTGAAGCGCTGCGTTCTGCGCTGGACGGCGCGGATATGGTCTTTATCGCAGCTGGCATGGGCGGCGGTACCGGTACTGGTGCAGCGCCGGTCGTGGCTGAAGTCGCGAAAGAGTTAGGCATTCTGACCGTTGCGGTGGTGACCAAGCCGTTCAACTTTGAAGGCAAAAAGCGTATGGCGTTTGCCGAGCAGGGCATCGCCGAGCTTTCCAAGCACGTTGATTCACTGATCACCATCCCCAACGATAAGCTGTTAAAAGTGTTGGGCCGTGGCATTTCACTGCTGGATGCGTTTGGTGCGGCTAACGACGTACTGAAAGGCGCGGTACAGGGTATTGCCGAGCTGATCACCCGTCCGGGTCTGATGAACGTCGACTTCGCCGACGTGCGTACCGTGATGTCCGAAATGGGTTATGCCATGATGGGTTCCGGCGTGGCCTGTGGTGAAGATCGCGCTGAAGAAGCGGCAGAAATGGCTATTTCCAGCCCGCTGCTGGAAGATATCGATCTTTCCGGTGCTCGCGGCGTGCTGGTAAACATCACCGCTGGTTTCGACCTGCGTCTGGATGAGTTCGAGACCGTAGGTAACACGATTCGTGCTTTCGCATCTGATAATGCTACCGTGGTTATCGGTACTTCTCTGGATCCGGAAATGAACGATGAACTGCGTGTTACCGTGGTGGCTACCGGGATTGGCATGGACAAACGTCCGGAAATCACCCTGGTAACCAACAAGCAGGCAAGCAGCCAGCCGGTAATGGATCATCGCTATCAGCAGCACGGCATGTCTCCGCTGCCGCAAGAGCAAAAGCCCGCTGCGAAAGTGGTCAACGATCAAAGCTCGCAGCCTGGCAAAGAGCCTGACTACCTGGATATTCCTGCTTTCCTGCGCAAGCAGGCGGATTAGGAATAACCCGAGAATTGGGATTCTCCGCTCTTTGTGCTAAAATATTCGCCCGTCAGTGATATAGACTGACGGTCGGATGATGATTTTGCGAGATAATACGATGATCAAACAACGGACATTAAAACGTATTGTTCAGGCGACTGGCGTCGGTTTGCATACCGGCAAGAAAGTCTCTCTGACGTTACGCCCTGCGCCGGCTAATACCGGGGTCATCTATCGTCGCACTGACTTGAATCCACCGGTTGATTTCCCGGCTGATGCAAAATTCGTGCGCGACACCATGCTAAGTACTTGCCTGGTGAATGATGAAGGCGTACGTATTTCCACCGTAGAGCACCTGAACGCCGCGCTGGCTGGCCTTGGCATCGACAATATCATTGTCGAAGTGAATGCGCCTGAAGTGCCGATTATGGACGGCAGCGCCGCGCCTTTCGTCTACCTGCTGGTTGACGCGGGCGTTGAAGAGCTGAACAGCGCGAAGAAATTCGTGCGTGTTAAACAGGCTGTGCGTGTTGAAGATGGCGACAAATGGGCTGAGATCAAACCCTATAACGGTTTCTCACTCGATTTCACCATTGACTTTAAACACCCGGCGATTGATTCCAGCTCACAGCGTTATCAGCTGAATTTCTCTACGGAAGCGTTCATGCGTCAGATCAGCCGTGCGCGAACCTTCGGCTTTATGCGTGAAATCGAATACCTGCAGTCCAAAGGCCTGTGCCTGGGCGGTAGTTTAGATTGCGCGATAGGCTTAGACGATTTCCGCGTACTGAACGAAGAAGGTTTACGCTTCGAAGATGAATTTGTTCGCCATAAAATGCTGGATGCTATCGGTGACCTGTTCATGTGCGGCCATAATATTGTAGGTGCGTTTTCCGCTTACAAATCAGGCCATGCGCTGAACAATAAACTGCTGCAGGCGGTGCTGGCGAAACAGGAAGCCTGGGAATGGGCGACCTTTGAAGACGAAGCTGAACTGCCGGTGGCGTTCAAGGCAACAAATCTGGTTCTGGCTTAACAGGCTATAACCTTTTAAAACGACTGGTAGCGTTGGCTCACTCTCTCCGGCCAGCAAAGCCAGTCGTTTTTGTTTCTGCATTGCGGTGCGCATTATTTGCGCCGTTGTCGTTCAGACTGTCGCTCTTTTCTTCTCCTCCCGCTACGATCTGATGTTTAACGCACGCAATGATGATAAGATTTGCCCTTGCTAAAGGCGGCAACCGGCCTGATACGCCAGATGGAACAAAGCCGCTAATTATTCATTGAAGAAGGGCAGGTCGCTACCTGCCAGACGGAAACCGTTGTGATCGCTATTTTTCACCGTTGGCGACAATTAGGCAGGCGTTACTTTTGGCCGCATCTGTTATTTGGCATGGTGGCGGCAAGCCTTGGCCTGCCTGCTGCGCACGCCCAGAATGCTGAACAAAATAGTCGCCCTGAAGCCACAGCGAAAAAACTGATTACCGGTAGCGCTGTACGGGTTGATAATCTTGTGCTGCTGCAGGGGAATGTCCGTCGCGCCAACTTCAGCGTGGATTACTGGCATCAGCATGCGATCCGCACCGTCATTCGCCACCTCTCCTTTGCGCTTACGCCACAAAATCTGCCTGATGCGGAAGAGACCCTGCCGCTCGCCGTGCAGAAAATGGCGCTGTTAGATACGCTTAACGCACTGCTCACGCACGAGCCGCGTCAGCCGGTTATTATCCGCCATACGCAACAACCTGCCGTTTCTGTTACGCCAGATTATCATATCGGCATCTGGCTGGCCCAGGTACAGGGTATCCGCGCCGGACCTTACATTCTCAGCTGAAGCCTGAGCAGTCCTAATCCATATACTATAAAAAAATGAACCGCAAACACGGCGGTAAAAATGAGAATGTATTTATTATGCTAACTAAGTTGTTAACCAAGGTATTTGGCAGTCGTAACGACCGTACGCTGCGCCGCATGCGTAAAACGGTAGAAATCATCAACAAGATGGAGCCCGATTTCGAAAAGCTCTCTGATGATGAACTGAAAGCGAAAACCCAGGCGTTTCGCGCTCGTCTGGAAAAAGGCGAAGAGCTGGACAGCCTGCTCCCGGAAGCCTTTGCCACCGTTCGCGAGGCGAGCAAGCGCGTATTCGGCATGCGCCACTTTGACGTGCAGCTGATTGGCGGCATGGTACTGAACGATCGCTGTATCGCTGAAATGCGCACCGGTGAAGGTAAAACCCTGACCGCGACGCTGCCTGCTTATCTGAATGCGCTGAGCGGTAAAGGCGTACACGTGGTGACCGTCAATGATTATCTGGCGCAGCGCGATGCGGAAAACAACCGTCCGCTGTTTGAGTTCCTTGGTCTGTCAGTGGGCATCAACCTGCCGGGCATGCCCGCGCCCGCCAAGCGTGAAGCCTACGCCGCCGATATTACTTACGGCACCAATAACGAATATGGCTTTGACTATCTGCGCGATAACATGGCGTTCAGCCCGGAAGAGCGCGTTCAGCGTAAACTGCACTATGCGCTGGTGGATGAGGTGGACTCCATTCTTATCGATGAAGCGCGTACGCCGCTGATTATCTCCGGCCCGGCAGAAGACAGCTCTGAACTCTATATCAAAGTCAACAAAATCATCCCGAACCTGATCCGTCAGGAGAAAGAAGATTCTGACACTTTCCAGGGCGAAGGCCATTTCTCGGTAGATGAAAAAGCCCGTCAGGTACACCTGACCGAACGTGGTCTGGTCGCTATTGAAGAGCTGATGGTGCAGGAAGGCATTATGGCGGAAGGCGAATCACTCTACTCGCCGACCAATATCATGCTGATGCACCACGTTACTGCTGCCCTGCGTGCGCATGTGCTGTTCACGCGTGACGTTGACTACATCGTTAAAGACGGCGAAGTGGTTATCGTCGATGAGCATACCGGCCGTACTATGCAGGGCCGCCGCTGGTCAGATGGCTTGCATCAGGCGATTGAAGCGAAAGAAGGCGTTGAGATTCAGAATGAAAACCAGACGCTGGCCTCGATCACTTTCCAGAACTACTTCCGCTTGTATGAGAAGCTGGCCGGGATGACCGGTACAGCGGATACCGAAGCGTTTGAATTTAGCTCTATCTACAAACTGGATACGATTGTTATCCCCACCAACCGCCCGATGGTGCGTAAGGATCTGCCCGATCTGGTCTACATGACCGAGAAAGAGAAGATCGATGCGATCATTGAGGATATTCGTGAGCGTACCGCCAACGGTCAGCCGATCCTTGTTGGTACGATTTCGATCGAAAAATCGGAAGTGGTATCTAACGAGCTGACGCGTGCCGGTATCAAGCACAATGTACTGAACGCGAAGTTCCACGCGCGTGAGGCAGATATCGTGGCGCAGGCTGGTCAGCCGGGCGCGGTGACCATCGCCACCAACATGGCGGGTCGTGGTACTGACATTATGCTGGGCGGTAGCTGGCAGGCAGAAGTTGCTGCGCTGGAAAACCCGACCGAAGAGCAGATTGCTGCCATTAAGACGGCCTGGAAAGCGCGTCATGATGCGGTACTGGCATCGGGCGGCCTGCATATTATCGGTACTGAGCGCCATGAGTCGCGTCGTATCGATAACCAGCTGCGCGGCCGTTCAGGTCGTCAGGGTGATCAGGGCTCATCCCGTTTCTATCTGTCGATGGAAGATGCGCTGATGCGTATTTTCGCCTCCGATCGCGTATCGAATATGATGCGTAAGCTGGGGATGAAGCCGGGCGAAGCCATTGAGCACCCCTGGGTTACCAAGGCCATTGCCAACGCGCAACGTAAAGTGGAAAGCCGCAACTTTGATATTCGTAAGCAGCTGCTGGAATATGATGATGTTGCCAACGATCAGCGTCGTGCTATTTACTCACAGCGTAATGAACTGTTGGACGTGGCTGACGTTAGCGAAACCATCAACAGCATTCGCGAGGACGTATTTAAGTCCACCATCGACAGCTATATTCCGCCGCAGTCGCTGGAAGAGATGTGGGATGTTGCCGGGCTGGAAGAGCGCCTGAAAAACGATTTCGATCTGGATATGCCGATTCGCCAGTGGCTGGATAAAGAGCCTGAGTTGCATGAGGAAACGCTGCGCGAGCGTATTATGACGCAGGCGAAAGAAGAATATCAGCGTAAAGAAGAAGTGGTCGGCGCCGAGATGATGCGCAGCTTTGAAAAAGGCGTCATGCTGCAAACGCTGGATTCGCTGTGGAAAGAGCATCTGGCGGCGATGGACTATTTACGTCAGGGTATTCATCTGCGCGGCTACGCACAGAAGGATCCGAAGCAGGAGTACAAGCGTGAATCTTTCGCTATGTTTGCTGCCATGCTGGAATCACTGAAATATGAAGTGATCAGCACCCTGAGCAAAGTACAGGTGCGTATGCCGGAAGAAGTCGAGGCGATGGAAGCGCAGCGCCGTGAAGATGCAGAGCGTCTGGCACAGCAGCAGCAGTTAAGCCACGTTGATGATGCTACGGAAGCGGCTGCCGCGCTGGCTGCTGAAACCGGCGAGCGTAAGGTTGGACGTAACGATCCTTGCCCGTGTGGTTCTGGTAAAAAATACAAGCAGTGTCACGGCCGCCTGGCCTGATAGACGCGAATGCGAAAAGGGAGCCAAAAGGCTCCCTTTTTTATTGGGTGCATTAGTTGGTAGCGCCGCGATCTAAGAAATTTTTAATATCTTGCTGGTGAAAAATCTTTGTAAATCAGCAGCGTAATTAACTGAACCGTTAAAGATTTTAAAAATCAGGAAAGCTATACTCGCCTGCTCAGAGTATAACCGCTTAAGGATGGCAGAGTTATGAGCAGTCTTTATCTCAAAGTTGAACACGTAGCTGGAGAATCACAGGACGCACATCATGCAGGCTGGATCGATGTACTTTCCCATAATTGGGGAAACCGCCGAAGTGCCGCAGACAATGCCCTGGTTGAGTATAGAAATTTAACGGTCCATGCGCTGATAGATAAAGCCACACCGACGCTGCTACTTTATGCATCTAACGGCAGCAGGATCCGTAAAGTAGAGCTGTCAGCCTGTAAAGCGGGTTCTGGTGGTATCGAATACTATCGTATTACGCTGGAGAATGTATTTGTCGCTCAGGTGGTGTTAAATGACGGTGACGATCTGGGCAGCATAGAATATCAGTTTGAAGCGGATACGGTGAAAATGCAGTACTGGGAGCAGACGGCCAAAGGCGGCAAAGGCGCGGAAACCCGCTACGGCTGGGATATTAAAAATCATCATTCTGTTTTTTGAGCAGAAGGACATCGCCTCTTATTTGATCACATATGTAAATCGGCCCAGTAACAACAGAGTGCTGGGATAGTTACTATTGTTAATTTCCTCCTGCAACTGGCAGTAATAAAACAGATACTATTATGATTAATATAAAAAAGATAAATTACATTAATGGGCCAATAGATCTGCTTTTAGAGTTTTAATCATTAATTATGGTCTTGTGCGAATCATGCTATCGCTTCAATTGTAAAAGAGTCATTTACTTATCCAGGCGGGTAAATAATTTTATGAAAAAGTAAAAAACAAAAATAATGCTAAGCAGCATCATTTTCCCCCAATGTTCGGGGAAATATGCAGAGAAGAAAATACCAAGCAAGATAATAACAATAATGGGCGAGGTTTCCAGTAAAACAAATTCTAAAAGCGCTTTTTTAAAAACTTTATCATGAAACGCTCCTTCTTAAAATATCAATAATATCTTCCAGGTGGGGATCAGATAACGCCTTTATTTCTGTTATTGTTTTATAGAGAACCGGTTCCACATAGATATAAAGCATTTCTATATTTGCCTGATAGAGAATGTTATAAAATTTTGGCTCCAATACTTTCAATCGACGCGCAGCTAAGGCTGATTTCTGAGCTTTGCCATAAAATTGAATAATGCTGAAACCACTAAAAGCCGTTGTGTTTAATACGCTTCTTACGGTGGCACTAATAACAAGAGATTCAGAAACTCCTTTCGCTAATGAGTAAGCCAGTGCTCTATTAGTTGTTTTGCGGTAAGCCTCTCTGTATTAAAGCCGAATGTCTTTAACGCAATAACTTTAGCCTGCTCAACTTCCATGTTTTGTAAAACATAATCAATGTAATATTGAAATAGTTCGGCGATCACATCCTTTCTTTTGTAAAGTGACAGTAAGGCTTTACACATCCTCACATCTTCCGTTTTTAGCTGCTGGCAAACATCATGATGCTTATCGATAAAGCAGCTTGAGTACCAGGAAATACGCTCCGCGCCATGATAAATATCATCCAGCGTTTTCTCCGCCGAAATAAAGGATGCTCGCATCCCTTTTTCCAGCGATTGCGCTATTTTCCTCTCGGCGAGTAATTGCCGTTTTAAATAAAGCGAAGCATTCATTGTTTATCATCCATAATAAAACAAACGCTGGCATTATAACCGCTTGAAAACAGTTGCGCATTAATTGACCTGTTAACAAGGCCTGTTCTGGCGTGACGTTAAATAACAGAAAGCGCAACGAACAGGGCGGTGGAGAGGCGAGATGAGCCGCTCGTATCCGCAGCCGGAACGGTATAAAGCGTAACAAAATCAAGCTATACTGCCCTTCATTCCATTAACAAGGATGCGAAAATGAAACATCTTCAGGTAGCTGTTGGCATCATCCGTAATGCGCAGCAGGAAATCTTTCTGACGCGTCGTCCGGCCAATTCCCATATGGCGAATATGTGGGAGTTCCCGGGCGGCAAAATCGAGTCAGGCGAAACGCCTGAGCAGGCGCTGAAGCGTGAGCTGCTGGAAGAAACCGGCATTGCCGTCATCGCGGCTACCGCATTTGGTAATGCCGATCATACCTACCAGGATGTGCGCGTCACGCTGCACTTCTTTCTGGTTGAACAGTGGCAAGGCGAGCCGTGGGGACGGGAAGGGCAGCCGCAGCGTTGGGTGCCACAGCGTGAGCTGATTGCTGACGAATTTCCGCCAGCCAATCACAAGCTGGTTGCGCGCCTGCTGGCCGAGGCGCGCCCGTAATCAGAGGCGGCTTTGCAGCCCTGACAATTAATGACGGGGAATATCCTCTTCGCTCCAGTCATCGCTGTCTGACAGATCGTTACTGCTGGCGATACGTTTCTCTTCAGCAGCCCATTCGCCTAAATCGATAAGCTGACAGCGTTTACAGCAGAAAGGCCGAAACGGGCTCTGTTCACCCCAGATAACCGCCTTGCCGCAGGTTGGGCAGGCGACGGTAGTCACATCATTGTTCATCATTACACCTCTAACAACAGGCCAACTCGAAATCGAGACGTGCCGGAATTTCGCCACGTTCGCTGTCGAGCGGTAAAAAACGAATCGCATAACGGGTTTTATGGCCCGAAACCTGCGGGTACAGACTGACTTCCAGCGGTAGCTGCAGGCGCAGCAAATCGGCACCTTCAGCGTTATCCTGATAAAAGCCGTTCAGGCTGGTCTGATGGCGGAAAACGCCGGACTGGCGGATCAGCTCCAGAATCATAAACAATGCCTGGCGTAGCGGATCTAACGTCTCCATCCAGCTGGCGACCTGCGTATCCCGCAACGACTGATCAAGATGCAGCCAGACATGGAGCGTTGGCAAATCAAAACTGCAGCAGCCGCCGGGAATGCTTAAACGCTGACGCACCAGCGCAATAAGGCGATCTTCTCGTAAGGCCTGACCAATACGCGGCGCAGCCATTAGCTCGCTGGCGCGTGATTTTAGCTGCTGACGCAGCGCTTCTACACGCTGGATATCCACGCCCGGGACATCGCTCCAGGCCAGCAGTTTTTGTTGCTGGCGCTCCAGCTCTTTAAGGATCTCGGTACGCAGCTCTCCACGTTCAAAAACATCCAACAGCTCACTGATGTTGCGGAAAAATGTCAGAGCGGTAAGGTGACTGGTGATATTGATACTGGCCTGCAGCTGCTGGAGCAAAAACTCAATTCTTAGCCAGGTACGCATTTTCTCATTTAACGGGTGTTCAAAAAGAACGATTTTGCTCATGCTGTTAATCCTGTTTTATCGCTCCGGCCAGCGCCAGATAGCGCTGATTCAGTTCGGCGACCAGCGGCAACACTTTGTGAGGTTGCCCGCTGTTTTCAATAATGTCATCCGCTACGGCCAGCCGCGCCGCACGCGTGGCCTGGGCCGCAATGATTTTTTCAGCCTGTTCGCGCGTGATCTGGTCGCGGGCCATGGTTCGTTGAATCTGAACCTCAGGCTCAACGTCAACCACCAGTACCCGATCGGCCAGTTTTTCCAACCGGTTTTCTACCAGCAGCGGCACCACCCATAAGCACCAGGGCGAGCGGACCGCCGCCAGCTGTTGGCGCGTCTCGGCATGGATCAGTGGATGTAATAACTGATTTAACCAGGCTTTCTCAGCCGGGGAGTTAAAGATAGTCTGACGCAGCGCGGCGCGATTTAGCGTACCGTCCGCATGGAGAATCGTTGGACCAAAGCGCGTCGCAATTTCCTGCAATGCGGGCTGGCCTGGTTCTACTACCTGACGGGCAATAATGTCCGCATCAATAATTTCCACGCCATGCCCGGCAAAGGCGGCAGCAACGGTACTTTTTCCACTGCCGATTCCACCGGTCAGCGCGACTGTATAAGACATCTGTTCAGTTCCTGCTTCGCCTGTAAACACCTGGTTGCCTGCGATTAACCGCTAGCGACAGCTATAAATTTTGCCGTGGCGATCACATTAACTATCTTCAGGTAAATTTACGGGATTGTAGCGTAATTAAAGCCATTTTCGCAGTCTTGTACGCGCGTTTTTAGCGCGTATGATAACGTCACTGGAGCTGGCAGCAGCACCCGATCGTCAGATCGTCGCCAAAAACCCAGGAATGATGTTATGCGTATTGAAGAAGATCTAAAGCTTGGTTTTAAAGATGTGCTGATTCGTCCCAAGCGTTCTACTCTGAAAAGCCGCTCGCAGGTGGAGCTGAGCCGTGAGTTTACTTTTAAACACTCCGGCATCGCCTGGTCTGGCGTTCCCATCATTGCCGCCAATATGGATACCGTGGGCACCTTTCGCATGGCGGAAGTGCTGGCCAGCTTTGATATCCTGACTGCGGTGCATAAACACTACAGCGTTGATGAGTGGCGTGCCTTTGTTCAACGCGTGCCTGAACAGGTGCTGCAGCATGTCATGGTATCCACCGGAACCTCGGATGCGGACTTCACTAAACTGCAGGCGATACTGGCGCTTTCTCCCGCACTCAAATTTATCTGTATCGATGTGGCCAACGGCTATTCCGAACATTTCGTACAATTCCTGCAGCGCGCACGCGAAGCCTGCCCGGATAAAACCATCTGCGCCGGTAATGTGGTGACCGGTGAAATGGTCGAAGAGCTGATTCTCTCGGGTGCGGATATCGTGAAAGTAGGGATTGGCCCCGGCTCGGTGTGCACCACGCGGGTAAAAACCGGCGTAGGGTATCCGCAGCTGTCGGCGGTGATTGAATGTGCCGATGCCGCTCATGGTCTGGGCGGGCAAATTGTCAGCGATGGCGGCTGTTCAGTGCCGGGCGATGTGGCGAAAGCTTTCGGCGGCGGCGCAGATTTCGTGATGCTCGGCGGCATGCTGGCCGCGCATGATGAATGCGAAGGGCGCGTAGTGGAAGAAAACGGTGAAAAATTCATGCTGTTTTATGGCATGAGTTCTGAATCCGCTATGAAGCGCCACGTTGGCGGCGTAGCGGAGTATCGCGCCGCCGAAGGCAAGACGGTTAAGCTCCCGTTGCGCGGCCCGGTAGAGGCAACGGCGCGCGATATTCTGGGCGGCCTGCGTTCCGCTTGTACTTACGTGGGCGCGGAGCGGCTAAAAGAGCTGACGAAGCGCACGACTTTTATTCGCGTAGCGGAGCAGGAAAACCGCGTTTTTAACCGCTAACCAATCACCTCGCCCAGGTTAAAGATGGGCAGGTACATTGCAACCACCAGCGTTCCGACAATGGAACCGGTAATGATCATCATTACCGGTTCCAGCGTCGCTGCCAGCGTATCCGCCAGTTCATGCGTCTGGTTTTCATGCCACTGCGCCAGGCGTGCCAGCAGGTTATCCAGCGCCCCGGCTTCCTCACCTACCTTTATCAGTTGACGACAAAGCGGCGTAAAAAGCGTGCTATCCGCAATCGCTTGATGTAGCTGGGTACCGTCAGCAATCTTTCTCTGTAGCTGCTGCATTGCTTCGCGCCACAGTAACGGCGTGAGGGTATCTTCAACCGCCTGAAGCCCTTGCAGCAAGGGCAGCCCTGCCTGCTGCGTTAAAGTGAGGGTAGTAAAGATCTGACTAAGCAGGCTACCGCGCCACAAGGTTGCCAGCAGAGGCGTACGCAAGAGGCAGCGTTGTTCACGACGTTGCCAGCCGGGCCGATGTTGACGCAGATAGCGCCATGCGGCAAACAGGCACGCTATAGCGAGCGCCAGCGGAACAAACAGCCGTTGCAGCGCGGCGGAGAGAGTCAGCACGGCGGCGGTAAACGCGGGCAGCGGCGCATTAAACGCACGATAAATAGCCACGAACTCCGGCAGCACCAGTAACAGCATGCCAAGCGCCACCGTCAGGGCAACCAGTAAAATAAATCCTGGATAACGCAATGCGGTCACGACCTTTTTATGTAAGCGCAACTGCCGCTCCTGTTGGCTCGCCAACTGTAAACAGCAGCGATCCAGCTGACCGGTCAGCTCGCCAACCTGCATCAGGGCCGCATAGAGCGGCGGGAAGATCATCGGCCACTTTGCCAGCGCGTCAGAAAAAGGTGTTCCCTGCGCTACTTCTTCCTGCAACGCCAGCAGCAGGGCGCGCCAGCCGGCATGCGTCTCGCCTTCGCTTAACAGATGCAGCCCCACGGAAAGCGTTAAGCCCGCTTTTAACAGCGTTGCCAACTGATGCATCAACGCAATTTTTTGCGGCGTTTTCCAGTCTCTTGAGCGGTAATATCTGCCGCGTTTACAGGAAAGCGGCAGGAGATGCTGCTGCGCCATAATGGTCATAATTTGCTGCTCTTCCGACAGCAGCCAGCTTCCCGCAACGATTTCGCCTTGCTGATTCATCGCCTGCCAGTGCCAGAGACGACAGTTAGCCATGGCCGACACCTATTACCCGATAAACCTCCGCCAGTGAGGTCTCTCCCCGATTGACTGCATTCAGCCCTTCAATAAACAGACTGTTAAGCTGTTGTCGCTGAGCCAGCAGGCTTAAGGCTTCGCTACTGGCGTTTCCGGCAATAGCCGTTTGTAACTCACTGTTTATGGGAAGCATTTCAAACAGCGCCAGCCGGCCATAATAGCCAGAGAAGCAGTGATCGCAGCCCACCGCCTGCCAGGTCTGCAGTGGGCCAGTCCTGTTCTGCTCAGGCAAATCGTGGAGGGTTTCTGCCGGAGCGCGGCAGTGCGGGCAAAGACGGCGCACCAGACGCTGCGCAATGACCAGGCGCAGCGCTGAGGCCAGCAGATAGCCTGGAATGCCCATTTGCCCCAGTCGGGTCAGCGTTTCTGTCGTGGAGTTAGTGTGCAACGTGGATAGCACCAGATGACCGGTTTGCGCCGCCTTAACCGCAATCCCGGCGCTTTCCGCATCACGGATTTCACCCAGCATAATAACATCAGGATCCTGGCGCAGCAGGGCGCGCAATACGCATTGAAAATCGAGTCCGGCACGCGGGTTAATTTGCGTCTGGTTAACGCCCGGCAGGGGAATCTCCACCGGATCCTCAACGCTGCACACGTTTCTTCCCGGCTGATTCAGCGCGTGCAACCCGCTGTAGAGCGTAAAGGTTTTGCCGCTGCCGGTAGGGCCGGTAACCAGAATCAAGCCCTGCGGCTGGGCCAGCGCGTGGCGAAAATGGGCAAGGGCATCTGGCGGCATACCCAGCTTGTCCAGCGCCAGATCCTGCGCTTCGCTTTGCAGCAGGCGGATCACCGCTTTTTCTCCTGTACGCACGGGCAGGGTCGAAAGCCGAAAAGCTGCCTGTAAGCCCTGCAGCTGCAGGGTAAATTGTCCATCCTGCGGCAGTCGTCGTTCGGCGATATCAAGGTTGCCAAGAATTTTAAGGCGAGCGATCAGCGCCGCCTGCTGGGTTTCGCTAATGTTTTGCAGCGGCTGCAGCACTCCATCAATACGCAGCCGAACCCGCATACCTGTAGCACAGGGTTCAATATGAATATCTGACGCGCGGCGTTGAAAAGCCTGCAACAGGAGATGATTGACCAGCGGCGTAATCGGCTCCTGCGCTTTTTCTGCGTTGTCGCCCTCTGACTGAAGATATTGCTCCAGTCGCGCCTGCGGCCAGCGTTCGGTTTGCACGCGCCGCTGGCTGGTGAAATGCAGCGCTTCCAGCATCTCGGCAGAGGGCACTCCAGCCAGCGCAACGGTAATGGTTTTCTCGTCTTCATTGAGCAGCACCGCCTGATATTGACGACATAGCTCGCGCAGATTGCTTTCTGGCTCTCTCATCATGGATTCTCAATATCATCAAAGCGGAAAACAGCGCGACAGTTATCTTTCAGGCTGCCGTTACTGCTGTCACAGCTGCGTTGCCAGTTCATCTGGCCCTCATTGCTTTGCCACTGCGGCGTCAGCGTTACGGTCAGGCCATTCAGGCTCTCCTGTCCGGTCAGCTTAATGGTGCCAGATGCCACACTTACCGCAGAGACATAGCGCGAGCCCTTCGCGGTGGGAACGCCATTGCTGCCCGCGCTACAGCCAGACGTTGCGCCATGCTCAACGGCGCAAAGCTCAACCGCCGTTTTATAAGGCAGCATGGTTTGCAGCATATCGGTAAGGGCTGCCTTTTGCAGATAGCTCTGGTAAGCCGGCATGCCGATAGCGCTGAGTATGGCGACGATCCCAATAACAATCATCAGCTCAATTAGCGTAAAACCCTGTTGTTGCATATGTAACCCTCCATGTTGATAACCCGGCAGACGTTAATTTACAGAGCAAGGCGAGGCGAGAACGGGATAAACAAACAGGAAGCAGGACTGGAAAAAAGATGAGTTTGTTACTCTGGATGGCTCGCAGGCTGGAAGCGGGATCGCATATCTGGCTGAGGGAAGGTGGCGCGCAAACCTGGCGCCACAGGCGGAATTAATGAAAACGCATTGAAAGGTCCAGCGCGCGGACATGTTTGGTCAGGGCGCCAACCGAAATATAATCAACGCCGGTTTCTGCAAACAGGCGTAACGTCTGGTCGGTAACATTGCCGGAAACCTCCAGCAGCGCGCGGCGCTGGTTGATATTTACCGCTTCGCGCATTTGCTCAACGGTAAAATTATCCAGCATCACAATATCGGCCCCGGCGGCCAACGCCTGCGCCAGCTCATCCAGCGTTTCCACTTCTACCTCAACCGGCACATCCGGGTGAAGCCAGAGCGCTTTTTCAACCGCCTGGCGAATCGAGCCGCTGGCGATAATATGGTTCTCTTTGATCAGAAAGGCGTCGGATAAGCCCAGGCGATGGTTCTCGCCGCCGCCGCATAAAACCGCATACTTCAGGGCAGTACGCAGGCCTGGCAGGGTTTTGCGCGTATCCAACAGCCGGGTTTGTGTGCCTTCCAGCAGCGTGACATAGCGCTTTACTTCGCTGGCGGTGCCGGAAAGCGTTTGTACGAAATTAAGCGCGGTACGCTCAGCGGTAAGCAACAGGCGCGCCGGACCGGCAACGTCAAAAAGTTTTTGTTCCGGCTCAATGGTGTCACCGTCAGCAACATGCCAGGTTAGCTGCGCCTGATTGCCCAACTGAATAAACACTTCTTCTACCCAGCGTTTACCACAGAAAACACCGGCTTCCCGCGTGATAACGGTGGCCTGTGCCTGTTTATCGGTAGGCAGCAGACTGGCGGTAATATCATTATCTGCATTAATTTCGCCGCCGAGATCTTCGCGTAATGCTTGCTCTACGCTACCTGGAATGTCATCTTCGATACGTGAAAGCAGCGCCGCCCGTCGGCTCTCTGGATTATAACGTCGCTGTGTCATAGGGTTCCCGTCATGGTTTTTAGTGTGGGCTTAATGTAGCCTGGACGGCTGGCTGGCACCAGTAGAGCGTGAAAAAGTTTAGTGCACTAAACTTTTTTGCTACAAAGGTTTTTATGGTGGCGCTTTTGTTATCGCCAGGGTATTGGTGAATAAATTGGTTGCAAAGGAAACGGTAAATGTTCTCTTTAACCTGCCCACAAAAGGCCTGTCGGTTACCGGACGGCACCTGTTAACTGATGTCTCCCTACCGGCGCTGGAGACCTGTTTTTAACAGTGGCACAAGGAATGTAAAGAGAGTGACAAATTCATGTTAGGCTGTGGAAAAAAACGAACAGGAGACCCAGGCATGGAGTTAAAAGATGGCTGGCTAATGGGCGTTCGCCATGTGCCGTCGCCGCATTTCAATATTCGCCCGCAGGGAGAGGCTCCCAGCCTGCTGGTGGTGCATAACATCAGCCTGCCGCCCGGCGAGTTTGGCGGCCCGTGGATTGATGCTTTGTTTACCGGCACGCTCGACCCTGAGGCACATCCCTGGTTTGCCAATATTGCGCATCTGCGCGTGGCGGCCCACTGCCTGATTCGACGCGATGGGGAAATCGTGCAGTATGTTCCTTTCGATAAGCGCGCCTGGCATGCAGGTATCTCCTGCTGGCAGGGCCGCGATAACTGCAATGATTTCTCGATTGGCATTGAACTCGAAGGCACCGATACGCTGGCCTACAGCGACGCGCAGTATCAGGCTTTACAGGCCCTGACGCATCTGCTGATGCAGCATTATCCGATTACACCTGCGCAAATTACCGGGCACAGTGATATTGCACCGGCGCGTAAAACCGATCCTGGCCCGGCATTTGACTGGGCTCGCTTTCTGCGCGGCTTGCCGGAAGCCGCCAGCTTACATTTACCGGAGCGGAATGCATGACGCTTTTTTCCTTGTTACTGGTTTTAGGTTGGGAGCGCCTGTTTAAAATGGGCGAACACTGGCAGCTTGACCATCGACTGGAGCCTTTTTTCCGTCAACGCCGTCACTTTTCACTCTGGCGAACCATTGCCATGACGCTGGTGGTGATGCTGGTGGTTTTGGTGGTGATTCTGTCGCTGCGCGGACTGTTTTTTGGCATGGTACAACTGCTGTTCTGGATCCTGATTGGCATACTGTGTATCGGCGCGGGCTCGGTGCGGCTGCATTACCATGCTTATCTGAAGGCGGCCAGTCATGGCGATGCCAATGCCTGTAGCGCGATGGCGGAAGAGCTGACGCTGATTCACGGCATGCCGGTGGAGTGCAACCAGCAGGAAACGTTGAAGGAGCTGCAAAACGCGCTGCTGTGGATCAATTACCGTTTTTATCTGGCGCCGCTGTTCTGGTTTGTAGTTGGCGGTGCTTACGGGCCGGTGCTGCTGGTGGGTTACGCTTTTCTGCGTGCATGGCAGAGCTGGCTGGCAAAGCACCATACGCCGCTTGAGCGTGCCCGCTCCGGGATCGACCGTATTCTGCACTGGGTCGACTGGATACCGGTTCGGCTGGCTGGTGCGGCTTATGCACTGCTGGGACATGGCGAGCGGGCGCTGCCGGCCTGGTTTGCTGTGCTGAGCGACCTACGTCGCCCGCAGTATCAGGTGTTAACGCATCTGGCGCAGTATTCGCTGGAGCGCGACGAGCGGTGGGACAGCGTGGAAACGCCACGGATAGCCGTGGCGCTGGCCAAAAAGGTCTCGCTGGTGATCGTGGTCGTAGTCGCGTTACTGACTATTTACGGCACGCTGGTTTAGCAGCGTATCGGCTGGCGGCACGCCGAAGTCAGGCATGCCGTTAGCATCCCAGCGAATATCTTTAATGCGCGTATGGCGGTTCGGATCCCACAGCGGATCGCCTTCAATTTCCGTATAGTTGCGTGCGTGATAGACCAGCAGATCGTTACCCGCCTCATCTACGGTAAAGCTGTTGTGGCCCGGTCCATACTGCTGGTTTTCCCAGCTGGTGGAAAAGACCGGTCGGGCTGATTTGTTCCAGTTGGCTGGTTGCATTGGGTCGTCATCCACATCGATCCACAGCAGCCCCAGGCAGTAATTTTCATCCGTTGCGCTGGCTGAATAGCTCACAAACAGTCGGTTGCCGTGACGAATTACCGCTGGCCCTTCGTTGACGCTAAAGCCGGCACATTCCCATTCATATTCAGGACGGCTGAGCATCACCGGCTTGCCTTTTAGCGTCCAGGGATTCTCCAGCTCTGCCAGATAAAGGTTTGAGTTACCCGGGATTGCCGGATCCTTTTGCGCCCACAAATACCACTGTTTGCCCTGATGATGAAAGGTGGTGGCATCCAGCGAGAAGCTGTCGATAGGAGTGCGGATACGACCACGCTCCTGCCAGTTGCCGCTTAACGGATCGGCATCATCACAGGTCAGGGCGTACATCCGATGCTGAAACAGACCTTCTTTAATCTCGCGCGTTGGTGCTGCGGCGAAGTAGATCACCCATTGCCCATCGATATGATGAATCTCCGGTGCCCAGATTAATGCGCTCATCGGACCGACATCAGGCTTACGCCACACTACCACCGGCTGCGCTGCGGCAAGATCGACGAGGGTGTCGGCGCAGCGTAGCTCAAGGCGATCGTATTCAGGAACGGAGGCGATAAAGTAGTAGCGATCCTCGTAGCGTAAAATAAAGGGGTCCGCGCGTTGTTCAATTAACGGGTTGGGCCACTGAGTCATGATGCCGTTCCTTCTGGTTTAATATCAAAAGCATTGCCTTCGCGCAGCGCGCTCAGCTCACGATAGTTTTCACGCCGTTTCGCCAGATCCTGCTGAATGGTTTGCATTAAATGACGATCGACTTTTAACAGGCGAACCACGCCTGCGGTAATCAAATAACCGATGCCGGGGATCACGGTGAACAGCAACACAATACCGTTCAGCGCGCTGCTGCCCTGCTGCTTAGCGCCCGCATCATAGCCATAAAATGAGAGCAGGAAACCTACCATCGCCCCGGCTACCGCCAGACCGACCTTCAGGAAGAAGAGATTCCCGGAGAAGCTGATGCCGGTAATACGCTTGCCGGTTTTCCATTCGCCATAGTCATCTACATCCGCCATCAGCGACCAGTGCAGCGGAGAGGGAATTTGGTGCAGGATATTGAGCAGAAAATACATCAGGGTAACCAGCACCGTGGCCTGTGGATTAAGGAAATAAAAGCCGCAGGAAAAAATAGCCAGCGCGATGTTGGTCCAGAAAAAGACTTTCAGCTTACACCAGCGGTCGGTCATGACCTTCGCCAGCGTGCTGCCGATCATCATGCCAACCACGCCAAGACTGATAAACAGCGTAGCGAAGTGGGTGGATTGACCCATCACCCAGGTCACGTAATACATGGTGGCCGCCATGCGAATAAAGCCCGGACATACGTTACAAAAGGTCAACAGCAAAATTCGCACCCACTGGTCGTTTTTCCAGACATCGCGCAGGTCGTTTTTCAGGTCGTCATTGCTCGGCACAGCAGGGCGAATACGCTCGCGCACGGTAGCGAAGCAGTAAAGGAACATCAGCAGTCCGATAATGGCCATTACGCCCATCGCCATCTGATAGCCCCGCGCCCGATCGCCGCCGCCGAACCACTCGGTCATCGGTAACAGGGTAAGCGACAAGATTAGCGTCGCGATGCCAACCATTACAAACCGGTAAGACTGGCAGGAAACGCGTTCATGGGGATCGTTAGTAATGACGCCGCCCAGCGAGCAGTAGGGAATATTAATTGCCGTGTAGGCCAGCGACATCAGGAAGTAGGTGACAAAGGCGTAGACCACCTTGTATTCATAACTCCAGTCCGGCGTGGTAAACATCAGTACGCTAAATACTACATACGGAACTGATACCCACAGCAGCCAGGGACGAAAGCGGCCCCAGCGGCTTTGGGTGCGATCGGCGATCGCGCCCATCAGAGGATCGGTTACCGCATCCAATACGCGTACGGAAAGCAGTAACACGCCGACCAGCGCAGGCGACAGGCCAAAGACATCGGTATAGAAGTAGCTAAGGAACAGCATAATGGCGCCGCCAATCATATTACAGCCAGCGTCGCCCATGCCGTAACCCAGCTTTTCTCTAAAAGGAAGCGCAGAGCCTTTCATCATTTTATTCTCCTGTGAGCACTGGAATGATTATTACGGCTTAACGATTGCGGGCACTAATACAGGTTGGTCATCAAGATGGACAAAATAACTGCGAAGAGAAAAGTGTGAAGAGCGTAACTATTGGCGCAAACAAAACCGGGCGCTTATGCGCCCGGTAAATTATCAGCTTCGCTGCGATCGGTTTTTGATGGCGTAACCCATCGCCAACACTACCAGCCAGACCGGAATAAGCCAGACGGAGATCGCCATGCCCGGCGTCATCAGCATAATCACCAGAATCGCGGCCAGAAACACCAAACAGATCCAGTTACCGGCCGGATAGAGAATGGCGCGGAAACGGGTCTGCACGCCCTGACGATCTTTCGCTCTACGGAATTTCAGATGCGCCAGACTGATCATCGCCCAGTTAATCACCAGAGCAGAAACCACCAACGCCATCAGCAGGCCGAAGGCTTCGCCCGGCATCAAATAGTTAATCAGTACGCAAATCGCCGTAGCCAGCGCCGATACGCCCAGCGCAACATAAGGAACGCCGCGACGGTCGACCTTCAGCAGCGCCTGCGGGCCGCTGCCCTGTTTCGCCAGGCCATAAAGCATACGGCTGTTGCTGTAGACGCAGCTGTTATAGACCGAGAGCGCCGCCGTCAGAAACACCACGTTCAACACGTTGGCCACCAGCGTTTCACCAAGGTCGTGAAAAATCATCACGAACGGACTGCTTTCGCCAACCACCTTGACCCACGGATAGAGCGACAGCAGCACCGCCAGCGAACCGATATAGAAAATAAGGATGCGGTAGATCACCTGGTTAGTGGCACGCGGAATGCTTTTCGACGGATCATCCGCTTCAGCGGCGGTAATGCCGACCAGCTCCAGACCGCCGAACGAGAACATAATCACCGCCATCGCCATAACCAGCCCGCTAATGCCGTGCGGGAAAAAGCCGCCCTGCGCCCAGATGTTGCTGACCGAAGCCTGCGGGCCGCCCTGACCGCTCAGCAGCAGCCAGCCGCCAAACAGGATCATGCCAACAACCGCGACAACTTTAATAATGGCGAACCAAAACTCCATCTCACCGTAAACTTTTACGTTGGTCATGTTGATGGCGTTTATCAGAACGAAGAACACAGCGGCAGTGGCCCACGAGGGAAAGTCAGGCCACCAGACCTGAATGTACTTGCCGACAGCCGTGAGTTCAGCCATTGCAACCAGCACATACAGCACCCAATAGTTCCAGCCAGAAGCGAAGCCTGCAAAGTTGCCCCAGTATTTATAGGCGAAGTGGCTAAAGGATCCGGCAACCGGCTCTTCCACCACCATTTCGCCCAGCTGACGCATAATCAGAAACGCGATAAAACCGCCGATGGCATAGCCTAATAAGACCGATGGCCCGGCCATCTGAATGGTTTGCCCGATTCCCAGAAACAGGCCGGTACCCACGGCACCGCCCAATGCAATCAGCTGAATATGACGGTTTTTTAATCCGCGCTTCAGCGTATCGCCCTGCTGTTGTTCCATAAAAACCCTCGTGTTAGTTCTTCGCCTTCCCTGAAGAGTTGGCGCTGTAATGCCCGCAGACAGACGGTACGCTTGTATTTATACCGTTACGCTTTTTGTATTGTTTATTTTACAGTTTGGGTTAGTGCAAATTGCCTGCGATGCTACCCCGACGCCAAGAATAATGTTAAGCGCGCCCGAATGCACCTGCTTTCTCTGCCGGTACGCAGCGCGCCATAAAAAACGTTGCTGCCGTCACGCCAGAATTTCTTTTTTGTGCCATTTAATTCGAATAAAGACGAATAGCTTTCGCTTATGACATAAAATGAGATTCGGATCTAAATCTGTGTAAGGTTTGGTAAAAATCAGCGGCAATATTTAGCATCCCACCGGAAATAACGCATTTTCGTTACTGTTTTCGTCCATTTAAGGACGTGACCTTCACCCTGCTTCTGGCAGATGCCATATAGACAGAAGGTGAATACTTTGTTACTTTAGCTTCACTTTTTTGCAATTGGTATTACCAATTGACTTCGGTGCCTGGCAGAAGAAGGGACAATGGCCTACAGTAAGATTCGCCAACCAAAGCTCTCGGATGCAATTGAGCAACAGCTTGAGTCCCTGATCATGGAGGGAACGCTGCGTCCGGGTGAAAAGCTTCTCCCTGAGCGGGAGCTGGCTAAGCAGTTTGACGTTTCTCGCCCCTCTTTGCGTGAAGCGATACAGCGTCTGGAGGCAAAAGGGCTTCTGCTGCGTCGACAGGGCGGTGGCACCTTTGTTCAGAAGAATCTTTGGCAAAGCCTAAGCGATCCTCTGGTGGCGTTACTCGCCGATCACCCCGAATCTCAGTTCGACCTGCTGGAAACCCGTCATGCGCTGGAAGGTATCGCGGCTTATTACGCTGCGCTGCGGGGAACCGAAGAAGATTTGCAGCGCATACGCGATTGCCATCTGGCTATCCAGCATACCCAACAGAGCGGCGATCTGGATGCCGAAGCCGATGCGGTTATGCAGTATCAGATTGCCGTAACAGAGGCGGCGCATAATGTGGTGCTGCTGCATTTGCTACGCTCAATGGGCCCGATGCTGGAAAAAAACGTTCGTCAAAACTTTGAATTGCTCTACTCACGCCGGGAAATGCTGGCGCAGGTAAGCAGTCATCGCGCCAGTATTTTTGAGGCGATTGTCGCCCGCGAGCCGGAAAAGGCGCGCGAGGCTTCACACCGCCATCTGGCGTTTATCGAGGAGATATTGCTGGACAGAAGTCGGGAGCAGACGCGTCGTGAACGCTCCCTGCGTCGTTTACAGCAACGTAAGGAATAACGCGTAAACTGATATAACCACATATTTTGCAGGGTTAGCTCATCAACCTGTAAAACAAAAGGGATACGCGGCAACTAACGACGGGCCTGTCTCCTTGCATTTTGGACTGAATCAGAATGCAGGGAGACAGGCTCCAGACAATTCAACGAATTAGACACAGATAAGGAATACCCCCATGTCAGAACGTTTACATAATGACGTGGATCCGATCGAAACCCGCGACTGGCTACAGGCGATCGAATCGGTCATCCGTGAAGAAGGTGTTGAGCGTGCGCAGTTCCTGATCGATCAGGTTCTGAGTGAAGCGCGTAAAGGCGGCGTGAATGTCGCTGCAGGCTCTGCTGTCAGCAACTATGTTAACTCTATCGCCGTTGAAGAAGAGCCGGACTATCCGGGCAATACCTCTCTGGAGCGTCGTATCCGTTCCGCAATTCGCTGGAACGCCATGATGGCGGTACTGCGTGCGTCGAAAAAAGATCTGGAGCTGGGCGGTCACCTCTCATCTTTCCAGTCATCGGCGACCATTTATGAAGTGTGTTTCAACCATTTCTTCCGCGCGCGCAACGATAAAGACGGCGGCGATCTGGTGTATTTCCAGGGCCACATCTCTCCGGGCGTTTATTCACGCGCCTTCCTTGAAGGTCGTCTGACCGAAGAGCAGATGAACAACTTCCGTCAGGAAGTGCATGGCAAAGGTCTCTCTTCCTATCCGCATCCTAAGCTGATGCCGGACTTCTGGCAGTTCCCGACCGTTTCTATGGGTCTGGGTCCGCTGTCGGCGATCTATCAGGCGAAGTTCCTGAAATATCTGGAGCATCGTGGTCTGAAAGATACCTCTGGTCAGACCGTTTACGCTTTCCTTGGCGATGGCGAAATGGATGAGCCGGAATCTAAAGGCGCGATCACTATCGCCACCCGCGAAAAGCTGGATAACCTGGTTTTCGTTATCAACTGTAACCTGCAGCGTCTGGATGGTCCGGTAACCGGCAACGGCAAGATCATCAACGAACTGGAAGGCATCTTTGGCGGCGCCGGCTGGGAAGTGATCAAGGTGATCTGGGGCAGCCGTTGGGACGAACTGCTGCGTAAAGATACCAGCGGCAAGCTGATCCAGCTGATGAACGAAACCGTTGACGGCGACTATCAGACCTTTAAATCCCGCAACGGCGCCTATGTGCGTGAGCACTTCTTCGGTAAATATCCGGAAACCGCTGCGCTGGTGAAAGATATGTCCGACGACGAGATTTTCGCTCTGAACCGTGGCGGTCACGATCCGAAGAAAATCTATGCGGCATTTAAAAAAGCGCAGGAGACCAAGGGCAAGCCGGTGGTAATCCTGGCACATACCATTAAAGGCTATGGTATGGGCGACACCGCGGAAGGTAAAAACATCGCTCACCAGGTGAAGAAAATGAACATGGAAGGCGTGCGCTACGTTCGCGATCGCTTCAATGTTCCGGTAACCGATGAAAACCTGGAAACGCTGCCGTATGTGACCTTCGAAGAAGGGTCTGAAGAGTACACCTATCTGCACGGCCAGCGTCAGAAGCTGGGTGGTTATCTGCCAAGCCGTCAGCCAAACTTCACCGAGAAGCTTGAGCTGCCGTCGCTGGAAGATTTCGCGCCGCTGCTGGAAGAGCAGAACAAAGAAATCTCTACCACCATCGCCTTTGTGCGTGCGCTGAACGTGATGCTGAAGAACAAGTCGATCAAAGATCGTCTGGTGCCGATCATCGCTGATGAAGCACGTACCTTTGGTATGGAAGGCCTGTTCCGTCAGATCGGTATTTACAGCCCGAACGGCCAGCAGTACACGCCGCAGGACCGTGAGCAGGTTGCTTACTATAAAGAAGATGAGAAAGGCCAGATTCTGCAGGAAGGGATCAACGAGCTGGGTGCAGGCGCGTCCTGGCTGGCTGCTGCGACCTCTTACAGCACCAACAACCTGCCGATGATTCCGTTCTACATCTACTACTCAATGTTCGGCTTTCAGCGTATCGGCGATCTCTGCTGGGCGGCGGGCGACCAACAGGCGCGTGGCTTCCTTATCGGCGGTACCTCCGGTCGTACTACCCTGAACGGCGAAGGTCTGCAGCATGAAGATGGTCACAGCCACATTCAGGCGCTGACGATCCCGAACTGTATCTCCTACGATCCGGCTTATGCCTATGAGGTCGCGGTGATCATGCAGGACGGCCTGACGCGTATGTATGGCGAAGCGCAGGAAAATATTTACTACTACATCACCACGCTGAACGAAAACTACCGCATGCCGGCAATGCCGCAGGGCGTAGAAGAGGGTATCCGTAAGGGTATCTACAAGCTGGAAACCCTGGAAGGCAGCAAAGGTAAAGTACAGCTGCTGGGCTCCGGCGCTATCCTGCGTCACGTACGCGAAGCGGCAGAGATCCTGGCGAAAGATTACGGTATCGGCTCTGACGTTTACAGTGTGACTTCCTTCACTGAACTGGCACGCGACGGCCAGGATTGTGAACGCTGGAACATGCTGCATCCTACAGAACAAGCGCGCGTGCCGTATATCGCTCAGGTGATGAACGATGCACCGGCCGTTGCGTCTACCGACTACATGAAACTGTTTGCGGAACAGGTTCGCAGCTATATCCCGGCCAGCGATTATCGCGTACTGGGCACCGACGGCTTTGGCCGTTCTGACAGCCGTGAAAACCTGCGTCACCACTTTGAAGTGGACGCATCCTATGTGGTAGTAGCAGCGCTGGGTGAACTGGCTAAACGCGGCGAAATCGATAAGAAAGTAGTGGCAGACGCCATTACCAAATTCAATATCGATGCAGATAAAGTCAACCCGCGTCTGGCATAAGAGGTAAAGATTAATGGCTATCGAAATTAATGTCCCGGACATCGGCGCAGATGAAGTTGAAGTGACCGAAATCCTGGTAAAGGTTGGCGATAAGGTTGAAGCCGAGCAGTCGCTGATCACCGTTGAAGGCGATAAAGCTTCAATGGAAGTGCCTTCGCCGCAGGCGGGCGTGGTCAAAGAGATTAAAATCAACACCGGCGACAAAGTAGAAACCGGCTCGCTGATTATGATTTTTGAAGCGGAGGGCGCTGCAGAAGCAGCGCCAGCACCGGCCGCCGAGAAAAAGGCTGATGCACAGCCTGCCGCCGCTGCGGAAAGCAAAGAAGTGAATGTCCCGGACATCGGCAGCGACGAAGTCGAAGTAACCGAAATCCTGGTCAAAGTTGGCGACAAGGTTGAAGCCGAGCAGTCGCTGATCACCGTTGAAGGCGATAAAGCCTCAATGGAAGTACCGGCGCCGTTCGCAGGTACGGTTAAAGAGATCAAAATCAACACCGGCGACAAAGTCAGCACCGGTTCATTGATTATGGTATTTGAAACCGCAGCTTCCGGTAACGCGGCAGCAGCTAAACCGCAGGTAAAAGAGGAAGCGGCTACCGCGCCTGCAGCCTCTGGCGGTTCGGCTACCAAAGAAGTGAACGTACCGGATATCGGCGGTGATGAAGTTGAAGTGACCGAAATCCTGGTGAAGGCGGGTGATAAAGTCACCGCCGAGCAGTCGCTGATCACCGTTGAAGGCGATAAAGCCTCAATGGAAGTGCCGGCACCGTTCGCGGGTACGGTTAAAGAGATCAAAATCAACACCGGCGACAAAGTCAGCACCGGCTCGCTGATTATGCTGTTTGAAGTGGAAGGCGCTGCGCCTGCAGCAGCTCCGGCAGCACAGAAAGAAGCGTCCGCGCCAGCAGCAAAAGCTGAGCAGGCGGCTCCGGCTGCATCCGCTCCGGCAAAAGCATCCGGTAAAGATGAGTTTGCTGAGAATGACGCCTATGTACACGCGACGCCGGTTATCCGTCGTCTGGCACGTGAGTTCGGCGTTAACCTGGCGAAAGTCAAAGGCACCGGCCGTAAGGGACGTATTCTGAAAGAAGACGTCCAGACTTACGTGAAAGATGCGGTGAAACGCGCTGAATCCGCGCCTGCTGCCGCAACCGGTGGTGGCCTGCCGGGCATGCTGCCGTGGCCGAAAGTGGACTTTAGCAAGTTCGGTGAGGTGGAAGAGGTGGAGTTGGGACGTATCCAGAAAATTTCTGGTGCTAACCTGAGCCGTAACTGGGTGATGATCCCGCACGTTACGCACTTCGACAAAACCGATATCACCGAGCTGGAGACGTTCCGTAAGCAGCAGAACGCTGAAGCTGAGAAGCGTAAGCTGGATGTGAAGATCACTCCGGTAGTCTTCATCATGAAAGCTGTTGCTGCCGCGCTTGAGCAGATGCCGCGCTTCAACAGCTCACTGTCTGAAGATGGCCAGAAGCTGACGCTGAAGAAATACATCAACATCGGCGTGGCGGTTGATACGCCGAACGGCCTGGTGGTTCCGGTGTTCAAAGATGTTAACAAGAAAGGCATCATTGAACTTTCCCGCGAGCTAATGACCATCTCCAAAAAAGCGCGTGACGGTAAGCTGACCGCTGGCGAAATGCAGGGCGGCTGTTTCACCATCTCCAGCATCGGCGGCCTGGGCACCACCCACTTCGCGCCGATTGTGAACGCGCCGGAAGTGGCTATTCTGGGCGTTTCTAAGTCCTCAATGGAGCCGGTGTGGAATGGTAAAGAGTTTGTGCCGCGTTTAATGCTGCCGATCTCTCTCTCCTTCGATCACCGTGTTATCGATGGTGCGGATGGTGCGCGTTTCATCACCATCATCAACAACACCTTAAGCGATATCCGCCGTCTGGTGATGTAGTAACAATAAAGGCCGGCTTATGCCGGCCTTTTAACAGGCCAGCTTTTCCATGCTAAGCCGGTCTGAAGTTGGGAAATGGGATCTTACTGAGCCGAAGCGGTTTGCAGTCTGTTAACAATTCTGTAAACTCTTGCGGTGAACGCGTCCCGGTGGATGAAGGGCGTACTGTGAATCAGGTAAGTGACGTCTGACCGCCGGATAGTCAATTAAGAGGTCATGATGAGTACAGAGATTAAAACCCAGGTCGTTGTGCTTGGGGCAGGTCCTGCGGGCTACTCTGCAGCCTTTCGCTGCGCGGATTTAGGTCTGGAGACCGTACTGGTAGAGCGTTACAGCACCCTTGGCGGTGTTTGCCTTAACGTAGGTTGTATCCCTTCTAAAGCGCTGCTGCACGTAGCGAAAGTTATCGAAGAAGCGAAAGCGCTGGCGGAACACGGCATCGTTTTTGGCGAACCGCAAACCGACATTGACAAGATCCGTACCTGGAAAGAAAAAGTCATCAATCAGCTGACCGGCGGTCTGTCTGGCATGGCGAAAGGTCGTAAAGTCAAAGTGGTTAACGGCCTCGGTAAATTCACCGGTGCAAATACGCTGGTGGTTGAAGGTGAAAACGGCGCGACCACCATCAACTTTGATAATGCCATTATTGCGGCGGGTTCACGTCCGATTCAGCTACCTTTCATTCCTCATGAAGATCCACGCGTTTGGGATTCCACAGCTGCGCTTGAGCTGAAAGAAGTACCGAAACGTATGCTGGTGATGGGCGGCGGTATTATCGGCCTGGAAATGGGCACCGTTTATCATGCGCTGGGTTCAGAAATTGACGTGGTTGAGATGTTCGACCAGGTTATCCCGGCTGCTGATAAAGACGTGGTTAAGGTCTTCACCAAACGTATTAGCAAGAAATTCAATCTGATGCTGGAAACCAAGGTGACCGCGGTTGAAGCGAAAGAAGACGGCATCTACGTTTCCATGGAAGGTAAAAAAGCGCCTGCCGAAGCGCAGCGTTACGACGCAGTGCTGGTTGCTATCGGTCGCGTGCCGAACGGTAAAAACCTGGATGCCGGTAAAGCGGGCGTAGAAGTGGACGAGCGCGGCTTTATCCGCGTTGATAAACAGATGCGCACTAACGTACCGCATATCTACGCTATCGGCGATATCGTCGGCCAGCCGATGCTGGCGCACAAAGGCGTACATGAAGGTCACGTTGCGGCAGAAGTTATTGCCGGTAAGAAGCACTACTTCGATCCGAAAGTTATTCCGTCCATCGCCTACACCGAGCCAGAAGTCGCATGGGTTGGTCTGACTGAGAAAGAAGCGAAAGAGCAAGGCATCAGCTATGAAACGGCCACCTTCCCGTGGGCTGCTTCTGGTCGTGCTATCGCTTCTGACTGTGCAGACGGTATGACCAAGCTGATTTTCGATAAAGAGACTCATCGTGTGATCGGTGGCGCCATTGTCGGCACCAACGGCGGCGAGCTGCTGGGCGAAATCGGCCTGGCGATCGAAATGGGCTGTGATGCGGAAGATATCGCGCTGACCATCCACGCCCACCCGACGCTTCATGAGTCGGTTGGTCTGGCAGCAGAGATTTTCGAAGGCAGCATCACCGATCTGCCTAACCCGAAAGCGAAGAAAAAATAACGCTTCTGCGGGTAAGAAAAATGCTAACGGCTCCGAAAGGGGCCGTTTTTTTTGCGTTTTAAAAGGAAACGTCAGCGGTTTCCGCACAGCTTTTTCGTTCTGCTCGTTAACGGGGGAGACCGATTCTGATTATGACTATATGGACAATCAGGACATGTTTTCCGCCGTCAGCAGGGATTTGACTTAAGATCCACAATTCAGTTTAAGCATAACGCATGCAGTAAATTAACGCTTCTTTCAGTACATAACTCCCGGCTTTACAATATGAATTACACTGGCTTAAGTTTTATAGTATTGAAATTTAACCGTGTTAAGTAATTACAAGATAACATTATTTATTTTACCGCTCTATTTCCGCATTTTTACAGGCTTAAGAGGCCTTTTTTTACCACGCACGCGCTAAGTTTTTTCTGATAATTTACTTTTAGGATACATTAACATTGTTTAGTAATCCTATTTCATTACCCTTCCTCTATCTATTACCAGGCTTAACCAGAGGTAAAAATGTCAACGACAAGAGGGTGGTCAACTGAATTAGAGGGCCTGCGCGGATTTGCTTCGCTCTGGGTATTGCTGGGGCATGCCAGCCTACTGGTGCATTGCGCGATCCCTATCGTTTCTATGCCCAGTATTGGCGTCGATCTGTTTATCTTGCTTTCAGGTTATCTGATGGCGAAAAACTATATCGAGCGCCAGGAAAAAGAGCCGTGGAATAGCGCAAACACCGTTAAGAAATTTTGGATTAGACGGTTTTTCCGTATTGCTCCGCTGTACTATTTATTGCTGATTATCGCTGTGGCTTACGGCCCGTGGTTTGGTGAAATGCGCGATACGATTGCTCAGTTTTATCCTAGCACCGCGACAGAGACATCTCGCTATTCCGATCAGTCGGTTGCCAATATAATTGCGCATATCAGTTTTATCTTTGGTTTATTACCTGAATATGGTTTCAATACCGTGCTTCCTGACTGGAGCATCGGGCTGGAAATGCAGTTTTATATGCTATTCCCGTTTATTATGTTACTGACGCTGCGGCTTGGATATGTGCCAACCCTGTTGCTGATCATGCTGTTATGTACCATCGGCCGTTTTGTGCTGGCAGGCTATTATGAAGCCTTTATTATGCCGTCGATGATTCTGATTAAGCTGCATGTGTTTATTGCCGGAATGTTGATGGCAGAAGCGGTGCGTAAAAAACAGCTGGTTTATTTGCTGCTGGCATTAATCGCACCCGTAGTCAGCGCTATTATCGCCATCGGCGTTAGTAAACTGCAGATTGTCTTTGAGGCGGCCATGATTATTGGCATGACGGCAGTGCTCTGGCAACACCGTCCAGGCTCGCTGATGGAAAAGTTAATAAAACTGCCGCGCGCCATTTTGACGAATCGTGTCAGTACCTGGTTAGGTGATGTTTCTTACTCCGTCTACCTGGTGCATTTGTTGATTGTGGTGCCTGCCATCGCTCTGCTGCTGCGGGACTATAATATGGACGCGTTAAGTGCGCCGCTGCGGTTTGCGATCATCTGTGGCATCTGCCTGCCGCTTACTTATGGTATTGCTACGTTACTGTATCGCTTTGTAGAAAAACCGGGTATTCAGCTGGGTAAACGTGTACTGGCTCCGCGTCCCTCTGCACAAGATGTAACGGGATAAGTGCTCCCTGTTAGCTTTGTCCGGTTTAAAAAATCCCCGCGCCAGCGGGGATTATTATTTGAACGGTGATTAGCGTCTTCCATAGCTTTTGTGGTTTCAGTAATCTTTCATTCTCTTCCGGTAGTGACGGGGCAGCTTGCCATGCTCGTTCTATTTATTCGCTTTTAGCTCGGCCAGTTAACCCAAATTTTTTGCTGTAATAAGGTGATTCTCCAGCTGGCGTTACCAAAATAACGTGTGCTGTTGGACGGTGCTGCTTTTTGCGGAACAGCTCAAGGGCTTCATCTTTCGGGCATGTAAATGCCCCGCACTGTTTTTGCCACCAGGATCGGCGTACTGAAACCCGACTCTGTTCCCAACAAAATTCGCCTTCACTTACTATCGGTTGTAATGCATTGTTTTCATCCAGCCAGGCGAGATAAACATCAATGCTTTCTTCACCCAGGCGAGTAGAGAATTCACGATCTTTATCCCAAAAGAAATCGCTGGCTTCTCTGTCATAACCTTTATCGCGCTGTAATAAATTTTGTGCCGCCACAGATCGCTGGCTTAGTATTTTACCAAATGCCATGTCGGCAATAGACTGTAAATTTTCAGGTGCAGCAATTTTTTGCTCATAAACGCCATCGACCAGCATCCGGGCATTTTCGGGCATACGAATTTCTCCCGACGCTCTTAATAACGCCTGAGTCCGCCATAAACAGGCATGATCCGGATAAACAAATCCGGTGCCGCGTAGTTCTTCTCCCAACCAATCCTGTTCCGCATGAGGCTGCCATTCAGGCGCAAGTATGTGCAGGATCGGCGCATGACGTTCATCAGGTAAGGTATTTTTACATTCCCCTTGCGCATTACGGGTATGGCGTTGCAAACGACCGGCTCGCTGGATCAGTAAATCAATGGGCGCTAAATCAGAAATCATCCAGTCAAAATCTAAATCCAGACTCTGTTCAACAACCTGAGTCGCAATCAGAACTTTCCCCCGACGCTCAGAAACCAACGCATCTTTGCCAAACCAGTTAAGCGTTTTTTCCTCGATAGCCATTCTGTCTGCAAAGGCAAAGCGACTATGAAATAACAATATGTTTTGCGCTGGGATTTTTCCTTCATTGAGCAGTTGTTGAAAAACTTCCATAGCTTCATCAACGGTATTGCGTATCCAGCAGATGCAACCGCCAGATTCTACTACCTGATAAATAATATCCAGTGCATGGCTTCGCGTCTGGAGCCAGTTAATGGTTACCGTACGCTGTACTTCCGGGCGCGTTGTCAAAGGTTGTTCAGTAAGACCAGCGGAAGAAAGGTGACTCAACCAGGGATAATCTGCCTCTTCGCCGATTTCTGGTGCAGCAAATCCGGCCCCATCATTAAATGCATTAAGCAATTTTTCCCGCAACGCAGCAGGCAGTGTGGCGCTCAGAATAATCGCACTGCCGCCTTGTGCAGCATGAAAGCGGAGCAATCCTTCCAGTAATTTCACCATATAGCCATCGTAGGCATGTACCTCATCCAGCAGCAGTATTTTCTCCTGAATACCCAACAGACGTAATGACTGATGACGAAAGGGCATAACCGCCATCAGTAACTGGTCCAGCGTGCCGACACCTACTTCCGCCAGTAACGCTTTTTTGCGTGAGTCAGCAAACCAGGCGTGGCACTCTGCCAGCGCACTGGCATCACCCTGCGTATAATTTTCCGCTGAGCCTTCATCTCGTTGCCATACCGACTGACGAAAAGAGGCAGACATTTCACGCCCGCCGTGTGCCAGCACCAGCGAAGGTCTGGCTTCTTCAGCAAACAGCGCGCGATAAGCTTTCGCCAGTCGTGTATACATTGCATTTGCAGTGGCCATAGTCGGCAGACCAACATACAGACCTTTACCTTTACTGGCAGAGATTAAACGATGAACCAGAATCATCGCCGCCTCAGTTTTACCTGCGCCCGTTACATCTTCCATAATAATGAGTTGCGGTCCGGCTGCAGAAATATCGAGCATCGTTGCCTGTTGCTGAAGTGGCGTAAGCGTTTTAATAAAGGGGAACAGCGTCTGATGACCTTGATAAAGACTACGCTCTGACAAAGACGGAAGCGTTAAAATTGCTCGCTGGGCTTTTTCACAGGCTAGGGGCCAGTAATCTTTTAGGGGCATTGGAGAACTTATCAATGGAAAGTGCGTTTCATCAGATCCTATCCAGTCGGCCAGCGTCATCACGCCGGCAAAAAACCAGCTTTGCTGCCTTAGATTCTTCTTACCGGCTTTTTTCTGCCACTCTTGCACCAATGTGAAGGGGAATAGCTGATTTAAAGCTTCCAGATAATGAGTGGCGGCAGCAATATCTTCCGTATTAAATGCCAGGGAACTGCCGTTTTTTAATGTATCCGGCGGGATGCCGTGATGACCTGTGCTAACGGACATCCAGATAGTTAATGCGGTTTCAAACTTAATGCGAGTCTCTTGTTCAATGCCGGGAATAAAGTCATTACTATTATTGCACCAGTTCTCAAAGATTTTATTCCACAGATAAAAACCTAACGTGTCATGGCGCTCGATAGCGGAAACATTGCTAACAGGAGGAACTAAAGGTGCGTCCGGGAAAAGAGCGAACTTTTGAAAGCCTCTGGCGAATTTTCCAATATCATGCGTGGCAAAAAGCCAGGCTATCCAGTTCGCGCCATCTCTATCCGCAATGCCACATTTTTGAAGCATATTATTAATATTGAAAATATTGTTTTTAACAATAAAGTATCCACATGCGGCAACATCAAGACAGTGAAAGGCTAATAAATGATAAGGATCATTTTTATTATTTTCAGATTTGTTAGTTTTCCCCCAATAGCGGAGGAAGTCCGGCGTGGATAATGTTGTCATAGTTTTATCCTGGCATAAAAAGGAAGAATATTAAGGATACTAAGCGGTATGACACGCGGAATAAATAATTTTTAAACAGGAGGTCTTCGTTGTGAGAGCAGAAGTTTATCCCCACTGACGTGGGGAACGTAATTTAAAGAACTGTACTAGCGGTTTATCCCTGCCGCCGCAGGGAACGTACTCTTAAGAAACTGTACTAGTAGTTTGCACCCTACATGAGGGAACAAACCAAATATAGCAACTTAAAAAGATATTTTCAATGTAATCTTAACTGTACTAGCTTATTGATATTGGTTGGGTGATTCTTTAGTATGCGTATAACAACGGAAATACATCCAGAACGGATGCCCGCCGTTGGAGGCAGGCGTCCGGCTGGAGCAGTGTGGTAACTGAATTCTAACGGACGTCTCGGTCACCAGCAATCTTGTAAGGATAAAATATGGTGATTTCTTTCGCGCTAACTCAAGAAGAAGTGCTGTTTTTGTTAGCGCTTCTTTTCTCGGGATTGAAGCACTAACGTCCGGCTGGCCCGGAGGGGCCAGCCTTACAGGAGTAATGCTATGGACTTAACCCAGGAGAAATGGCTTCCTGTCATCCTTGCTGATGGAAAGAAAACCAGAATCTCTCTGTCTGAACTATTGAATGACAATATTATTGATGTCGCGTATCCCAGGGCTGATTTTCAGGGCGCGGCATGGCAAATGCTGATTGGCGTACTGCAATGTACCGTTGCGCCAGAGGATGAAGATGACTGGCAAGAATGCTGGGACGATGGGATCGATGAGGGGGGCTGGACACAGGCATTAAATTCTGTTTCCTCTGCTTTACATTTCGGCCCGGAAAAACCCGCGTTCCTGCAAAGCCTTGAACCGCTGAGCAGTGAAAGCAGCCCGATCTCCGGGTTACTCATTGAAGCGCCGGGCGGCAATACGCTTAAGCTCAATAAAGATCATTTTGTAAAACGAGGCAGCATTGAGCGCATCTGTTCTTGTTGTGCGGTGATGGCGTTGTTTGCGGTGCAAACCAACTCGCCAGCGGGCGGGGCAGGCTATCGCGTTGGAATGCGCGGCGGTGGGCCGTTAACCACGCTTGTCGTCCCGCAGGAAGAGGAACGAATCCCGCTGTGGAAAAAGCTTTGGCTTAATGTATTACCGCAGGAAGAGCATCTTAATCCTGAGCAGTTCCCCAATGTTTTCCCCTGGATGGCCCCGACAAAAACCAGTGAAAAAGCTGGCAACATCGTGACGCCGGAAAACGCCCATCCGCTACAGGCTTACTGGGGAATGCCGCGTCGCATTGAACTCGACTTTACCCATACTCAGGCTGGCGTTTGCGATCTATGCGGAGAAAGCCACGATAAATTGTTGATGCAGATGCGCGTAAAAAATTATGGCGTCCAGTATGACGGCTGGCTGCATCCGTTCTCACCTTATCGTCAGGCGCTAAAAGATCCCTCTGCGCCCTGGCTGGCGTTAAAGGGTCAGCCGGGCGGGTTAAGCTATAAAGACTGGCTGGGACTGATTTTAGAGCGTGTTGATCAGTTCAATAAAAGCCAGCCTGCGAAGGTAGTTCGCGCCGCCAGACGAAGAAAAAACACCGGCCTTTGGTGCTTTGCCTGGGATATGGATAACGCCAAAGCGCGCTGCTGGTATCAACATCGTATTCCTTTAATACAGGTTGCGGATCCAGAACCCTTTCTGAACGTCATTCATTTGGTCCTGCAACTGGCATCAGAAACGCTAACGCTGCTGCGAAATGCATTAAAAAGCGCCAAATTCGAAAATCCGAAAGAGGCAAAATTCGACTTCAGTATGGTAGATACCGCTTTCTGGCAAGAAACTGAACCCGCCTTCCGTATCTTGCTGTCTGCCCTGATGGCAGACCCACAGCGTAAAGCGCCGCCAGCGCGTCGGGCATTGCGCCAGTGGGAAAGCGAAATGCATACCTATGCGTTGCGGGTGTTTGACCGTGATGCACTAACCGATCCCGATAGCCCAACCGATATTCTGCTGCGTCAGATTGAGGCGCGGCGCGTGCTGGATAGCAGCTACCGCAAGTTAAAAGCGCGTAAGGATGTACTGGCACAGGCAGGGGAAGAAAAGGAGGCCAACCATGCTTAACAGCAATACCGCCGCGATGCGGAAAATTACCCACCCGGAGGCGCAAAAGGCGCTGCTCAAGTGGTTCGATATGTTATCAGAGCGCTATGCAGCTCCCGGTAAACCGCAGGTTAATGGCCGGGCCTGGCGTGCTGAAATGAAACGTATGGAGCCACCTTATGGCGCGATGATGTGCGAAGGGTATGGCGCACTGCTTGAGCAGCTTACGGAGTATATGCCGCTGCGCGCCATTGATAAGATGGCGCTGGCATTATTTGTCAGCGTGGCGGCCCATATTAAAAGCAATAAACAAACGTTAAGTTTTGCTGCCCAGCTGGGCGAAAAAGTAAATGGCGCGGCCCCGGTTCTTTCCTCCTTACGCTTTGAACGCCTGCAAAAGGCCAGCGATCCTGAAGCGTTTTGCCAACTGTTAATTCGAGCAGTAAAAATCCGTGCCGATAATGGCGTTAATGTTCTCTCTTTAGCCGACAGCATTTTTTTATGGATGGAAGAGTGGCAGCAACGCGAAGAGCATCAACCTGAAAATCACAATCCCTTTGCCAGAAACCGTATTCGTTGGGCAAGCGAATACCTGTCAACCGCACGCGCTAAATAGACATTTTTAGAAGGAATTAAACATGACAACCTTTATTCAGCTTCACTTACTTACTGCATACGCGCCCGCTAACCTCAACCGTGACGATTCCGGCAGACCGAAAACAGCTTTTATGGGGGGCGTGGAGCGTTTGCGTGTCTCATCGCAAAGCCTCAAGCGCGCATGGCGTTGTTCGGAAACTTTCGAAGATGCGATGGATGGCTATATCGGTAAACGCACACGTCGCATTGGCGTGGAGTATGTTTACAGGCCGATGATTGACGCAGGCATTGCTTCTAAGACAGCCATTGCGGCGGCGGAAAAAATCGCCGCCCAGTTTGGGAAGCTTAAAAAAGATAAGAATGCAACGGATGAGCAAAAACTCGAAATTGAACAAATTGTCCATGTCAGCAATCATGAAATTAATCTCATCAGGCAGCTGGTCGATACCCTCATTGCTGACAAACGCGAGCCTGGCGATGAAGAAGTAAAATTGCTGCGCAAAGAAAGACGTAGCGTAGATATGGCGTTGTTTGGTCGTATGCTGGCCTCTTCACCCGAATTTAACGTTGAAGCTGCCTGTCAGGTATCCCATGCATTAGGCGTTAGTGCCGTTACTATTGAGGATGATTTTTTCACTGCAGTTGACGATCTAAATAGTAAACAAGACTCTGGCTCTGGCCATATGGGCGAGCAGGGCTTTGCTTCCGCGCTTTTCTATACCTATATCTGCATCAGCCGTGATCTGCTGGTAAAAAATCTTGGCGGCGATGAGGCGCTGGCGAAACGCACTATCGCTGCGTTGACAGAAACGGCCTTAACGGTATCGCCTACCGGTAAACAAAACAGCTTTGCTTCCCGCGCTTATGCTTCTTATGCCCTGGCTGAAATAGGTCAGCGGCAGCCGCGTTCACTGGCGGCAGCGTTCTTTCAGCCGGTGCGCGATGTCGATCAAATCCCGGCGGCAATTACCCGCTTAAAACAGCAGCGAGACAATTTTGATCAAGTTTACGGTCACTCTACGGATGCGCATAAAGAGCTAAACGTACAGGAAAGCCAGGGAACGCTGGCGGAATTACTGGCTTTTGTCAGCCAGTGAGGATGAGCGATGAAGGAATATTTGGTTTTCCAGCTCTATTCACCGCTTGCCTCGTGGGGGGAAGAGGCTGTCGGCGAGATCCGCCATTCCGCTACGGTTCCCGGCCGTTCCGCGCTGTTGGGATTACTGGCGGCAGCAATGGGAATAGCTCGCGACGAAGAGGACAAGCTGAACCTTTTTAACCAGCATTATCATCTGGCAGTGCATGCACTTGCTTCGCAGGATCGCTGGCTTCGGGACTATCACACCGTTAGCGCACCACGTGAAAATAAAAAACATGGTTATTACACTCGGCGAGATGAGCTTTACCTTGCGCCAGAGGAAGTCGGCACGTTGATCTCGCAGCGAGAGTATCGATGTGATGGCTATTGGCAAGTGGCAGTAAGTATTACACCCGGCGCGCCATATTCGCTCGATGCCTTATGCGATGGGCTACTGGCTCCGCATTTCCCTCTCTATCTGGGGCGAAAATGTTGTCCTCTGGCGTTACCCCTGGCGCCACGTTTGATGAAAGGTTCGTTGTATGAGGTTCTTCGTCGGGCAGCTAATGAAATGACCCCAAAAGAATTGCATGGCTTTACATTGAGCGAAGGTGTCTGTTACTGGGACGATCCTGATGAAGAGAGCCTGGCCTGGCAGCAAAAGCAACGTAGCAGCAACCAGCCATTAAGTCGTCAGCGCTGGCAATTTGGCAACTACACACGATTTTGTGGACAGCTGCGGGGGAGAGAATAATGTATCTGTCGCGTATTCAACTTTTGTTTAGCAAGTTATCTCCGCAAATGTTGGCTAAATGGAATTCAGCGGCTCTTTACGCCAGCCATCAATGGCTATGGCAGCTTTTCCCTGAACAGGAAGCGCGCCAGTTTCTGTTTCGGCAGGACGATCACGGACGATTTTTTACTCTGTCGGCCACGCCGCCGTTAACACAGCACGCGTTGTTCAGCATCGAAACGAAGCGTTTTCAACCGCAGCTTAAAGAAGGCGCAACGCTCGATTTTCAGCTACGCGCTAATCCGGTTGTTACGCGCAATAACAAGCGTAGCGATGTGATGATGGATGCTAAATATCATGCGAAAGCGCAGGGCGTGCCTCAGCAACAATGGGGAATGTTACAGCAGCAAGCGGCGCAGGCGTGGCTTGAGAGGCAAGGGCAGAAGCATGGCTTTTGCCTGATCGAACCGGAGGAAGATGATTTCGCTCTATGGGCTGGGGGAGAGGATTCCGCATCACTGGCTCGAAGCACTTGCGTAAAGGCGTATCATCAGCACCGTTTTATCCGTAAAAACCAGGAAAAACCCATTGTTTTCAGCAGTGTTGATTTTGAAGGGACGCTTCGTATCACCAACCTGGCATTATTTGAACAGGCATTGTTTTACGGACTTGGCAAAAGCAAGGCGCTGGGTTGCGGTATGTTAATGGTGAGAAGAAAGTGCTAATGAACTGGCTTCCTCTTAATCCTGTTCCATTAAAAAATCGCGTTTCGATGATTTTCCTTCAGTACGGGCAAATAGATGTCATCGACGGTGCGTTTGTCTTGATTGATAAAAACGGCGTACGGACACATATTCCTGTCGGTTCCGTTGCCTGCATTATGCTGGAACCCGGAACGCGAGTTTCCCATGCCGCCGTGCGTCTGGCTGCGACAGTAGGAACATTACTGGTTTGGGTTGGGGAGGCAGGTGTTCGCGTGTATGCCTCTGGTCAGCCCGGCGGTGCCCGTTCAGATAAGCTGTTGTATCAGGCGAAGCTGGCCCTGGATTCGGATCTGCGTCTTAAGGTAGTACGTAAGATGTTTGAGCTGCGTTTTGGTGAACCTGCGCCAGCCCGCCGTTCAGTTGAGCAATTAAGGGGTATTGAGGGCAGCCGTGTTCGGGCAACATATGCATTACTGGCGCAGCAGTACGGCGTTAAGTGGAAAGGTCGCCGTTATGATCCGAAAGACTGGGCGAAGGGCGATACTGTTAACCAATGTATCAGTGCGGCAACGTCTTGTTTGTATGGCGTGACGGAAGCTGCAGTACTGGCAGCTGGCTATGTGCCAGCTATCGGTTTTATTCATTCCGGTAAGCCGCTTTCTTTCGTTTATGACATTGCTGATATCATCAAATTCGATACCGTTGTACCTAAGGCTTTTGAAATAGCCCGTCGTAATCCCGCCGAGCCTGAGCGGGAAGTGCGTATTGCTTGCCGCGATATTTTCCGCAGTGGTAAGACCTTGAGCAGGTTAATTCCGCTTATTGAGGAGGTGCTGGCGGCAGGAGAGATTGAACCGCCGCCAGTACCTGAAGATGCTCAGCCTGTTGCCATTCCGCTTCCTGTTTCGCTGGGAGAAGCTGGTCACCGGAGCCGTTAGACATGAGTATGCTGGTTGTTGTTACCGAAAATGTGCCGCCGCGGTTACGCGGTAGGCTGGCTGTTTGGTTACTTGAAATACGTGCGGGAGTTTATATCGGCGATGTGTCGGCGCGTATGCGTGAAATGATCTGGGAACAAATTTCCGGGTTAGCGGATGAGGGAAATGTAGTGATGGCCTGGGCAACAAATTCCGAATCCGGTTTCGAGTTTCAGACCTATGGTGAAAACCGTCGTATTCCGGTAGATCTCGATGGACTACGGCTTGTTTCTTTCCTGCCTCAATAAAATCAAATAGTTACTGTTCTTTAAAATTTGAGAGAAGTTGGTAGAATTTAACTCGATAAAAAAAATCATATAAATCAGTTATATAGTTTTAGAGTGTTCCCCGCGCCAGCGGGGATAAACCGCTGTCAGCAGTTCTAGGGTCTACTCCTGAAATGTGTTCCCCGCGCCAGCGGGGATAAACCGATTTATCAGGTGTGTTTATAATTTTCTTATATGTGTTCCCCGCGCCAGCGGGGATAAACCGCCACGCCAGAAGCGGCCAGATCGACGTTTAATGTGTTCCCCGCGCCAGCGGGGATAAACCGGTTTTCACCAGTGCCGAGATGAGTAATGATGAGTGTTCCCCGCGCCAGCGGGGATAAACCGCCGCACAACTTGGCGTGTCTCAACAGGCAGCAGTGTTCCCCGCGCCAGCGGGGATAAACCGATGAAAAGGAACCTGCCGGAGAAACGTTACAACGTGTTCCCCGCGCCAGCGGGGATAAACCGGTATATGCGCGCTACATCGAACTGAGAGGAAAGTGTTCCCCGCGCCAGCGGGGATAAACCGTAACCAATGCCCTTGATCTACATACCATCCTGGTGTTCCCCGCGCCAGCGGGGATAAACCGGATTGACCACATAGACGTGATTGACGGTTGGGGTGTTCCCCGCGCCAGCGGGGATAAACCGAAATATGCGCTTAATAGTGATGGTGATATTGAGTGTTCCCCGCGCCAGCGGGGATAAACCGGTCAATGAGTCCATCAAGTCCGAAGTGAAAGGGTGTTCCCCGCGCCAGCGGGGATAAACCGTCCTGGTAATTAGCGTCCAGTCGGACGGCGTAGTGTTCCCCGCGCCAGCGGGGATAAACCGGAGAGAATCCTCGCCCTGGCTGAGCAAAAGGCGTGTTCCCCGCGCCAGCGGGGATAAACCGCTTAACGTCCTGCTCCGTCATGATGTTGTGGAGTGTTCCCCGCGCCAGCGGGGATAAACCGCATTCACCACACTGAGGGAGTTACCATTATGCGTGTTCCCCGCGCCAGCGGGGATAAACCGTTAACCGCCCTTTTAATATCCTCAAATTGTGGGTGTTCCCCGCGCCAGCGGGGATAAACCGGCTATTTGCCAACGGAAAAGCTTCTGAATGAAGTGTTCCCCGCGCCAGCGGGGATAAACCGTTTCTGCCGGGGAAAAAGGGCAGCCAATGAGCGTGTTCCCCGCGCCAGCGGGGATAAACCGTCCGATCCGTTTATGCGGGTCGTTACCGACGTGTGTTCCCCGCGCCAGCGGGGATAAACCGACTCGGCCATGTACTCTATTTATAAAATTCAGGTGTTCCCCGCGCCAGCGGGGATAAACCGCGCCTGTCGGGAAAAGTCGCGAATTTTTGCGGCGTGTTCCCCGCGCCAGCGGGGATAAACCGGGAACCCGTCTGGAGTCGTCCAGTGGACCGCGGTGTTCCCCGCGCCAGCGGGGATAAACCGACTTAAACCGGTGAACGGCGTAGGAAAAGCACGTGTTCCCCGCGCCAGCGGGGATAAACCGGCTCTGCACGTCGGAATAGCTGACCAGGAACTGTGTTCCCCGCGCCAGCGGGGATAAACCGGTTTTGCTTAATTTGCGCCCCGTATCCGGCACGTGTTCCCCGCGCCAGCGGGGATAAACCGCAGCTGGCGCTGGCCCCGAGATTAGGTTTTCGGTGTTCCCCGCGCCAGCGGGGATAAACCGCGCACGTAATTTCAGTTGGCGGCGCGGAGTATGTGTTCCCCGCGCCAGCGGGGATAAACCGGCACTTACGCACATTGGCGATGATCGTGTTCCGTGTTCCCCGCGCCAGCGGGGATAAACCGTGCTGATCCGCCGGGCCGGCGAGCTGGTGCAGGTGTTCCCCGCGCCAGCGGGGATAAACCGATGGCCTTTGGCGAAATGATGGGGGAAACGAAGTGTTCCCCGCGCCAGCGGGGATAAACCGGCCATCTGGTTCCCGTATAACATGGACTGGCGGTGTTCCCCGCGCCAGCGGGGATAAACCGCCTCTTTCGGGTATTCATCCTGGACGTGTCGCGTGTTCCCCGCGCCAGCGGGGATAAACCGCGGCCCATCATTGTGCGCTTGCTGGTACAGGAGTGTTCCCCGCGCCAGCGGGGATAAACCGGGTTGCGGCTACAACGGCCCGCGCATGTTCGAGTGTTCCCCGCGCCAGCGGGGATAAACCGGCGCAGTATTTTCAGTTGATCCACAACATCATGTGTTCCCCGCGCCAGCGGGGATAAACCGGTTCTCACTCTCCAGGAGGTATTAGATGCGGAGTGTTCCCCGCGCCAGCGGGGATAAACCGCGTCTCTCGATCACGCGTTTCACCGGGGCTTGGTGTTCCCCGCGCCAGCGGGGATAAACCGGAGGACAGACGGTAGAGCTTCATGGGGTTGTAGTGTTCCCCGCGCCAGCGGGGATAAACCGGACAAATGACATGCAAAAACAGCCATATATGAGTGTTCCCCGCGCCAGCGGGGATAAACCGACCTGTCAACGTCAGGGTTTTACCCGAGTTTCGTGTTCCTCGCACCAGCGGGGATAAACCGCGGCGATGCGCAAAAGCCATTATGTTAAATAGGGCTGTTTTTGCGTAAAAATCTATTCGCCTGATATTAGCCCTTTAGCTCATAGGCTAATGTTAGGTTCAGGGAGGGAAGCGAATTGTTTGAGGTCATTTATCATGACAAGGCTGAGTTAAAAAGCCTCCCGCTGGCCGTCCGCGTCAAGTTTGATAGGCTGGTCACAAAGCTGGAGGTCGACCCGCGATCGCTGCGTGAGCCGCACTTCAAGCCGATTGGTGACGGTCTTTACGAAGTACGAACCTTGGGCGGAGACATATCGCGGGGGCTGTGGGTTTATCAGTCCGGGCAGAAAATCTACATGCTGAGAATCTTTATCAAGAAATCACAGAAAACGCCGCCCGCTGAGATAGAAACAGCCTGGCGGAGACTGGAGGAAATGAAGAGTGAAATACAGAACGCACCGACAGATCCATGATGAAATGATGCAAGATGCGGAGTATCGCGCCGTATATGAAGCCGAAGAGCGTAAAGAGCGCTTACAGGGCTCTTGCTGGAGTGGCGGAAGCACGCCGGGCTTACCAGCGCACAGGTGGCCGATCGGATGGGCGTGAAGCCGCCTACAGTTTCCCGGATGGAGAAAAACATCACATCGGCAAGCGTCGACACAATCGCCCGCTACGCTAAAGCGTGCGGCATTGAATCTGCAACGCTTTATTTCTGATTCCAAAAGCCTGCGTAACTACGAGCTTTTTTCATGGCTCAAGCTGAAAATCATCGCCAAAAATATGGCTCTGCCTTGCTATCTCATTCGCGAGCATTAGGTATTTTATTTCTTCGTAGAGTGAAGTTGGTTTTTCCAGCTCGATGATGAAAACACCGTCATATGTAAGCCTGGCCAATACCCGCCGCCGCTTTGCCGGCTTCGCTGAAAAAGCACCTGGCTGCCATTTATGAAACGCTCCAGAGACTCTCCTCTATAAAAAACCTGAAAATTAAGCTCTCTGTCGCCCATTACTGCTCTCCGTAATAGTGTTTCCCGCGTCATTATCAGGGCAAGATTTCTTTATTCACCACTCCCCTGATAATGCCGTAGCCTTCATTTTGAGCGGATAAACATTGATTTTTCTGAATAAACTATGCTATTAGCAGGAACATCTTTATTTATAAATGCCATTGCGCCAATTGTTACATTATCACCGATAACAATATCACCAATAATGCAACTATGGGCTCCAATATCAACGTTTTTCCCAATAATTATTTTTCCAGATGTATCGACAGAATCCTTCCTCCCGATCGTCGTATTTTGGCGCAAATTAATATTCTTCCCGATGATGCTTTCAGCTCTAACGATAATGCCAACGTAATGATTAACTTTCATCCCCGGTCCGATAAAAGCCTCTAAGCTGATATCAGTGCCATATTTACGTAATAATTTATGATTTATCTTGCGCGCCCATTTCCTCAATCTTGGTGAAGGACAAGTATGCATATAGCTCGCAAGACGCCACCAAAAATAAAAATTTTTCTTATAACCAAAAACCACTCGGTGCAAAACCTTAAACCATGAAAATTTTTCTTTCCATCTCTGTTTAAGACTTCGATTCTCAGGCATTCTTTAAGATGCTCATAAGCATCCACATTTTCAATCTTTCCACTTAAAGGAGGAGTTGCTGTGTTACCTGTCATTTTATTTGCGGGGAATTTTTCTTTCATTATAAACATAAAACAAAAAGGCAATCGAAAGAATAAGCGGCTTTTTAGGCGCTATTTTTAAATAACACCTCATTTAAAGGGGGGGGGTTAGTTTGTTTTAATATGAAAATCGATTGCATCAAAGAAATAACTCACCTACAAGAATTTAGGTTTTTTATAGATTAAATATCATGATAATAGAGATTAAATACTGAAAAGTTCAAATAGGGGAGAGTGAAAAGGAATTAACGCAATATGTAAAGGTATTTTAAAATATAATTTTAAATAATTATTATATGTGTAATTCATTCTCTTTTAGAGTTAGGGTCCGGTTCGTTGCTGATTAGAGCAATTGAATGGCAATTATTAAGCGATGATTTTGATGCCAAAAGTAACCTCATAAGCCGTTATTTTTTCAATATAATAAAATCAAATTGTCATTATTTAGTAAACGGTGAAATTATATGATGGAACGATGGAAGATAAATTCGCGGAATGTATAAGTTTAGCTCATTTGAGCCAGTTTCAGGCTCCCAACATGAGATGTGGGAGGCTTTATTACGATCTTTGCATAAATTAATTTCACCCAGCGCAGGTTTGCTTACCGGATCACCGCAGTAGGTAACTCTGACCAGTTCGTTGTATATGCAGGCGAAAGTAACTGCCGGCACATAGCGAAGCCGGGGTTAATCCCTTCACCGGCGAAAAAAATATGACTCTTTCCTTCCCGGTTTATTCTGTCGATCGTCAACATCAGTGCATCGCTGTTCTGACGTATCGATCCAGGGTCAAACAAATCAAGCTGAACCTCACGGCCATGCAAATCGGCAAGCATCACACCTGCCTTCACATAACGAATGCCATTGCGCCATATCCGCTTCAGAGCGCGCTGTGCCGCATCGACAATATCACGGGTATCCTGTGAAGGGATGACAAGCAGTTCGGTTGACTGGTTGCTGTACTGCATGTCCTGAGTGGAATAAGGACTGGTACGGATAAAAACGCTCACGGCTCTGACAAATTGCTTTTCCTGACGAAGCTTTTCTGCAGCCCGGACAGCGTATCCGGTGACAGCTAACTGCATATCCTGGAGGTGGGTAATACACTCACTGAAGGAACGTGATACAACGATTTGCTGCTTAGGTGCTGCATGCTCTTCCAGCGCGAGGCATGGTTCGCCTCGCAGTTCCCGGATAGTACGCTCAAGCACAACTGAAAACTGCCGACGCGCCAGGCGTATATCCATGCGGCAGAGATCGAGCGCAGTCCTGATCCCTATAGCATTGAGCGCTTTTTCAGTGCGACGCCCAACGCCCCAAACTTTACTGACCGGCAGAAGGCTCATCAGCTTTTCCAGCCGGTGACGGTCACTTAGCGCCACTACGCCACCCGTAGCAGTCCAGGTCTTTGCCGCGTGATTGCATAGCTTTGCGAGTGTTTTCGTTGCAGCTATCCCAACTCCACAGGTCAGCGTCGTATGGCGCCATACTTCGTGCCGTAGCTGCCGCCCGAATGCATCAGGGCTCATGACATTTTCCATTCCCTTCAGATCACACCAGAGCTCATCAATACTGTAAATCTCCGTTCGTGGCGCCAGTGACTCTACGACCGTAGCAAAGCGTGCTGACATCGATGCATAAAGGGTATAGTTGCTTGAAAAAACAGCAACATTATGATGTTCCAGTAAAGGACGTACCTTAAAATAGGGCTCAGCCATTTTCAGGCCCAACGCTTTAGCCGCTCGGTTTCGGGCTACGATCGCGCCGTCGTTATTACTGAGAACTACTACAGGCCTGCCGATCAGAGAAGGGTTGAAGGCCTCTTCGCAGCTGCAGTACATCGAATTAACATCAATTAGCGCAAACATCTTGAATGCTTTTGCAAAGAATAGGTAACAACTCCCCACAACTGCAGACTATCTGGCTCGAAATATATCGGACTGTAGGAAGGATTAAGGGGCATGAGACAGGGGCGAGGTCTTAGTAACAGCTGTTTTACCGTAAATTCATTATCTATGCTGGCGATGACGATACTACCGTGACCAGGTTGCTCTGCGCGATCGACAATCAAGATATCCCCGTCATGGATCCTGCCGTCTTGCATTGAGTTACCCGATACCCGTAGAAAATAAGTGGCGCTTGGGTGTTTAACACATAAGTCGTGTAAATTTAATTCGTTAGCTTCATAACCGCTGGCCGGGCTGGGATGTCCTGCAGGGATAGTTTCTGCGAAAAAAGGAACAACTGCTGTGCCTTCAGGCAAACAGGGGAATACTGGGGTCAGGATCATTGGGAACACCTTTATACTGTTTTTTTATCCAGTATATTCGAGTCTTCTGGAAATCAACAACATCTATAGCCGGTACTGGTCGATTAAAAGGGGGCGTTCAGGATTATATCTGATTCATGTAAGGCGTTTGGTGAGGGGCTTTTGATGCGCGTTAGCGCATGCCGAATAGTACGCGCAGGTAAAGGGCACCGGTAGCCCGGCGTAGCCGGTTCAGGTTTGATAGGTTATCCCTTGCCCCCTGTTAAGCCAAACCCGCTAAAAGCGATTCTGACGCCTTGTGCGCTGTCGGAGTGGTTCCGACAAGGCTTTGCCGCTGTCAGTCGGGGCGTATCTCCGCGAGGCATAAGGTATTAGCACACGAACTTGCGCTCAGGAACTGGAAGAACTGCCGGACCGTCTTCGTGGTCAGATGTATCGGCTGATTGAACGCCTTGAGGTAGAAGGCCAGCTAAAGATGCCGCACAGTCGCGTAATTGGGAGTGGCCTGTTCAAGCTGAGGGTAGGCGGGACAAACATAGCGAGAACGCTGTATTGCTACGCTCAAGAGAAGAATAATCTTGAGAAAAATCCGCTGGGGGACTGGCCTTAAAACGCTGGAGCGGTACGCAAAATCGCATGGAAAAATCGGGTATTCTAATTAGATAAAATACTCGCGTAAAATACGCGAGATAAGTATTCTATAATTTAATAGTGTAAACTATTTGAAATATTTATTTATATAAATTAATGTCTCATCTTGTCTGTTTTTATTAAATGACACATAAGGTTAAGCTTTATTTTAAATGTATATCTCCAATTGTACTCCCTCTTCATTTATTCATAAAAATTTAATGGGAGTCGCCTGATTCCGCAATAAATATCAAGCATCCGTTTCTCTATTGTGTCCACTCATTAATCTTTTTGATATAAAACAAAATATATTTTATTTATCCGGGGGGAAGGGCTGAGGTGAGCTATAATTTACCTGTTAACCAAAAGGAGTAAAATATATGAGCTTTGATAAACATGATCTAAGTGGTTTTGTTGGCAAACATCTTGTTTACACCTATGACAACGGCTGGAATTATGAAATCTATATCAAAAACAATGAGACAATAGATTATCGTATTCACAGCGGCCTGGTGGGCAACCGCTGGGTTAAAGATCAGCACGTTTACCTGGCGCGTCTTGCCAGCGATGTTTACAAAATCTCCTGGACAGAGCCTACCGGCACTGATGTCAGCCTGAGCGTGAACCTCGCCGATAAGGTGTTTCATGGCACCATTTTCTTCCCTCGCTGGGTAATGAACAACCCGGAAAAAACCGTCTGTTTCCAGAACGAACATCTGGACGAAATGGCCAGCTATCGCGAGGCCGGCCCGGCTTATCCCACTGAAGTTATCGATGAGTTCGCCACGCTGACCCTTGTCCGTGACGTGGGTGAAAATGACGATACCGTCATTAACTGCCCGGCCAGCGAACTGCCCGCCAATTTTCCCGATAATCTACGCTAAGCACTGCTTTCGCTTTTTGCAGCACATCAAACAGGCCACACTCGTTACGGGTGTGGCCTGTTCCTTTGTGCCTCAACGTTATGTTCTCAACAACAATGCTGTTTATTCCCTTAACAAAACCGGCTCAGCCATAAATTATTTTTATCGTTAAAAAGATGAATAAAGCGCTACGACTGGCGCGCTGTCTGGAAAACAGCTTTGACAAAAGATGTTGCTTTTTTGTAAACGCATTAACAAGTGCAGCAAATCCTGCTATGCTGGCCGACGCGAAACCGGACACCTTACCCTACATAAGCATCCTACAGATCGCCGTGAAAAAAGGTGGCCGGAAAGCCATATACAATGAGAGCGAGGAGAACGTCGTGCTAGATGAATACCGTAAGCACGTTGCCGAGCGTGCTGCCCAGGGAATTGTTGCTAAACCTTTAGATGCATCCCAAATGGCCGCGCTGGTTGAACTGCTGAAGAACCCTCCTGCGGGTGAAGAAGAATTCCTGTCCGATCTGTTAATTAATCGCGTGCCGCCGGGTGTTGATGAAGCGGCCTATGTCAAAGCCGGTTTCCTGGCTGCTATCGCCAAAGGCGAAACGACTTCTCCTCTGGTAACACCTGAAAAAGCGATCGAACTGCTGGGTACCATGCAGGGCGGCTATAACATTCATCCGCTGATTGACGCGCTGGATAATGAGAAGCTGGCGCCCATCGCGGCAAAAGCGCTCGCCAATACGCTGCTGATGTTCGATAACTTCTACGATGTGGAAGAGAAAGCCAAAGCGGGTAATCCGCATGCTCAGCAGGTTATGCAGTCATGGGCAAACGCCGAGTGGTATCTGAACCGTCCGGCGCTGGCTGAAAAAATTACCGTCACCGTATTCAAAGTAACTGGCGAAACCAATACCGACGATCTCTCTCCGGCGCCGGATGCATGGTCACGTCCTGATATTCCGTTGCACGCGCTGGCAATGCTGAAAAACGCCCGCGAAGGCATCGAGCCGGACGAACCGGGCAACGTAGGTCCGATCAAGCAGATTGAAGCGCTGCAGGCGAAAGGCTTTCCGCTGGCCTATGTCGGTGATGTAGTCGGTACCGGTTCTTCCCGTAAATCCGCTACCAACTCGGTGCTGTGGTTTATGGGCGACGACATCCCTTACGTACCGAACAAAAAAGGCGGCGGCGTTGTCCTGGGCGGTAAAATCGCACCGATTTTCTTTAACACCATGGAAGATGCCGGCGCGCTGCCGATCGAAGTGGACGTTAATAACCTGAATATGGGCGACGTGATCGACATTTACCCCTACAAGGGTGAAGTGCGTCACCACGAAACCAACGAGCTGCTGGCTGAGTTCGCGCTGAAAACCGACGTGCTGCTGGATGAAGTTCGCGCCGGTGGCCGTATTCCGCTGATCATCGGTCGCGGCCTGACCACCAGAGCGCGTGAGTCGCTTGGTCTGCCGCACAGCGATGTGTTCCGCCAGGCGAAAGATGTGGCGCAGAGCACGCGCGGCTTCTCACTGGCGCAGAAAATGGTGGGTCGCGCCTGTGGCGTGGACGGCATTCGTCCGGGTCAGTACTGCGAACCGAAGATGACCTCAGTGGGTTCTCAGGATACCACCGGGCCGATGACGCGTGATGAGCTGAAAGATCTCGCCTGCCTCGGCTTCTCCGCCGATCTGGTGATGCAATCTTTCTGTCATACCGCCGCCTATCCGAAGCCGGTTGACGTGCAGACACACCATACGCTGCCAGACTTTATTATGAACCGTGGCGGCGTGTCGCTGCGTCCGGGCGACGGCATTATCCACAGCTGGCTGAACCGTATGCTGCTGCCGGATACCGTGGGCACCGGCGGTGACTCGCATACCCGCTTCCCGATCGGCATCTCTTTCCCGGCGGGCTCCGGCCTGGTGGCCTTCGCTGCCGCAACCGGCGTTATGCCGCTGGATATGCCGGAATCGGTGCTGGTGCGCTTTAAAGGCAAAATGCAGCCGGGCATCACCCTGCGCGATCTGGTGCACGCGATCCCGCTGTACGCCATTAAGCAGGGTCTGCTGACCGTTGAGAAGAAAGGCAAGAAGAACATCTTCTCTGGCCGCATTCTGGAAATTGAAGGTCTGCCGGATCTGAAAGTAGAGCAGGCGTTTGAGTTGTCTGATGCGTCCGCTGAGCGTTCTGCTGCCGGTTGTACCATCAAGCTGGATAAAGAGCCGATCATTGAGTATCTGAACTCCAATATCGTTCTGCTGAAATGGATGATTGCGGAAGGCTACGGCGATCGTCGTACGCTGGAGCGTCGTATTCAGGGCATGGAGAAATGGCTGGCCGATCCGCAACTGATGGAAGCCGATGCTGATGCGGAGTACGCAGCGGTTATCGAAATCGATCTGGCGGAAATTCAGGAGCCGATTCTGTGTGCGCCGAACGATCCGGACGATGCGCGTTTGCTGTCTGAAGTGCAGAACGAGAAGATCGACGAGGTCTTTATCGGATCCTGTATGACCAACATCGGCCACTTCCGCGCGGCAGGTAAGCTGCTGGATAGCCATAAAGGCCAGTTGCCGACCCGCCTGTGGGTCGCACCGCCGACCAAAATGGATGCAGCGCAGCTAACCGAAGAGGGCTACTACAGCGTGTTCGGTAAGAGCGGCGCGCGTATTGAGATCCCGGGTTGCTCGCTCTGCATGGGTAACCAGGCGCGTGTAGCCGATGGCGCAACGGTGGTATCTACCTCAACGCGTAACTTCCCGAACCGTCTGGGTACCGGCGCGAACGTCTATCTGGCTTCTGCCGAGCTGGCTGCCGTTTCTTCGCTGCTGGGCCGTTTGCCAACGCCAGACGAGTATCAACAGTTTATGGCTCAGGTTGATAAAACTGCGGTGGATACCTATCGCTATCTGAACTTTGACCAGTTGAATCAGTACACGGACAAAGCGAAAGATGTGATTTTCCAGACGGCGGTCTGAGAGACATAACAGCATGACAAAAGGGCGGAATTTTCCGCCCTTTTTTACGCCTGTAAAAAGTTAGCGTCACTCTCCGGTATGTTATCCCTCTTTTACCGCTCGCTTTTCTCGCTAAAGCGCCGTGTCAGGCGCTGCTTTTCACACGTCAGGCTGCGATAATGCACGCAACCGAGTGAATTGAAGCGCAGCAGCATGCGCTAAGGGCAGCAAGATGGAATATGAATTTTTACGCGACGTCACCAATCAGGTCAAAGTGCGCATGAGCATGGGCCATGAGGCGGTCGGGCACTGGTTCAATGAAGAAGTAAAAGGCAATATGGCGCTGCTTGATGAAGTAGAAGCAGCGGCAGCGCAGGTCAAAGGCAGCGAAAGAGAGTGGTTGCATCAGGGTCATGAGTATCAGCTTTCGCTGAATGGCGAAGAGGTAATGATCCGCGCCAACCAGCTCGCCTTTGATACCGATGAGCTGGAAGAGGGCATGAGCTATTACGATGAGGAAAGTCTCTCGTTTTGCGGCATTGAAGATTTTCTGGCGGTGATTGCGGCCTATCGCGCCTTTATGCAGGGGCGTTGAGATGGCGGGGCAGCGGCGACTGCCCCGCTGATTAACTGAGCGATGCGCCGCCGCAGATCACCAGTTCCTGTCCGGTAATCGCCGCAGCGGCGGGAGAGAGCAAAAAGCTGACCAGCGCGGCAACCTCATCAGGTTGAATATAACGCCCGATCGGTGGCAGCTTTGGCGGCGAACTGGCGCGTCCGGGCTGACTCAGCATCGGCGTGGCCGTTGCGCCAGGCGCTACCACATTCGCGGTAATGCCGCGTGGGGCCAGCTCAGCCGCCCAGCTGCGCACCATCCCTGTCATCGCCGCTTTGGTGCTGACGTACTGACTGCGGCCCGCCGCGCCGCGTGAGGTACGGCTGCCGATCAGAATAATGCGTCCGTCAGCGGGCAAAATATCCACCAGCGCATTCGCTATACTTTCTGCCACCAGCACATGCAAATACCACAGCCGCTGGCTGATCTCCTCGTTCAGCGCGCCCAGCTCTGCCGCCTGCATCATGCCAGCGGCGTGGATAAAGGCATCGACCGGCGGCAGTTCGCTCAACACGTTCGCCAGTGCCGTGCGATCGCACAGATCGACGGCGATCGAGCGAAGAGCCGGATGCTCACTGCCTTTTGCTGAACGGCTCAGCCCACTGACCTGCCAGCCCTCCTGCAGTAGCCGTTCAACAATAGCGCGCCCAATGCCAGAGCTGGCACCGGTTACCAACGCGTGACGGCTCATGGTTTTCCTCGCAGCAGTTCAGGAGAAACCTTGAATACCGCTTTGCGTACCCGCGCAGGTTTATCAACCGCGCACAGCGCCTGATGCGCTTCGCCAGGCGCAAAGATAGCGAAATCACCCGGCTGCAAATAAAGCTGCTGACGCAGCTGCGCATGTTTCACAATAAACAGATCGGGCTTACGCTCCTCTGCCACTATCTGGCGGGCGTCCGCCACGTCATAACGAATAATCTCTTCGCCTGCCAACAGGACCTGAATATCCAGCCATTGTCGGTGGTACTCGGTATGCCGCTGCCCGAGTGGGGCGGTTTCGCTGTCGCTGATAGTGCAAAACCAGCCAGCGCCCTCCGGCTGCCAGCGGCCGTCGGGCATCGCCTGCAGCGCCGTTAAAGCGCATTCCGGGCGCGCCAACAGCGCGTAAAGCGTGTCGGGCAGCGTCGCCAGCGGCAGCGCCTGCAAATTCCCTGCAATCATCCTTTCCTCCTTATCCCACAGCGGTTAACACGTGACCCAGCTTTCATCCACGCACACATATTTAATCGCCTGACGATGCCAGGTATAGGCAATATGCAGCAGGCCGTCCGGTCCCTGTTTAATGCTGGGGTAAGAAAGCTCCCGGTTCAGCTTCTGTTGCGAATTATTGGTCATGCAGTAGCCGTCGCCTTCCTCCAGATTACGCTGCCACGGCCAGCTTCTGCCGCCGTCTTTGGAGAGCGCCAGCGTCATCGGCGCACGCGGCGCGCCCCAGAATGCGCTACGGCCTGCAGGCATTATGGGCTGGGCGGCAATATCGTCTTCATCATCTTCAATCTCATCATAAAGTGAGGCGCGCCGCTCGCTGGCGCCTGCGGCGCTCATCTTGTTAAACACCAGCGCTAAATCGCCGTTTGCCAGCGTTGTCACCTGAATAGAGGAATTATTATTAGGCAATTCCGTTGGCTGCGGCGCACTCCAGCTTTGGCCACCGTCGTAAGAGCGACTCTGCCAGATAAAATCCGCCCAGCGGCTGCGGAAGAGCGCCAGCAGCGAACCATCCTTCAGCAGTGTGATATTCATATGCACGCAGCCGGTACTGTCAGGCACCGGCACATCCTGCCAGCTCTGGCCGTTATCGCGTGAGATTTTCACCGCGCTGATATCGTTGTTGCCCACCCATTTTTCACCCGGCTCGGTCTGACAGTAGAACACCGGCAGCAGCCAGTCGCCGTTAGGCATCACGACCATCGGCTGGCGTATAAAGGTGCCAGGCTTATCCAGCAAGGTGTTAATCTCGCCCCAGCTATTGCCCATATCGTGTGACTGGCGATAACGCACTATCGCCGTATCCTGATTACCCGACTTCTGCGCGGTCCACAGCAGCCACAGCACCTTATCCGGGGCCAGAAACAGCACCGGGTTTTGCTCCGAGCGGTTGGTGTCTTCCGAGAGCCGCTGCGGCGTCGACCATTGACGGCTGCCGTGATTCAGTCGCGAGCAGTAAATGGAAATATCAGCGATGCCTTCCTGCGTTCCGCCAAACCAGACGCAAAGCAGATCGCCATTCGGCAGCGGCAGTAAATTGGCTGCATGGTTTTGTGGACAGGGCGACGGCAACATTGCCGTCATACGCCCCGGATCGCCGTCCACGATTTCGGTTATGCTTTTTGTCGGCAGGTTAAGGGTTGCTTGCGTCATTTCAGGCTCCACTCTTTTGCATATTGGTTTTAGTTACCGGACGTTTTTGCGGGATCAGATGATCCAGCACCATAATCACCGCCGGGGTAATCAGGGCGATATACATGTTGTTGATGCCGAACGGATCGCCCAGCAGATACCAGACGGAAGTCATTACGCAGGCGCCGATCAGCCCGGCATTCGCGCCGCGCGTGCTTTTAAAGAAGGGCAGGTAGAAGGCCATCATTGCCACAACCGAGATCGACAGGCGAATGGCGCGGGTAAAGAACGAGAGCTTAAGCACCTCCGGCACGAACAGCACAAATATCAGCGGCAGAAAGCCAATCGCCAGTGACAGCCAGCGCGTCATTTTAAACTCGCGCTCCGGCGTAGGATTGCGCATCGGCACATAGAAGTCTTTGACAATCAGCGAGGCGATAGCCAGCGCTACAGTGCTGACGCTAACGAAAATCGAGGCAACCAGTGATGTTGTTACCAGGCCAGCCAGCCAGGGATTCATATCCTGTAAAAACACGGGCAGGGCGTACAGGCTGTTGATGTTGGGATGCAGAAATTTCGCTGCGACGCCGATAATCGCAATGGCGATAGCAATCGGCAGGCAGAACAGGAACGCAATCCAGGTTGCGCGCTTAGCCGAGGCAGCATCTTTGGTGGAAGAGATCGCCTGGATAACAAACTGAGTGCAGAAAATAGAGCCAATCGTGCCGATCAACCAGGCCACAATCGTACTGGCACCGATGTGGCCATCCCAGGTCCAGTAAAAGTCCGGCATTTGCTGCACCATTGGCGTAATACCGCCGCTCATATGCAGCGCTACGCCCAGAATTACCAAAATGCCAAAATACTTTATGCCGCTGTGCAGCAATGTAACCCAGGCCATGCCTTTCATTCCGCCAAAGGCGAAATAGAAGGTGCTGACAATGGCGGTAATAAAGGCGGCTATCGGCAGGTTAACTTTGAGTACGGTTGAAATAGCCGCTGCGCCGCTGACGTAGTTACCCACATTCACCAGTAGCAGGGCATAAATCATAATGATGGAGATGATATTTTTCGTGGAGGTGCCGTACTTTTCCGCGATCGCGCCGGAAATGGTAATTTTGCCGGTGTTATAGATCCGTTTTACCAGCAGCAGACCGAACAGCGGAAAACCTATCGCCGCGCCAATGACCGACCATGACGCGGCGAAGCCGTTTTCAAAGGCAGCCTGTGCGGTGCCAATAGTGGACTTCGCGCCAATGTATTCCGACATCAGCATGACGCCAACGATAAATGCCGGCATCGCGCGCGATCCTTCCATAAAGTCCCCGCTGCTTTTACTCCGCAGCCGCCAGGTCATCCAGGTTGTAAATAAAATATACGCGACCACGATCCCGATAATGATCAGCGTATCCATAGCGGTAAATTCTTTCATTATGGCCTCTCTCAGACGTAATGAGCCCCGGGACCGGGTAGTCCCTTTATTCACGTAATCATGTGGATAGGTTGTTTTAGTTATTGCAGGTATTGATTCACGATCTGACGAATCTGCTGTTCTTCTGCCACGCTGAACTGCACGGCATAGCGACTTTCACCGACGTCATGGCCCATAAGCGCCAGCGCTTTTTTCACTGCAGCGGGTGAAAAGGCAACGTTGTATAAATCGGTGCGCAGGCCGGTAACGTTTTCCTGCGCCCGTTGTGACGCGGCGAGATCGCCTGCCTGAAAAGTGCGCCAGATGGCGTTGATTTCCCGCGGCGCAACATTGGCGAGGCCGGAGATACAGGCGGTGCAACCTTCAACAAAGCCACGATGGATCAGCGAATCGGGGCCGTTCAGGACGGAAAAATTTTCCTGCCCCTGTGCTGTCTCAAGGAAACCTTTCAGGCTCTCATAACTGCCAGCGCTGTCTTTAATGCCGATAATATTGGGATGCGCGGCCAGAATGCGCACCGTTTCCGGCAGCAGCGTATTGCCGGTGCGCGCCGGAATGTTGTACAAAAACAGCGGCACTTTCAGCGCGTCTGCTACCGTACGGTAGTGCCAGATCAGCTCCTGCTGTTTGAGTGGTACAAACCAGGGCGTAATGACCGACACGGCGTCAACGCCAAGCTGCGCCACCTGTTTCCCCAGGCGAATCGTTTCCCGTGTGGAGATCTCCCCGATATGTGCCACAACCGGCGCCCGACCAGCTGTCTCATCAACGCAGGTTTCGATAACCGCCAGCTTTTCCTGTTCATTCAGTACAAAAAATTCGCCGTTGGTGCCGCCACAAAAGATGCCGTTGCCTGCCTGCAACTGACGTTGCACCTGCTCACGCTGTGCCGATGGTTTAAACGCACCTTCGGCATCAAAGGTGGTTACAATCGCAGTCAGCACGCCTTCAATTTTCTGTTTCATTGTTACCTCGTTATTCAGGCTGATTGGGCCGGGAACAGCGTCAGATAGATATTTCGCACCATACTGGCGCTGACCGGCGTGGGCACATTTTTAATCAAACGCTGCACGTCCAGCGCTGACTCCACCAGCTGTGGCAGCTGGTCGGCATTGATTCCCAGTTCATCAAGGCTGGCGGGAAGCTTCAGACGGCGCACCAGCGCGGCAAAATAGTCCACCAGCGCATGGGATTTTTCTTCATCGTTCAGGGAGCGATCGGCGTTGGGCAACAGGTCATACGCCTGAGCAAATTTAGTCACCGCCGCCGGACGGACAGCGCGCATACAGGGTGCAAGCAGAATGGCGTTAGCAACGCCGTGCGGCAGGTGATATTTACCGCCCAGGGGATAGGAAAGCGCGTGAACCAGATGGGTGCCGGCATGAGCGATAGCCGCGCCGCCGTAATAAGAGGCCCATAGCATATCCAGACGCGCCTGCAGGTTGTGCGGTTCTGCCACGCTGGTTTCCAGGCTGGCAAACAGTTTCTTCAGGCCAATCAGCGCATAGTTATCGCTAACTGGATTGGCGACGGTGGCAGTAAAGCATTCGATCAGGTGGCAAAGCGCATCGATACCGGTAGAAGAGGCGATATGCGGCGGCATGCTGGTGGTCAGTTCCGGTGCCAGCGCCACATAATCAGGCAGCATCACCGGCGAAATAATGCCGACCTTGGTCTCCTGTTCCGGGATTGCCAGAATTGCATTAGGCGTCGCTTCCGAGCCGGTTCCGGCCGTGGTTGGGATTAACAGAGAAGGCAGGCGTGCCGTGGGTTTCTCACCCGCCAGCAGCTGATCAAGCGTAGGCGCGCCCGACAAGCACAGTACCGATAACAGCTTAGCGACATCCAGCACGCTGCCACCACCAATGCCAATTACCGTCTCAACTTTACAACCTTCCAGGCTTTTCAGCTGTGCTGCAACGTCATGCTGGCTGGGTTCTGGCGGCACACTATCCAGAATAGTCAGCGATTCTGCCTGATAACGCAGCTTTTCAATCATCGCGGCAACGGCTGGAATGGCGATGATATTTTTATCAGTGACCAGCAGCAGGCTGCGTCGGATTTCTGGCAGATAGCTGATGTCATTTAGCGCCTGAAAGCCGCTGATAAGGGTGCTATTGATGTTCATAAGGTCTGCCTTTTCTCCCCATAAAGCTGAACGATGATTTAGTTTGTTCAAAAACGATTGTTGTCGGTCAATTTTATAGGGGAAATCGCATGTGATTAATTTGAGATTGCTCACATTTAATCAATCATGATTGAATATAATCATTAACGGGTTGGGTAGTTTCTTTTGTAAGCGGCGTACAACGCTTAAACAGGACGGGGAGCGAAGCGTGATGCAGCCAGTAAGGGGAATGTATGAAATTAATCGTCATCGCTGATGATTTTACCGGCGCTAATGATACCGGGGTTCAGCTGGCGAAGAAGGGCGCGCGTACTGAGGTAATGCTCTTTGCCCGGCAGTCGCCGTCACGCCGCGCCGATGTGCTGGTGATCAATACTGACAGCCGCGCGCTTGGGGCTTCTGACGCGGCGGATGCAGTAACGCAGGCGCTGGCCCGCTGGCGTCAGCAGGATTTGCTGATCTACAAAAAAATCGACTCCACCTTTCGCGGCAATCCCGGAGCGGAAATTGAAGCCGCATTGCACGCCAGCGGTAAAGGTCTGGCGCTGATCGCAGCGGCGATCCCTGGCGCAGGCCGCACCACCCTTAACGGCGAGTGCCTGGTGCATCAGGTGCCGCTGGCGCAGACCGAGTTTGCCAGCGATCCGCGCACGCCGATTAGCTCGTCACGCATCAAAACCCTTTTGCAGCAGCAAAGCGAGCTAAAGGTGATTGACGTTGCGTTGCCTGCGGTGCGCAGCGGTGAACTGGCTGCGCTGCTGCGGCAGTATCAACATCAGGCACCGGTGATGGTCGTGGTGGATGCGCTAACCGAACAGGATCTGGCGCTGATTGCCGAAGCGGCCCTTTCGCTGCCCGAAACACCGTTGCTGGTAGGTGCGGCAGGGCTGGCGGCGGCGTTGCCAGCCAGCGCCTGTATTACAAAACGCCAGGCGCTGCCGGTGCTGGTGATTGCCGGGTCAATGAGTGAAGCCACGCGTCGTCAGGTGGCGTTGGCTATCAATCAACAGCGCGCGCAGGTAGTAGATATCGACGCAGCGCAGTTGCTTATGCACGACGTTCCCGATTTTAGCGGGCTGGTACAGCAGGCGAGCGCGCTACTTGCAACTGGTCAGCACACGATTTTACGTACCAGCCGCAGCGCGGCGGATCGACAACAAATTGATGCGCTATGCCAGCAGCTTCACTGCAGTCGCGCGTTATTAGGCGAGCGTCTCAGCCAGCGGCTGGGTGAGCTGACGCTGGCAATTATCGACAGGACGCGTATCGGCGGGCTGTTTCTGACGGGCGGGGATATTGCCATTGCGGTTGCTCATGCGCTGGGCGCGGAAGGCTATCGCATCCAGCAGGAGGTTGCGCCCTGCGTTCCATGCGGCTGTTTTATCAACAGTGAGCTTGATGATTTGCCGGTGATTACCAAAGCCGGCGGTTTCGGTTCTGAGAGTGTGCTTTGTGACGCGCTCTCGTTTATTGAGGAGATGTACAGTGACCACTAAAACCATTGCGGTAACCATGGGCGATCCTGCCGGTATCGGCCCGGAGATTATTGTTAAAGCGCTTGCGGAAGGGGAGTTAAACGGCGCGCCAGCCGTGGTGGTAGGTTGTCTGGAGACGTTAAGGCGCGTAATGGCGCAGGGCAAACTCCCGCAAATGGAACTGAAAGAGATCACTTCAGTCGCGCAGGCGCACTTCACGCCCGGCACCATTAACGTGCTGGATGAACCGCTGGCCGATCCGCAGGCGCTGGTGCCCGGTAAGGTTCAGGCGCAGGCGGGCGACCTGGCGTACCGCTGCGTGAAGCGCGCAACGGCGCTGGCGCTGGCGGGAGAGGTGCATGCTATCGCCACCGCGCCGTTAAATAAAGAGGCGCTGCATTCGGCTGGTCACCTCTATCCTGGCCATACCGAACTGCTGGCGCAGCTGACTCAAAGTAAAGATTACGCCATGGTGCTCTATACTGACCGACTAAAAGTGATCCACGTTACCACTCATATCGCGCTGCGCAAATTTCTTGATACGCTGAATCAGCCACGCGTGGAAACGGTGATTGGTATGGCCGATACGTTTTTGCGCCGCGTCGGCTATACGCATCCGCGCATCGCTGTAGCTGGGGTGAATCCGCACGCCGGCGAAAATGGCCTGTTTGGCGATGAAGAGATCAACATTGTTGGTCCGGCGATTCAGGCGATGAAAGAGAGGGGCATTGATGCCCGCGGTCCTTGTCCGCCGGATACGGTTTATCTTCAGTGCTATGAAGGACAGTACGATATGGTGGTGGCGATGTATCACGATCAGGGCCATATTCCGCTTAAGCTGTTGGGCTTCTACGACGGGGTAAATATCACCGCTGGCCTGCCATTTATCCGCACCTCAGCGGACCACGGCACCGCATTTGATATTGCCTGGACAGGTAAAGCGAAGTCTGAGAGCATGGCCATCTCGATTCAACTTGCGATGCAACTTGCATAGGGAAAGATGAAAGGACAAAGTCGCCTCGACCAGATTATGGATTATCTGAAAGCACATAATCTGGTTACCGTTGATCAACTGGTAACGGCCATTTCCGCCTCGCCCGCCACTATCCGCCGCGATCTGATTAAGCTGGATCGGGAGGGCGTTATTAGCAGGACGCACGGCGGCGTGACGTTAAACCGTTTTATTCCTGAGCAGCCCACCACGTCAGAAAAAAGCCAGCGCCATCTGGCAGAGAAACAGGCGATTGCACGCGCCGCCGCCGCGCGCGTAAAAGCGGGCGATGCGGTGGTGCTGGATGCGGGCACCACCATGCTGGAGCTGGCGCGGCAGCTCACGCACCTGCCGCTGCGGGTCATTACCGCCGATCTGCATATTGCGCTGTTTCTTTCGGGATTCCGACAAATTGAAGTGACGATTATCGGCGGGCGCATTGATGATTCCAGTCAGTCATGCATTGGTGAACACGGACGCCGCCTGTTGCGCACGCTTCATCCCGATATTGCTTTTGTCAGCTGCAACTCCTGGAGCCTGGAGAAAGGTATTACCACGCCTACGGAGGATAAGGCCGGGCTGAAGCAGGATCTGCTGCTTAATGCACGTCAGCGGATATTACTGGCGGACAGCAGTAAATATGGTTCATGGTCACTGTTTTGCGTAACGCCGTTACAGGCGCTGACGGAGGTCATTACCGACGGCAGGCTAAGTGAAGAGGCGCAGGCACAGCTTAACGCAGAAGATTTTGCCTTAACGCTGGTGGATACGCAGGCCAAGTAAACGAAACGGGGCGGAAGATCCGCCCCGGTAAAGCAGGGGGCTTTACTGCGTTTTCAGGCCGAGAGAGGGAATATTACGGCCATAGTAGATTTCACGCATTTCCTTCCACAACAGATCGGTAATCCGCTTGTGTTCCTGCGGACTCAGGTCTTCCGGTCTGGTGTTGAACAGGTAATGTTTGAGATCGAATTCTTTCAGCAACATCTTGGTGTGAAAGATGTTTTCCTGATAAACATTCACATCGACCATATCATACATCGCCTTCATATCATCCGACATAAAGTTCTGTACAGAGTTGATCTCATGATCGATAAAGTGCTTCACGCCGTTAACGTCACGGGTAAAACCGCGTACGCGATAATCAACGGTAACGATGTCCGATTCCAGCTGATGGATAAGGTAATTCAGCGCCTTCAGCGGGGAAATAACGCCGCAGGTAGAGACTTCAATATCAGCACGGAACGTACATAATCCGCCTTCGGGATGGCTCTCCGGATAGGTGTGAACGCAAATATGACTTTTATCCAGGTGAGCGACTACCGAACCAGGCAGCGGGCCGGGATGCTCCGAATTATCAATATCTTTCGGATCGATCGGCTCTTCGCTAACCAGAATAGTGACGCTGGCACCTTGCGGTTCATAATCCTGACGCGCGATATTCAGCACGTTAGCGCCGATAATCGAGCAGGTTTCGGTCAGGATTTCAGTCAGACGGTTAGCGTTGTACTGCTCATCGATATAAGCAATATAGCCATCGCGTTCGGCCTCACTGTTCGCATAGCAAATGTCGTAGATACAAAAACTCAGGCTTTTCGTCAGGTTGTTGAAGCCATGTAGTTTCAGCTTTTGCAATTTAGTTCACCTCCTTATAAATGCCCGGTCGGTGCAGACAGTGCATTCAACAGATATTGCGGCAGAGCAAAACTGCCCGTATGGATTGCCGGATTATAGTAACGGCAGTTCAGGCCTGCTGACGCAAAGCGCGCCTGCAGCGTGGCGGTATCAAGCTGACGCAGTGCCGGGTTATCGCTCGCCCAGGCAAAGGTCATAATGCCGCCGTAATAGGTTGGGATCGCCGCCTGATAAAAACTGACATCGCTGAAGTAGTGGCCCAGTTTGCGATGGCTGGTCACGGCTTCATCCTGTTGCAGAAAGCTAACGCCATTCTGCGCGACAAAGATGCCATTTTCATTAAGGCAACGTTTACAACCCTGATAAAACTCAGAGGTAAACAGGCTTTCACCCGGACCGACCGGATCGGTACAGTCTGAGATGATCACATCGAACTTTTCGCTGGTTTGCGTAACGAAGTTCACCCCATCGTCGATCACCAGACGGAAGCGCGGATCGTCATAAGCGCCAGCGCTATGGTTGGGCAGATACTGGCGGCAAAACTCGACCACGCCCGCGTCGATTTCCACCATCGTAATCTGTTCCAGCCCGGCGTGACGACTGACTTCACGCAGCATACCGCCATCGCCGCCGCCGATAATCAACACCTTTTTGGCGTTGCCGTGGGCCAGCAGCGGAACGTGCGTTAACATTTCGTGATAGATGAATTCATCGCGCTCGGTGGTTTGCACTACGCCATCCAGCGCCATGACGCGACCGAAAGCCGCATTTTCGAAGATGATCAGATCCTGGTGCTCGGTCTTTTCACGATAGAGAACCTTGTCTACCGTGAAATATTGACCAAAGCCGGCATGAAGCGTTTCATACCAAATTTCATTTTGGGCCATGGTGGGGCTCTCCTCAGAATAGCCATGAAAATTGGGCGGCACATCATAGCTAACTCTGCATGGGGTTGCACGGTCAAATTAGCAGCAGGAGAGCACAGAGCAGCAAATTACTTAACGTAAGCCAGCAGGCTGAGCGAGTCGCGTGCTAACGCCTTACATTTCTTATCGTTAGAGACAGCAATGCCGCTCAGATCGCGATAGCTCTCTTCTCCCAGTAATTTCATGTTGTAGCTGCCATAGTTGGTAAGATCCCAACGGTTCTGCTGGGCAAAGAAAACCAACGCCTTGCGGATTTGCGCATCGGGCAGATCCTGATAGCCGCAATCATTTTTTAGATAGACAAATACCGCGGTCAGATCGGCCAGATCTTCCGCTTCTGATTCGCTAAGCGCAAAGCTGGTGGATGAGAAGCCAAGAAGCCCCGACAGCAACAGGACTTTGATGCCCTTCGTCATAATCATTCTCTAAAAATTGCAATCATCTGACGTTAGCACAGTTATGCACCGTCTTCAGGCCATTTTTACGCTTTGTTGCCGTTTGTGCTAAAAATCGCCAATTCAGTCTGGCAGGCGCCATTTCTTCACGCCGGAAACACAGTAATTGAGCCATGTCTGATAGTCATCACCTCATTTTGCGGGAAGTCTCAGAGTCTGCAGGCAGATGAGTTGAACAAAAGCCGGTCGAATTGAAGGCGATTACTTTTATGATGCAGGCCGCACAGGAACCCTTCCTCTGATGCCACCCGATATAAAAAGAGTAATAAATCTGCCCCTTTCAAAGATGAAGCCTGATATGCGTATTAAACAAGCCATAACCCTATTGATGTAGCTATCTTAGGTTCATTTGCTTGTTAGCTTGACTTTGCCGTTAGGGCAAGGTTTAGGATAACGCCCTCAATATGATAAAGGACGCCATCATGCAACGCCGAGACTTTCTTAAACTGACCGCAGCGCTGAGTGCCGCAGGCCTGTTTCCCTTCTGGCAGGGGCGTGCGCTGGCCGCTGGTCGCCCGGCGCTACCGATCCCCGATCTGCTGAAGCCCGATATTCACGGTGCGGTGCGCCTGATTGCTCAGTCCGGCACCAGCCACTGGCACGGAAAAGCGGTCAATACCTGGGGCTATAACGGCGCGCTGCTGGGTCCGGCGATTGAGATGACGCGTGGTAAGACGCTGAAAGTGCTGATGGAAAACCGCCTGTCGCAGGCGACCACGGTACACTGGCACGGGCTGGAGGTGCCGGGGGATGTGGATGGCGGCCCGCAGGCCACGATCGCGCCCGGCGGTCAACGCACGGTTTCCATTACGCCCGACCAACCAGCGGCAACCTGCTGGTTTCATCCGCATCAGCATGGAAAGACCGGCTATCAGGTAGCGCAGGGGCTGGCCGGGCTGGTAGTGCTGCGTGATGAGGAATCAGAAAAGCTGCTGCTGCCGAAGCAGTGGGGCGTGGATGACATCCCGCTGATTTTACAGGACAAGCAGCTAACGGCAGAGGGTACCGGCATTGATTATCAGCTGGACGTTATGCATGCCGCAGTGGGCTGGTTTGGCAATCTGATGCTGACCAACGGCGTGCCTTATCCGCAGCAAGCGGTGCCGCGTGGCTGGCTGCGTCTGCGTCTGCTGAACGGTTGCAACGCTCGCTCACTTAACCTGACGGCCAGCGACAAGCGCGCGCTGTACGTTATCGCCAGCGATGGTGGCCTGCTGGCAGAGCCGGTGCAGGTAGAAACACTAATGCTACTGCCGGGCGAACGTTTTGAAGTGCTGGTGGATACCAGCGATGGCAAAGCCTTTGATTTGGTAACGCTGCCGGTTAATCAGATGGGCATGACGCTGGCGCCGTTTGATGCGCCGCTGCCGCTGCTGCATATTTTGCCGTTGCGGGTAATGGCCAGCGGCTCGCTGCCGGATACGTTGGCTAATTTGCCGCCGTTACCTGCCAGCGATAACCTTCCGGGCCGTTGGTTACAGCTGATGATGGATCCTCAACTGGATCGGCTGGGGATGCAGGCGCTGCAACAGCGTTACGGCAAACAGGCAATGGCGGGCCATGAGAGTACAGGGCATGCTATGGCGCAACATACGGATTCAGCCGGTCACGATCATCAGGCAATGACGCATCAGAACCACAGTCATGCGATAGAGAATATGCCGCCGCAAACCGCTTCCGGCTATGATTTCCATAACGGTAATAAGATCAACGGCCAGGCCTTTGATATGAACAAGCCACTGTTTGCCGTGAAGCAGGGCCAGCTGGAGAAGTGGACCATTTCCGGCGAAGGCGATGCGATGCTGCATCCTTTTCATATCCACGGCACGCAGTTCCGTATTCTTTCAGAAAACGGCAAGCCGCCTGCGCCGCACCGGCAGGGATGGAAGGATACGGTGCATGTGGAAGGCTGGCGTAGCGAAGTGCTGGTGCGTTTTAATCATAAGGCCAGCGCTCAGCAGGCGTATATGGCGCACTGTCATCTGCTGGAACATGAAGATACCGGCATGATGCTGGGCTTTACCGTCGAATAACCCCATATCTTTTGCCAATGCCCGATTATGGTGAACGCGATCGGGCGTTAATGGTTTAATTTTTCATTTGCGGCAGATAAATAGCGGTATCGTTAATTAAAAACTTTTCTTAGCAAAATAGATTTATACGGAAATTAATTAAAGGAGTAATTATGACACGTAAAAAGTCTTCGCTTATTTTTTCTATTAGTTATCTGTCTACTATTTATATTGTTACGCATAGCTCTTTGAGAGTAAGCGCGCCTTGCCAACAGCTTACGGATATCCTGGCAGCACTGTTGATATTCCTGGGAGTAAATAAATCCTGTTATTTGCTAACAGCTTTTTATCATTGGTATAAAGGGACGGATGAAAAAACTAAAACATAACTATTTCACGCGGCGTTATTCATTGTGCTTTTAAAAACCATCCCTTTATAAAAGGGCCACCTTTTTCAGACAGCCCTTTAACTTTTCTTATCATACTGCGGGATTATGCCTGCTCCAGCGCCAGGCGGAGATCTTCAATGAGATCGTCGCTGTTCTCAATGCCAATCGACAAACGAATGGTCGCTTCGCCAATACCAATCCGCTGCCGTACTTCAGCGGGCACGCCGGAATGGGTGGTGCTGCCCGGATGGCTGGCAAGCGATTCGGTACCGCCGAGGCTTACCGCCAGCTTAAACAGCTGTAGCGCGTTAAGGAAACGGAAAGCGGCGGGCTGACCGCCACGAACATCAAAGGAAAAGGTTGAGCCCGCGCCGCTGCTTTGCGCCTGAAATGTTTTACCCGCCGCAGAGTCGCTATCCAGAAACCTCAGATAGTGCAGCTTTTCCACTTTCTGATGATCGCGTAAGAAACGGGCTACCGCTTCGGCATTACTGTTCGCTTTTTCCATGCGCAGCGACAGCGTTTCCAGCGAGCGGCCCAGCATCCAGCTGGAGTGCGGATCCAGCTGGGTACCAATAGCGCTGCGCAAGGCGCGAACCTGATTCATCAGTGCTTTACTGCCCATCGCCGCGCCGGCGATCAGATCGGAGTGTCCGCCAACATATTTTGTGAGTGAATAGAGCGAAATGTCCGCGCCATGCTCCAGCGGGCGCTGAAACAGCGGGCCAAGCAGCGTATTGTCGCAGGCAATAATCGGTCGGCTTCCCTGCTGTTCGCCAATCTTATCTGCCACGCGGCGAATCAGGGCGATATCCACCAGGCTGTTGGTAGGGTTGGCGGGCGTTTCAATTAAAATAACCGCCACGCGGCCAATCGCCGTTGCCCGGTCGGCTGCCTCCTGTACTTTTTCCTCATCCAGACCATCGCTGAAGCCTACTGCCGCCACGCCAAGCTGATGGAAGGTTTTGCTCAGCAGGGTTTCAGTGCCGCCATACAGCGGCTGTGAATGCAGAATAACGTCGCCAGGCCGCACAAAAGCGAGCAGGGTGGTAGAAATAGCGGACATTCCCGAAGAGAACAGCACGCTGCTTTCAGCCCGCTCATACACCGCCAGCCGATCCTCGACAATCTCGCTGTTAGGATGATTAAAGCGGGAATAGACCAGCCCGCCGGACAGGCCTGCAGGCGGCTCGCGTCGGCCTGAGACATAATCGAAAAAGTCGCGACCATCTTCAGCGCTTTTGAAAACAAAGGTAGAGGTCAAAAACACCGGCGGCTTAACCGCGCCTTCTGATAAGGCAGGATCGTAACCGTAGTTCAGCATTTGCGTTTCCGGCTGTAGCGGGCGGTTACCAATATGGGTTTTTTTAGTCTGAGCAGCGCACATAATCTCTCCTGGCGATGAAGCCGTCTGGCATCATAAATTGAGCTTACGCTATCACAGGCGCTCATTGGCTGATAAATGACTTAACGTTCTAACTTTAAAACCAAAAGCATAATTAAATAACGCGTCTTGGAAGTTTAGCAGTCTGTATATCTGTTTCTCGCCGGGGCAAAGGTTGGCTGCGTTGGGGTATTTGGCGGACAAAATATGATAGACTTTGCTGCTTTCGACAGATGACGAAGCCTGAAGCTATGAAACACACCGTTGAAGTTATGCTCTCCGAAGCGGAGATTCGCAATCGTATCGCTGAACTGGGTCAACAAATCACTGAGCACTACCGTGACAGCGGAAGCGACATGGTGCTGGTAGGCCTGCTGCGCGGCTCCTTTATGTTTATGGCCGATCTGTGTCGTACCATTGAAGTGCCACACGAAGTCGATTTTATGACCGCATCCAGCTACGGCAGCGGCATGTCCAGCAGCCGTGATGTGAAAATTCTGAAAGATCTGGATGAAGACATCCGCGGAAAAGATGTGCTGATCGTGGAAGATATTATCGATTCTGGTAATACACTGAGCAAAGTGCGAGAAATTCTCAGCCTGCGCGAGCCGAAGTCACTGGCCATCTGTACCCTGCTGGATAAGCCTTCGCGCCGTGAAGTAGCGGTGAACGTTGAATATATCGGTTTCTCTATTCCTGACGAATTCGTGGTTGGCTACGGCATTGACTACGCGCAGCGCTATCGTCATCTGCCTTACATCGGCAAAGTAGTCATGCTGGAAGAGTAATACAGGCGATTGTGCTGCCAGAGACAGCACAATCGATTAAAGATAGCGGTTGCCGGAAAGGCTATTATGCTGCCCCTGATTAGCGATGGCTTTCAGGTTGATTCAGCAGGTTAGCAATGCCTTGATGGTAACGCTGTTCAAGCAATTCGCGGTTGGTGGCGGTGACTTCCAGGTCGCGCAGGCAGCCATCATGGATGCCGTAAACCCAGCCGTGAATCGTGACTTTCTGCCCACGTTTCCATGCTGATTGCAGAATAGTTGAATGGCCCAGGTTATAAACCTGCTCCATGACGTTGATTTCACAAAGCTTATCAAAGCGTTTCTCTGGCGGCAGTTCGCCAAGGAACGAGCTATGCTTGTACCACAAATCGCGGATATGCAGCAGCCAGTTGTTGATCAGGCCCAGTTCCGGGTTTTCTACCGCCGCCTGCACGCCGCCGCATCCGTAGTGTCCACAAATGATGATATGTTCCACCTCCAGTACCTCTACCGCATATTGCACCACGGAGAGACAGTTGAGGTCGGTATGGATCACCAGGTTGGCTACATTACGGTGAACAAACAGTTCACCTGGCTCAAGGCCGGTTAAGCGCTCGGCTGGAACGCGGCTGTCAGAACAGCCAATCCACAAAAAGCGTGGCTTTTGCGCCAGGGCAAGACGTTCAAAGAAGCCGGGATCTTCTTCAACCAGTAATTTGGACCATTCGCGGTTGTTGCTGATTAGTGTATCAATATCTTTCATGATGGTTATCGATCTGTAACAAGCAGAAATGCGTTTCCGTACTATAGGACAACATTTGGTAATTTTAAACGGTAAAAACGATTGTTAACAAAACAGGGTAAATAACGCTTCTATGACGTATGCACTGGAACTTGAAAAGCTCACCAAAACCTATCCCGGCGGCGTGCAGGCGCTAAAAGGGATCGATTTGTCGGTTGAGGCGGGCGACTTTTATGCGTTGCTGGGGCCAAACGGCGCCGGTAAATCAACCACCATCGGCATCATCAGTTCACTGGTTAACAAAAGCGGCGGTCGGGTTCGTGTCTTTGGTTACGACCTGGAAAAAGATGTGGTCAACGCCAAGCGTCAGTTGGGGCTGGTGCCGCAGGAGTTTAACTTCAATCCGTTTGAAACCGTTTTTCAGATTGTGGTTAATCAGGCGGGTTACTATGGCGTTGAACGGCGCGAGGCGCAGCAGCGAGCAGAAAAATACCTGACCCAGCTCGACCTGTGGAACAAACGCAACGAGCGCGCGCGTATGCTTTCCGGCGGCATGAAGCGTCGCCTGATGATCGCGCGTGCGCTGATGCATCAGCCCAAGCTGCTGATCCTTGATGAGCCGACCGCTGGCGTCGATATTGAGCTGCGTCGTTCAATGTGGGTATTCCTGAAAGAGCTAAACGCGCAGGGCACCACCATTATCCTCACCACCCACTATCTGGAGGAAGCAGAAATGCTCTGCCGTAATATCGGCATCATTCAGAGCGGTGAACTGGTTGAGAACACCTCAATGAAAGGGCTGCTTTCGAAGCTGAAATCGGAAACCTTTATCCTCGATCTGGCGGCGAAAAGCGCCTTGCCGAAGCTGGAAGGCTTCCAGTACCGCCTGCTGGATACCTCAACGCTGGAAGTTGAGGTCATGCGCGAGCAGGGGTTAAACAGCGTTTTCAGCCAGCTTAGCGCGCAGGGTGTGCAGGTGCTTAGCATGCGTAACAAGGCGAATCGCCTGGAAGAGCTGTTTGTGAGTCTGGTGCAGGGGAAAACGGGAGGTCACGCATGATGCACTTATATTGGGTTGCGCTGAAAAGCATCTGGGCCAAAGAGATTAACCGTTTTGCCCGTATCTGGATCCAGACGCTGGTGCCGCCGGTCATCACCATGACGCTCTACTTTATTATTTTTGGTAATTTGATCGGCTCGCGCATCGGCGATATGCACGGCTTCAGCTATATGCAGTTTATCGTGCCCGGCCTGATTATGATGGCGGTGATCACCAACGCCTACGCTAACGTAGCCTCCTCCTTCTTTAGCGCCAAGTTTCAGCGCAACATTGAAGAGTTGCTGGTGGCACCGGTGCCGACCCATATCGTGATCGCCGGTTACGTTGGCGGCGGCGTGGCGCGCGGCATCTGCGTGGGGATCCTGGTTACGGCGGTCTCGCTCTTTTTTGTGCCGTTCCACGTGCACTCCTGGCTGATGGTGGCGGTTACGCTGCTGCTGACGGCGATTATGTTTTCTCTGGCGGGCCTGCTGAACGCGGTATTTGCCCGTACCTTTGACGACATTAGCCTGATCCCAACCTTTGTTCTGACGCCGCTGACCTATCTGGGCGGGGTGTTTTATTCGCTGACGCTGCTGCCGCCATTCTGGCAGGCGGTTTCGAAGCTGAACCCGGTGGTCTATATGATCAGCGGCTTCCGTTACGGCTTTTTGGGCATTAACGACGTTCCGCTGGTGTTTACGCTTTCGGTACTGATCGCCTTTATCGTGGTGTTTTATATTCTCGCCTGGACGCTGATACAGCGCGGGCGCGGTTTACGCACCTGATGCCCGCTTGCTGAACGCGCTCCCCGGAGCGCGTTTTTTTTGCCTGCGTTCTCCCCTGTGCAGCGTTTCTGCTGTTCTCACGTAAAGGCTGCGATCGCTCTCACATCTTCAATTAGTACATCTGTACAATTTCATCGGCTGTGTCAGGCTGTCAGCTGCAAAAACAGAGAGGCACAAATGACAGAGAGAAGCTGGCGCCAGGATCCGCTGCGACGCGAACGCATCGCCGAAGCGGCTCTGGAAGTAATTGTAAAATATGGCGTTGCCGGGACAACCTATCGTAAGGTTGCGGCGCAAGCTGCCGTGCCGCTTAGCGCGGTAAGTTACTATTTCAGCAGCCTGAATGCGCTGCTTTTTGCCGCTTTTAACCAGCTTTCCCGGCATATTTCCGATCAATTCTCAGCGCTTATCACCCGCGCACGAACACAGCAGGAGGCGATAGACGCGGTAGTCACCATTATTTTTGGCGATGCCACTTCCTCATCGCGCACTCTGCTACTGAGCTATGAACTGTACGCTTTCGCCAGCCGTCATCCGCAGCTAAAACCGGTGATGCTGGAATGGATGACACGCAGCCGCAGCGCGCTGGAGCACCATTTTTCGCCGACGGCGGCGGTCGCCATCGACGCTTTTATTGAAGGCATGATGATCCATCGTTCAGTAATGCCGGTCGTACCTGAACAGGTGGCCAATGCCATCCGACAGCTGGCCAGCCTGTAGCTCAGGCTTCTGGCTTTGTAATCCGCACTAATGGAGGGACTATGACAGAAGCAGAAAAAGCGCTGGCGGGGCTGCTTTACGATGCCAATTACGATCCGGCGCTCATCGCCGAACGTGGCGAGGTGAAGTACCGGCTGCAAATCTACAACACCACCGATCCGCGTGATTTGGCGCAGCGGGAGAAACAGCTTAAGGCGCTGCTGGGTAAAACCGGCGAGCAGATCCTGATTGAACAGCCTTTTTACTGCGACTACGGGCGAAATATCGAAGTCGGTGAAAACTTTTATGCCAACGTTAATCTGGTGATCCTTGACTGCGGCAAGGTCACTATCGGCGACAACGTTTTTATCGCGCCCTGCGTCGGCATTCATACCGCCGGTCATCCGCTGGACGTGGAGCAGCGCAATCGAGGGCTGGAATATGCCCGCCCGGTTACCATCGGCAATAACGTCTGGATTGGCGCAGGCGTACAGATATTGCCAGGCGTCACGATTGGCGATAACAGCGTGATTGGCGCCGGTAGCGTGGTAACGAAAAGCGTGCCGGAAAATGTGGTGGCGGCGGGAAATCCGTGCCGGGTACTAAAAACAATTTAATCACTATGCTGAGGTTTGTTATGCCGCAGTTTCACTGGATTAATGAGCCAGCCGTCTGGCGCAATGAGAACGGTCAGTTAACCGTCATCACCGACGGTCAAACCGATTTCTGGCGCGAAATCTGGTACGGTTTTACCCGCTTCAGCGGCCACTTTTGGGGCTGCGAGATACAGGAAGATTTTACTTTTCAGGCGCGGGTGCGTGCCGATTTTCATACCCTGTACGATCAGGCAGGCATTATGTTTATGGCTGATGAGCAGCACTGGTTAAAAGCGGGAATTGAATATAACGATGGACAGCCGGCGATGGGCAGCGTGCTGACTCAGGGGTGTTCTGACTGGGCAACCGGCCCGTTCAACGGCGATGCGCGTGATTTCTGGATGCGCTTAACGCTGCGTGACCATGCTCTGCGGCTGCAGTATTCAGCTGACGGCGTTGTCTGGCCGTTGCTGCGGCTGTGTCATATCGCTAAAGCTGAACGTTATCAGGTGGGGATAATGTGTTGTACCCCAGAGCGCGCCGGGCTGGAAGTGATGTTCAGTGACATAAGCCTGACGCCGCCGAATGGCAAAGCGCTGCACGATTTAAGTTAAAAAGCAGGCGAGCGGGGCGACCCTGCCCCGCTGCGAGGGTCAGGCAACCTGCACCGGCACCGCTTTAGCCAGGCGTTTCATCTGGTTATCACCTTCGAAATAAGCCACTTTGGGCTGCCACTGGCGCGCTTCTTCGTCCGGCATCTGTACATAAGAACAGATAATCAAAATATCACCTTCACAGGCGCAGCGGGCAGCCGCGCCGTTAACGGAAATGATTTTCGAACCACGTTCAGCAGCAATTGCGTAGGTAGAGAAACGCTGGCCGTTGGTTACGTTATAAATATCGATCGCCTCGTACTGAAGAATACCGGAAGCGTCGAGAAAGTCCTGGTCAATGGCGCAGGAACCTTCGTAGTGCAAGTCAGCCTGAGTGACTTTCACTCGATGCAGCTTGCCTTGCAGCATGGTGCGTACCATATCTCTGTTACCTTGTTCTGCAACGAATCAAAAGTTGAGCGACAGTATTCATGGATTACCGACGCTTGTCTACTGGGTCAGATCAACCGTCTGATTGTCGATCAGTCGGGCTTTGCCCAGCCATGCAGCCATTAAAATAACCGCCTGTTTGCTCTCTACATTGAGCGGCAGCAGCGTTTGGGCGTCACAGATCGCCAGGCCGTCCGGCGTTAAACCTTTATCACGCAGCTCGGCTTCGGCGCTTTCGATAATCTCTTCAATATGGCGCTCGCCGTTGGCCAGCTTACTCGCCATCGTTTTCATTACCTGGCTCAGCGCCGGTGCCAGCTTACGCTCATCGGCGGTCAGGTAGCCGTTACGCGAACTGAGCGCCAGGCCATCTTTCGCACGCACCGTCGGCACGCCGATAATATCGATATCGTAGCCCATATCCGCAACCATCTTGCGTATCAGCGCCAGCTGTTGATAATCCTTTTCGCCGAAGCAGGCCAGATCAGGCTGCACCAGATTAAACAGCTTGCTCACGATGGTTGAAACGCCACGGAAATGGCCGGGGCGACTGGCGCCTTCCAGCAGGCTGGAGAGGCCTGGCACCTCAACAAAGGTCTGGGTATCCAGCCCTTTGGGATAGACATCGGCGGGAGCCGGAGCAAACACCAGATCAACCCGCGCCCGGTTCAGCTTTTCACAATCTTCCTGCAGCGTGCGCGGATAGCGTGCCAGATCTTCAGCGCGATCGAACTGCATGGGGTTAACAAAAATAGTTACCACCACAATGTCGGCGCGCTCGCGGGCTTCATCCACCAGCGTCATATGACCTTCATGCAGGTTGCCCATGGTCGGCACCAGCGCAATGCGTTTGCCTTCCTGACGCCAGCGCCTGATTTCACGGCGTAGCATCGGCAACGTTTCGATAATCAACACGGACTTTCTCCTGTTCACTGGAAACTGTGCTCAGCGGCGGGATAGCTTGCCTCTTCCACTTCCTGAATATACTGGCGCACGGCAGCGCGAATATCACCGGTTTCGGCAAGGAAATTTTTAGCAAATTTGGGAATATGACCGCCGGTAATGCCAAAGGCGTCATGCATGACAAGGATCTGCCCGTCGGTGACGTTACCCGCCCCGATGCCGATCACCGGAATGCTTAGCGCCTCGGTGACGCGCTGCGCCAGCGCCACCGGAACGCATTCCAGCACCATCAGCTGGGCACCTGCGGCCTCCAGCGCCAGCGCGTCGGCAAGCAGCCGATCCGCAGCTTCGCTGTCGCGACCCTGCACTTTATAACCGCCAAAGATATTAACCGACTGTGGCGTTAAGCCCAGATGGCCACACACCGGTACGGCGCGATCCGTTAGCATACGCACGGTTTCCGTCAGCCAGGCGCCGCCTTCCAGCTTCACCATATTGGCACCGGCGCGCATCAGCTGGCCCGCATTTTCACAGGCCTGTTGCGGCGTAGCGTAACTCATAAACGGCAGATCGGCGAGCAGCAGGCAGTGCGGCGCGCCACGGCGTACCGCTGCCGTATGCCAGGCAATATCTTCAACGGTAACCGGCAGGGTAGACTCATACCCCATGACCGTCATCCCCAGCGAGTCGCCGACCAGCATCACCTTCATGCCTTCATCGGCAAAGAGTCGGGCAAAGCTGAAGTCATAGGCGGTGATGGAGGCGAATTTTTTGCCTGCCTCTTTTAACTGGCGCAGGTGCGAAATGGTGGTAGGTTTCATGACTTTCTCAACGTCAACTTACTGGTTGGCGAAGTGTAAATCATCGACGCAGTCAGAGGAATGGCTTATCGTTGCGGCGGCACGCCGGGTAAAACGGGCGTGCCTGTTACCAGGGCAGGATAGCGCTGCAGTCAAGCCCGGCGGCGACTGCAGCAAGCGGGTGGCCATCAGGCAGCCGGGCCTGCGGCGCGATTTCCAGCAGCGGCACCAGCATAAAGGCGCGATTATGCATATCGTAATGCGGCACCGTCAGGCGCGGCGTATGCAGCACCCGATCGCCGAACAGCAGAATATCGAGATCCAGCGTGCGCGGACCCCAGCGTTCCGCTTTACGCTCCCGCCCTTGTTCCAGCTCAATGCGCTGCGTATGGTCGAGCAGCGCTTCCGGCGACAGCGCTGTATCAAGCGCCACGGCAGCGTTAAGATAGTCCGGCTGATCGGGCGGTCCGTAGGGCGGGGTGCGATAAAAAGAGGAGACCGCGACCCGCTGCGTTTGTGGAATGGCATCCAGCGCATCAAGTGCGTTACGCACCTGATGCAGCGGATCGGCCAGATTACTGCCTAAGGCGAGATAGACGCGGGTCATGCGTTGCTGCTGTTATCGCGGCGCGGCGCGGCAGGGCGCTTGCGCGGACGACGCTGACGGCGACGCGCGACCGGCTCATCGCCGAGGTTTTTCAGCATATGATTCTGCTGCGGCGGCGCGGCGGCCTGGAATTCACCCCACCAGTTCGCCAGACGCTGCAGTTCAGCGTTGTTTTCCACTTCAGCGCGCAGCGCCAGCAGATCGTATGCGGCACGGAACTTAGGATGCTCCATCAGCTTAATCGCGCGCTTGCCGTGGCGACGAGACATCCGCAGCTGTAGCTGCCAGATATCACGCACCAGCGTGGTAATGCGTTTCGGGATCGCCAGCGAGCGGCACGCCTCATCCAGCACATCATTCATTGCCAGCGCAAACGCATCGTAATAGGCGAGGCCGCTTTCCTGTGCGATACGCTGCGCATTTTCCAGCTGCGGATACCAGAACATCGCGGCAAACAAGAAGGCGGGATTCACGCGCATCTGGTTATGAATACGCGTATCGGTATTTTTCAATACCTGTGCCAGCATCTGCTCCATCTGGCTGTCGCTGTGTTCGGTAAAGCCACGGCTCAGGATCGGGAACAGCGGCTGGAACAGCTGATATTCGCGCAGCAGCAGATAGGTTTTGTAACCGTAACCCGCCTGCAGCAGCTTCAGCGCTTCTTCAAACAGACGCGCCGGAGGAATATCGTTCAGCAGCGTGGCAAGACGCGGTATTGGCTCAGCAGTGGTTTCCGCGATGGTCATATCCAGCTTGGCGGCAAAGCGCACCACGCGCAGCATCCTGACCGGATCTTCGCGATAGCGCGTCTCAGGATCGCCAATCAGGCGGATAATGCCCTGTTGTAAATCCTGCAGGCCGCCGACGTAATCACGCACGCTAAAGTCAGCCACGCTGTAGTAAAGGCTGTTGATGGTTAAGTCGCGACGCTGGGCATCATCTTCAATGGTGCCGAAAATATTGTCGCGCAGCAGCATACCGTTTTGGCCGCGCTGTGCGTTGCTGTCTTCTTCAGCCTGATGATGACCACGGAACGTAGCCACTTCGATCACTTCAGGGCCGAACATCACATGAGCAAGACGGAAGCGACGGCCAACCAGACGGCAGTTGCGGAACAGCTTACGCATCTGCTCCGGCGTGGCGTTGGTGGTCACATCAAAATCTTTCGGCGCTTTACCCAGCAGCAGGTCACGGACACCACCGCCCACCAGATAGGCCTCATAGCCCGCTTTATTCAGGCGATAAAGGACTTTCAGGGCGTTTTCGCTAATGTCTTTGCGCGAGATGTTGTGACTTTCACGAGGGATGACGGTCATCTGCAGTTCGTCTTCCTCAACCTCTGCCAGTGCCGTCTCTTCACGACTCAGAACTTTACGGCAAAAATTAGCTACTCGGGTAAAAATAGGACACCTCGATAATGACGATAATTCGGTGGTAAAATCAGCGGCTAATCATAGCCTGTTGCGAACCATTTGAGAATGGTGTTGTCGTTTCAATGGCAGCCAGCGCGTCATCGCGCGGCACTTTTGCCAAATCCCACTGCGCAACAGCCAGCGCTAACAGCTGCGTGGTTGTTATATCCTGCCAGTTTTCCGGCGTATCTTGTCCCAGAAAGCGCAGCGCTCTGACCAGTACCGGGCGGGGATCGCCGCTGGGCAGGGCAGGCGCATGGTTCTGCTTCGACAGCTTATTGCCATCATGATTAAGCACCAGCGGCAGATGCAGGTAAGCTGGCTCCTGCCAACCCAGCTGACGCCAGAGCGCAATCTGCCGTACCGTGGGTGCAATTAAATCAGCGCCGCGCACGATTTCCGTCACGCCCTGAAAATGATCGTCCACCACTACCGCAAGGTTATAGGCAAACAGCCCGTCACGGCGATGAATAATAAAATCTTCTTCCGCCAGCGCGGCATCAACCTGCACTTCGCCGCGCAGTAAATCATGAAACTGCCTGACCGGCTGCCGCTGGCGCAGCCGCAATGCCGCCTGCTGCGGATCAAGATGCAGATCGCGGCAGTGACCATCGTAAAAGCCGCCAATCTGCTGAATGCGGCTACGGGTACAGGTGCAGTAATAACTTTGGCGATGCTGACGCAGCCACTCCAGCGCATCGCGGTAGGCCTGATGCCGCTGCGATTGCCACACCACTTCACCGTCCCAGTGCAGGCCGTAATGTTCCAGCTGATGCAGAATCGCGTTAGCAGCACCGGGCACTTCGCGCGGCGGATCGATATCTTCGATGCGTACCAGCCAGCGGCCACCCTGAGCACGGGCGTGCAGATAGCTGCCAAGCGCGGCAATAAGCGAGCCGAAGTGAAGTTCACCAGAAGGGGAAGGGGCAAAACGTCCTGTACAGGGAGTAGACATAACCGCTTTCACGTAACAGCGGCGGCGCGGAACAGATATCCCGCGCCACCGCTTTTCACGTGCCGTTAGCCAGCCATTTGTTTTTCGCGGATTTCCGCCAGCGTTTTACAGTCGATGCAAAGATCGGCGGTCGGACGCGCTTCAAGGCGACGAATACCAATTTCAACGCCACAGGATTCACAGTAGCCGAAATCGTCGTCTTCCACCTTTTTCAGGGTCTTCTCGATCTTTTTGATCAGTTTACGCTCGCGATCGCGGTTGCGCAGTTCGAGGCTGAACTCTTCTTCCTGAGCGGCCCGGTCGACCGGATCAGGAAAGTTAGCTGCTTCATCCTGCATATGAGATACCGTACGATCCACTTCATCCCTGAGTTGATTACGCCATGCTTCAAGAATTTTCCTGAAGTGAGACAGCTGGGCTTCGTTCATATACTCTTCGCCCGGTTTCTCCTGGTACGGCTCCACCCCAGCGATGGCGAGAATACTCAGGGACGATGTTTTACGGTTTTGCCCTTCTTGCATGTTGTTTCTCCTGGATAACACGCACTATCGATCCCCAGAGGGGAAAAAAACAGGCCGCTATAAATAACAGAAGCAGTCAAGGTTGGCAATTATTCCTGAACATGTCTTGACAAGCCTGTGAGGAAAAGCGTATTTAGCGCAACGCTACTTTTTATCACAACAAATCGCACTAAATATTACAACGCCAGGTTTATCCGCTGATTCAGCCACATGCCCGCTGGTGATAACTGCGCCTTATAACAGAGAACTTCCACTCCGCTCTGCTGTGCCTGTGCCAGTTGTTCTGCATAACGTGCGTCAATATGACGCGCGGGGGCTACGTCCTCAATCCCCGAGTGCAAAACAGTAAATAACATAACCGCGCGCTCGCCCCGTTGGGCGATGCTGGCCAGTTCACGCAGGTGCTTTTGGCCTCGCACGGTCACCGCATCCGGAAAATATCCTTTACCCTGTTGTAACAGTGTTACGGATTTCACTTCAATATAGCACTCCGGCTTATTGTGCGCCTGCAGCAGAAAATCGATTCGGCTGCGTTCTGCGCCATATTTGACTTCAGCCCGCAACTGCGGGTAACCAGACAATTCCGCAATTTGCTCTGTTGCCAGCGCTTCACGTACCAGCTGATTAGCACGCAGCGTATTGACACAGATAATATGGCCCGTTTGCGTTTGCGTTAGCTCCCAGCTGTGCGGATATTTACGCGTCAGGCTGGTGGAGGTGGAGTACCAAACGGTATCGCCAGGCGTTGCGCAGCCGGTCATGGCACCGGTATTGGCGCAGTGTATCGTTAATGCCTCGCCTTCCGGCGTGACGACATCCGCAAGAAAGCGTTTATAGCGGCTTATCAGACGCGCCGGACGCAATGCCGGTTCAAAATTCATACGGACTCCTGCAGCGGCCAGCTTTGTAGCGCGCGATAGCGGGTTCGCCCCTGGGCGAAAACCGACTGGTATAAAGAAAAATGATCCACCGTAAACTGCCAGTGGAAATTACGCGGCGGCAGGGCAACCGGGCGCGTCGCGTTGCGCAGCAGGGTGATATGCGGATGAAACGGCTGTGGGCTTTGGTAACAGCCGCTGCGCGCCGCCTGAGCGCGCAGCATCTCCGCCAGCTGCAGCAGGCCGCGCGGCGCCTGACGACAGCCGAGCCAGACCACGCCGGGACGCGGCCAGTGCCCGGCATCATCCAGCTGTAGGGTAAAAGGCGGCTGCCGAATACGACCGGCCAGCTGTTGCAGCCCCTGCGCTTTTTCATCGCTGATTTCGCCAAGGAATGCCAGCGTAATATGCAGGCTGGCGGCCACCACCGGTCGCCCTGCCTCCTCGGGGAACTGTTCGGCGCGCCAGCGAACCAGCTGCTGTTGCAACGGTTTGGGTAATCCGATGCCGAAAAAGAGACGACGTGCGCTCATAACACTCTCCGGTAAACAACACAGAGGAATGCTACAATGCGCACCATCATAAGACCAATGCTGGACGGAGTTTCGTTTGAGTGAATTACCGGTAAGCGCCGTGCTGCCAGAGGTGCTGGCGGCATTAAAACAGGCGCCGCAGGTGTTGCTTGCTGCGCCGACGGGCGCGGGTAAATCCACCTGGCTGCCACTGCAGCTGTTACAGCAGGGCAACATTGCCGGACGCATTATTATGCTGGAGCCGCGTCGTCTGGCGGCGCGTAATGTCGCACAGCGTCTGGCGGAACAGCTGGGTGAAGAGCCCGGCGCAACCGTGGGTTATCGCATGCGCGCCGACAGTCGCGTTGGGCCTGCTACCCGGCTGGAAGTGGTCACCGAAGGCATTCTGACGCGCATGCTGCAACAGGATCCAATGCTGGACGGCGTTGGGCTGGTTATCCTGGATGAGTTTCATGAACGCAGTTTACAGGCCGATCTGGCGCTGGCGCTGCTGCTCGATGTTCAACAGGGGCTGCGCGACGATCTGCGCCTGTTGATTATGTCCGCTACGCTGGACAATGCGCGGTTAAGCGTGCGTCTGCCTGATGCGCCGCTGATTGTTTCCGAAGGCCGCAGTTTTCCGGTAGAGCGGCGCTATGCCAGCCTGCCGACGCAACTGCCGTTTGATGAGGCTGTCGCACGCGAGGTGGCCCAGCTGCTGCGCGAAGAAAGCGGTTCACTGCTGCTGTTTCTGCCAGGCGTGGGGGAAATCGAGCGGGTGAAAAACCAGCTGGCGCAGCGCGTCAGCAGCGATATTGAGCTGTGTCCGCTATATGGCGCGCTGCCGCTGGCAGCGCAGCGGCGGGCGATCCTGCCAGCGCCGCAGGGGAAACGTAAGGTGGTACTGGCGACTAATATCGCCGAAACCAGCTTAACCATTGACGGCATTCGTCTGGTGGTGGATAGCGCGCTGGAACGCACGGCGCGTTTCGATGCGCGCAGCGGCATTACGCGCCTGCAAACCCAGCGTATCAGTCAGGCGTCCATGACGCAGCGCGCTGGACGCGCCGGTCGTTTATCACCCGGCATCTGTTTACATCTGATCGCACGCGAGCAGGCGGAACGCGCCGCGGCGCAGAGCGAGCCAGAAATCTTACAAAGCGATTTAAGCGCATTGTGGCTCGATTTACTGCAGTGGGGATGCCATGACGCGGCCCAGCTGAACTGGATTGATGCGCCGCCCGCGCCGGCACTGCTGGCGGCGCAAAAGCTGCTGAGCATGCTCGGCGCGCTTGGCGAAAACGGTCAGTTGACGGTACGGGGACGCGCAATGGCGAAGCTGGGCAGCGAACCACGGCTGGCGGCGTTATTAACCGCCGCCCGCGATCGGGATGCGCAGGCAACGGCCGCCCGGCTGGCCGCTATCCTTGAAGAACCGCCGCGTCAGGGTAGCCGTAATCTCCTTGATCATCTGTTTACGCTGCACGCGGGCTGGCAACAGCGCGCTCGTCAGTTACAAAAGCGATTGAATGACGCAGGCGGACAGCCGGACGCGATGCTGGCGCCAACGCTGCTGGCACAGGCGTTCCCCGATCGTCTGGCACGCCGACGGGGTGAAAGCGGCCGCTATCAGCTGGCGGGCGGCCCGGGCGCGATGCTCGATCATGAGGATGGACTCACGCGGCATGAATGGTTGATCGCGCCGCAGCTTCTTCAGGGCGATACGCAGGCTGAAGCACGTATCCTGCTGGCGCTGCCAGTAGAGATTACGACACTTCAGCGCGACTGCCCCGGCCTGGTACGTAGCGAAACCGATATCGAATGGGATGAAGCAAAAGGAACACTGCGCGCCTGGCAGCGCGATAAAATTGGCGTGCTGGCGCTGAAATCACAGCCGCTGGCGAAGCCTGATGCTGAGGTACTGCATCCGGCGATGCTGCGCTGGATCCGCGAAAAGGGGCTGGAAGTGCTTAACTGGACGCCGGAAGCGAGCCAGGTGCGGCTGCGGCTGCAATGCGCCGCGCAGTGGCTTCCGGAAGAGAAGTGGCCTGCGATGGATGATGAGTCGTTGCTCGCCACGCTGGAAAGCTGGCTGTTGCCGGAGATGAGCAACGTGCGTGATATGAAAGGTTTGCGTCAGGTGAGTCTGACGGGCGCATTATTACATTTGCTCACATGGTCACAACGCCAGCGGCTGGATAGTGCGTTACCAACTCATTACACTGTGCCGACCGGCAGTCGTCTGCCGATTCGCTATGATAGTGAGAAGCCGCCCGCGCTGGCGGTGCGCCTGCAGGAAATGTTCGGCGAGGCGCAAAATCCAACGATTGCGGAAGGACGCGTAGCGCTGGTGCTGGAGCTGTTATCGCCCGCGCAGCGGCCATTGCAGATTACCCGCGATCTTGCCGCCTTCTGGCAGGGTGCATATCTGGAGGTGCAAAAAGAGATGAAAGGACGCTATCCCAAACATGCCTGGCCTGACGATCCGGCCAGCGCGTTACCTACGCGTCGCACCAAAAAATATGCGTCGCCGCAGTAGCCATCTTTCAGAGGGTTCTGCTTTTCGAAATGAAGTAGTAAGAACAGAGTAGCCGGCCATTACCTGGAGAAACGAAACAGATGTCTGGGAACGATCGCGAACCTATCGGGCGCAAAGGGAAACAGCCCAAACCGCCACGTCAATCGGGTGGACCGGGACGCCGCAGGGAAGAGTATAACGACGAAGAGAATGATGATTACCAGGAGGAAAGACCGGTGCCACGTAAAGGAAAAGGGCGGCCGCCGCGCAGCAAAAAAAGAAAATGGCTGGGATGGCTGATTAAGCTATTTATCGTGTTTGTGGTGGTGATGGCTGCCTATGGCGTTTACCTTGATTCAGAAATTCGCAGCCGTATCGATGGCAAAGTCTGGCAGTTGCCGGCGGCGGTGTATGGTCGTATGGTCAGCCTTGAGCCAGGCATGGCCTACAATAAAAAAGAGATGATTGCGCTGCTGGAAGGCACACAGTATCGCCAGGTAACGCGCATGACGCGGCCCGGTGAGTTTACCGTGCAGGCGAACAGCATCGAAATGATCCGCCGTCCGTTTGATTTCCCCGACAGTAAAGAAGGGCAAATTCGTGCACGTCTGACGTTCAGCAACAGCACCCTGAGCGAAATCAAAAACCTTGATAGCGGACGTGACTTTGGTTTCTTCCGGCTCGACCCGCGCCTGATCACTATGCTGCAATCCCCTAACGGTGAGCAGCGCCTGTTTGTGCCGCGCGCCGGTTTCCCCGATCTGTTGGTTGATACGCTGATCGCAACCGAAGACCGTCATTTCTATGAGCACGACGGCATTAGCCTTTACTCGATTGGCCGTGCCTTCCTGGCGAATATTACCGCCGGGCGTGCGGTGCAGGGCGGCAGTACGCTGACGCAGCAGCTAGTGAAAAACCTGTTCCTCACCAACAAGCGCTCCCTGTGGCGTAAAGCCAATGAAGCCTACATGGCGCTGATTATGGATGCGCGCTACAGCAAAGATCGCATTCTTGAACTCTATCTGAACGAGGTCTATCTGGGTCAGGCCGGTAACGATCAGATCCGGGGCTTTCCGCTGGCCAGTCTCTATTACTTTGGTCGCCCGGTGGATGAGCTGAGCCTCGATCAGCAGGCGCTGCTGGTTGGTATGGTTAAAGGCGCATCCTTGTATAACCCGTGGCGTAATCCAACGCTGTCGCTGGAGCGCCGCAATCTGGTGCTGCGTCTGTTACAACAGCAGAAGGTAATCGATCAGGAGCTGTATGACATGCTCAGTGCCCGACCGCTTGGTGTACAGCCAAAAGGCGGGGTTATTACGCCGCAGCCAGCCTTTATGCAGATGGTGCGCGGTGAGCTGCAGGCGAAACTGGGCGATAAGGTAAAAGATCTCTCCGGCGTGAAAATTTTCACCACGCTCGATCCGGTTTCACAGGATGCGGCAGAAAAAGCGGTGGAAGAGGGCATCCCGGAGCTGAAAAAACAGCGCGGCCTGAAGGACCTGGAAACCGCGATGGTGATTGTTGACCGCTTTAGCGGCGAAGTCCGGGCGATGGTCGGCGGGGCCGATCCGCAGTTTGCTGGCTATAACCGTGCCATGCAGGCGCGCCGTTCCATTGGCTCGCTGGCGAAACCGGCAACTTATCTCACCGCGCTGTCACAGCCGGATACGTATCGTCTGAATACCTGGATCGCTGATGAACCTATCGCGCTTAAACAACCCAACGGTCAGGTATGGAAGCCGCAGAATGATAATCGTCGTTTCAGCGGTAAAGTGATGTTGGTAGACGCGCTGACCAACTCCATGAACGTTCCTACGGTCAACCTGGGAATGACGCTGGGGCTGGACAGCGTAATGAGTACCTGGATCAAACTGGGGCTGCCGAAAGATCAGCTGCATCCGGTACCGGCAATGCTATTGGGTGCACTTAACCTGACACCGATTGAAGTCGCGCAGGCGTTTCAGTCGATTGCCAGCGGCGGTAACCGTGCGTCACTCTCTGCCGTGCGCTCAGTGATTGCCGAAGATGGCAGCGTGCTGTATCAGAGCTTCCCACAGGCGGAGCGTGTTGAACCGGCGCAGGCGGCTTATCTGACGCTTTATGCCATGCAACAGGTGGCGGCACGAGGGACTGCGCACGCGCTGGGCGCACGCTATCCTGACGCGCATCTGGCCGCGAAAACCGGTACCACTAACAATCAGGTCGACAGCTGGTTTGCTGGCGTGGATGGTAAAGAAGTGGCGATTACCTGGGTAGGACGCGACAATAACCAGCCGACGAAGCTCTATGGTTCGTCAGGCGCGATGCAGCTCTATCGCCGCTATCTGGATAACCAGGCTCCGATGCCGCTGGTGCTGACGCCGCCGGAGGATATTGCTTCGATGGCCGTGGATTCTGCCGGCAATTTTGTCTGTGATACCGGCAGCAGCGGCTGGCGTACGCTTCCGGTATGGACCACGGATGCCACCGCGCTTTGTCAGCAGCAGTGGCAGCAGCAACAGTTGCAACAGCAACAGTTGCAACAGCAGCAGATGCAACAACAGCAGCAGCAACAACAGCAACCGCAACAACAGCAACCGCAACAACAGGATAGCGATGGCGTTGCCGGCTGGATAAAAGACATGTTTGGCGGTAATTAACCCACGTTACTGAGCCATAAATAGAACGGGCGCATCCGCAAGGAGCGCCCGTTTTTTTGGCGTTGTCTGCTCTGATGGAGGGATAAGGTAAAACGGCCTGTGTTAAACAGGATATTAGGTTTTATTTAAAGCATTAAACGCATCTAAGAAATTTTCTGTTAGCTTTTAACAAAGAGCTCGCTTGTTTTTTATTGCTTTGTGAGAAATTGCTGTGTTATTTTTTTTCAGGCAATAACGCTTTCGCTGAAGAGTGATAATGGGTGAATGGTTTGCTATTTATTGCTTCTTTTTATTCTGTTAAGAAATGTCAGATTTTTCCAGGGATGTTAAATCTGTCTAATTATGGTTGGCGTTTTTAGCTAGCAGAATCGAAAGATATGGGTATCTGTCTTAATAAAAAGGAATTTACTGTGGGAAATTTATTAAAGAATATTAATTTATCCGCTAAATTAGCAATGCTGGGCCTGTTTGCCCTGGTGCTTTTTGTTTTACCTACCGCGTTATTGGTTAAACAAGGCAATGAAGCAATTGATGTGAAGCAGCAAGAGATTAGAGGTATTCTGACAGAAAAAGAACTATTAACCTTGCTCGGTATCTATCAGCGTCACTGGGATGAAAGCCATCTTATCATTTCTAAGGGTAAAGGCACTTCGCCAGCCCACTCAGCTACGATAAGCGAGGCAGAGAAGCTGCAAACCTCTCAGCTTAAAAACCTGACCATGATGCAGGCCAAATTTGCGATGAAAAAAATGCAAAGCACCATAGATATATGGGCAGAGCTGCAGCGCAAGCTAAGCGATCCTGCGTTTACGCTGACTGAAAATAATATAATGCATGAAAAGCTGATCTCCTCGTTGCTGGATGTGATTGTAGACGTACTTGATTTTTCAAAGCTGTCACTGGACGCAGATTTGGACAGCTATCAGTTGATGCTGAGCACTTTTAACCGCATCCCGGAGATGATTGCTGGCCTGGCTCAGGTGCGAGGCAGCGGGGCCGAGTTTTTAGCGACCAATAATGTGAAGAAAGAGGCGGACTATGACCGGGTTGCCGATCAGATAGAACAGACAAAGAGATCGCTGGATATATTCCATAAATACTTTATGAAGGCATTTGCCCTGAACGATGAATTAAAGATAAAACTGTCTCAGCCGGTTGAACAACTATGGAAAGTATCGGCGGAGGCGCTACAGGTTGCAGATAATATCTTTACTCATCGGCAAACGATTAAATTGAGTGAAAGCGATTATACCCTGCGTTTTAATACGATTTTAAATAAATATGAACATCTTGGTCATACCGCTGCAGACTCGCTTACACAGCTGCTTACTCAACAGAGCGACAACAAGCGTCTTTCACAGATATGGTTACTGGGATCGCTGATTTTAATAGCTTTAATGATGGTTGCTTTTACCATATTTATTGTAAAAACAGTGACCCGCCCGCTTAATGAAGCGACCATGATTGCCCAAAAGGTCGCCAGCGGCGATTTAACCCATAATATTCAGGTGGACGGCAATAACGAAACAGCCTCCCTGTTGCGTTCACTCAGTGAAATGAACCATCGTTTGTCGAGTCTGGTTTTTTCTATTCAGGAGAGTTCGGACGTTATCGCCAGCTCTTCTGAAGAGATTGCCAGCGGCAACCAGAATCTTTCCGAGCGGACAGAGAGTCAGGCGGCATCGCTTGCTGAAACGGCGGCCAGCATGGAACAGCTGACCTCCATTATCGGTCAGAACGCGGATAACACGCGTCACGCAGCCGAAATGGCGCAGGAGGCGACAGAAGCCGCATTAAGCGGCGGGGAAGCGATGGAGTCTGTTAAAGCCTCTATGGAGCAGATCAACAACAGCGCCGGGCAAATTCAGGAGATCATTGGCGTGATTGATGGCATCTCTTTTCAAACCAACATCCTGGCATTGAATGCGGCGGTCGAGGCGGCGCGCGCGGGGGAGCATGGTAAAGGTTTTGCCGTGGTCGCCGCTGAGGTACGTGCGCTGGCGCAGCGCTCGGCAACCGCCGCACGTGAGATTAAACAGCTGATTGAGCAGTCGGTGGTGCATTCTATGCAGGGCATTAATATGGTGCAGGATGCCCGGAAGAAAGTGAACCAAAGCGTTACCTCGATCGAACAGACCGCGCAGCTGGTTAAAGATATTTCGTCCTCCTCTGAAGAGCAAAGCGCCGGGATTTCGCAGATCAGCATCGCTGTTAATCAAATGGACAGCTCGACTCAACAGAATGCCACGCTGGTAGAGCAGTCGGCAGCGGCCTCCGGATTGCTGGCTGAACGGGCAAGGGCGTTGCGTGAGGCGATTTCAGTGTTTCGCACCAGTAAAACGTAATAGAGATGAAGCGGGGCGATGCCACAGTAACATTGATCGCTTTCCCGCCGTGAATGGGAAAACAGACGGCGGGACAAAACCACGAACCCAAAGGGATTGTACGGGCGCATCAGGATGCGCCCGTTTTTTGATCTGACTCATAGCGCCTCGATCACCGCTTTAAAGCTGGCCTGCAGGGCACGTATATCCCCGCATTAGGGCTTGCAGATCTGAGTTTGTTTCGCATATTATCCAACCACAACAATAAGCATACGAATAATTATCGTTTGCGTTTCCTTTTTCATCGCCTGACCTATTTCCACTCAGAGAAAACATAATGGCAAATGCGCGTAGTAAAATTTTTACTGCTTCCGCTACGGCGGGCTTGTTGAAACGTCCGCTGGCGGTGTTGGTGGCGCTAACCCTGGCGGGAGGAGGCTCTGCCTTTGCCGCAGAGCAGACGCTGGTGGTGGATGCCACAGCCGACGCGCCGCAGGAAAGTGCATGGGGACCGGCTGCAACTATCGCCGCTAAGCACAGCGCAACCGGCACCAAAACCGATACGCCAATCGAAAAGAACCCGCAGTCAGTATCGGTGGTAACACGTCAGGAAATGGATACCCATCAGCCTGCGTCCGTAAAAGAGGCGCTGGGCTATACGCCGGGCGTGACGGTTGCTACGCGCGGCGCATCAAACACTTATGATGCCGTTAAGATTCGGGGTTTTGGTTCGGTCAATCAGAATAACTACCTGGATGGACTGAAACTTCAGGGCGACTTCTATAACGAAGTAATCATCGATCCCTATATGCTTGAGCGCGTTGAATTATTACGTGGCCCAACTTCTGTGCTGTACGGCAAAAGCAGTCCTGGCGGGATCATTACCATGACCAGCAAACGCCCTACCACAGAACCGCTGCGTGAAGTGCAGTTTAAGATGGGCACCGATAATCTATGGCAGACTGGATTTGACTTCAGCAATGCGTTTGATGATGCCGGCGTATACTCCTGGCGTCTTACCGGCGTAGCGCGTTCTAATGATAATCAGCAAGAGCGGGCAAAAGAGAAACGCTACGCTATTGCTCCGGCCTTTACCTGGCGTCCTGATGATAAAACTAACCTGACGTTATTGGCGAATTTGCAGGATTCTCCGGAAACCGGTTATTACGGCTGGCTGCCAAAAGAAGGCACAGTTGAGCCTTTGCCGAACGGCTCACGTCTGCCGGTTAGCTTCAACGAGGGCGCCCGCAACAATACCTATTCTCTGTCGCATAAATTAGTGGGCTACAGCTTTGAACACGGCTTCAACGACACCTTTACGGTGCGTCAAAACCTGCGTTATGTAGAAGCAAAAACCGCGCAAAAAAGTGTTTATGGCAACGGCGTTAATGCCAGTAACCCCTATATTCTGAAGCGTAATACCGTTGTTGATAATGAAAAACTGCATAATTTTGCCGTTGATACGCAGCTTGAGAGTAAATTTGCTACGGCAGCAGTAACGCATACGCTGTTAACGGGAATCGATTTCCAGCAGATGCGCAACGATATCAGCGCCCTCTTTGGCACCGGAACGGATCTGGACTTACGTAACCCGAATTACAGCGATTATGCTTTTGGCGCTGCCACGCCGTATCAACAAAACAAGCAGAAGCAGACGGGTCTTTATGTACAGGATCAGGCGGAGTGGAACCGCTTCGTTCTGACGGCTGGCGGGCGTTATGACTGGTTAGAGCAGTCTACGCGTGCTTATCAGGCAGGCACCTATACCGAGCGCAGTGACAGCCAGTTTACCGGACGCGTAGGGCTGAACTACCTGTTTGATAATGGAATTACCCCTTACGTAAGCTATAGCGAATCGTTCGAGCCAAACTCCGGCGCAGACGCTGCGGGTAATACCTTTAAGCCTTCTAAAGGTCGCCAGTATGAAGCAGGCGTTAAATATGTGCCGAAAGACCAGCCGATTGTTGTGACTGCAGCTCTCTATCAGCTGACAAAAACCAACAACCTGATGTCCGATCCTGCCAATGTTTTTCAATCGATACAGGGCGGGGAAATTCGCTCGCGTGGCGTAGAGCTGGAAGCGAAAGCAGCGTTAACGGCAAATATCAATATGACCGCTTCCTATACCTATACTGATGCGGAATATACCAAAGACACTACGCTGAAGGGAAATACGCCGGAACAGGTGCCAGAGCATATGGCTTCGCTGTGGGGCGATTACACCTTTAATGAAGGTCCGTTAAGCGGTTTAACGCTGGGCACCGGCGGTCGTTTAATCGGTTCCAGCTATGGCGATCCGTCAAATACTTTTAAAGTGGGCAGTGCCGCCGTGGTCGATGCCGTGGTGAAATATGACCTTGGCCGCTTTGGCATGTACGGCTCTAGCGTCGCGTTAAACGTTAATAACCTGCTGGACCGCGAATATGTCGCCAGCTGCTTCCAGACTTACGGCTGTTTCTGGGGCGCTGAACGCCAGGTGGTTGCTACCGCAACATTCCGTTTCTAAATCCATCCATCCGGACGCGGCTTTGGTCGCGTCCGTCACCGTTGAAGATAACCATGTCACATCAGCTGTCACAGGAAACCACCTTCACGCTCGATCAAGTCAGTTTTCGCGTGCCCGGACGCACGCTGCTGCATCCTCTCTCGCTTACCTTTCCCAGCGGTAAAGTTACCGGCCTTATCGGTCATAACGGCTCCGGCAAATCGACGTTGCTAAAAATGTTAGGCCGACATCAGCCCGCCAGCGAAGGGCGCGTGCTGTTAAATGGCAAACCGCTGGACCAGTGGAACAGCAAGGCCTTTGCCCGGCAGATTGCCTATTTACCTCAGCATCTGCCGCCAGCGGAGGGAATGACGGTGCGGGAGCTGGTAGCGGTAGGCCGCTATCCGTGGCACGGCGCGCTGGGGCGCTACGGTGAAGAAGATCGTCAGCGCGTGGAGGAAGCGATTACGCTGGTGGGGTTGAAGCCCCTTGCCCGGCGTCTGGTGGATAGTCTCTCCGGCGGCGAACGGCAACGCGCCTGGCTGGCGATGCTGGTGGCGCAGAACAGCCGCTGCCTGCTGCTGGATGAGCCTACGTCGGCGCTGGACATTGCGCATCAGGTAGAGGTGCTGGCGCTGATCCAGCGTCTTAGCCAGCAGCGTGGGCTGACGGTAATTGCCGTTCTGCACGATATCAATATGGCGGCACGCTACTGCGATTCGCTGGTCGCGCTACGCGCCGGTGAGATGATCGCTCAGGGCGCGCCGGCGGACATCATGCACAGCGAAGTGCTGGAACGCATCTATAACATTCCAATGGGCATTCTGCCGCACCCGCAGGGTGGCGCGCCGGTCAGCTTTGTTTACTGATACAAGGATGTGGTTATGTTGCCAATAACACGCCGTCGTTTGCTTACCGCTATGGCGATCTCTCCGCTGCTCTGGCAGCAAACGCTGCGGGCTGAAACAATTGATTCGCAGCGCATTGTCGCCCTGGAATGGCTGCCGATTGAATTAATGATGGCGCTGGGCGTGGTGCCGATGGCCGCAGCTGAACTGTTTAACTATCGCGACTGGGTCGGCAAGCCTGAACTGCCTGCGAGCGTAATAGATGTTGGGCTGCGCGTTGAGCCGAACCTTGAATTGCTGACGCAACTGAAACCCTCTCTGATTCTTTATTCCAGCGGCTATGGCCCCTCACCGCAAACTCTGGCGCGTATCGCTCCCAGCCAGGGATTCGCCTTTAACAACAGCGACGGTAAGCCGTTAACGGCGGCACGTCAGTCGCTAACGCAGCTGGCGCAGCGTATCGGCCGAGAGCCGCAGGCGCGGGCACACCTGGCGATGCTTGATGAATTTTTTGCCGATATGCGTATGCGTCTTGCACCGCGCGCTGCGAAGCCGCTGTTGCTGATGTCGTTAATTGATAAACGTCATGCGATTGTTTTTGGCAAAGGCAGCCTGTTTTTAGAAGTGATGCAAAATCTTGGGCTGCAAAACGCCTGGCAGGGCGAAACGAATTTCTGGGGCAGCGCAGTGGTAGGGATCGAGCGTCTGGCGAGCATAGTTGATGCGGATGTGCTCTGTCTGAGCCACGGTGATAATGCCTTAATGAAGCAGATCGCTGCAACCGAGCTTTGGCAGTCGCTGCCTTTTGTACGTCAGCAACGTTTTACCCGCGTGCCAACCGTCTGGTTTTATGGTGCAACGCTCTCGGCGATGACGTTTTGCCGTATTCTCGATAATGTGCTGGAGGCATGATGCACAGGCGTTTCGCTTTTCCGGTAATGCTGATCGGTGCGCTGTTTCTGGGCGCGCTGGCATTGACCGGCCTGAATTTTACTCATCATCTGCCAACACCGCAGTGGCTACATGCGTTAATGCAGCCGGATCGCAATAATATCGATCAGATGGTGTTTCACTTTAGCCTGCTGCCCAGGCTGGCGGTGGCGCTGCTGGCCGGGGCAGGGCTGGGGCTGGTGGGCGTGCTTTTCCAACAGGTATTACGCAACCCGCTGGCGGAGCCGACCACGCTTGGCGTGGCGAGCGGCGCTCAGCTTGGCATCACGGTTGCAACCCTGTGGGCGCTGCCGGGCGGAATGCTCACGCAGCAGATCGCTGCGATGACGGGCGCGGTACTCATCGGCCTGCTGGTGTTTGGCATCGCCTGGGGGAAAAGGCTGTCGCCGGTGACCCTGATCCTCGCCGGGCTGGTAATGAGCCTTTACTGCGGCGCGGTTAATCAGATCTTCGCTATCTTCAATCACGATCAGCTACAAAACCTTTTCTTGTGGAGTACTGGCTCATTAAGCCAGCAGGACTGGAGCAACGTGACCTTTTTGCTGCCGCGTCTGCTGCTGGGCTTTGCGCTGGCGCTGTTGTTGCGGCGGCCTCTTACGGTGCTAGGGCTGGACGATGGTGTCGCTAAAAATCTGGGTATGGCGCTGTCGCTGGTGCGGCTGGCGGCGCTGGGGCTGGCAATCATTCTGAGCGGCATGCTGGTAAATGCTGTCGGCATCATCTCCTTTATCGCGCTGTTTTCACCGCTGATGGCGAAACTGCTGGGCGCACGCCGTCTGGTTAGTCGTATGTTACTGGCCCCGCTGCTGGGCGCACTGTTGCTTTGGCTGACGGACCAGTGCGTGATTTGGCTGACCGATAACTGGCGTGAGATTTCAACCGGCACCTTAACGGCGCTGGTCGGCGCACCAGTTCTGCTGTGGCTGTTGCCGCGCCTGCGTACCGGGGCGGTGCCGTCGCCGCTGAATCAGGGCGACCGCGTGCCTGCGGAGCGTCAGCATGTGCTGTGGTGGGTGCTGGCGGCGCTTGGTGTACTGCTGCTGCTGGCGGTTACCGCGCTATCGCTGGGGCGCGATGCGCACGGCTGGCTGTGGGCGAGCGGCGAACTCTGGCATCAGCTCCAACCGTGGCGCGCACCGCGCATGGTGGCCGCGCTGGCGGCAGGGGTGATGCTGGGCGTGGCGGGCAGCCTGATACAGCGCCTGACCGGTAATCCCATGGCCAGCCCGGAAGTGCTGGGCATCAGCTCTGGCGCAGCCTGCGGCGTGGTGCTGATGTTGTTTCTGGTGCCGGGCGACGCTTTTGCCTGGCTACTGCCTGCCGGCAGCCTTGGCGCGGCGGTTACGCTGCTGCTGATTATGCTGGTGGCCGGGCGCGGCGGTTTTTCGCCGGAGCGTATGCTGCTGGCGGGGATGGCTTTCAGCACCGCCTTTACCACATTACTGGCGATGCTGCTGGCCAGCGGCGATCCGCGCATGGCGCAGCTGCTGAGCTGGATCTCAGGTTCAACCTATGGCGTGGATGCGGCACAGGCGTTGCGCACCGCGCTGGTAGCCGTGGTGCTGGTGGTGATAGCTCCGCTCGCCAGCCGCTGGTTAACCATTTTGCCGCTGGGCAGCGCCACGGCGCGTTCCATTGGCGTCGCACTGATGCCGGCGCGTTTTAGTTTGCTGCTGCTGGCTTCTGCGTTGACTGCCGCCGCGACGCTAACCATCGGACCACTCAGTTTTATTGGGCTGATGGCGCCGCATATCGCACGTATGCTGGGATTCCGGCGGGCGCTGCCGCAGATGGTGGTTGCTGCGCTGATGGGCGGCGGTCTGATGATTGTGGCCGACTGGGGCGGCAGAATGGCGGCGTTTCCGAATCAGATCCCGGCGGGACTACTGGCAACCTTTATCGGCGCGCCTTATTTTGTCTGGCTACTGCGGAAAGTGAAATAACAACGGGCGCCGCAGGGCGCCCGTTAACGTTTGATGATGGCGGCGCGAGTTAAGCCGGCTACAGGTAAACCCTTACAAACGCGCAAAGCTGCGACGCGCCGCATCAACCGTGCGCTGGATATCCTCAGCGCTGTGCGCCAGCGACATAAAGCCCGCTTCAAACGCCGACGGCGCCAGGTACACCCCTTCCTCCAGCATGAAATGGAAGAAACGCTTAAAGCGTTCGGTATCGCATCGCGTCACATCGTCATAACAGGTGACTTGTGCCGCATCGGTGAAGAACAGACCGAACATGCCGCCGACATGGTTCACCACCAGCGGGATATTTTCCGCCTGGGCCGCCGCACGGAGACCCTGCGCCAGCTGGGTCGTGAGCTCGGTCAGCGTGGCGTGCGTGCCGGGTCGGGAGATTTCCGTCAGGCAGGCGTAACCGGCGGCCATCGCGATAGGGTTGCCAGAGAGCGTACCCGCCTGGTAAACCGGGCCGGTCGGCGCCAGCGCTTCCATCACGTCACGACGTCCGCCGAATGCACCTACCGGCATGCCGCCGCCGATGATTTTGCCCAGGCAGGTCAGATCCGGCGTTACGCCATAGTGCGCCTGAGCGCCGCCCAGCGCTACGCGGAAGCCGGTCATCACCTCATCGATAATCAGCAGCGCGCCGAACTCGTCGCACAGCGCGCGCAGGCCGGGCAGAAAATCGGGCTGCGGCGGAATACAGTTCATATTGCCCGCTACCGGCTCAACGATAATACAGGCGATTTCATGCGGATATTGTTCGAACGCGGCGCGTACCGAGGCCAGGTCATTGTAGGTGCAGGTCAGGGTATGCTTTGCGAAATCTACCGGAACGCCAGGTGAATTCGGCTGGCCGAGCGTCAGGGCGCCGGAACCCGCTTTCACCAGCAGGCAGTCGGCATGGCCATGATAACAACCTTCAAATTTGATGATCTTATCGCGTCGGGTGAAGCCGCGCGCCAGGCGAATGGCGCTCATGGTGGCTTCGGTGCCGGAGTTAACCATCCGCACCATTTCCATTGACGGTACCAGTTTGCACACCAGTTCCGCCATCTTCACTTCCATCTCGGTCGGCGCGCCAAAGCTTAAACCGCGCTCTGCCGCCTCAATGACCGCGTTGCGGATCGCCGGATGATTATGGCCCAACACCATCGGCCCCCAGGATCCAACATAATCGATATAGGCTTTGCCGTCGGCATCGTACAGCCAGGCGCCATCGGCACGCTCAATAAATAACGGGACGCCGCCGACGCCGGTAAAGGCGCGTACCGGCGAGTTTACGCCGCCGGGAATGGAACGCTGCGCCTGCTGATACAGGTTTTCGGACTTACTCATTAATCGGCTCCTGAATGAAAGAAAAACCCGACCATTCTACGGGAACTTAGGGCCACGTTGAATGGCTGGCAAAAAGAGTATTGCGCAGGCTGGCATTTTTTGCCCCTTTATGGGGTGCGGCGTATGATAACGGACTTGATTAATTTACTGATGTGAGCGTTATGAACCAAACACCCACCTCCACCGAGCAGTTACATGTGGTTCCCCTGCGGCGTACCGATTTTCTGCGGATGCTGCTACGGCGTGATAAAACCCCCGTCGCGATTCTGTTTGTCGCAGGCATCGTCGGCACGCTGGCCGGGCTGATTGGGGTCGCGTTTGAGAAAGCGGTAACGGCGGTACAGGCCTGGCGGCTGGGCGTGGTGGCCAGCACAGGCGATCATCTGTGGCTGGCTTTTCCTCTGGCCTTTTTATTGTCGGCGCTGCTGGCCGTTTTCGGTTACTGGCTGGTGCGGCGCTTTGCGCCAGAAGCGGGCGGCTCTGGTATTCCGGAAATCGAAGGCGCGCTGGAAGAACTGCGTCCGGTACGCTGGTGGCGCGTGATCCCGGTTAAATTCCTTGGCGGCATGGGCACGCTGGGGGCTGGCATGGTGCTGGGAAGGGAAGGGCCAACGGTGCAGCTGGGCGGCAACGTTGGGCGCATGGTGCTGGATCTTTTCCGTATGCGCAGCGCTGAAGCGCGCCATTCGCTGCTGGCTACCGGAGCCGCCGCCGGTCTTTCCGCCGCGTTTAATGCGCCGCTGGCCGGCATTCTGTTTATTATCGAAGAGATGCGTTTGCAGTTCCGCTATAGCCTGATCTCCATTAAAGCGGTATTTATCGGCGTGATCATGTCGAGCATCGTGTTTCGCTATTTCAACGGCGAACATGCGGTGATTGCCGTCGGCAAGCTTGCCAGTGCGCCAATTAATACGCTGTGGCTCTATCTGGTGCTGGGTATGCTGTTCGGCATCGTCGGCGTGCTGTTTAACCGCCTGATTTTTATTACTCAGGACTTTTTTCAGCGGCTGCACGGCGGCGTGATGAAAAAAGCGCTGATTATCGGGGCGCTGCTGGGTGGGCTGTGCGGGGTTCTTGCGGTGATTAAACCAGAAGCGGCAGGCGGTGGATTTAGTCTGATCCCCATCGCGGCGGCAGGGCACTATACCGTAGGGATGCTGCTGTTTATTTTTATCGCGCGCGTGGTTACCACGCTGCTCTGTTTCGGTTCAGGCGCGCCGGGCGGCATCTTTGCGCCGATGCTGGCGTTGGGCACGTTGTTGGGCACCGCTTTCGGCATGGCCTGCGCTTCGCTGCTGCCGGCGTTGACGCTCGATCCTGGTACCTTTGCTATTGCCGGTATGGGCGCGCTGTTTGCCGCCTCGGTGCGTGCGCCTCTGACCGGCATCGTGCTGGTGCTGGAGATGACCGATAATTATCAGCTGATTTTACCGATGATTATTACCTGCCTCGGCGCAACGCTGCTGGCGCAGTTTCTGGGCGGCAAGCCGCTCTACTCCTCACTGTTGGCCAGGACGCTGGCAAAGCAGCAGGCACAGCAGGATCGGGAAAAGGCACAGAGTGCGAGGGCGGATACTTGATTGCTGCACCAGGCTATTAGATAATATTGACAAGCGCGGCCATTTCTGGCCTGAGCCGGATTAATTGCGGAGTGTTTCAATGAGTGATGAAGTAGCAGCACTGCCGCTGCAATTTACCGAGGCGGCAGCCAGCAAGGTGAAAACCCTGATTGCTGATGAAGATAATCCTGATCTGAAACTGCGGGTTTATATTACCGGTGGCGGTTGCAGTGGTTTCCAGTACGGCTTCACCTTCGACGACAAAATCAACGATGGCGATATGACCATTGAGAAATCAGGCGTGTCGCTGGTTGTGGATCCGATGAGTCTGCAATACCTGGTGGGTGGCGCGGTGGATTATACCGAAGGCCTGGAAGGTTCCCGTTTTATCGTAACCAACCCCAATGCTAAAACCACCTGCGGCTGTGGTTCTTCCTTTAGCATCTGACAGAAGCGCGTGCTTTACTTCCTGTAAAGCACGCTAATTATTCCTGCCCTTTATCGCCCGTCAAACGCGCTTCCCACCTGATTTTTGCCTGCTATTGCAGCGCCTGACACAATTTTTCTGCGGCCAGCACGCTACGCGGACCGGGACGGCTTAGCCAGTCTTCGGGGATCGCTATCACCGGCACCAGCAGTTGCGGCTGCCAGAATCGTGCCGTCTGAGCGGCGGCGTGGCTGTCGCCAGGCACGATAATCAGATCGGGATGGCGTGCCAGTACCTGCTCGCGGCTGACCTGCGGCCAGGGCACCGGGCTGGCTGCAAACACATTCTCGCCGCCACACAGCGCCAACAGCTGGTTTTGTAAGGTTGCGCGTGCGGCAGTAAACAGCGGCTGTTGACCAAACTGTAAAAATACGCGCCGATGCTTTGGTTGTTTATTAGGTTGTTGCAATGCCTTAAAGCGCGCCGCCAGGCGATCTGCCGCATCATGGGCCTGCTGTGGAGAGGGGCTCCACGCCGCCAGCTGATGCAGCGCGGCGATAATGCTTTCAATCGAGTCGGGATCCAGCCAGATAACCTTTACGCCCAGCGTGCGCAACTGATCGATTTGCCGCTGCGGAGAACCTCCGCGCCACGCCAGCACCAAATCCGGCTTTAGCGCCAGAATGCGTTCCAGCTTAATACCCTGCCAGTTAGCGACCTGCTCCAGCGATTTCGCTTCAGGCGGATAATCGGACCAGGCGCTAACTGCCACCGGCGTGATCCCGGCGGCGAAGGCGAGTTCAGTGAGATGCGGCGCCAGCGTAATAACACGCGGCGCGCTGGCCGCCAGCGCCAGGCTGGAAAAGAGCCAGAGCGCCAGCAAGGCGATAAGGCGTTTAGCCACGCGCCAGGTTGCCCAGCAGCATTTCCACCAGCAGTGAAGATTGCTGAGCAGCAATGCTAAGAAACTCTTCAAAGCTAAGGTGAGATTCCTGATCGGCAACGTCAGAGATAGCGCGAATGACTACAAAAGGCGTGGCGAACTGATGACAAACGTGACCGATCGCCGTGGCTTCCATCTCTACCGCAATTGCCTGCGGGAAGGTGGTGCGAATACGCGCCAGCGGTTCTGCGCCGTTGATAAAGGCATCGCCGCTCACGACCATACCGCGTACCGCGTGCAGATTTAGCTGATTAATGCACGCTTCTGCGGCGGCAATCAGCGCGCTGTCAGCCGGAAAAGCGGCAGGGCAGCCTGCCATCTGGCCCGGCTCATAGCCGAAGGCGGTGACGTCCGCATCGTGATAACGCACCTCGTCCGATACCACGATATCGCCCACTTTCAGCGAAGAATCCAGGCCACCCGCCGATCCGGTATTGATAATGAAATCAGGACTGCAGCGTTCCAGCAGCAGGGCCGTGCCCAGCGCGGCGGAAACTTTACCGATCCCGGATTTCAGCAGCGCTACCTCCACACCGTTCAGGGTACCGGTATAAATTTCACAGCCAGCGACAGAAATAGTCTGACGATTCTCGATTTTATCGCGCAGCAGTGTGACTTCCTGCTCCATTGCACCAATAATGCCTGCTTTCATAGGGTTACTCGCTAAGTAATTAAAGTGGAATTCAGCATTTGAACTGTTGCATAGTCTAACACAGGCCCACGGCAAGATGTTTTCATGCAGAAACAAGGGGAATCAATGGATAAGATTAATTTCCGGCAGCGGATCAGCTTTCAGCGCCCATGGAACAGTCGGGAAGCGCCGCAGGGCGAATATGCCATTACCCGTCATTTTGAAAGCGATCGTGGGCGTATTATTAATTCAGCCGCCATCCGTCGTTTACAGCAGAAAACCCAGGTGTTTCCGCTGGAGCGCAACGCTGCTGTGCGTTCGCGGCTGACACATTCGCTGGAGGTGCAGCAGACGGGACGTTATATCGCAAAAGAGATCCTTGAAACCCTGAAAACGCGCGGCGGCCTGGAAAAATATGGTCTGCAGGAGCTATCCGGCGCGTTTGAAAGTCTGGTGGAGATGGCCTGTTTGTTGCACGACGTGGGCAACCCGCCCTTTGGTCATTTTGGCGAAGCGGCGATCAACGACTGGTTCGACGCCAATTTACCGGCTGAGCTGGTGGATCCGCTGGTGGCAGGCGTAGACGATGGCGACGCACAGCAGCAGGCGGACTTCAGCGCCCTGAATGCGATTATCCGTCAGGATCTTTGTCATTTCGAAGGCAACGCGCAGGCGATTCGTCTGGTACATACGCTACTGCAGCTAAACCTGACCTACTGTCAGGTCGCCTGTATTTTGAAATATACCGCGCCCGCCTGGTGGCAGGGCGAAAAGCCAGCACAGTTCAGCACCCTGATGAAAAAGCCGGGCTTTTATCTTTCCGAGCGCCATTACATTGCCGAACTGCGCGCGGCCACGCAGCTGCAGGAGCATCACCGTTTTCCGTTAACCTGGATCATGGAAGCGGCAGATGATATTTCCTACTGTATTGCCGACCTTGATGATGCAGTAGAGAAGGCCATTTTCAACGTTGATACGCTGTATGGCTATCTGGAAAAACTGTGGGGGCCGGTGCGTCCCGGCGATGCTTTCAGCCGCACCATTGGTTATGCCTGGCGCGAGGCAAACGGAAAGAAAATTCGCGGCCGAAGCGATCAATTTTTTATGTCGCTGCGTGTGAGCGTGCAAAATGTGCTGGTGGCCCACGCGGTTAATCGTTTCGTGGATAATCTGGCGGCCATTTTTAACGGCGACTTTAATCATGCGTTGCTGGAAGACGAGGGCGAAGAGGGCAGGTTGCTGAAGTTATTTAAAACCGTCGCGCGCCGCCATGTATTTAATCATTCAGAAGTTGAACAGCTCGAATTACAGGGCTATCGGGTAATAAAAGGGCTGCTGGAGGTTTACCAGCCGCTGCTTAAGCTAAATTATGAAGCTTTTACCACGCTGATGACCGAAGATTTCCTGGCCGGACATCCTATCGAAACCCGACTGTTTCATAAGCTATCTGGCAAACACCGCCGTGCTTATCAACAACATATGCGCACTTTGAAAATTGAGCATAAATATCAGCGGCTGTTGTGGGAACGTTATTATCGTGCGCGTCTGATTCAGGACTATATTAGTGGAATGACCGATCTTTATGCCTGGGATGAATACCGGCGTTTAATGGCGGTTGAATAGTGAAGTAATAAAAAAGGAGTTTTGTAAAGATGCAGAATATTTTTTTACTTTTGCCAAAAAGTTACTGATGAACTTTGCGGTAAAAATTTAATCTCATCAACACGGCCAAAATGATGGTCAGCTTCATTGATCCAATACGAGTAACAGACGAATGAAAAAAACAACTCTTGTATTAAGCGCATTAGCTCTCAGCCTGGGTATGGCGATGAGTCCGACTTACGTTATGGCTGCTGAAACAGCCTCTTCCTCCACTCAGCAACTCCCCAGCCTGGCACCTATGCTGGAAAAAGTGATGCCGTCAGTTGTCAGCATCAACGTTGAAGGTAGCACCTCGGTGAAAACGCCGCGTCTGCCGCCACAGTTCCAGCAGTTCTTTGGTGATAACTCGCCGTTCTGTCAGGATGGTTCGCCATTCCTGAACTCGCCGATGTGCCAGGGCGCAGCGCCTGGCGGCAACGCGCCTCAGCAAAAATTCCGCGCGCTGGGTTCCGGTGTAGTCATCAATGCGCAGAAAGGGTATGTCGTCACCAACAACCATGTCGTGGATAATGCCACCAAAATTCAGGTGCAGCTCAGCGACGGACGCCGTTATGAGGCGAAAGTGATCGGCAAAGATCCGCGTTCCGATATTGCGCTGATTCAGCTTCAGGATTTTAAAAATCTTACTGCCATTACCATGGCTGACTCTGACACCCTGCGCGTCGGTGACTATACGGTTGCGATCGGTAACCCGTACGGGCTGGGCGAAACCGTCACGTCCGGTATTGTCTCCGCGCTGGGTCGTAGCGGCCTGAATGTGGAAAATTACGAGAACTTTATCCAGACCGATGCGGCCATTAACCGTGGTAACTCCGGCGGCGCGTTGGTTAATCTGAACGGTGAACTCATTGGGATTAATACCGCGATACTGGCTCCGGACGGCGGCAACATTGGTATCGGCTTCGCCATCCCCAGCAATATGGTGAAGAACCTCACTGCACAGATGGTGGAATATGGTCAGGTAAAACGTGGCGAACTGGGCATCATGGGCACCGAGCTGAATTCTGAGCTGGCGAAAGCGATGAAAGTGGATGCGCAACGCGGTGCCTTTGTCAGCCAGGTGATGCCGAAGTCTTCCGCTGCTAAAGCGGGCATTAAGGCGGGCGATGTGATCACCTCGCTGAACAAAAAACAGATCTCCAGCTTTGCCGCGTTGCGTGCTGAAGTCGGCTCGCTGCCGGTTGGCACTAAACTGGAACTGGGCCTGCTGCGTGATGGTAAACCGCTGACGGTTACGGTTGAGCTGCAACAAAGCTCACAGAGTAATGTCGATTCCGCAACCATCTATACCGGCATTGAGGGCGCGGGTCTGAGCAACGCGGAAGTTAACGGTCAGAAAGGCGTGCGGGTGGACAGCGTTAAACCTGGCAGCTCCGCAGCACGTATCGGCCTGAAAAAAGACGATATTATTCTTGGTGTAAACCAGCAGCCAGTGACCAATCTTGGCGAGCTACGTAAAATCCTTGATACCAAGCCCTCCGTGCTGGCGCTGAATATCAAACGCGGCGACAGCAATATCTATCTGCTTATGCAATAACGCGTTCCTGCCGGGAAACCCGCAGCAAAACAGAGAGCTCAACGGCCCGACGGCTTGTTCGTCGGGCCGTTTTTTAGTTTGTGATATCGCCCGCAAATTTATTAACCGAAGCGGTGCTTCGTGCAAATGCACAATGCTTCGCTGCGATCGTCAACGTATGCTGCTTCTTCAGGCCCTGACTGGAGTGAAAGATGGCTAACTATCACCTGGATGCTCGTCTGGCCCAGGATATCGTTGCGCGCACCATGAAAATTATCGACAGTAACGTCAACGTCATGGATGCCCGTGGCCGGATTATCGGCAGCGGCGATCGGGAACGCATTGGTGAATTGCACGAAGGCGCGCTGCTGGCGCTGTCGCAAGCGCGTGTGGTGGATATTGACGAAGCCGTTGCGCGCCATCTGCATGGCGTACGGCCCGGTATCAATTTACCGCTGCGTATTGCCGGTGAAATCGTTGGAGTCATCGGCCTGACTGGCGATCCCGTTTCACTGCGTCAGTATGGCGAGTTGGTCTGTATGACGGCGGAGATGATGCTGGAGCAGGCGCGACTGCTGCATATGCTGGCGCAGGATAGCCGTCTGCGCGAAGAGCTGGTGCTGAATCTTATCCGTAGTGAAACCCTTTCTCCGGCGCTGATGGCATGGGCGCAGCGGCTGGGTATCGACCTTAATCAGCCGCGCGTGGTTGCGGTGGTAGAGGTCGACAGCGGGCAACTGGGCGTGGACAGTGCGATGGCGGAGCTGCAGCAGTTACAGACGCTGTTGACCATGCCAGAGCGCGATAATCTGATTGCCATCGTTTCCCTTACGGAAATGGTGGTGTTGAAACCGGCGCTGAATGCTCATGGCCGTTACGATCAGGATGAGCACCGGCGGCGCGTTGATCAACTATTAGGGCGCATGAAAGAGAGTGGGCATCTGCGTATTCGCATTGCGCTGGGCAACTACTTTACCGGCGAGGGCAGTATTGCCCGCTCTTACCGCACGGCGCAAACCACCATGAGCGTTGGCAAACAGCGTATGCCGGAACAGCGCAGCTTTTTTTATCAGGATTTAGTGCTGCCGGTGCTGCTTGATAGCCTGCGCGGCGGCTGGCAGGCAAATGAGCTGTCGCGTCCGCTGGCAAAACTGAAAGCGATGGATAATAACGGCCTGTTGCGGCGTACGCTAATCGCCTGGTTCACTCATAACGTGCAGCCTTCGGCCACCGCCCGGGCGCTGTTTATTCATCGTAATACGCTGGAGTACCGGCTGAACCGGATTTCTGAACTGACCGGGCTTAACCTGGGCCATTTTGACGATCGGCTGCTGCTGTACGTGGCGCTACAGCTGGATGAGCAGCCCTAAAGAGAATACGCCGCAGCGCGGCGTATCAGGCGTGTTGATAACCTCACTCCTGAAAACCCAGGCATGTTGGCTATCCTGTTTTTTCATTAGCGGCTGTTGCGCGTCAGCTTATCCAGATCGGATTCAATTTCAGCGATCTTGTTGGAAACCACGTTTTCCAGATGACGCAGGTCGTCAAGGATTTTACGCTTCAGATCGATTTCCACCTGGTCGCGCTGGCAGATCTGATCCAGCTCATCAATCACATAGCGCAGGTTAGGGCTGATCTCCTGCACCTCTTTGTAGCCTTGTCCAATGCCATCCGCCACCACGGTTTTACGCTGGCGCGGATATTTAAATTTAACGCTTTTGGCAAAAAATTCGCCTTTATCTTTACGGAAGTAAATTTTCAGAATGTCGTTATTCGCTTCCTGACGCAGGCTGTAGCGATCGATATCTTCCGGATTGGAAATGCCCAGGCTTTTTAAATTGTCATACATGGCGATGTTTCCTGTGAACGTGAAATTAGGGCGTCGCAACTCTTCCGTTACACCTTATTTCGGCCCTGACGCTGTACGAGCATCCTGCTGAAGCAGCACAAAGGGCCTGTCATCACTGTAGACATAAACGACGACTTTCGGGAAATTGCGCCGCAGAAATGGCGGAGATGAATTATCGCCTGCGTAAAAAATAAACGCACCTTTAATTTGCAGGCAAAGCGGCGTGGATAACGGTGAGGGAAAAAGGAAAACGCAGGCCGGAACGGCGCGGGAAAAGGCGAAAACAGACGCGAACTTGCCCTGCCGTTAAGGCAGGGCAGAGGATCAGGCGTTATTCATCAATGGTGCGCAGCAGCTCATTGATGCCAACTTTGCCGCGTGTTTTCGCATCAACTTTTTTCACGATGACCGCGCAATAGAGGCTGTAAGAGCCATCTTTTGACGGCAGGTTGCCGGAAACCACAACTGAGCCAGCCGGAACGCGGCCATAGTGGATTTCGCCGGTTTCACGATCGTAAATTTTGGTGCTTTGACCAATATAAACGCCCATGGAAATCACGGAACCTTCTTCAACGATTACCCCTTCGACGATTTCAGAACGGGCGCCGATAAAGCAGTTGTCTTCAATGATGGTCGGGTTAGCCTGAAGCGGCTCCAGTACGCCGCCGATGCCGACGCCGCCAGAAAGATGCACGTTTTTACCAATCTGAGCACAAGAACCCACGGTCGCCCAGGTATCAACCATCGAGCCTTCATCAACCCATGCGCCAATATTGACATAGGAAGGCATCAGCACGGTGTTACGGGCAATAAAGGCCCCCTGACGAACGGCCGCTGGTGGCACCACACGGAAGCCCTCTTTTTTAAAGCGCGCTTCATCATAAGCGGCAAACTTCATCGGCACCTTGTCGTAATAGCGGCTTTCAGCGCCGTCGATTACCTGATTGTCATTGATACGGAAAGAGAGCAGCACCGCTTTTTTCAGCCACTGATGCGTGACCCATTCACCATCAATCTTTTCGGCTACGCGCAGGGCGCCGCTGTCCAGCAGAGCGATAACCTGCTCTACGGCTTCGCGGGTGGCGGAATCTACGCTGGCGGGCGTGATATCGGCACGGCGCTCAAACGCGCTCTCAATGACACTCTGTAACTGTTGCATGTGTATTTTCATCCTGGTTATTGCATTCACCATCGCACACTATCGCTGTTGCTCCGATGATTTGGCGAACGGCTGTGTAAAAAGATCTGAGTCACACTTTATCGTTTGGATCAAGGGCCTCTGTCAACCGTTGTTGCAGCTTATGTCGCAAATTGGCGCTCAGCGCGCGGCGTTCATCATCAGCCAGAATAAACAGATCCTCGACCCGTTCGCCAATGGTGCTGATGCGTGCGCCGTGCAGCGAAATGCCCAGGTCGGCAAAGACTTCGCCCACCTGCGCCAGCAGGCCAGGACGATCAAGCGCAATCAGCTCCAGCCAGGTGCGGCGTTCGTTGAAAGAGGGCAGAAAACGCACCTCGGTATCGACATTAAAGTGTTTCAGCTTGGCTGACTGGCGGCGGGTGCGCGGCGGCGTCCAGCTGGTTTGGGTAATCGCCTGATCCAGCGCCTGGATAATCATCTGGTGGCGATCCGCCGCCAGCGGGCTGCCGTCCGGCTCCAGCACAATAAAGGTATCCATTGCCATACCGTCACGGCTGGTAAAGATCTGCGCATCGTGCACGCTGAGATTACGGCGGTCCAGCTCGCCCGCAACGGCAGCAAACAGATAGGGGCGATCCGGGCTCCAGATAAAGATTTCCGTGCCGCCGCGCGTCGCCTGCGGACTGACCAATACCAGCGGCTTGTGCAGGTCATGATTCATTAAATGGCGCGCATGCCAGGCGAGCTGGTTAGGCGTATGGCGCAGAAAATAGTCGGCGCGACAGCGGCTCCAGATTTGGTGCAGCCTCTCTTCATTGATGTTGTCCATACGCAGCAGAGCCAGCGCCTGCAGGCGATGATGGCGCACACGCTCACGCAGATCGGGTGAATTTTCCATTCCGCGTCGCAGCTGTTTTTCCGTGGCGAAAAACAGCTCGCGCAACAGGCTTTGTTTCCAGCTATTCCACAGCGTTTCGTTGGTGGCGCAGATATCCGCTACCGTCAAACAGACCAGATAGCGCAGACGATTTTCATTCTGCATCACCTCAGCGAACTGCTGGATCACCGTTGGATCCTGTATATCGCGCCGCTGAGCGGTCACCGACATCAGCAGATGATAGCGCACCAGCCAGGCAACCAGCTGCGCCTCGCGTGAGTTCAGACCGTGCAGTTCGGCAAAGTCCAGTACATCCTGTGCGCCAAGAATGGAATGGTCGCCGCCGCGACCTTTGGCGATATCGTGAAACAGCGCTGCCAGCAGCAGCAGCTCCGGCTGCGGCAGACGCGGCCACAGCTCGACGCAGAGCGGATGGCGCGAGCGGGTCTCTTCGCTGGCGAAGCTTTCCAGCTTTTGCAGCACGCGAATGGTATGTTCATCCACCGTGTAAGCGTGAAACAGATCGAACTGCATCTGACCGACAATTTTACTCCACTGCGGCATATAAGCAGAAAGAACGCTGTGACGATGCATCGGCACCAGCGCCCGGCTGACCGCGCCCGGATGGCGTAGAATAGCGAAAAAGTAGCGTCGTGCTTCCGGCAGGTTACAGAGCGGTTGCTGTAAATTACGACGCGCATAGCGTAGCTGACGCAGCGTAGAGGAATAGATGCCTTTGATATTTTCATTGCGCACCATTACCCAAAACATGCGCATGATCGCTTCCGGCTGACGACTGAAGAGCGCATCATCGCGTAGATCGATCAGGCTGCCGCGCAGTTGGAAATCGTCATCAATCGGCTGCGGTTTGTCGGTGGCGTCCAGCGCTAAAATTGCATCGTCGAACAGCTGAAGCAGCATTTGATTCAGTTCGCCGATGCGCCGCGTAACGCGGAAAAAATCTTTCATCATCCGCTCGACCGGCTCGTTACCTTCGCCCTGGTAATCCAGGCGTTGCGCGACGGTGAGCTGACGGTCAAACAGCAGGCGGTTATCGTAACGGGGCAGAGTAAGATGCAGGGCGAAACGAATACGCCAGAGAAAGGCCTGACACTCGTTCAGCTCATTGCGTTCGGCTTCAGTAAGAAAGCCGAAACCCACCATTTCATCCAGTGAGGTGGCGCCGAAGTGGCGGCGCGCCACCCACAGCAGCGTATGAATATCGCGCAGGCCGCCGGGGCTGCTTTTTATATCGGGCTCCAGGTTGTAGCTGGTGCCGTGATAACGCTTGTGGCGCTCCTGCTGTTCAGCGATTTTGGCAGCGTAAAAACGCCAGGAGGGCCAGAAGCCGTCGCTGAAAATATGCTTTTGCAGTTCCAGAAACAGCGCCACGTCGCCAACCAGCATACGCGATTCAATCAGATTGGTGGCGACGGTTAAATCAGAAAGCCCTTCCAGCAGGCACTCTTCCAGCGTGCGCACGCTGTGCCCCACCTCCAGCTTCAGATCCCACAGCAGCGTCAACAGATCGCTGGCCGCTGCCGCCGTCTGCTCATCCAATGCTCTACGGCTGAGGATCAGCAGATCAATGTCGGAAAGCGGATGCAGCTCGCCGCGACCAAAGCCGCCTACCGCAACCAGTGACATGCCATCGCGCGCTTCGAAGCCGTAAAAACGCCACAGGCGACGCAGCAAGGTATCAATAAACAGCGTGCGGGCGTCGATCAGGGCCGCGACATCTTTTCCTTCGTCAAACGCGGCGGCAAGATGCTGCTGAAAGCCTTCAAGATGCTGCTTTAGCTGCTCTCGGGTGAGCTGCGCATCGTCCCAGCCTGACGTGGATTCGGCCAGGCTACTTATTACTTCATTAGTCACGCCATTGCGCATTGAAGAGTTGCTCCGCTTTCGCCATAAAAAAAGCCGACGTAAAGTCGGCTCTTGTTAAACTTCGGTCAGGCGGGTGTCGCGCCCTCAGGCTTCGTTGACCAGCACTGCCGGAATGGTGTCATCTTTACGCAAGGTAAGAATTTCACAGCCGTTTTCCGTCACCACAATAGTATGCTCATACTGTGCCGACAAGCTGCGATCTTTGGTTTTTACCGTCCAGCCATCTTTCATGCTACGGATGCGGTAATCGCCCGCGTTCACCATCGGTTCAATGGTAAAGGTCATGCCCGGCTGCAGCACTACGCCGCCGTCGTCGGCATCGTAATGCAGCACCTGCGGCTCTTCATGAAAGCCTTTGCCGATCCCGTGTCCGCAATATTCACGCACGACGGAAAAATCCTGCGCTTCGACAAATTTCTGGATTTCACGACCCAGCGTGCGCAGACGGATGCCCGGTTTGACCAGACGCAGCGCCAGATAGAGGCTTTCCTGCGTAATGCGGCACAGGCGCTCACCCTGAATGGTGGGTTTGCCTACCAGATACATTTTCGAGGTATCGCCGTGATACTCGTCTTTTATTACCGTTACGTCGATATTAACGATATCGCCATCTTTCAGCAGCTTGTCATCACTGGGAATGCCGTGGCAAACCACGTCATTAACCGAGATACATACTGATTTCGGGAAGCCGTGATAGCCAAGGCTGGCAGAAACTGCCTGCTGGGTATTCACAATATAATCATTGCAAATGCGGTCGAGTTCACCAGTGGAAACGCCCGGCTTTACGAAAGGCTCGATCATTTCCAGCACTTCAGCGGCAAGACGTCCCGCCACGCGCATTTTTTCGATTTCTTCTGGGGTTTTAATTGAAATTGCCATTAATTTTATCCGCAGTTGTCGTCATTTTCGACAATAATAAAGCAAGTGGTGCCATGTTAGCAGGTCGGCCAGTAGGCTGCCACTGAGCGTTTAACCATGGCCGGCGGTAATTGTAATCATTAAGGAAAATGCGTTGTGCTATTCAATGCGCGCAGAAAGGAGACGAACAATTATTGGCGTCAAATCGTGCTTTATGGTATAAAGCGCGCCGACGATTCTAAGTAAGGCTGAAAAGCCCTGCTGGAAACGCATAAATCTCCCGTGTATATAACACACACATATCGGCACATGCGCCGGGGTGCCTTTCGAGGTCGGTTGCATGGGATATGTGGAGGCCCAACCCCAAACTTACTACAGAGGTAATCATGGCAACTGTTTCCATGCGCGACATGCTCAAGGCTGGTGTTCACTTCGGTCACCAGACCCGTTACTGGAACCCGAAAATGAAGCCGTTCATCTTCGGTGCGCGTAACAAAGTTCACATCATCAACCTTGAGAAAACGGTTCCGATGTTCAACGACGCCCTGGCTGAGCTGAACAAAATCGCTTCCCGTAAAGGCAAGATCCTGTTTGTTGGTACTAAGCGTGCTGCCAGCGAAGCAATCAAAGAATCTGCTCTGAGCTGCGATCAGTTCTTCGTAAACCACCGTTGGTTAGGTGGTATGCTGACTAACTGGAAAACCGTTCGTCAGTCAATCAAACGTCTGAAAGATCTGGAAACTCAGTCTCAGGACGGTACTTTCGACAAACTGACCAAAAAAGAAGCGCTGATGCGTACTCGTGAACTGGCCAAGCTGGAAAACAGCCTGGGCGGTATCAAAGACATGGGCGGTCTGCCGGACGCACTGTTTGTGATCGATGCTGACCACGAACACATCGCAATCAAAGAAGCAAACAACCTGGGTATCCCGGTATTTGCTATCGTTGATACCAACTCTGATCCGGATGGCGTTGATTACATCATCCCGGGTAACGACGATGCGATCCGTGCTGTTAGCCTGTACCTGACTGCTGTAGCGACCACCGTTCGCGAAGGCCGCTCTCAGGATCTGGCTGAGCAGGCAGAAGAAGCTTCTTTAGAGAACGCTTAATAAGGTTTGCTCTGTACAGAGCCCTTATCATTCAGATGTGATCTGTAAGGGGCCGATTATGGCCCCTTTATTTTTTTAACCGTGGTCCGGCGCATGGCCTGGCTGCGAAGCACTCCTGCTAACAGACGCTGTTGGCCCGCAGCAGATAAGCGGGCAGGCAGACTGGTCGTCCTGGTAAAACCGTGGCGGCCGTTTCCCGCGTGAGCGGGAATAAACCGCAGGCAACAGACAACTGAGGAAGAGAGAATGGCTGATATTACCGCTGCTCTGGTAAAAGAACTGCGCGAGCGTACTGGCGCTGGCATGATGGAATGTAAAAAAGCGCTGGTTGAAGCCAATGGCGACATCGAGCTGGCGATTGACAACATGCGTAAATCAGGTCAGGCGAAAGCGGCGAAGAAATCTGGTCGCGTAGCTGCTGAAGGCGTTATCCTGACTGAAGTCTCTGGCAACACCGGCGTGATCGTTGAGCTGAACTGCGAAACTGACTTCGTGGCGAAAGATGCAGGCTTCCTGGCTTTCGGTAAAGAAGTTATCGCTGCCGCTACCGCTGAGCGCATCGCTGATATCGATGTCCTGAAAGCGAAATTCGAAGATCAGCGCACCGCGCTGGTAGCGAAAATTGGTGAAAACATCAACATCCGTCGCGTTGCTATCCTGGAAGGCGAGATGGTTGGTTCTTACCTGCACGGCGCACGTATCGGCGTTCTGGTTTCTGCGACCGGTGCTGATGAAGAGCTGGTTAAACACGTTGCTATGCACGTTGCAGCAAGCAAGCCGGAATATGTTAAGCCGGAAGACGTACCGTCTGACGTGGTTGAGCGTGAGCATCAGATCCAGCTGGACATCGCCATGCAGTCTGGCAAACCGCGCGAAATCGCAGAGAAAATGGTTCAGGGCCGTATGAACAAGTTCACCGGTGAAGTTTCCCTGACCGGTCAGCATTTCGTTATGGATCCGAGCAAAACCGTTGGTCAGCTGCTGAAAGAGAAAGGCGCCGACGTGATTAACTTCATCCGCTTCGAAGTGGGTGAGGGCATTGAGAAAGTGGAAAGCGACTTTGCTGCAGAAGTTGCGGCCATGTCCAAGCAGTCTTAATGGTCCCAAAAGAACCGCCAATCGGCGGTTCTTTTTTGTCTGGGATCTTCAGCATTTTTCAGTCTCATCCCAATAGCAATCCCAACCGGCTAAGCGGATGATAGTTCGGATCTAACTCCTCATTATTTCATGATAGCTTCCAGGAAAAAAACGACCATGGCTACCAATGCAAAACCTGTATATCAACGTATCCTGCTAAAACTCAGTGGCGAAGCGCTGCAGGGCGCCGAAGGTTTCGGCATCGACGCGAGCGTGCTCGATCGCATGGCTCAGGAAATTAAAGAGCTGGTTGAGCTGGGTATTCAGGTTGGCGTCGTTATTGGTGGGGGTAACCTGTTCCGCGGCGCAGGTCTGGCTCAGGCGGGAATGAACCGCGTTGTTGGCGATCATATGGGCATGCTGGCTACCGTAATGAACGGCCTGGCGATGCGTGATGCGCTGCACCGCGCCTATGTGAACGCGCGTTTGATGTCGGCGATCCCGCTTAACGGCGTGTGCGATAACTACAGCTGGGCGGAAGCAATTAGCCTGTTGCGTAATAATCGCGTTGTTATTTTCTCTGCCGGCACCGGCAATCCTTTCTTTACCACCGATTCCGCAGCCTGCCTGCGTGGTATTGAAATCGAAGCCGATGTTGTCCTGAAAGCCACGAAAGTGGATGGCGTCTATTCTGCCGATCCGGTAAAAACGCCCGATGCTACGCTCTACGATCAGCTATCCTATCAGGAAGTACTGGAGCGTGAGCTGAAAGTGATGGACCTGGCCGCCTTTACACTGGCGCGCGACCATCAGCTGCCGATTCGCGTCTTTAATATGAATAAGCCGGGCGCATTGCGTCGTGTGGTAATGGGTGAAAAAGAAGGCACCCTGATTACGCATTAATATCCGTCACGGCGTAAAATAAGGTATATTCTGTCGGCGCGGCGCAAACAAGCGACGCGCACCGTTCAGGATTATCGACGAATTTTACCGTTTCCTGGCACGTTGTTGTGGCAGGTCAAACAGAATCCAAGGGTTACAACGTGATTAACGACATCAAAAAAGATGCCGACACGCGCATGGAAAAATGCGTTGAGGCGTTCAAAAATAACATCGGCAAAGTACGCACTGGCCGCGCATCACCAGCGCTTCTCGACGGTATCGTAGTTGAGTATTACGGTACGCCGACTCCGCTGCGCCAGCTGGCCAACGTTACCGTCGAAGACTCACGCACGCTGAAGATCAACGTGTTTGACCGCTCCCTGAGCCAGGCCGTTGAGAAAGCGATTATGTCGTCCGATCTCGGTCTTAATCCGAGCTCTGCCGGTACCGATATTCGCGTGCCGCTGCCCGCGTTGACGGAAGAGCGTCGTAAAGATCTGATCAAGGTCGTACGTGGCGAAGCAGAGCAGGGCCGTGTTTCCGTGCGTAACGTGCGCCGCGACGCCAACGACAAAATCAAAGCGCTGCTGAAAGATAAAGCGATCGGCGAAGACGAAGAGCGTCGTGCGCAGGATGAAGTACAAAAAATGACCGATGCATGGATCAAGAAACTTGATGCTGCGCTGGCTGAAAAAGAAACGGAGCTGATGGATTTCTAATTCCATCCAGTCCCGGTAAAACGCCGTCCACAGCGTACAGATTACGCTGTTTGACGGCGTTTTGTTTTGTCCCACCATGATTGGCGCACTGGCGCATTTCTCTGTAGCGCCGTGTCCGAATTTCTACACAGAGCGGCCTCATGAAGCAATTAACCATTCTCGGCTCCACCGGATCGATTGGCACCAATACGCTGGCGGTGGTGCAGGCAAATCCTCATCTTTATGCGATTAAAGCGCTGGTTGCCGGCTATAACGTCGATCTGATGACCGAGCAGTGCCTGCATTTCCGTCCCGCCTTTGCCGCAATGGCGGACGAGGCCTCAGCGCGTCAGCTGCGTCAGCGTTTAAGCGAGCTGGGTGTTGATACAGAGGTGCTGGCAGGCGAAGAGGCTGCGTGTCAGCTGGCGGCGCTGGACGATGTCGATCAGGTTATGGCGGCGATTGTTGGCGCGGCCGGGCTGCTGCCTACTCTGGCGGCGATTCGCGCCGGCAAAACCGTACTGCTGGCGAATAAAGAATCACTTGTCACGTGCGGCCGTTTATTTATGGAGGCGGTGAGCGCCAGCGGCGCGCGGCTGTTGCCGGTCGACAGCGAGCATAATGCCATTTTTCAGAGTTTACCGGCTTCCATCCAGCAACAGTTAGGATACGCTAACCTCCAGGAAAACGGCATAGAGTCGATTATCCTTACGGGATCGGGTGGACCGTTTCGTGACACGCCGCTGTCGGCACTGGCAACCGTTACGCCGGAGCAGGCCTGCGCGCATCCGAACTGGTCGATGGGGCGAAAAATCTCTGTTGACTCCGCCACCATGATGAATAAAGGTCTTGAATACATTGAAGCCCGCTGGCTGTTTAATGCAACCGATGCGCAGATGGAAGTTATTCTGCACCCGCAGTCGGTGATTCACTCTATGGTGCGTTATCGCGATGGCAGTGTGCTGGCGCAGTTGGGATCTCCAGATATGCGCACGCCGATTGCCCATACGATGGCCTGGCCGCAGCGTGTAGAAGCAGGCGTAACACCGCTCGATTTTACACGCATGAAGGCGCTAACCTTCGCCGAACCTGATTTTAACCGCTATCCCTGCCTGAAACTGGCGATGGATGCGTGTGAACAGGGGCAGGCGGCGACCACCGCGCTCAATGCAGCTAATGAAATTGCGGTCGCCGCGTTTCTTAAGGGTCAGATTCGCTTTACCAATATTGCCGCGCTGAATGCAGCGGTATTGGCAGCGCTTCATCACGGCGAACCACAGAGCGTGGAGGCGGTATTGGCCATTGACAGCGAGTCGCGTCGTACCGCGCAGGCGCTACTGCCGCGTTTCGCTAAGGCCGGGTAATTCGCCAATTTGCGTGGTCGCTATTTGTGAGCCTGGGATGAAACTGGTATAGTCCCCGGCTCCCGTTTCGCATTTACACACAGCCAAAGCGGTGAAGAGAGCCGTGGTCGTCACGGCTTTTTTACAGCCGCACGGGAAATGTATTCAGAAGCCGCTGTATTTCTGATGAAAGGAAATGAATACGCGTTATGTCGTCCGAAACTCAAATAACAACCGATGACCAGCAGCGGACAGGCCCGCGTCATGTGGCCATCATCATGGATGGCAACGGTCGCTGGGCGAAAAATCAGGGTAAACTCCGCGTTTCCGGTCATAAAGCGGGCGTGAAGTCGGTGCGTCGCGCCGTAAGCTTTGCCGTCAGTAATAAGCTGGAAGCGCTCACGCTTTATGCCTTCAGTAGCGAAAACTGGTCCCGTCCGGCGCAGGAAGTGGTTGCGCTGATGGAGCTGTTTGTCTGGGCACTTGATAGCGAAGTAAAAAGCCTGCATAAGCACAATGTTCGGTTAAGAATTATTGGCGATATTAGCCGTTTTAATTCACGCTTACAGGAGCGCATTCGTCGCGCTGAGGAACTTACTCAACAAAATAATGGATTGACCCTCAACATTGCCGCGAATTATGGCGGCCGTTGGGATATTATTCACGGCGTAAGAAAGATAGCCGAGCAGGTGCAGGAAGGATTGCTCCGTCCTGACCAGATCGAAGAAACTACGCTGTCCGGATTTCTCTGTATGCATGATTTGGCACCGGTGGATCTGGTAATAAGGACCGGGGGGGAACACCGCATCAGTAACTTCCTGCTGTGGCAAATCGCCTACGCGGAGTTTTACTTTACCGATGTTCTCTGGCCTGATTTTGACGAACAAGTTTTTGAAGGTGCAATGAATGCTTTTTCACATCGTGAGCGTCGATTTGGCGGCGCAGCACCTGGCGGCGCCTGAGCGCCCTGGGGGTAACCTTTGCTGAAGTCGCGTCTGATTACAGCGTTCATACTGATCCCTTTGGTGATCGCTGCGCTTTTCTGGTTACCGCCATCAGGATTTGCCATCACCACTCTGGTGGTATGCATGCTGGCCGCATGGGAATGGGGCCAGTTTGCTGGCTTCACCTCCCGTCTCCAACGTATCTGGCTGGCCGTACTTTGCGGCCTGCTGCTTGCCGTGATGTTATTTACGCTTCCTCCTTATCAACATGCCGTTCAGCTGCCGCAAATAGGCGGTTCGCTTTGGGTTGCGCTGGCCTGGTGGGTTGGCGCGCTGCTGTTGGTGCTGCGCTATCCGGCCTCCGCAGGGTTCTGGCGGCATTCGCGTGTACTGCGCCTGGGATTTGGCATTTTCACCATTGTGCCGTTCTTCTGCGGCATGGTTGCGCTGCGTCAGTACCATTATGATGTGGATCATTTTGCTGGCGCCTGGTGGCTGCTGTACGTATTGATTCTGGTCTGGGGTGCCGATTCTGGAGCCTATATGTTTGGTCGTTTATTCGGCAAGCATAAGCTCGCCCCCAAAGTCTCGCCGGGCAAAACCTGGGAAGGCTTTTTTGGCGGCCTGCTGACTTCCGCGTTGATTGCGTGGCTGTTTGGTTTATGGGCGCCGCTGAACGTGGCGCCGGGCGTGTTGTTGATCTGCTCTGTGGCTGCCGCGCTGGCTTCCGTTTTAGGCGATCTTACTGAAAGCATGTTCAAACGCGAAGCGGGCATTAAAGATAGCGGGCATCTTATCCCCGGACACGGCGGCATTCTCGATCGCATTGACAGCCTGACGGCGGCGGTGCCGGTTTTCGCTTGTTTGTTGCTGTTAGTATTCAGGACGCTGTAAGGACAAGACGTTATGCTGAGCTTTATCTGGAGTCTTGCTGCCTTTATCGTTGCGCTGGGCGTGTTGATTACCGTTCATGAGTTTGGTCATTTCTGGGTAGCGCGTCGCTGCGGCATCAGGGTAGAGCGCTTTTCCATCGGCTTCGGCAAAGCGCTCTGGCGTCGTCGCGACCGACTTGGCACCGAATATGTTATTGCCTTAATTCCGCTTGGCGGCTATGTCAAAATGCTGGATGAGCGCGTAGAAAGCGTGCCGCCCGAGCTGCGTCATCAGTCCTTCAACAATAAACCCGTACTGCAGCGCGCCGCGGTGATTGCCGCTGGTCCTGTGGCTAATTTCCTGTTTGCTATTTTTGCTTACTGGCTGGTCTTTATTCACGGCGTACCGGGTGTGCGTCCGGTTACCGGTGAAATCCTGAGCGGTTCGGTGGCGGCTGAGGCGCAAATTTCGCCTGGCATGGAACTTAAAGCGGTTGATGGCATCGAAACGCCTGACTGGGATGCTGTGCGTATGGCGCTGATCGGTAAAATCGGTGATACCGACGTTACCTTAACATTATCGCCGTTTGGCTCATCGCAGCGCGTGGAAAAACAGGTCGATCTGCGTAACTGGCATTTTGAACCTGATAAGCAGGACCCGGTTGTGGCGTTAGGTATCGCACCGCGCGGCCCTGAGATTGAAACGGTGCTGGCGGAAGTCCAGGCTAACTCACCTGCCAGTGCGGCAGGTTTGCAAGCAGGTGACAGGATCGTTAAAGTCGATGGTCGATCGCTGGCGGACTGGCGACAGTTTGTCAACCTGGTGCGGGAAAGCCCTGATAAAGCGATCGCGTTGGATGTGGAACGGCAGGGCGAGTTTGTCAGCCTTACGTTGACGCCAGCTGCAAAAGGGTCGGAAGGCTTCGCCGGTGTTGTACCGCGCGTGCTACCGTTGCCTGAAGAGTATAAAACGGTGCGCCAGTATGGCCCGTTTGCTGCTATTGGCGAGGCCGGGGGAAAAACCTGGCAGTTAATGAAGCTGACGGTCAGCATGCTTGGCAAACTGATCACCGGAGATGTTAAGCTGAACAACCTGAGCGGGCCGATTTCTATCGCGCAAGGCGCCGGGATGTCAGCGGAGTACGGGGTAATTTATTACCTGATGTTTCTCGCACTTATCAGCGTGAATCTCGGTATTATTAATCTCTTCCCGTTACCGGTATTAGATGGTGGGCATCTGCTTTTCCTGGCGATTGAAAAAATCAAAGGGAAACCGGTGTCTGAGCGAGTTCAGGACTTCAGTTATCGCATTGGCTCAGTTCTGCTGGTGCTGTTAATGGGGCTTGCACTATTCAATGATTTCTCTCGCCTGTGATGACCGGAACGTTATCCAGGCTGGGACGTGTTAGGAAGAACGCATAACAACGATGGCGATGAAAAAGTTGCTCATAGCGTCGCTGCTGTTTAGCAGCGCCACCGTTTACGGTGCAGACGGGTTCGTGGTGAAGGACATTCATTTCGAAGGACTGCAGCGAGTCGCTGTCGGTGCGGCTCTGCTCAGCATGCCGGTGCGTGTTGGTGATACGGTAGACGATGAAGATGTCAGTAATACCATTCGCGCCCTGTTTGCTACCGGGAATTTCGAAGATGTTCAGGTTCTGCGCGACGGCAACACGCTGATCGTTCAGGTGAAAGAGCGTCCCACCATTGCCAGCATCACTTTCTCCGGTAACAAAGCGGTGAAAGAAGAGATGCTTAAACAAAATCTGGAAGCTTCCGGCGTGCGCGTCGGCGAGGCGCTGGATCGCACCACCATTTCCAGCATCGAGAAGGGGCTGGAAGATTTCTACTACAGCGTGGGTAAATATAGCGCCAGCGTAAAAGCTGTCGTGACCCCGCTGCCGCGTAACCGTGTCGATCTCAAACTGGTATTTACCGAAGGCGTTTCGGCGAAAATCCAGCAGATTAACGTCGTTGGTAACAAAGCCTTTAGCTCTGATGAGCTGATTTCGCGTTTCCAGCTACGTGATACGGTGCCGTGGTGGAACCTGGTCGGCGATCGTAAATATCAGAAGCAGAAACTGGCGGGTGATTTAGAAACCCTGCGCAGCTTCTATCTGGATCGCGGCTATGCACGTTTCAATATTGATTCCACGCAGGTCAGCCTGACGCCGGATAAAAAAGGCATCTATATCACCATCAACGTCAACGAAGGCGAGCAGTATAAGCTCTCCGGCGTGGTGGTGAACGGTAGCATGGCAGGTCACTCCGCAGAGATCGAAACGCTGGCGAAGGTTGTACCGGGCGAGCTGTATAACGGTACTAAAGTCACCAAAATGGAAGACAACATCAAGCAGCTGTTAGGCCGCTATGGTTATGCCTATCCACGCGTGGTGACGCAGCCAGAAATCAACGACGCTGATAAAACGGTAAAACTGCATGTGAATGTCGATGCCGGCAACCGCTACTACGTACGTAAGGTGCGCTTTGAGGGCAACGATACCTCTAAAGATGCCGTGCTGCGTCGTGAAATGCGTCAGATGGAAGGCGCATGGTTGGGCAGCAACCTGGTCGAGCAGGGCAAAGAGCGCCTGAACCGTACCGGCTATTTCGAAACGGTTGATGTCGATACGCAGCGCGTACCGGGCACGCCAGATCAGGTTGATGTCGTTTATAAGGTGAAAGAGCGTAACACCGGTACCTTTAACTTTGGTATTGGCTACGGCACCGAAAGTGGCATCAGCTTCCAGGTTGGCGTAACCCAGGATAACTGGCTGGGTACTGGTAATACCGTCGGCATTAACGGCACCAAAAACGATTATCAGACCTACGCGGAATTCTCCCTAACCGACCCGTACTTTACGGTGGATGGGGTTAGCCTTGGCGGACGCGTTTTCTATAACGACTTTAAAGCAGATGACGCGGAACTCTCCAATTATACTAACAAGAGCTACGGCCTTGATGGCACGCTGGGCTTCCCGGTAAATGAGAACAACACGCTGCGCGTAGGCCTGGGTTATGTGCATAACGGCTTGTCTCATATGCAACCGCAGTTAGCGATGTGGCGTTATCTGCAATCGGTTGGGCAGACGCCGGCTCTCACCAGAAATACAGAGTATTCTGCCGATGATTTCACTTTTAACTACGGCTGGACGTATAACACGTTGGATCGTGGCTTTTTCCCTACATCCGGTAACCGTACCAACCTGAACGGTAAAGTCACCATTCCTGGCTCCGACAATAGCTTCTATAAAGTCACACTGGATACTCAACAGTATATGCCACTGGATAGTGACCGCACATGGGTACTGTTGGGCCGTGGTCGTGTAGGTTATGGTGATGGTTTGAGCGGCAAGGAACTGCCATTCTATGAAAACCTTTACGCTGGCGGTTCCAGTACGGTTCGTGGTTTCCGCTCCAATAACATTGGTCCGAAAGCGGCTTACTATAATGACGGTTCTTCTACTTGCTCCGGTAATCAAAACCTGTGTAAATCGAATGATGCGGTAGGCGGTAACGCAATGGCGGTAGCCAGCCTGGAACTGATCACGCCAACGCCGTTTATCAGCGATAAATATGCTAACTCAGTGCGTACTTCATTGTTCGTGGATGCCGGTACCGTTTGGGATACCCACTGGGAAAATACCGCTGATACCCGTGCTGCGGGCATTCCGGATTACAGCGATCCGGCCAATATTCGCATCTCTAGCGGTATCGCGCTGCAATGGATGTCGCCGCTGGGACCGTTGGTGTTCTCCTACGCCCAGCCGCTTAAGAAATATGATGGAGATAAAGCGGAGCAGTTCCAGTTTAACATTGGTAAAACCTGGTAATGCACGCTTCAGGGAAGTAAAGCTGTTAAGTATCGCACTGTTCGCTGGCCTGCGGGTTGACCACAGGCCAGCGTCTCAGGCAAAAGTGTGTCTTTGACACAAACGTTGATGGTAAGGAGTTAATAGTGAAAAAGTTGTTGTGTGCCGCAGGTCTGGGTCTCGCTTTAGCGGTTTCCGCAGGCGCTCAGGCTGCTGATAAAATTGCCGTGGTAAACGTGTCCAGCATTTTCCAACAGTTACCGCAACGTGCCTCTGTTGCGAAGCAGCTTGAAAATGAATTTAAAGGCCGTGCTACCGAACTGCAAAGCCAGGAGCGCGATCTGCAGGCAAAAATGCAGCGCCTGCAACGTGATGCTTCTACCATGAAGGCCAGCGAGCGCAGCCGTATGGAAAAAGATATCATGTCTCAGCGTGAAACCTTCGCTACCAAAGCGCAGGCTTTTGAGCAGGACAATCGCCGTCGCCAGATGGAAGAGCGTAACAAACTGCTGAGCCGTATTCAGGACGCAGTGAAGAAAGTTGCTGCTGATGATGGCTACGATGTGGTTATCGATGCTAACGCAGTCGCTTATGCGGCGAATGCCAAAGACATCACCGCTGACGTTCTGAAACAGGTTAAATAATCAATGTCTTCAATTCGACTGGCTGATTTAGCCCAGCAGTTGGATGCAGAATTGCACGGAGATGGCGATATCGTCATCTCCGGCATTGCTTCTATGCACTCCGCCCAAGATGGTCAAATCACTTTTCTCGCCAACAGCCGTTACCGTGAGCAGCTTGCTGAATGTCAGGCATCTGCCGTGGTACTGACCCAGGACGATCTCTCCTGGTGCCGCAGCGCCGCGCTGGTGGTTAAAAATCCTTATCTGACCTATGCACGCATGGCGCAGCTGCTTGATACCACGCCGCAGCCGGCGCAAAATATCGCCGCAAGCGCGGTGATCGACGCCAGCGCTACGCTGGGCAGCAACGTTTCCATCGGCGCAAATGCGGTTATCGAGTCAGGCGTTATGCTTGGCGATAACGTGGTGATCGGTGCAGGCTGTTTTGTAGGTAAAAACACGCATATCGGTGCCGGTACGCGCCTGTGGGCCAACGTCACCATTTATCATGAAATCCGTATTGGTGAGCAGTGTCTGATCCAGTCGGGCACGGTGATCGGCGCTGACGGCTTCGGCTATGCTAACGATCGCGGCAACTGGGTGAAAATTCCTCAGCTTGGCTCGGTGATTATTGGCGATCGCGTCGAAATTGGTGCCTGTACCACCATCGATCGCGGTGCACTGGATAACACTCAGATTGGTAATGGTGTTATCATTGATAACCAATGTCAGATTGCACATAACGTAGTGATTGGCGACAATACGGCCGTTGCTGGCGGTGTAATCATGGCGGGTAGCCTGAAAATCGGTCGTTACTGTATGATCGGCGGGGCCAGCGTCATTAATGGACACATGGAAATTTGTGACAAAGTGACGGTAACTGGCATGGGAATGGTGATGCGCCCCATCACTGAACCTGGGGTATACTCTTCAGGCATTCCGTTGCAACCTAATAAAACCTGGCGTAAAACCGCAGCGCTGGTGATGAACATCGATGAAATGAGCAAGCGCTTAAAAGCCATCGAGCGCAAAGTCGGCAAAGACGACTAAACGTACACTTCACCGCTGTCCGGCTTTCATAAATAAAACATGCTAAGCAGGGAAGCCAGGCGCCACATAAACTAATTTGCGGCCTGCCGACGATCGTCTGATCGGTGCAGGCCTTGTTATTGATGTCATCAGAATTTTTAGGACAGGAAGAGTATTTTGACTACTGAAACTCATACTCTGAATATTGAAGAGATTTTAGAACTACTGCCGCACCGTTATCCGTTTTTACTGGTCGATCGTGTCCTGGAGTTCGAAGAGCATAAATATCTGCGTGCGGTGAAAAACGTCTCGGTTAACGAACCGTTTTTCCAGGGACACTTCCCTGGTAAACCGATTTTTCCAGGCGTTTTGATTCTTGAGGCGATGGCGCAGGCGACAGGTATTCTGGCGTTTAAAAGCGTTGGTAAACTTGAGCCGGGTGAGCTGTACTACTTTGCCGGAATTGACGAAGCGCGCTTTAAGCGTCCGGTGGTACCGGGCGATCAGATGATAATGGAAGTTACTTTCGAAAAAACCCGTCGTGGTCTGACGCGCTTTAAAGGCGTGGCTACCGTAGATGGTAAAATTGTCTGTGAAGCGACCATGATGTGTGCCCGAAGCCGGGAGGCATAATACGTGATTGATGCAACTGCCGTAATTCATCCGAGTTCTATCGTCGAAGAGGGCGCCATCATTGGTGCCCGTGTCCACATTGGCCCCTTTTGCTATATCGGTGCAAATGTTGAAATTGGTGAAGGTACCGTCCTGAAATCCCACGTGGTGGTGAACGGACATACCCGCATCGGTAAAGACAATATTATTACCCAGTTCGCTTCTATTGGTGAGGTGAACCAGGACCTGAAATATGCTGGTGAGCCAACGCGCGTTGAAATTGGCGATCGTAACAGCATCCGCGAAAGCGTGACCATTCATCGTGGCACGGTGCAGGGCGGCGGCGTGACTCGCATCGGCAGCGATAACCTGCTGATGGTGAATGCGCATATCGCTCATGACTGCATTATTGGCAACCGCTGTATTTTCGCCAATAACGCCACGCTGGGCGGACATGTTACGGTGGATGACTTTGCCATTATTGGCGGCATGACGGCGGTGCATCAGTTCTGTATTATCGGCGCGCACGTTATGGTGGGCGGTTGTTCTGGCGTGGCGCAGGATGTGCCACCTTACGTTATCGCGCAGGGCAACCACGCCACGCCGTTTGGCATCAATATTGAAGGCCTTAAACGTCGCGGTTTCGATAAAGAAGCGTTGCATGCGATTCGTGCCGCCTACAAACTGCTATATCGCAGCGGCAGGACGCTGGATGAAGTGAAGCCGGAAATCGAAGCGTTGGCTGAGAAGCACGCTGAGGTTAAGCCGTTTTACGACTTCTTTGCCCGCTCAACGCGAGGTCTGATTCGTTAACCCATGGCTGCTCGTCCTTTAACGATTGCCCTTGTCGCCGGAGAAACCTCCGGCGATATTCTTGGTGCCGGTTTAATTCGCGCGCTTAAAGCCAAACATCCTGACGCCCGCTTTGTTGGCGTGGCCGGTCCGCGCATGCTGGCGGAAGGCTGCGAGAGCTGGTACGACATGGAGGAGCTGGCGGTGATGGGCATCGTTGAGGTGCTGGAGCGCCTGCCGCGCCTGTTAAAAATTCGTCGTGATTTAACCCGCCGCTTTACCGCGCTTAAGCCTGATGTCTTTGTAGGCATCGATGCGCCCGATTTTAACATTACCCTTGAAGGGCGGCTGAAACAGCGCGGGATCCGCACTATTCATTATGTCAGTCCTTCAGTATGGGCATGGCGGCAAAACCGGGTCTTCAAGATCGGTCGCGCTACCGATCTGGTGCTGGCCTTCCTGCCGTTCGAAAAAGCGTTTTACGATCGCTTTGAGGTTCCCTGTCGTTTTATCGGGCATACCATGGCGGATGCGATGCCGCTGCAGCCGGATAAAACCGCAGCGCGTCGCACGCTGGGCATCGACGAACAGGCGCTCTGCCTGGCCTTACTGCCGGGCTCGCGTAAAGCGGAAGTTGAAATGCTTAGCGCTGATTTTCTCAAGACGGCGCAGCGGCTGCAGGAAAAATGGCCGCAGCTGGAAATCGTGGTGCCGTTGGTGAATGCCCGTCGACGTGAACAGTTTGAACAGATCAAAGCTGCGGTGGCTCCTGAGCTACCGGTTCATCTGCTGGATGGTCAGGGCCGCGAGGCGATGATTGCCAGCGATGCGGCGCTGCTGGCTTCCGGGACGGCGGCGCTGGAGTGCATGCTGGCAAAATGTCCGATGGTGGTGGGGTATCGCATGAAGCCTTTCACCTTCTGGCTGGCGCAGCGGCTGGTCAAAACCGACTATGTCTCGCTGCCTAATTTGCTGGCCGGGCGCGAACTGGTGCCGGAACTGCTTCAGGATGAGTGTCAGCCCGAACGGCTGGCCGCAGCGCTGGAACCCTTGCTGGCGCAGGGTGAAACGCGCAACAGGCTGTTGGCAACCTTTACTGAGCTGCACCAGCAGATCCGCTGGAATGCCGATGAACAAGCGGCTCAGGCCGTACTGGAGTTGGCGCATGGCTGAATTTATTTATCCCAACGCGCGGCTTATTGCCGGCGTTGATGAAGTTGGACGCGGGCCGCTGGTCGGCGCGGTGGTTACGGCGGCAGTGATCCTGGATCCAGCCCAACCGATCGCTGGGCTGGCGGACTCGAAAAAGCTGAGCGAAAAGCGTCGGCTGGCGCTGTATGATGAAATCCGTGAAAAAGCGTTGGCCTGGAGTCTGGGCCGTGCCGAACCGGAAGAGATTGATCGGCTAAACATTCTGCATGCCACTATGCTGGCGATGCAGCGCGCGGTGGCCGGTCTGGCCGTCACGCCTGACTATGTATTGATTGACGGCAATCGCTGTCCTGAATTGCCGATGCCGTCCGCAGCGGTAGTAAAAGGCGACAGCCTGGTAGCGGAAATCAGCGCCGCGTCGATTATCGCCAAAGTGACGCGCGATCGCGAAATGGCCGAGCTGGATGTGGTTTTTCCGCAGTACGGCTTTGCCCAGCATAAAGGTTATCCCACCGCACAACATCTGGCGATGTTGACGGAGCATGGTGCTACGCCGCACCATCGTCGTAGTTTTGCTCCAGTGCGCAATGCGCTGCTGGACATCGAAGTGACTAATCTCACCGCCAATCGCGCGCGTTAAGCGCGCTTTGCTGCAGTTAACCGGAAAGTAAAGATGGCCGAACCACGTTTTATTCATCTGCGTATCCACAGCGATTATTCGATGGTCGATGGACTGGCGAAAACCGGTCCGCTGGTGAAAAAGGCAGCGGCTCTCGGAATGCCGGCAATGGCAATCACCGACTTTACCAACCTGTGCGGGCTGGTGAAGTTTTACGGCACGGCGCACGGCGCAGGGATTAAACCGATTATTGGTGCTGATTTTCTTGTCGCCTGCGAACTGATGGGCGATGAGCTGTCGCAGATTACCGTGCTGGCGATGAATAATGCGGGCTACCAGAATCTCACGCTGCTGATTTCACGCGCTTATCAGCGCGGCTACGGCCCGGAAGGCCCGACCATCGATCGTGACTGGCTGGCCGAACATCAGGAAGGGCTGATTCTGCTCTCCGGTGGGCGACGTGGCGATGTCGGACGCAGCCTGCTGCGCGGCAATCAGGCGCTGGTAGCGCAGTGTCTGGCCTTTTATCAGCAACACTTCCCCGATCGCTATTATCTGGAGCTGATCCGAACCGGACGTCCGGATGAAGAAAGCTATCTGCACGCCGCCGTTGAACTGGCGATTGCCGAAGGCATTCCCGTGGTGGCAACCAATGAAGTCTGCTTCATCAATGAGGATGACTTCGACGCGCATGAAATTCGTGTAGCGATCCATGACGGCTATACGCTGGACGATCCCAAGCGCCCCCGCAATTACAGCCCGCAGCAGTATATGCGCAGCGCTGAGGAGATGTGCGAGCTCTTTTCTGATATCCCGGAAGCGCTGGAAAACAGCGTGGAGATTGCCCGTCGCTGTAACGTAACGGTGCGGCTGGGCGAGTACTTCCTGCCGCAGTTCCCGACCGGCGATATGACCACCGAAGATTTTCTGGTAAAGCGCTCGCGTGAAGGGCTGGAAGAGCGTCTGGAATTTCTTTTCCCCGATCCGGAAGAGCGGGCGAAGAAGCGCGTGGAATATGATGAACGTCTGGAGATTGAACTTAACGTTATTAACCAGATGGGCTTCCCTGGTTACTTCCTGATCGTCATGGAATTTATCCAGTGGTCGAAAGATAACGGTATCCCGGTCGGCCCAGGACGTGGTTCAGGTGCCGGTTCGCTGGTGGCCTATGCGCTGAAAATTACCGATCTCGATCCGCTGGAGTTCGACCTGCTGTTCGAACGCTTCCTGAACCCGGAACGCGTATCAATGCCTGACTTCGACGTCGACTTCTGTATGGAGAAGCGCGATCAGGTGATTGAGCACGTTGCTGAGATGTATGGCCGTGATGCGGTTTCGCAGATTATCACCTTCGGCACCATGGCGGCGAAAGCGGTTATCCGTGACGTAGGCCGCGTGCTGGGACATCCCTACGGCTTTGTTGACCGTATCTCTAAGCTGGTGCCGCCCGATCCGGGGATGACGCTGGAGAAAGCCTTTGCTGCCGAACCGCAGCTGCCGGAAATCTACGAGGCGGATGAAGAGGTCAGGGCGCTGATCGATATGGCGCGCAAGCTGGAAGGGGTAACGCGCAACGCCGGTAAACACGCCGGCGGCGTGGTAATTGCGCCAACTAAAATCACCGACTTTGCGCCGCTTTACTGCGATGAGCACGGCCAGTATCCGGTCACCCAGTTTGATAAGAACGATGTGGAATATGCCGGGCTGGTGAAGTTCGACTTCCTTGGCCTGCGTACGCTGACGATCATCAACTGGGCGCTGGAGATGATCAACGCGCGTCGGGCGAAGCAGGGCGAGCCGCCGATCGATATCGCCGCGATTCCGCTGGAAGATAAAAAAAGTTTTGATATGCTGCAGCGCGCAGAAACCACGGCGGTGTTTCAGCTTGAATCGCGCGGCATGAAAGATCTGATTAAACGCCTGAAGCCGGACTGCTTTGAGGATATGATCGCGCTGGTGGCGCTGTTCCGTCCAGGTCCGCTGCAGTCAGGCATGGTAGATAACTTCATTGACCGTAAACATGGTCGTGAAGCGATCTCCTATCCTGATATTCAGTGGCAGCATGAATCTCTGAAACCGGTACTGGAGCCGACCTACGGCATTATCCTCTACCAGGAACAGGTCATGCAGATTGCCCAGGTACTGGCGGGCTATACGCTGGGCGGCGCAGATATGCTGCGTCGTGCCATGGGTAAGAAAAAGCCGGAGGAGATGGCCAAACAGCGTTCCGTGTTTAAAGAAGGCGCGGAAAGCATGGGCATCGACGGCGAGCTGTCGATGAAAATCTTCGACCTGGTGGAAAAATTCGCCGGTTACGGCTTCAATAAATCACACTCCGCCGCCTATGCGCTGGTTTCCTACCAGACGCTGTGGCTAAAGGCGCACTATCCGGCTGAGTTTATGGCGGCGGTTATGACTGCCGATATGGACAACACCGAAAAAGTGGTGGGCCTGGTGGATGAGTGCTGGCGCATGGGGCTGAAGGTGCTGCCGCCGGATATTAACTCCGGCCTCTATCAGTTCCACGTCAACGACGACGGTGAAATCGTGTATGGCATCGGCGCAATTAAAGGCGTCGGCGAAGGCCCGATTGAAGCGATTATCGAAGCACGTAATAAAGATGGCTATTTCCGTGAGCTGTTCGATCTTTGCGCGCGCACCGATCCGAAAAAGATCAATCGTCGGGTCATGGAAAAGCTGATTATGTCCGGCGCTTTCGACCGTCTGGGGCCGCATCGCGCGGCGCTGATGAGCGCACTGGGCGATGCGCTGAAGGCAGCGGATCAGCATGCGAAAGCGGAAGCGATCGGTCAGGCGGATATGTTTGGCGTGCTGGCGGAAGAGCCGGAGCAGGTGGAACAGTCCTACGCCAGCATTACGCCGTGGCCGGAACAGGTGCAGCTGGATGGCGAGCGCGAGACGTTGGGTCTCTATCTCACCGGCCATCCGATCAACCAGTACCTGAAAGAAATTGAGCGCTACGTAGGTGGCGTACGCCTGAAAGACATGCACCCAACCGAGCGCGGTAAGATAACGACCGCGGCCGGTTTGGTGGTGGCGGCCCGCGTGATGGTCACTAAACGCGGTAACCGTATTGGCATCTGCACGCTGGATGACCGTTCTGGTCGTCTGGAAGTGATGTTGTTCACAGATGCGCTTGATAAATACCAGCAGCTGCTGGAAAAAGACCGTATCCTGATCGTCAGCGGACAGGTCAGCTTTGATGATTTTAGCGGTGGGCTTAAAATGACCGCTCGCGAAATTATGGATATCGATGAGGCACGTGAAAAATACGCGCGCGGACTTGCTATCTCGCTGACGGACAGGCAAATTGATGACCAGCTTTTAAACCGTCTCCGTCAGTCTCTGGAACCCCATCGTTCGGGGACAATTCCGGTACATCTCTACTATCAGAGAGCGGATGCGCGGGCTAAGCTGCGTTTCGGCGCAGCCTGGCGCGTATCTCCCTGCGATCGTTTGCTTAATGACCTGCGATCGCTGATAGGATCGGAGCAGGTGGAACTGGAGTTTGACTAAAACAGGAACATTATGAGTCTTAATTACCTGGATTTTGAACAGCCAATTGCAGAACTGGAGGCGAAAATCGACTCCCTCAAGTCGGTTGGCCGTCAGGATGAAAAACACGATATTAATCTGGATGAAGAGATCCAGCGTCTGCGCGAGAAAAGCGTTGAGCTGACCCGTAAAATCTTCGCCGATTTGGGCGCATGGCAGATCGCGCAACTGGCGCGTCATCCGTTACGTCCTTACACGCTGGACTATGTCCGTAACGTGTTTACTGACTTTGATGAACTGGCAGGCGATCGCGCCTATGCGGATGACAAAGCGATTGTCGGCGGCATAGCGCGTCTGGACGGACGCCCGGTTATGATCATTGGCCATCAGAAAGGCCGTGAAACCAAAGAGAAGATTCGTCGTAACTTCGGCATGCCGGCACCGGAAGGCTATCGCAAAGCGCTGCGCCTGATGGAAATGGCCGAGCGCTTTAAGATGCCGATCATTACCTTTATCGATACGCCGGGTGCTTATCCGGGCGTTGGCGCGGAAGAGCGCGGTCAGTCTGAGGCTATTGCACGCAACCTGCGTGAAATGTCCGGCCTGAAAGTGCCGGTTATCTGTACCGTTATCGGTGAAGGCGGTTCCGGCGGCGCGCTGGCAATTGGCGTTGGCGATAAGGTCAATATGCTGCAGTACAGCACCTATTCAGTTATTTCACCGGAAGGTTGTGCCTCAATCCTGTGGAAGAGCGCCGATAAAGCGCCGCTGGCCGCTGAAGCGATGGGCATTATCGCGCCGCGACTGAAAGAGCTGGATCTGATCGACTCTATCGTTCCTGAACCGTTGGGCGGTGCACATCGCGATCCGCTGGCGATTGCGGCTTCGCTGAAAGCGCAGTTGCTGGCTGACCTGGCCGATCTGGACGGTCTGAATACCGAAGAGTTGTTGAACCGTCGTTATCATCGCTTGATGAACTACGGTTACGCGTAATTTTATTCAGGTTATTAACAAGGCGGCCTTCGGGTCGCCTTTTTTACTTTTACGACAAAACGATTTCTCTCAATAAAGCCTCGGTTATTGATTGTTTTTCACGCAGCGATGGCTGAGTTTGAACAGTCAGGAAATAAACATCAATAACGGGAGTTAAAATGGGATATTACGAAATACGTAAATCAGACAAAGAGACGCCACAGCCCTGGTATTTTGTGCTGCGCGCCGGCAATCATGAAATCATTGCGGTAAGCGAGATGTATGCCAGCAAACAGGGCGCTTTAAACGGCATCGCCTCGGTACGCCAGAACGCGCCGACTGAAACCGTCTACGATCGCAGCTAACTTGGTTATGCTTTTCCAGACCCGCTATCCGGCGGGTCTGCTCTAACCCCTTCTGTGCTATCCGCTATGCTTATTCTTTATCGCTCATCACCAGGAGGTGCGAATTGAATATCATTGCGATAATGGGACCGCATAACGCTTTTTATAAAGATGAACCGATTCGCCAGCTGCATCAGGCGCTGATCGGCAAGGGGTTCGATCTTATCTATCCCAAAGACGCCAACGATTTGGTTAAGCTAATTGAGCATAATCCACGGGTTTGCGGCATTATTTTTGACTGGGATGAATATAGCCTGGATCTCTGCAGCGAAATTAATCAGCTTAACGAATACCTGCCGCTCTACGCCTTTATTAATACCCACTCCACCATGGATATCAGCATTCACGAAATGCGCATGGCGCTGTGGTTCTTTGAATATGCGCTTGGTGTCGAAGAGGATATCGCCCAGCGTATCCGCCAGTATACCGATGAGTATATCGACAATATTACGCCGCCGTTGACGCGAGCGCTGTTTAACTATGTGAAGGAAGGGAAATACACTTTCTGCACGCCTGGCCATATGGCTGGCACCGCTTTTCAAAAAAGCCCAGTCGGCACGCTGTTTTATGACTTTTACGGCCCTAACGCCTTGAAGGCGGATACCTCTATTTCTGTTACCGAGCTGGGATCGCTGCTTGATCACACCGGCCCGCATCTGGAAGCAGAGGAGTATATCGCCCGCACTTTCGGTGCCGAGCAAAGTTATATGGTGACCAACGGCACTTCAACCTCAAACAAAATCGTCGGTATGTACGCTGCGCCTGCAGGCAGCACGGTGCTTATCGACCGCAACTGCCATAAATCGCTGACGCATCTGCTGATGATGAGCGATATCGTGCCGATTTGGCTGAAGCCGACACGTAATGCGCTGGGCATTCTCGGCGGTATTCCTAAGCGGGAGTTTATGCGTGACAGCATTGCATTGAAGGTGGCGCAAACCGAACATGCCAGCTGGCCGGTACATGCGGTGATCACCAACTCCACCTACGATGGTCTGCTGTATAACACCCGCTACATCAAAGAAACGCTGGATGTGCCTTCGATTCATTTTGATTCCGCCTGGGTGCCTTATACCAATTTTCATCCCATCTATGCGGGCAAGAGCGGGATGAGCGGCGAGCGCACGCCAGGCAAGGTGATTTATGAAACGCAGTCTACACATAAGCTGCTGGCGGCATATTCGCAGGCTTCGCTGATTCATATTAAAGGCGACTACGATGAACAGACCTTTAACGAAGCCTATATGATGCATACCACCACCTCGCCGAACTATTCGATTGTCGCCTCTATCGAAACGGCGGCCGCCATGCTGCGTGGTAATCCGGGACGTCGGCTGATTAACCGTTCCGTTGAGCGTGCGCTGCATTTCCGCCGCGAAATCCAGCGGCTGCGCGAAGAGTCCGATAGCTGGTTTTACGATATCTGGCAGCCAGACGGCATAGAAGAAGCAGAGTGCTGGCCGATCCAGCCGGGTGAAGAAGCGTGGCATGGTTTTATTGATGCCGATCGCGATCATATGTATCTCGATCCGATCAAGGTAACCATTTTGACGCCCGGCATGAGTGAACAGGGTGAAATGGCGGAAGAAGGGATCCCGGCGGCGCTGGTGGCCAAGTTTCTTGATGAACGCGGTATCGTGGTAGAGAAAACCGGCCCGTATAATTTGCTGTTTCTGTTCAGTATCGGCATCGACAAAACCCGGGCAATGGGGCTGCTGCGTGCACTGCTGGACTTCAAGCGTGCCTACGATCTTAATCTACGGGTGAAAAATATCCTGCCGGATCTCTATGCCGAAGATCCCGATTTCTATCGCAATATGCGGATCCAGACGCTGGCACAGGGCATTCATCAACTGATCCACCAACACGATCTGCCGCGCCTGATGCTGAAAGCGTTTGATGTGCTGCCGGAGATGAAAATGACACCGCATCGGGCGTTTCAGCTACAGGTAAAAGGAGAGGTAGAAACCGTGGAGATTGACCAGATGATCGGGCGCGTTTCGGCCAACATGATTCTGCCTTATCCGCCGGGCGTGCCGCTGGTGATGCCGGGAGAGATGATTACTGAATCCAGCCGTGCGGTGCTCGACTTCCTGCTGATGCTGTGTGCCATTGGCCACCATTATCCTGGTTTTGAAACCGATATCCACGGCGCCAAGCTCACCGAGGATGGGCGCTATCTGGTACGCGTCCTTAAACAGCATGAGCCGGATACCGTGCGCTAACTTGCAGATTATGCCGTCTTGCTTCAGCATCCATGAGTGAGTAGGGTGCTGCAGTAAGATAGATCAAGGAGAAGCTATGCTGGATATCAAGAAGGTTCATCATATTGCGATTATTGCCAGCGACTATGCGCGCAGCAAGGCATTTTACTGCGACATTCTTGGCTTTACGCTGCAGCAGGAAGTTTATCGCGAAGCGCGTGATTCATGGAAAGGCGATCTGGCGCTGAATGGAGAGTATCTGATTGAGCTGTTCTCTTTCCCGACGCCGCCGGCTCGTATTAGTCACCCGGAAGCCTGCGGCTTACGCCATCTGGCGTTTGCAGTGAATGATATCGATCGCGCCTGTGAGTTACTCACGGAAAAAGGCGTAGCCTGCGAGCCCGTTCGCATCGATCCTCTCACCGGCAAGCGCTTTACCTTTTTCAGCGATCCGGATAATTTGCCGCTAGAGTTATACCAGGCTTAAAATAACCGTTTTTACGGTCATCGCTCTGATGGCCGCCTGCCAATAGGTTTTTCATGACGCAGCTTGCACAACTTGAACAGCAGCTGGCCGGTGAACAGCGGCTGCTGGTGGGGTTCAGCGGCGGGCTGGACTCTACCGTTCTTTTGCATCAGTTAACCCTGTTGCGCCAGCGACAGCCAACGTTACAGTTGCGCGCAATTCATATTCATCACGGATTAAGCCCCTGTGCCGATAGCTGGGTGCAGCACTGCCGGGCCGTTTGTGAAGCGTGGCAGGTTGAGCTGGAGGTCGTGGCGATCAAGGTTGACGGACGCGACAGCGGCATTGAAGGCGCGGCGCGCGAAGGGCGTTATCAGGCTTTTCGCGACAGTTTGCGCACCGGAGAAGCCCTGGTGACGGCGCAGCACCTTGACGATCAATGCGAAACCTTGCTGCTGGCGTTGAAGCGCGGCAGCGGGCCTGCTGGCCTGGCCGCGATGCCCGTGCGCCTGATGTTAGGCGCGCATCGCCTGCTGCGTCCGCTGCTTTCGCGTCAGCGAGCTGAGCTGGAAAAGTGGGCTGAAGAGTATCAGTTGCGCTGGATTGAAGATGAAAGTAATCAGGATACGCGCTATGACCGTAACTTTCTGCGCCAGCGGATATTACCGACACTGAGCGAGCGCTGGCCGCATTTTGCCGTCGCCGTTGCCCGCAGCGCGGCGCTGTGCGGCGAGCAGGAGCAACTGCTGGATGAGCTGTTGGCGGAGTCGCTGGCGGCGCGAACAGAGCCGGATGGCGCACTGCGCATCGATGGCTTTGCTGCCATGAGCGAAGCACGTCGCGCTGCGCTGCTGCGGCGCTGGATTGCCGGCTGCGGCGGTCAAATGCCCTCGCGGGATGCGATCCGGCGTCTGTGGCTGGAAGTGATCAATGCACGGGAAGATGCCGCGCCGCGTCTGCGGTTGGGAGATCATGAAATACGGCGCTATCGTGAGAAGCTCTACTGGCTGCCGTTAAGGCCATCGGTACGCGCGCTGATTTTACCCTGGACAGAGGTGACCAGGCCGCTCCCTCTCCCGCACGATCTTGGCATACTGCAACTGGCGGAAAGCGGTACGGAAGTGCGCCCGCCCCGCGCAGATGAAACGGTTACGGTACGCTTTCAGGCGCAGGGCCGTTTCGCCATTGAGGGACGCAGCGGCCATCGATCGATCAAAAAACTGTGGCAGGAGTGTGACGTGCCGCCGTGGCAACGTGAAAGCACGCCGCTGATTTTTTACAATGAGACGCTTATTGCCGCACTGAATACGTTTGTTTGCCGCGAAGGCAGCGCTATGGCGGGAAATGCCTGGCGCATTGCCTGGCTTCGTGAAAGGGAGAATAAAAGATGAAAGCCCTGTTGATACTGATGCTGGCCTGTTTTACCGCGCCTGCGCTGGCGGCCGGTAACGCTGCTGCCGGTCAGGAAAAATCTGCCGCCTGTCAGGCGTGCCACGGCGCAGAAGGTAAAGCTTCTGTTTCGCTGTATCCCAATCTGGCCGGTCAGCATGCCGATTATTTACAGCATGCGCTGCAGGCTTACAGGAAAGGGGAGCGTAGCGGTGGACAGGCGGAAGTGATGAAAGCGTTTGTCAGTGGGTTAAGCGATGAGGATATGGCCGATTTAGCCGCGTATTATCAGTCGTTAAAGCCGTGAAGCCAAAGGGCGGGAAAGCCCGCCCAAAGGGTTAATCCGACTCGCTGACAACAACGGTGCCCAGCTCGGGATGGCTAAAGCTGGCAATATGGTCAAGGCGCAGTTCGCGCACCTCACCGGCCAGGTCAACCACCAGATATTCTACGTTTTTACGCGTGATCATATCCTGCGCTTGTACCTTAAGCTGTTCACCATTCTTGAGTTCAAGAACCAGTGACCACTGTTTTTGGCAGGCGAGTTCGAGACTATCGTAATCGTCACAATTGATCGGTTTGTAGGCTTCATTCGTCAACATAATCGCTCACCAATAAGTTTGCAGCGGCATAAGCCGCCTGTTCCCTGACAGAAGAGTTTAGCGCAGAATTAGCCGCTATCTCATTCAGTGTTTTTAACGCGCAACCTATGGCGTCGGGCACGTATCCCAGTTCGCCGCCGCCGATTTCAGCGTACTTCTGACGAACCAAATCACAATATTTCTGCACATGCACCTCCTTCCAGAGCGTAAATCTCTGACTCCAGCGACTATAACATAGCCTTCTGCGGGAAATCAGCGGTTCACAGCGTTTTATCCGTAGACAATAAGTATTGACCTGAAGCGTTAGCAAGTCACACTCTACGTTATCGGTTACAGCAAACAATGCGCCCATATCAATGAATCTTCTAAAGATGGGCAGCACAACGGTAAATTTTTATGATTGTACTATCACGTAACGTCACCATCAGCGACAGCGAACTGGACATCACGGCTATACGAGCCCAGGGCGCAGGCGGCCAGCACGTCAATAAAAGCTCAACGGCGATCCATTTGCGCTTTGATATCCGTGCTTCATCGTTGCCCGATTTTTATAAAGAGCGCCTGCTTAGCGCCAGCCATCATCTGATTACGCCCGAAGGAATGGTGATCATTAAGGCGCAGGAGTATCGCAGCCAGGAGATGAACCGCGAAGCGGCGCTGAAGCGGCTGGAAAATTTGATTCGCGAGCTTACCGTGGTGGAGAAAACCCGGCGTCCCACGCGTCCGACGCTGGCGTCCAAACGACGCAGGCTGGAGGGCAAAGCGCAGCGCAGTAATACCAAAGCGCTACGGGGAAAGGTGGTGTAGTTTTAAATATTTTAGATCGTAACAACCAAGATTGTAATTATGATTGAAAACAATACCTGGAGATAATTGCTGATGAAATTAATCATCAGCAAATCTGTACTTTTCGAGGATAGATGATATTGGTGGAAATTCCTCTTCCAGAGCATTGCGAAATTTCTGTGCTTTATCATAGAAACCACACTCAATCAATAAAATAAGGATTGCGATATCGATATGGTATCCTGAGCTATGTAACATACCATAGTGGATTAGTTTATCTTTTTCTCGATAGCTGCTTAAGGTTTCTAATTTAACCATAAGATCATTTCGTCGCTGCATAACTAGTGACATGGTTGAGTAATATAAATAATTGCTTTTATCCTCATTTAAATGAAACATTTGCTTTGATAACTTCATTAAGTTAAGACAGTCACCGTTTCTTAGCATGATCTCTGCTAAAATAACCATAAAATGGAAACTATATTGGTTTGCCATGATGTTTCTTTTAGTGATAGCGTTTCGGGGGTTGTATAAAATACAATCCTTAACCATTGTTTCTATTTCCTCGTCAGGTAAGTAACCAGCTCCATCACGACAGTAAAAATACTTCCACCTTATTTCGCTTGGTTCTTTTTTTATTGTTTTCTTCAAGAGGCTTATGTTTCTTTTTACCTTTTCTTTATTTTTTAAAACCTCGTTCTTATATCCTTCATGTCTAATATTTATATCTAAGGTAACTTGATTAAGTAATCCATTCAGTTTGCGCAGTTCCTCATGCACGTGGCCAAAATAATGAAAATTTTCACTATTATAAAAGCATCTTCTAACGCCAACAGATTTATGATTATTGTGATCGATGATTACAGGACAAATTGCAATTGTCTCATTTAAATCTAGCAGTTCAAATTTACGGAGTGGTTTTTTAAATAAAGTAAATTTATGGGTTGGCATCACAGTTTCATCAGCATCTATATAAAATGCCCATTTCCCTGTCGCTTTTGATTTTGCATAATTCCGTATTTGTGAAAAATTATCTTCCCATTGTTTTGTGAAAACCTTAACTTTATCGCCCTGGTAAGTAGCGATTAAATTTAATGTGTTATCAGTAGAGCCTGTGTCAATTATTACTAGCTCTTCTACGTAATTTTTTATACTTTCTATGCATTTAACAATATTATCTTCTTCGTTTTTTACTATAATGATAGCCGTTAGTGTTGTCAGTTCATCATTAAGTAAAACTTTCATTTGCTTTTTGTTTAATTTTGCTATTTTATTGGTTTTATTAATTGAGCTGCAGTTTATTTCTTTTATTAAACTTATTTGCTCGAACCAAATTTTTAGTTGCGTTGATTCTAAAAGAAATTTGTTATAATTTCTTTGATTTAACAACGTTAAATTTTCCATTATAACCTTTGGTTAAAGGCATATAATGCTTAAATATGCCTTTGTTTGTGTTTATTTATCGTGAAGTACAAATAGGACTAGAACCAAAACCTGCGTTTTTGCCAGGCTTAGAAGGCGAGTAAAAATCCCCCGGCCATGAACAACTGAACTTCCCATTAAATATCCCGCTCATTATTGCTCCCCAGATCATAGACGGCCCTGGGTTATAACCTCCGGAAACTTGCCTTAATTGAGCTTCGTTTTTAATTTCTTTTAATACTTCGTTCTTTTTTTTCATAAAATAATTTCTCTTTTTATATAATGGTTTGGTCGTTACCACCGAATGCTTCGGTTGGCATTTCAATGTTTATATTGTAAGGTATTCATTGGCTATTTTTTTATTTTCAATTTATAGATGCTCAGCTTTCATTAACTTTTCAACTAATTAAAAAGTATCTTTTGAGTAGGGTATAAACATCTAATTTTCAAAGTAAATAAGGACTTGCAGAATATGGACATAGTTATTATGGTTTACGCGGCACCGCCGGTTTTAGGCGGAGGTTACTGCCCCTCTCCTTCTGTGTTCTCTTTCCATCCGCCTGAGGAAAAATTTATTAAGGCGTTATCGGCGCAGTTAAAAGAGGAAAATATGTCCTGGCAGGCCCATCTGGACGATAGTTATAGCGATATTGATGAGTTAATGTATAAGGCTAAAGCATTAGTATGCGCACCGGGGTTACAGTATCAGTTTAGAACCAAAGGTTTTGATAAGAGTCGCATTCTGTATCTTACTACAATGGAATATTTTTATAGTGATACGAGGCGTGTAATAGAGATGCTGCGCAAGATTGATGCTACAGGAAAATGAAGTGCTAATAATAAACGGGGAGCAGGTCATGGGCTAAAAACCCTTACTCACCGGTAGGCCGGGTTTCAGGGTTTTTAGCGTAACGTTACGGCAGGGGATTATTTCTCGCTTTGGATCGCGTCGACCAGGAAATCCACAATACGGTCGCGTTTGATCATCTGTTTTTCACCGGCACGACGCGCTTTATATTCGATCTCGTCGTTATCCAGGTTGCGATCGCCCAGCACGATGGTATGCGGGATCCCGATCAGTTCCATATCGGCAAACATCACGCCCGGACGCTCTTTACGATCGTCAAGCAGTACCTCGATACCCTTCGCACGCAGCGTGGCGTACAGCTCTTCCGCCAACTCTTTCACGCGGAAAGATTTATGCATGTTCATCGGCAGGATCGCGACCTGGAACGGTGCCAGCGCCGCAGGCCAGATAACGCCGCGATCGTCATGGTTCTGCTCAATTGCCGCTGCCACTATGCGGGTGATACCAATACCGTAGCAGCCCATGGTCAGCGTCTGGTTACGGCCATCTTCGCCCTGCACCGCAGCCTTCATCGCTTCCGAATATTTGGTGCCCAGCTGGAAGATATGACCCACTTCGATGCCGCGCTTGATCAGCAGCGTACCTTTGCCGTCCGGGCTGGAATCGCCTTCCACTACCTTGCGCAGATCGGCAACCTGCAGCGGCTCGGCCAGATCGCGGCCCCAGTTGATCCCGATAAAGTGCTTGCCGTCGATATTCGCGCCCGCGCTGAAGTCGCTCATTTTGGCAACGGTGCGATCGGCAATTACCGGCAATGTCAGGCCAACCGGACCCAGTGAACCCGGACCGGCACCAACTGCGGCACGGATCTCTTCTTCAGTAGCAAACACCAGCGGCGCAGCCACGATATCCACTTTTTCCGCTTTGATTTCGTTCAGTTCATGATCGCCACGCACTAGCAGCGCAACCAGCTGGTGGCCACTCTCTTCGCTGGCTTTAACTATCAGCGTCTTGACTGTTTTTTCAACGGGCAGATTAAACTGCGCAACCAGTTCGGCGATAGTTTTTGCATCAGGCGTATCAATCTGTTCTAACGACTGCGCAGGGGCAGGGCGCTCACCGGCTGGCGCAACGGCTTCCGCCAGCTCAATATTCGCCGCGTAATCCGATTCGGTTGAGAAGACGATGTCATCTTCACCGCTCTGCGCCAGCACCTGGAATTCGTGCGATGCGCTGCCGCCGATAGATCCGGTATCTGCCTGTACCGCGCGGAAATCCAGCCCCATACGGCTGAAGATCTGACCGTAGGCGCGATACATCGCCTCGTAGGTTTCCTGCAGCGATTCCTGAGAGGTATGGAAGGAGTAAGCATCCTTCATGATAAATTCACGTGAGCGCATTACGCCAAAACGCGGGCGCACTTCATCACGGAATTTGGTCTGGATCTGGAACAGATTCAGCGGCAGCTGCTTGTAAGAGCTTAGCTCGTTGCGAATCAGGTCGGTGATCACCTCTTCGTGCGTTGGGCCCAGCACAAACGGGCGATCGCCACGATCCACCAAACGCAACAGCTCAGGACCGTACTGCTCCCAACGTCCGCTCTCCTGCCACAGGTCGGCTGGCTGTACTACCGGCATAGAGATTTCAATCGCACCGGCGTTAGTCATCTCTTCGCGCACGATGTTTTCAACTTTTTTTAGTACGCGTAAGCCCGTCGGCAGCCAGGTATAGAGGCCTGAGGCCAGTTTACGAATCATCCCGGCACGCAGCATCAGCTGATGGCTGATCACTTCGGCATCGGACGGCGTCTCTTTAAGCGTGGAGAGCAGATATTGAGTAGTACGCATCTGTAAGATTCCAGTTTGGGCGGAAAATAGTCAAAGATTGACCTGAAAATAGTGGCGGTTAGTGTACCAGCGAGTGATGCACCTCAAAAGAGAGCGAGAACAAATTAGCGCGGATCGAGCGCCAGCACCTCGGTGCCTTCAGCGGTTACGCGCCAGCGCACGTTGAAATCAAGCAGCCAGACGGCATATTCACGCTCTGGCTCCTCGCCTTTGCGATAGGCCGGACGCGGATCCTGTGCCAGCACCTGGCTAATAAAACGCGCCAGCTGAGGATAACGCTGTTGGTTATCATGCAACTGCTGTTGCGCGCGCTCTGAAAAGCGCACCGGCATCTCTGCTGAAGGGGCATTTTGGGCAAAACCGGCGCGCGCAGCCGGAATCGCTTCGGCAAAAGGCAGATAGGGTTTGATATCAACAACTGGCGTGCCGTCAACCAAATCAAGGCTGCCCAGCTCAAGGATCACCTGGCTTTTCTGGCAGCGTACGCCTTTCAGCTCAACCAGCGACATGCCAACCGGATTGGGCCGGAAGGTTGAGCGGGTGGCAAATACGCCCATGCGCGTATTACCACCCAGGCGCGGAGGGCGTACCGTTGGACGCCAGCCGCCTTCCATGGTTTGATGAAAAACAAACAGCAGCCACAGATGACTGAACGCTTCCAGGCCGCGCACCGCTTCCGGTTGATTATAGGGAGGAAGCAAATGCAATTCGCCGCCGCCATCTTCAATCAGGCCCGGCTGCCGTGGTACCGCGAACTTCTCTTTCCACGGTGATTTAATCACGCCAATCTGCGCGAAAGAAAACTGACTCATTTACCGGTTACTTTTAGCGCCGTGCCCTGGCAGATCGCCTGGCGATAGCAGCCTTTGCTTTCATTAACGATTTCACATTTATGTAACAGTACCGCGTTAGCTTTCATATAAGATGCGCGGATCTGCATACGTTTACGTGCGGTATTAATGTTTGGCGGCGAGTCCTGGCGGCTGGTCTGGCAATCATCGCCCGATACCTCGCCTAAATCCCGGAAAGGATTACTTAGCAGCTCAGTTGTATCGGTATAGAGCTTCACCGGCGCAGGGCGCACTGCTGGACGAGCATGCGTTTCCGTGGTGGTTGGCCGGGCTTCGGGCGCGGTAATGGGCTTATAAGGCTTATGTAGCAAAGAGCAACCTGTCAGCGAAAGCGCCAACAAACAAAGCGGTAACGCGCGCATCGAATTATCCTCATTTCTAAAAATTGGCGTTATTGAAACAAGCAATCAGTTAAATGACAAGTTGCGATAACATTTGATTAAACGTTAAAAAGGCGGCCCGGCTGATTTGACCGCAAGCATAAAGCTTATAACCGGTAAATCAGCGGGCCGCCTGATCGAGATGGGTAACGCAATGTTAAGGGCAGATGATTAACTAAAAATCCTGAGCCTGAGCCGTATTACCAGCCTTTAACCGCACCGCCATTGAAGATTTTATTCGCCGCTTCTGCGACAGTGTCAGACTGATATGCCTGAACAAACTTCTTCACATTTTCTGCATCTTTATTGTCTTCACGCGCAACAATAATGTTCACGTAAGGAGAATCTTTATCTTCCACAAAGATGCCGTCTTTGGTTGGCGTCAGGCCAATCTGGCTGGCATAGGTGGTATTAATCACTGCCAGCGCGATCTGATCGTCATCCAGCGAGCGCGGCAGCTGCGGCGCTTCCAGCTCAACAATCTTCAGCTTTTTCGGGTTTTCGATAATATCCAGAGAGGTCGGCTGCAGGCCTACACCCTCTTTTAACTTAACCAGACCCACTTTTTGCAGCAGCAGCAGTGAACGGCCAAGGTTAGTAGGATCGTTCGGAATGGCAACCTGCGCGCCTTCCTGCAGCTCATCCAGTGATTTAATCTTTTTCGAGTAACCTGCGATTGGATAAACAAAAGTGTGGCCTACGGTTACCAGTTTATAGCCACGATCCTTGATTTGCGCGTCAAGGTAGGGCTGATGCTGGAAGGCGTTAACATCAATATCGCCCTTGCTTAATGCTTCGTTAGGCAGCACGTAATCATTAAAGGTGACCAGCTCAACGTCCAGACCATATTTATCTTTCGCCACTTTCTGCGCGACTTCAGCAACCTGCTGTTCGGCACCAACAATAACACCAACTTTAACATGGTTAGGATCTTTCTCTTCCTGACCACATCCTGCCAGCGCCATAGCACCGAGCAGCGCTCCCACAGCGGCAATCTTTTTCAACGTGAAAGACATATCCTTTCCTTAATAGAGAGTATTGAGGTGACTTATTTATGTGTGACAGCACGAACGATGCGGTCGCCACAGAATTGTATGAGATAAACCAGGACCACCAGTAATACCAGAACGGTATTCATTACTGTGGCGTTATAACCGATATAGCCGTACTGATAACCAATCTGCCCTAAGCCGCCAGCGCCTACGGCACCGCCCATCGCAGAATAGCCGACCAGCGTAATCAATGTAATAGTGGCCGCATTTACCAACCCCGGCAAGGCTTCCGGCAGCAGAACCTTACGAATAATCTGCATCGGCGTTGCGCCCATGGCACGGGAAGCTTCAATCAGGCCGGTAGGCAGCTCCAGTAGAGCGTTTTCAACCATACGCGCAATAAAAGGCGCAGCGCCAACGGTCAACGGAACGATAGCGGCCTGTAGCCCAATTGAGGTGCCAACAATGGCGCGGGTAAAAGGGATCATCCAGACCAGCAGGATAATAAAAGGAATCGAACGGAAAATATTGACCAGCGCGGATAAGACCCGATACAGGTTATTATTGGCCATGATCTGACCCGGGCGGGTGATATAAAGCAGAACGCCAACCGGCAGACCCAGCACAAAGCCAAAAAAGCCAGAGACAAAGGTCATCATCAGCGTTTCCCAAACGCCGCGACCCAGTAACCACATCATTGCCTCAGACATACCCTAATACCTCTACTTTTACATGATGCTGTTGTAAATAAGCAATTGCGCCTTCGGTCTCCTGCTCGCTGCCGTGCATTTCCGTCAGCATGATGCCGAACTTCACGCCGCCAGCGTAATCCATTTGGGCGCTGATAATATTGTTATTAACGTTAAAGCGGCGTGCGGTTTCCGACAACAGCGGTGCATCAACCGACTGACCGGTAAACTCCAGCCGCAGAAGAGGCACGCTGTCAGCAGTTGACTGCGCCTGTAAACGCTGCTGATAGTCCTCAGGAATATCAAGATGCAGCGTGGACTGAATAAATTGCTGAGCCAGCGGCGTTTTCGGATGAGAGAAAACTTCGCTGACGCTGTCTTTTTCAATCAGCTGACCATTACTGATGACCGCAACCTGATCGCAAATGCGTTTTACCACATCCATCTCATGCGTAATCAAGAGAATGGTAATGCCAAGACGGCGATTAATATCTTTTAAGAGTTCAAGAATGGCTCGGGTGGTGGCCGGATCAAGCGCGCTGGTGGCTTCATCACACAGCAGTACTTTCGGGCTGCTTGCCAGCGCACGCGCAATAGCAACGCGCTGTTTCTGACCTCCGGAAAGGTTAGCAGGCCAGGCGTCATGCTTATCGGCAAGGCCGACCAGATCGAGCAGCTCCGTCACGCGAGCTTTGATCGTTGCGCGTGGCATGTTATCCAGCTCAAGCGGCAACGCCACGTTGCCAAAAACGGTGCGCGAGTTCAGCAGATTAAAATGCTGGAAAATCATGCCGATTTGACGGCGGGCCAGCGTAAGCTCGCTTTCTGACAGCGAGGTGAGTTCCTGTCCATCAACCAGAACGCTGCCGGACGTAGGGCGCTCAAGCAGGTTAACGCAGCGAATAAGCGTACTTTTACCCGCGCCTGATGAGCCAATAACGCCATAAATTTGTCCTGCGGGCACGTGTAGGCTAACGTCTGACAACGCAGTGATGGTGCGCGCGCCCTGCTGAAAGACTTTAGTAATATTGGAAAGTTTTATCATTGAGTTATTAGTTATCTGTTGCGGTGAAGTTGTCCGTGGTGTTTTTTCTTTTGTCTTACTAACGCGACAAAATTTGAAACGGATGGTAAGGCATCCAGACGTCTAAATCAATCAGAGAGATTCAATCTGCCATTCTCTCTTTTATTGCAATCATGCGATACTGAGCGACAAATCAGGCAGCAGGAGTTACTACGTGACGGCTAAAGTCCCGGCGATATTTCTTGATCGCGATGGCACAGTAAATGTGGATCATGGCTATGTCCATGAGATTGATGCTTTTCAGTTTATTGATGGTGCCATTGAGGCGATGCAGGAACTGAAGAAAATGGGGTACGCGCTGGTGCTGGTGACTAACCAGTCCGGTATCGCGCGCGGAATGTTTAGTGAAGACCAGTTTATGCAGCTCACGGAGTGGATGGACTGGTCGCTGGCAGACAGAGAGGTGGATTTGGATGGCATCTATTATTGTCCACACCATCCTGAGGCTGCGGTAGAAAGCTATCGCCAACAATGCGACTGCCGTAAACCACAACCCGGTATGCTGCTTAGCGCAATGAAAGAGCTGAATATCGATATGGCTGCTTCTTATATGGTTGGCGATAAAATCGATGATGTTCAGGCAGGCAAAGCAGCAGGCGTGGGCACAACAGTATTAGTACGCAGCGGTAAACCGGTTACTGCGGAAGGCGAGAAATTGGCCGACTGGGTAATAGATAGCCTTGCAGAGCTACCGAAACGCATAAAACAGGGTTAAAAATAGGCGTTCTGCGCGAAATTTCAGCGAACAGCAAAAAAGTTGAAATTAGCACTTGTCAGGGGTCGAGAACTCCCTATAATGCGCCTCCATCGACACGGCACAACGGCTTACGCCACGCGGTGTTGAGCGGTTCAGTAAGATGAATCGCCGGAGAAAAACTTCTGAAAAAGAAGTTGACTCTGAAAGAGGAAAGCGTAATATACGCCACCTCGCGACAACGGTATCAGGTACCGGTCGCACCGCTCTTTAACAATTTATCAGAC
>NZ_JBNJSM010000005.1:0-210109 GCF_050113775.1 Pantoea sp. FN0302
GAATTTGCCTGGCGGCGAGAGCGCGGTGGTCCCACCTGACCCCATGCCGAACTCAGAAGTGAAACGCCGCAGCGCCGATGGTAGTGTGGGGCCTCCCCATGCGAGAGTAGGGAACTGCCAGGCATCAAATTTAGTGTGCTGATATGGCTCAGTTGGTAGAGCGCACCCTTGGTAAGGGTGAGGTCCCCAGTTCGACTCTGGGTATCAGCACCAGTTTTATCAGGGCGGCAGTAATGTGGCCCATGCTTAAAAAGCAACAGTTTAAATAAGTCGTCTTAGACAACTTATAAAAAGATTTGCCTGGCGGCAAGAGCGCGGTGGTCCCACCTGACCCCATGCCGAACTCAGAAGTGAAACGCCGTAGCGCCGATGGTAGTGTGGGGTCTCCCCATGCGAGAGTAGGGAACTGCCAGGCATCAAATAAACGACAGAGCCTCAGCGAAAGCTGAGGCTTTTTCGTTTCTGCTTATCAGAGAAGTTTTGCCGGCCGTTAATAGATATATTTCTGTTGGGCAGTTAGAAACTATCTACCCCAGCCCAGCCCAGCCCAGCCCAGTTCGGAGTAGATCTCAAAACTGGCTTAATGAATAACCTGCGATAAAAACATACGCGTACGTTCTGATTTAGGATACGCGAAGAATTCTTCAGGCGGTGCCTGTTCTACAATCTCCCCGCGATCCATAAAAATCACCCGATCGGCCACGGTACGGGCGAATCCCATCTCATGTGTGACGCAAAGCATCGTCATACCATCTTCTGCCAGACCAATCATGGTATCCAAAACTTCTTTTACCATCTCAGGATCAAGCGCTGATGTTGGCTCATCGAACAGCATAATTTTAGGTTTCATACAAAGTGAACGAGCAATCGCTACCCGCTGCTGCTGACCGCCAGAAATCTGTCCGGGAAATTTATGGGCATGTTCAGCGATACGAACCCGCTCAAGGTAATGTATCGCTAACGCCTCAGCCTCTTTTTTTGGCGTCTTTCGCACCCAGATTGGCGCAAGGGTACAGTTCTGCAACACTGTGAGATGCGGGAAAAGATTAAAATGCTGGAATACCATGCCGACTTCAGTACGGACTTTTTCAATATTGCGCAGGTCGTTATTTAAATGAATGCCATCCACAATGATTCGTCCCTGCTGATGCTCTTCAAGATGATTAATGCAGCGTATTGTTGTTGATTTTCCGGAACCGGAAGGACCGCACAGCACGATACGTTCACGCGGTTTTACCGTGAGGTTAATATTTTTCAGCACATGAAACTGCCCGTACCACTTGTTCACATTTTCAAGCGTAATCATTGTATCTGTAGAATGAGTCACTGGTTTCATTAGAATACTCCTTAATGTGCTTTACGCCCGGTGTTAAAACGGTTTTCAAGGTGCTGACTGTAACGCGACATACCGAAGCAAAAGATCCAGTAAACCAGCGCAGCAAAAACGTAGCCTTCGGTCGACGTACCGAGCCAGGCTGGATCGACAGTAGCCTGCTGTACGCTACTGAACAGATCAAACAGACCGATAATGATTACCAGGCTGGTATCTTTGAACAGGGCGATAATGGTATTGACCAGGCCAGGGATGGTGAGTTTGAGAGCCTGAGGGAGAATAACCAGCAGTTGGGTTTTCCAGTAGCCGAGCGCCAAAGATTCCGCCGCTTCAGTTTGTCCTTTTGGCAACGCCTGTAATCCGCCGCGCACCACTTCTGCAACATAGGCCGACTGAAAGAGAATAACGCCAACCAGGGCCCGTACCAGCTTATCTATCGATGTTCCCTCAGCCATAAACAGCGGCAGCATAACGGATGACATAAAAAGTACGGTAATCAGGGGCACGCCGCGCCAGAACTCAATGAAAATCACTGACAGCGCTCGTACCACCGGCAGGGTTGAGCGGCGTCCCAGAGCCAGTAAAATGCCCAGCGGTAAAGCGCCGGCAATCCCAACAGCCGCAATAATCAACGTCAGCGTTAAACCACCCCATTGACGCGTTTCTACGCGCTCAAGGCCAAACAGACCGCCATAGAGCATCAGCCAGACAAAAAGGGGAAATACCATAGCCCAGACGGCAATATAGCGACCACGGCGTGGCATTTGCCTGATAAACATTGGTATAAGAGAAAGCAGCCCGATGATTAACGTAATATTGATACGCCAGCGCAGTTCATGCGGATAAAGCCCATACATAAATTGGCCAAAACGGGCATGAATAAATACCCAGCATGCCCCTTCTTTTGTACAGTCGGTACGGCTTTCGCCAAACCAGTTAGCTTGAAAAATCAACCAGTTCAGCGCAGGCGGGATAACGCTCCATATAATCCATAAGCAGAGCAAAGTAAGCAGCGTATTGAACCAGCTGGAAAAAAGATTTTTCTGAGCCCACCGCGACATGCGCATAACAACATTTGTCGGGACGGGAGACGGATCGTGTGTGGTTACTGTCATGGTAAGCCGTACCTTTTAACGTTCAACCAGGGCGATTTTGCGGTTGTAGATGTTCATAAGTAGCGAGATCAACAGGCTGATCGTCAGATAAACCGCCATCGTCATGGCAATCGTCTCTATTGCCTGGCCGGTCTGGTTAAGAACCGTGCCGGCAAACAGCGAAACCATATCGGGATAGCCGATGGCAGCCGCCAGCGAGGAGTTTTTTACGATATTCAGATACTGGCTGGTTAGCGGTGGAATAATGACCCGCATCGCTTGCGGAAGGATGACCTGTCGCAAGCTAACCGGATTAGGCAAGCCCAACGACATGGCTGCTTCATGTTGTCCATGCGGTACTGATTGAATGCCTGAACGGATCACCTCGGCAATAAACGAAGAGGTATAAATAGAGAGCGCCAGGGTGAGCGCAGCCAGTTCAGGTATCAATACAAAACCGCCACGAAAGTTAAAACCACGCAGTGCAGGAATATCCCAGTGCATCGCCGCGCCGAACAGCAAATGTGCGATCAGCGGTAAAATAACCAGCATTGCTACAGCTGCGGGCCAGGTGCGGCGTAGCCTGCCGGTTTTCAACTGATAGTTGCGATTAAAACGAAACTGGGCAACGGTAGCGATAGTGGCCAACAGCAGGGCGACGATAAAAGGCCACGTCCCCGGAGCATACTCCGGCCAGGGAATATAAAGCCCGCGATTACTGATAAACGCCAGATCAAAAGCATTCAGCGCCTGCCTGGGCCCGGGCAAATTACGCAGCACGGCGAAGTACCAGAAGAATATTTGCAGCAGCGGCGGGATATTACGGAAGGTTTCGATATAGAAGGTTGAGATTTTACGCAGCAGCCAGTTATCAGAAAGGCGCGCCAGACCGATAAAAAAGCCCAGCACGGAAGCAAAAACAATACAAAGCGCAGAGACCAGCAGCGTATTGGTTAAGCCAACCAGAAAAACACGCGCATAGGTATCGCCGTCAGAATAATCGATAAGGTGCTGAACGATCCCGAAACCAGCGCTGCGTTCCAGGAAGCCGAAGCCGGAGGTAATGCCCCGGTTGGCCAGATTGAGAACGGTATTATGGATGAGATATCCCACTACGGCGAAAACGGCGACAACGGCGAAAATCTGGTAAAGCCAGGCGCGAACCGCAGGATTAGAGAATGAAAAGTCCCTTTTCACGGTTGGGCGTTGAGACATGATCGACCTCAAAAGCGAAAATACTGGCGAGGGCACCGTAGCGGTGCCCGGTGTACTGGCAGGAATTAACGTACGGGAGGCGCGTACTGGATGCCGCCATCTTTCCAGAGCGCGTTTTGCCCACGCGCTATTTTAAGCGGGCTATCTTTACCTACGTTGCGATCGAAACTCTCCTGATAGTTGCCGACCTGTTTGATGATGTTATAAGCCCATTTATTATCCAGCTTCAGATTTTTACCGAAATCGCCTTCTGAACCCAGCAAATGCGCCATATCCGGCGTGCTGGGTTTGGCCACCATTTGGTCGACGTTTTTCGAGTTGATGCCCATCTCTTCGGCATTCAGCATGGCGTAGAAAGACCATTTTACGATAGTGAACCAGTCATCATCACCTCGACGAACAACCGGGCCAAGCGGTTCTTTTGAAATCACTTCAGGCAGGACAATAAATTCGTCAGGCTTGCCCAGCTTGATGCGCAAGGCATAGAGTTGTGACTGATCGGAAGCCAGCGTATCGCAGCGACCGCTGTCGAGCGCCTTCGCTGACTCATCGGAGCGATCGAAGGTTACGGGCGTGTACTGCATCTTGTTTGCTTTAAAGTAATCCGCCACGTTTAGCTCAGTATCGGTCCCGGCCTGGATACATACGGTGGCACCATCAAGCTCTTTCGCACTTTTCAGCCCGGCTTTGTTATGGGTAAGAAAGCCGATGCCATCATAGTAGTTGACGCCAGCAAACAGGAAGCCCATCCCGCCGTCGCGTGAGGATGTCCATGTCGTGTTACGCGATAAAATATCCACTTCTCCCGATTGCAGGGCAGTAAAGCGCTCTTTAGCGGTAAGCGGGGTATATTTAACTTTGCTTGCGTCGCCAAATAGCGCAGCGGCGGTGGCCCGGCACAAATCGACATCCAGTCCGGTAAATTTACCGTTGGCATCAGCCCAGGAAAATCCTGGCAGACCATCGCTAATCCCGCACTGAATAAACCCTTTCTTTTTAATGGCGTCAAGCGTAGCGCCGGCATGAGCCTGATTCGCGATAGCCAGCAGCGACGCGGTAGCTAACACAGCGGAAAGCATCATTTTATTCATAAATCATCCTGTGTGGCGTGATCATATCGTTATGGGGTGACGAGCGCTTGTGCTGCGCTTTTCCTGTCTGCGGCGGTTAGCCATTCACAACAGTGCAAGGAGAGTGCCAGAATTGCAGGATCCTGGTTCTTTGTAGAAACGCGATTAATAACGGAAGGTAACGGAAAAGTTTGGCTACTATCGCGCACCAGTATGAGGCGAGGTAAGGTGTGGCGATCACAAAGAGTGCAAGAGTGCAAGAGTGCAAGAGTGCAAGAGTGCAAGAGTGCAAGAGTGCAAGAGTTTAAGAGTTAAAGAGTTAAAGAGTTAAAGAGGATAACTGGAATGTGAACTGGCGCGCACATTACACTTGTGCCGCGACCTGCATAAAAAAGCCCGTTAGTGTTACCACTAACGGGCTTTCATCGATCGGGTTAACTAATAGAGTGAGGCAGTGCCTACCGGACGGGTTTTAAAACGTCGGTGTAGCCATAGATATTGGCTGGGCGCGCGCAGAATTTCCCGTTCAATAATTTTATTCATATAGGCAGCGGCAGCCTGTTCATCTTCCAGCGGATAGTTTTCCAGCTCTGGCTGTATAACCAGTTCATATCCCTGGCCGCGCTCTTTACGAATCAACACCACGGTAATCATCGCCGGTTTCGCCATGCGGGCCAGCATAAAGGTACCGTTAGTGGTCGCCGCCTGCGGAACCGCAAAAAGCGGAGCGAATACGCTGCCTTTCGGGCCGTAATCCTGATCGGGAGCAAACCATACGGCCTCGCCTTGCTTAAGCGCTTTTACCATACCGCGCAGGTCACGACGATCGATCATGGCTTTATTAGAGCGCATACGGCCTTTGGTTTGCACCCATTCCATCAGCTTGTTGTTATGCGGGCGGTACATCGCCATCATCGGCTGACACAGACCCATCGTGCGGCCGCCCAATTCCAGCGACATAAAATGCACGCCAATAATCAGCGCGCCGCGTTTGTTTTTCTGTGCTGCATGGAGGTTATGTAAACCATTAACGGTAAACCAGCGCTTTACGCGTGCGTCGGACCAAAACCACGCCATGCCGGTTTCCATCAGGCCCATGCCTAACGATTCGAAATTATGGATGATGCGCTGTTCCAGCTCAGATGGGCTAAGATCGGGGAAGCAGAGCTCTAAATTACGACGTGTAATACGTACGCGGCGCGGCAAAAAGCGCATCGAGGTACGACCCATCCAGACACCCAGCTTCTCAAGCAGCGGAAAAGGAAGCTGAACCAACAGAAACAGAACGCCAAGACCAAACCAGGTAAGCCAGTGGCGAGGATGCAGCATATCAAGGGTAAAACGTGGTGATGATTTCATGACGCTCTCATATGCGTAAAAAAAGATGTAACGCATAAAGATGGCAATCAGTCGCGGTACAGTTTCTCAGACAACGATGGTACACAGAAGTTAGGCCGGGCAGGCCAGATTTACAAAAAACGGACAATTCTTGAGGTCCAGACATTAAAAAAGGCGCATCCGAATGGAGCGCCTTTTTTCACAGCGAAGAAATTAATTCATGCCGTATTTTTTCAGTTTCTTACGCAGCGTACCGCGGTTGATACCCATCATCAGGGCTGCACGGGTCTGGTTGCCACGGGTATATTGCATCACCATGTCCAACAGAGGCTGCTCTACTTCAGCCAGTACCAGCTCATACAGATCATTAACATCCTGACCATTCAGTTGAGCAAAATAGTTCTTCAGTGCCTGTTTTACCGAATCACGCAGCGGCTTTTGCGTCACCTGATCCTGTGAGTTAACGGTAGAAACGGTCAGTACGTCAGAATTTACGCGTTGTTCGAACATAGTTCTGTCAGCTCTTTATTTCGTTTACGCAAGTTTTTCGAAGTATGCCTCCAACGCCTCCAGCTGTTCGCTGGCATCCTCAATGGCGTTGAATGTGCGCCGAAACTGGTCGTTTGGGGCGTTTTCCTGGAGATACCAGGAAACGTGTTTTCGTGCAATACGGTATCCCTTGCCGTGACCGTAAAAGTCGTGCAGTTCCCGTATATGCCCGATGAGCAAGCGCTTCACTTCTGCCAGCGGCATGGGTGGGAGCAACTCCCCAGTGTCCAGATAATGCTGGATTTCCCGGAAGATCCACGGTCTTCCCTGAGCGGCGCGTCCTATCATCAGAGCATCAGCTCCCGTATAGTCGAGCACCGCCCTGGCCTTGTGCGGGTCAGTAATGTCTCCGTTCGCGATAACCGGAATGGAAACGTTCTGCTTAACTGTCCGAATGCTGTCGTATTCAGCGTTGCCATTGAACAAACAGGCGCGGGTTCGGCCATGAATGGTCAAAGCCTGGATACCACAACGTTCAGCCAATTGGGCAATTTCAGTGCAATTACGATTATCTCTATCCCAGCCGGTACGAATCTTTAAGGTAACCGGCACCTCTACTGCATTAACCACAGCGGTAAGAATATTCTTCACCACGTCGGGATATTGCAGCAGCGCAGAGCCTGCCATCTTACGATTAACTTTTTTGGCCGGGCAGCCCATATTGATATCAATAACCTGAGCGCCGGACGCAACATTAATCCGTGCCGCTTCAGCCATTTCATCAGGATCGCAACCGGCAATCTGCACGGCGCGAATTCCGGGCTCGTCACTATGTACCATACGCAAACGAGACTTATCGCTGGCCCAAACCTCTGGGTTTGACGACATCATCTCGGAAACGGTCATTCCGGCCCCCATCTGATAACAGAGCGTTCTGAAAGGCCTGTCAGTAATACCGGCCATCGGAGCGGCTATCAGTTGATTACGGAGCTGGTGTTGTCCAATGCGCATGAAAGAAGTGACCGTATCTACTCGCAAGGCGGCGTATATTACGCATTTTTTACTGAAGATGAAAGGCCAAACTTTGAACAATCATTGGGTGAAAATCATAGAAAAGTCGGTTACTCCATGACCCTTCAAAGTTTATCCTTTAAAAACATGAGTTTAAAATTTCGCGTTTAAATTGTGAGCAAAGATTTTTATTAAAATGTGATCTCATCCACAGGATAAAAGCGGCTTTCCGGCGCTTAAAACCACAGATATAACATCAATAACACCTCTGAAACCCGCTATGGCTTTACCTGGATAGCGTTAAGGCACACTTATTCCACAATTTGCCGGCCATGGAGCGGCTGCAATGGGCGGTTATTTGCCCTGTGCATCGCTTGCGCAAAACGTGCCAGCTGCGCTTTTGATGCTTCCACCGGCTGTTTCATTACCAGCCATATCACGCCTTCCGTACAGGGCGGGGTGGTCAGGGAACCGCTGAACCGGTAATAATGTTTATCCTGTGGAAAAAGCGATGCAAAAGAGAGGTTTTTATGCAGCGCTTTTTCCTGATTTTGCCGTTGCGGCAACGCATCAAGGAGCCAGTCCAGCGCTGGATTGGGCTTACCGGCTACCAGCATGACGGCGACTACCGCCCATTCACCATTACGGTTAGCATGAACGAAATGCACCTCCAGCGGAAAGCTTTGACCGTTGATATGATTTTCGCTCGGGGTATGAAAATGGAACTGCTTTAGCTCCCAGCTTTGCCTGTCCAGCATAAAGCTATTTCCATGCCCAACAGCGATTTGGATCGTGTGACCGTTGTTGATAATGCTGGCTGCCAGGGTGGAGAAATCAACCGTTAACGGCGGCAGATTTCCCGCTACAGGATCGCTGATATCAATGGGTGACTGGTATCGTCCTTTATTGCAGAAAAACCACTGCTCGTTGAGTTCGCTCCAGTGCCCTGGTGAAGCACTCCCTTCATATGACCATTGATTTTCCGCAAGGGCCGATGCCGCCCAGGCCAGCGGCAAGCTCAGCAGCACGGCTATTGTTTTTTGCATCTTGCTATCCCTTTTTTGTTTATCAGAGGCGTCTCAGCGCCTTACCGATCGAAGCAGGAAGCTTTGAACCGTGCTGATAGTACAAAAAGCAGACAGTTATCTGTAAGTAGAAAAGAGGAAAAAGGAAATGGCGCGTTGCGATAGCCGTTCACAACGCGCGGGCAGGCAGGCTTAGCGGCGAATACCGGTAATGCGGCACCATTCCTCTTTTTCCGCCACAGGGTCAAGCTCAAAGCGTTCGCTGTAAGCTTCACAAACGCTGTCTGCCTGACTGGCAAGAATACCCGACAGACCTAAATGGCCACCCGTTTTCGGCAGGACGCTGATAAGCGGTGCCAGCTCACGTAGCGGTCCGGCAAGGATATTCGCGACCACCACATCGGCGCTCAGGTTATCCGGCTGCTGGTGGGGCAGATAGAGCGATAAGCGCTCGGATACACCATTACGCTCAGCATTGTCGCGGCTGGCCTGAATGGCCTGCGGATCGATATCGATCCCAATCGCCTGCGCAGCGCCAAGCTTCAGGGCTGCGATAGCGAGAATACCGGAGCCACAGCCGAAATCGATCACGGTTTTGCCCTGTAAATCCAGCCCGTCAAGCCAGCTCAGGCACATCGCGGTCGTGGGATGTGTACCGGTTCCGAAAGCGAGACCCGGATCGAGCATCACATTAACCGCAGTGGGATCGGGCACGTCGCGCCAGCTTGGGCAGATCCATAAACGTTGCCCAAAGCGCATCGGATGGAAATTTTCCATCCATTCGCGTTCCCAGTCTTTATCTTCGATCTGTTCGATCTTATGGCGAAAGCCCTGGCCCAGCAGCGGATCCTGCTCCAGTAGGCTAACCACTTCCGCCATATCCGTTTCGGCATCAAACAGGCCGATAGCATCGGTATCGCCCCACAGGCGCGTCTCGCCCGGCAGCGGCTCAAACACCGGCGTATCGTGAGTATCCTGGAAGGTTACCGACACGGCTCCCTGTTCCATTAACAGGTCACCCAGCGCTTCTGCATCCGCGCCGGTTGTGTTGATCTTGATTTGTATCCAGGGCATAGCGATTCTCTTTATTCATACAGTGAGGAGGCGTCCGACGCTGAAGCCGGGCGACCAAACTGGTTACCGATAATAAATGCCAGCAGGCTTAACAGCAGGGCCGGCACGATAGGATGAAAGCCTGCTGGCTGCAGTTGCAGCGCTGCCAACAGGGTATAACAGGTCGCGCCGACAATCATCGCACTCAGAGCGCCGGCGGCATTGGCTTTTTCCCAATAGAGGCCTAACACCAGCGGCCAGAGAAAGACCGCCTCCAGCCCGCCGAACGCCAGCAGATTCAGCCAGATCAACATATCGGGCGGATTCCACGCCGCCAGCAGCAGCAACATCCCCAGCACCAGCGTAACGATGCCGGAAAGACGGCGCAGCCGTGGCTCGTTCTCCAGCTGCTGTGGATAAAGCCGCAGATAAAGATCTTTAACGATCGTTGCAGAGGATTGCAGCAGCTGAGCATTGATCGTCGACATAATTGCCGCCATCGGCGCGGCCAGAAAGATCCCGGCGGCAAAGGGTGGCAGGACGGTCAGCATCAGGGTGGGAATAACCCGATCCGGGATAGTCAGATCGGGCAGCAGCGCACGACCGAGCGCACCAGCCAAATGCATACCAAACACCATCACCGAAACCACTATCGTGCCAACGATAATGCCGCGATGCACCGCTTTGCTGTTTTTATAGGAGATGCAACGCACGGCGGTATGGGGCAGGCCGATAACGCCAAAACAGACCAGAACAATAAAAGAAGAGAGAAAAGTAGGCGTAATAATATTATCGACGCCCTGCGGCGTGACCAGACGTGGATCGATATGCTGCAGTTTACTCACCGCCGCATGCATACCGCCTGCCTCATGTATCACGGCGAACAGCAGCAAAAAGGTGCCGATCAGCATCACCAATCCCTGCATTGCATCGTTCAGCACGCTGGCACGAAAACCACCGAACGCGGTATAGAGCGCAATGGTACCGCCGAAAATCAGCAAACCGGTATCGTATGGAATGCCAGCTGCGGTTTCCAGCAGCCGGGCGCCGCCGATAAACTGTACGGTCATGGCACCAACAAACGCCACCAGCAGGCTAATGCTGGCCAGCCAAACCACCAGCGAGCTGCGGTAGCGCGCATAAAGCATATCGTTAAGGGTCACCGCATTGTAACGTCGCGCCAGAATGGCGAACTTTTTACCCAGCACACCAAGCGATAACCAAACGGCGGGAACCTGAATCATCGCCAGCAGTACCCAGCCCAGCCCATATTTATATGCTGCGCCAGGCCCGCCAATAAAGGAGCTGGCGCTGATATAGGTAGTGGTCAGCGTCATTGCCAGTACGAAGCCGCCCATAGAGCGTCCGCCAAGAAAATATTCGTTAAGAAAGTTTCCCTGACGACGTTTACGCATGGCGTAGACCGAGAGCAGGGCAATCAGCAGCAGGTAACCAAGCAGGGGAAGAATAACTTCAGTTTGCATCATCATCCTCCAGCGGAATATCACGGAAGCAGACGCGAACCATCAACCAGCACAGGAAAATAAACAGTAGGGGCGCAAACAGACAGGAAAGCTCGAACCAGCGCGGCAGGCCGGTAAAGCCGGGTTGTACACCGCCCAGCCAGGCTGCAAGCGCCCAGACGGTAAGATAAGCCACTGCCAGCCAGAAGGACCAGCGGGCCTCACGGTGTGCCTGAATAAAGCGCGTATCGAGAGAAGTGCTTTTCATCATCAGCAAAACCAGAAAGAAAAAGGCCGGACAAGCCGGCCTCAGACAGGGCAACAGAAAAATTATTTCTCTGCCAGACCCAGCTTTTTCTCCAGATAGTGGATATTGGTACCACCGTGCTGGAAGTTTTCATCGCACATGATCTTCATCTGCAGTTCGACGTTGGTTTTAATCCCGTCGATGATCAGCTCAGCCAGCGCGTTTTTCATGCGGGCAATCGCCACGTCACGGTTTTCACCGTAAGTGATCAGCTTGCCAATCATGGAGTCATAGTACGGCGGTACGGTGTAACCGGCATAAATATGCGATTCCCAACGTACACCAAAACCACCCGGCGCATGGAAGCGCGTGATTTTGCCCGGACTTGGCAGGAACGTATTCGGATCTTCCGCGTTGATACGGCACTCCACCGCGTGGCCTTTCACCACAACTTCTTCCTGCTTGATCGACAGCGGCTGACCTGCAGCCACACGCAGCTGCTCTTTGATCAGATCCACGCCGGTAATCATTTCGGTCACCGGATGCTCAACCTGAATACGGGTGTTCATCTCAATAAAGTAGAACTCGCCGTTTTCATACAGGAACTCAAAAGTACCCGCGCCGCGATAGCCGATCTCAACGCAGGCCTGGGTGCAGCGCTCACCGATATAACGGCGCATTTCAGCGGTAATACCTGGTGCAGGCGCTTCTTCCACGACTTTCTGGTGACGGCGCTGCATAGAACAGTCGCGTTCAGCCAGGTAGATCGCGTTGCCCTGGCCGTCAGCCAACACCTGAATTTCGATGTGGCGTGGGTTTTCCAGGTACTTCTCCATATAAACCATGTCGTTGTTGAAAGCGGCTTTCGCTTCCGCACGCGTCATGCTGATGGAGTTTTCCAGCTCTTTATCGCTGCGGACAACGCGCATACCGCGTCCGCCGCCGCCGCCGGAGGCTTTGATAATGACCGGATAGCCGATGCGTTTCGCGATCGACCGGTTCTTATCCATATCATCGCCCAGCGGGCCGTCAGAGCCAGGCACGCAAGGCACGCCCGCTTTTTTCATCGCGTTAATCGCGGAAACTTTATCGCCCATCAGACGAATCGTTTCGGCACGAGGGCCGATGAAAATAAAGCCGGAGCGCTCAACCTGCTCGGCAAAATCAGCGTTTTCTGACAGGAAGCCGTAGCCCGGGTGAATAGCTACCGCGCCGGTGATTTCCGCAGCGGAGATCAACGCCGGAATATTCAGATAACTTTTTACAGACGGCGCCGGACCGATACAAACAGTCTCGTCTGCCAACAGCACATGTTTTAAATCACGATCCGCGGTGGAGTGTACTGCAACGGTTTTGATGCCTAATTCTTTACAGGCACGCAAAATACGCAGGGCAATCTCACCACGGTTGGCAATAACAATTTTATCCAGCATGGTTCGCCTCGTTATTCGATGACGACCAGCGGCTCGTCAAACTCAACAGGTTGACCGCTCTCGACCAGGATAGCTTTAACCACGCCCGCCTTGTCTGCTTCGATCTGGTTCATCATTTTCATGGCTTCAACGATGCACAGGGTATCGCCGATATTCACCTTCTGGCCCACTTCAACAAACGCTTTAGCGTCCGGGCTAGGGGTACGGTAGAACGTCCCGACCATCGGTGAGCGAACAATGTGACCACTCAGTTCAGCGGCAGCAGGCGATTCAATAGCCGGCGCGCTGGCTGGGGCAACGGCGGTCGCCAGCGCCGGCTGCGGAGCCGGTACGGCGTAAGCCTGTTGCATCATGGGATAAGGAGCGGCTGCAGGTGCGCGGCTGATACGAACTGATTCTTCGCCTTCGGAAATTTCAAGTTCAGCGATACCGGATTCTTCAACCAGTTCGATCAGTTTTTTAATCTTACGAATATCCATGAGTGTGGTTCCGTACTCTGTTTAATTTGATTTTGACAGGCGTTTTACTGCCGTTTGTAAAGCCCAGGAGTAACCGTCGACGCCAAGTCCACAGATTACGCCGGCAGCAATATCAGAAAGCCAGGAATGGTGGCGGAAAGACTCACGGGCATGCACGTTGGTGATATGTACCTCGATAAAAGGAATATCCACCGCCAGCAACGCATCACGTAGCGCAACGCTGGTATGCGTGAACGCCGCCGGGTTGATAATGATGTAATCAACATTGCCTTTCGCCTCGTGAACACGATCAATCAGAACGTGTTCTGCATTCGACTGTAAATGGCTTAATTTCACATTTAACGCGCTGGCCTGCGATGTCAGATCGTCTACGATCCCGGACAGCGTGTCATGCCCATATTTGTCTGGCTCACGCGTCCCCAATAAATTGAGGTTGGGGCCATTCAAGAGCAGAATATGAAAATCATGCGCCATTTTGCTGCTATCTCCTGCAATAAGTGAGGCATCGCGTAAAATACCTCGTGAAAAGCCATTTGTCACCTTTCTGAAGTGAAAAAGAGTCTTTCATAGCAACCGAAGCCGGGCATTATATCTATTTCGTTACTTTTCGCAGCTAAATACTGGTCGTATCTGCGGAGATTATCAACGCAGGCGGCAAAAGTTTCCTGGGAGTTAGACAGATATGTGGGATGCGGCACAAATTATGCCGCTATTTAGACCACCATCGGCGAAATTTCTTATAACGCCAGGCCAGCAGGATTATGGCCAGTAATGCGTAAATAAGCGGCTGCGGAGAGAGTACTTTTACGGACCAGATATAGTGAACTGGCGCGAGAATCGCCACCAGATAGACAAAGTTATGCAGCGTTTGCCAGCGAGGTCCCATTTTACGCTGGAGTTTTTGTAATGAGGTTACCGCCAGCGCCAGCAGCATCGCCCAGCTGATAATGCCCAGCGTTAAATAGGGACGTGAAATAAGCTCTGAACCCAGCAGCGACAGATTACTGATTCCCAGTTCCAACAGCGCATAGCTCACCAGATGCAGCGTAGCCCAGGCAAAGCACCATAAACCCAGCAGGCGGCGCACACGAATCAGCAGCGGCTGACGGCCATAGCGCGCCAGCGGAGACACCAGCAGCGTAGCCAGCAAAAACTTTAGCGCCATACGCCCGGTAAAATGCTGAACATCTTTTGCCGGATCGGCGCTAAATCCTGTGCCCTGCAGGATGGAAAATATCAACCACAGCAAGGGCAGTAATCCCGCCAGGTGCAGCAGAACCTTCAGCCCCGTTATCTGTTTTAACGTCAGGCGCACTCAGTAATTCTCCCTTAAATCAAGCCCGCGGTAGAGCGACCCAACCTGCCCGGCATAGCCGTTAAAGAGCTGCGTCGGCTGACGTTTCACATCCAGAATGCCGCCGCTGCCGATAAAGCGTTCGCTGGCCTGCGACCAACGCGGATGGTCTACATGCGGGTTGACGTTGGCAAAGAAGCCGTACTCATTCGGTGCCAGCTGATTCCAGGTCGTTGGCGGCTGCTCACGCGTTAGCCTGATATGAACAATCGATTTAATGCCTTTAAAACCATACTTCCACGGCACCGTCAGGCGGATTGGAGCGCCGTTTTGCGGCGGCAGCGCTTTGCCGTAAACGCCGGTGGTAAGCAGCGTCAGCGGATGCATCGCTTCATCCAGACGCAGCCCTTCAACATAGGGATAATCCAGTCCACCGCCAATAAAGCGATCTTTTTGTCCTGGCATCTGATCGGGCGCATAAAGCGTCTGGAAGGCGACATAGCGCGCATGACTGGTGGGTTCAACGGCTTTCAGCAGCGCGCCCAGCTCGAAGCCGACCCAGGGGATCACCATCGACCAGGCCTCCACGCAGCGCATACGGTAAATACGCTGCTGCTGGGGAAAGCGTTTAAAGATATCGTCCATATCCAGCGTGAGCGGTTTCGCCACTTCACCGTCGATGCGGATTTTCCAGTTTTCCGTTTTCAGCGTGCCGGCGTTGGCGGCAGGGTCCGCTTTATCCAGACCAAATTCATAAAAGTTGTTGTAACCGCTGACTTTGTCCTCTGGCGTGAGCGGCAACGCGGCCTGCCACGCCTCGGGTTTGCTGAAATCCAGCGGGCGGCCAGCGGGCGCAGGCGGACGATCGTTGCCCCTGAACCAGGAAAGCACATCGGCCCGTGCGCCTCCCGGCACGCTGAGCGCCGCCGCGCCTAAACCCAGCGCCTTAAGCACCTGACGACGCTGCTGGTGGAAAATCGTTTCGGGGGTGATATCCGCTTCGGTGAGCTTATTTACCGGCTTCATGGTTCTACTCCTGTGCAGGCCCTCCGCAGCGCTGGCGGAGAGCAGATAACTAAGCATGAAGCAAAACGTCGAACCAGCGCAGGTTTTCAGGTGAAAATATGAAATTTCCTGGCGTGCATTATCTCTGCGCGATTTTCACCAGTGTACGACCCGTGACTTTATTATCCAGCAGGCGCTGGGCGGCATCAGCCGCTGCCGATAATGTCACCTCGGTGGTGGCCTGTTGAAAGAAGCTGGCCGGTATGGTTTTCACCAGGCGTTTCCAGGCTTCAATCCGTCGGGGCGCTGGCGTTTGCACCGAATCCACGCCCTGCAAACGAACATTGCGCAGAATAAAAGGCATGACAGAGGTGGGCAGCGCGTATCCGCCAGCCAAACCACAGGCGGCCACCACGCCGGAATAGTGCATTTGCGCCAGCACCGAGGCCAGCACCTTATCACCAACAGTATCGATCGCGCCTGCCCAGCGCTGTTTCTCCAGCGGGCGGCTTTCGGCAGCAAACTCGCTGCGCGGCAGCACCTTAGCGGCACCAAGCTGACGCAAGTAATCCGTATTGCTTTCCCGGCCGCTGACGGCGGTGACCTGGTAGCCCAGCGCGCTGAGCAGAGCCACTGCCGTACTGCCGACGCCGCCGCTGGCACCGGTCACCAGCACATCACCTTTATCCGGGGTGATGCCGCCTTCCTCCAGCGCCATAACGCACAGCATGGCAGTAAAACCCGCCGTGCCTAAAATCATTGCCTGACGCGCCGTCAGTCCTTCCGGCAGCGGCACCAGCCAGTCGCCATCGACTCGCGCCTGTTCCGCCAGGCCACCCCAGTGCGTTTCACCCACGCCAAAGCCGGTTAGTAAAACCTGCTGTCCCACATGGAAGCGCGGATCTTCGCTGTGGTGCACGGTGCCCGCAAAATCGATGCCGGGCACCATCGGAAACTGGCGAACAATTTTGCCTTTACCGGTAATTGCCAGCGCATCTTTATAGTTGATGCCCGACCAGCTAACATCTACCGTCACATTACCTGGCGGCAACTGCTGTGGCGAAATATCGCTCAGCGCTGCGTGATAAGCGCCGTCAGCTTGTTCAATCAGTAAAGCCTGCATGAGATTCTCCTGAATTTTGTGAGTCGATGGTAACGATAAAGTCTTTGGCAACTATACTCGCCGAATGGTAGCAGAGGCTGACCCGCCGCAAATAAATCGCAGGCTATTGATTTTTTAGCGCTGGCCGGGCGAATAACCTCCATATGTTTACCCTCTGACACCCGCTTCTCATCGTTGCGGCGTGGTCATAACGCAGTGAAAAAGGCACAGGGATGCGATCAACCACAAAACTCTCAGCGTTTGTAACGCTGCTTATTACTCTGGCAATAGTATTAATGTTGGTGGGCAGCACGCTGAGCTTTTTCTGGCTACGTAGCGAATGGGCCGAGCAGCAGATAGAGACGCTGAAAACAGAAGTGGATCAGGCGCTGCTGACTCAAAGTCCAGCTGAACTGACGCCATGGTTACAGCGTACAATGCCGCTTATGGATATAGAACGCTTACATATCCTCAGTAAAGAAAAGGCCATTCTTGCGCTTTCTCACCGTCAGTATCCTCTACTCGATGACGTTCCCAATCGCTTCCGCCGTTACGATCTGCCGCTAATGCATCAGCCCGGCTGGGTGTTGCGTGTTGAGGTACTTGATCCGGCGAATACCTGGTTTAAATCTTTTATCGGTTCCTCGGTAATCATTGCCGTTGTGCTGGTAGCGGCATTTATGTTGCTGTTGCTGGTGCCTACGCAGCGCTGGTTATGGCGTCAACTCAAAGGAATGGAGAGTCTGGAAAAGCGAGCAGAACGCATTATTGACGGCGAACGGCGCGGGATTGGTCGCGGCAACGTCAATGAGTGGCCATCGAAAGCCTCCACGGCTATCGATCTGCTGCTGGACGATCTCCAGGAAGCGGGCGAGCAGCGTACCCGCATTGATACTCTTATCCGCGCCTTTACCGCGCAGGATGCGGCGACCGGCCTGAATAATAGGCTCTTTTTTGATAATCAACTGGCGACCCTATTAGAAGATCAGGAAAAAGTGGGCACCCACGGCGTGGTAATGATGATCCGTCTGCCCGATTTTGACAGCCTGAGTGAAAAATGGGGCAGCGGGGCGGTACAGGATTATCTCTTTTCTCTGGTTAATATGCTTTCGACGTTTGTTATGCGCTATTCCGGCGCTCTGCTGGCGCGCTATTTTCGCAGTGATTTTATGGTGCTGTTGCCGCACCGCACGCTAAAAGAGGCGGACGGCATCGCGGCTCATCTAATCAAAGCGGTTGATGCGCTGCCGCCGACGGCAATGATCGATCGGCAAAATATGATTTATATCGGCATTAGCGCCTGGCGTAGCGGACAAACCACACAACAGGTGATGGAGAGCGTTGAGCAGGCCACACGCCATGCTGCGTTGCAGGGCGGCAACACATGGGTGACGGCGGAAGGAATGGATGTGGATGGCGGACGCGGCAGCGTTCAATGGCGTACGCTGCTGGAGCATACGCTGAAGCGCGGCGGCCCACGGCTCTATCAAAAGCCGGCCGTACTGCGCGATGGTCAGGTGCATCATCGTGAAATGTTGCCGCGCATTTTTGACGGCGAAAAAGAGCTGCAGGCAGCAGAGTTTATGCCGTTAGTGCAGCAGATGGGGCTGGCTGAGGCGTACGACCATCAGCTGATGCAGCGTATTATGACGCTCTCTGCCTGCTGGCCGGAAGAGACGCTGGCGGTGCCGATGACGATTGATTCATTATTACAGCCGACGTTTCAGCGAACGCTGCGCGATATGCTGCTGCAGTGTACTAAATCGCAGCGGCAACGTTTTTTATTTGAACTTGCTGAGGCAGAAGTGTGTCAACACTTCAATCGTTTGCAACCGGCGCTGCGATTGCTTAAAGGTTTTGGCTGTCGTCTGGCGGTCAGCCAGGCTGGCTTAACGGTAGTCAGCACCGCCTATATTACCCAGGCGGGCGTTGAGCTTATTAAGCTTCATCCGGGTCTGGTGCGTAATATTGAAAGACGAACTGAAAACCAGCTGTTTGTGAAAAGCTTAATTGAGGTGTGCAGCATGACGCCGACGCAGGTTTTCGCCGCAGGCGTCAGAACGCGGGAAGAGTGGCAAATGCTGTCAGCGCTTGGCGTTGCAGGTGGCCAGGGCGACTTTTTCTCTACTTCACAACTGGTTAATAGTAATGTGAAAAAATATTCGCAAAGAGTTCGGGTTTAGCCGGATGATTTGACATAATGGCGCGCGGTTAAGGAGCCAGCGGCTATTTGCGGCTGCCAACCGCCGTGGAATTTAAATGTTAGATTTTATAACTGTTATGTCCGCTTATCAGCCCGATTTCGCGGGTATTCAGCTGCTTTTTCGGCCGAATATTGCTGCATCAGTTCGATAACATGGTAACAAGCGCGAGATAGCTTGATTTTTCACCGAAGTAGAACGTTTTTGCGCCTTGTGGCGGCTTCGCGTGGTTGGTAAAGTAAGCGGATTTTATTTTCCGCCCCCAGCTTGCAGGATTATCCTTTAGTATGTTTAAAAAATTTCGTGGCATGTTTTCCAACGACTTGTCCATTGACCTGGGTACCGCGAATACCCTGATCTACGTCAAAGGCCAGGGTATCGTGCTGAATGAGCCCTCAGTCGTTGCCATCCGCCAGGATCGTGCCGGCTCTCCCAAGAGCGTTGCGGCTGTCGGTCATGATGCAAAACAGATGCTTGGTCGTACGCCAGGCAATATTGCCGCTATTCGTCCAATGAAAGATGGCGTAATCGCTGATTTCTTTGTTACTGAGAAAATGCTGCAACACTTTATTAAGCAGGTGCATAGCAACAGTTTTATGCGTCCCAGCCCGCGCGTGCTGGTATGCGTTCCGGTCGGCGCTACTCAGGTTGAGCGCCGCGCAATTCGCGAATCTGCTCAGGGAGCAGGCGCGCGTGAAGTTTTCCTGATCGAAGAGCCAATGGCTGCCGCAATCGGCGCAGGCCTGCCGGTATCTGAAGCAACCGGTTCTATGGTGGTGGATATTGGTGGCGGTACCACCGAGGTCGCGGTGATTTCTCTTAACGGTGTGGTCTACTCCTCCTCCGTACGTATCGGCGGCGATCGTTTTGATGAAGCTATTATTAATTATGTACGCCGTAACTACGGCTCACTGATTGGTGAAGCAACCGCAGAACGTATCAAGCATGAAATCGGTTCTGCCTATCCGGGTGATGAGGTTCGCGAAATCGAAGTGCGCGGCCGTAATCTGGCTGAGGGCGTGCCGCGTGGCTTTACCCTTAATTCCAACGAAATCCTGGAAGCCCTGCAAGAACCGCTGACCGGTATCGTTAGCGCTGTAATGGTTGCGCTTGAACAGTGTCCGCCAGAGCTGGCATCCGATATTTCAGAGCGCGGCATGGTCCTGACCGGCGGCGGCGCGCTATTACGTAATCTTGATCGCCTGCTGATGGAAGAGACCGGCATTCCGGTCGTGGTAGCGGAAGATCCGTTGACCTGTGTCGCTCGTGGCGGCGGTAAAGCGTTGGAAATGATCGACATGCACGGCGGCGATTTGTTCAGCGAAGAATAATCTGCCAGAAGGGAGTGCACGGCAAAGCAACACTCCCTTTTTTTGATGTCGGGGAATACGCAGAGTTTATGAAGCCAATTTTCAGCAGGGGGCCCTCCCTGCAGCTCCGCCTTTTTCTGGCGGTTATTGTGGCCATCGGCATCATTGTCGCCGACAGCCGCGTGGGTTCGTTTACCCAAATCCGTAACTATATGGACACGGCCGTAAGTCCATTCTATTTTCTGGCCAATGGGCCACGACAAATTCTGGACAGCGTTGCTGAAACGCTGGCCTCTCGCCAGCAGCTTGAAAAGGAAAATAAAGCGCTGCAGCGCGAACTCTTTCTGAAAAACACTGAGCTGCTGATGCTGGGACAATACCGGCAGGAAAATGCGCGTCTGCGCGAGCTGTTAGGATCGCCGCTGCGTCAGGATGAGCATAAAATGGTGACTCAGGTGATTTCTACCGGCACCGATCCCTATACCGATCAGGTGGTGATTGATAAAGGCAGCGTCAATGGCGTCTATGAAGGACAGCCGGTAATCAGCGATAAGGGCGTGGTCGGGCAGGTGATTGCGGTGGGGCAGATGACCAGCCGCGTACTGCTGATTTGCGATGCGTCTCATGCTCTGCCGATTCAGGTGCTGCGTAATGATATTCGCGTTATCGCTGCCGGCAACGGCTGCACCGAAGATCTGCAGCTAGAGCATCTGCCGGGCAATACCGATATTCGCGTTGGCGACGTGCTGGTCACCTCCGGCCTCGGCGGGCGTTTCCCGGAAGGGTATCCGGTCGCGGTAGTATCATCCGTGAAAGTGGATACGCAGCGCGCCTACACGGTGATTCAGGCGCGTCCAACGGCAGGGCTGCAGCGTCTGCGCTATTTGCTGCTGCTGTGGGGCGCAGATCGTAACGGCGATATGCCGATGGCACCGGATGAAGTGCATCGGGTAGCGAACGAGCGCCTGATGCAGATGATGCCACAGGTGCTGCCGCCAGCCGGAGAAATGGGGCCGCCGTTACCGCCAGCCGCTGAAGGCGCGCCGGCGCAGGCAAATCCTTCAACGCCTGCCTTAGCGACGCCTTCAACCGATAGCCGCACCGCCGTACCGGGCAGCCAGCCTGCCGCGCAGGGAGGCCGTCCTTGAGTCGCTATCGCAGCCATGGCCGCTGGGTTATCTGGCTATCCTTTCTGGTGGCGCTGATCCTGCAAATTATGCCGTGGCCGGACAATTTTTATATGTTTCGTCCCTCCTGGCTGCTACTGATCCTGATTTACTGGCTGCTGGCGCTACCGCATCGGGTGAGCGTTGGCACCGGTTTTGTCATGGGCGGCATTATGGATCTGATCTCCGGCTCCACGCTGGGGGTACGGGCGCTGGCGCTGAGCATTATCGCCTATCTGGTCGCTTTCAAATTTCAGCTTTTCCGTAACCTGGCGTTGTGGCAACAGGCGTTAATGGTTATGGTGCTGTCGCTGGCAATGGATGTCATTGTTTTCTGGGCTGAGTTTTTAGTTATCAATATTTCGTTCCGACCAGAGATTTTCTGGAGTAGCGTGGTAGACGGTATTTTGTGGCCCTGGCTATTCTTATTGATGAGAAAGATTCGTCGTCAATTCGCTGTTCAGTAAGGACAACTATGTTATCCCTTTATCTTGCCTCCGGTTCACCGCGTCGTCGTGAACTGCTGACGCAGCTTGGCCTGCATTTTGAACGTGTTATTACCGACGTAGAAGAGCAGCGCCGGGAGGACGAGAGCGCGCTGCAATATGTGCGTCGGCTGGCGCGGGAAAAAGCGCAGGCGGGCGTGGCTGTGGCACCGCAGGATCTGCCGGTGCTGGGCGCTGATACGATTGTGGTACTGAACGGCGAAGTGCTGGAAAAACCGCGCGATGCGCTGCATGCTGCAGAGATGCTGACGCGTCTCTCTGGCCAGACGCATCAGGTACTGACGGCCGTGGCGCTGGCGGATCGTCAGCGTGAGCTTGACTGTCTGGTGACAACGGATGTGACCTTCCGGCTGCTGACGGCACAGGATATTCAGGCGTACATCGCCAGCGGCGAACCGATGGATAAGGCGGGCGCATACGGTATACAGGGGCTTGGCGGCAATTTTGTCAGAAAAATTAACGGAAGCTATCACGCCGTGGTTGGCCTGCCGCTGGTGGAAACCAGCGAACTGCTCAGCCATTTTCAATCGTTGCGTGAGGTAAGTAAGGGGACATGATGACGGCTGAGCTACTGGTTAACGTCACGCCATCAGAAACACGCGTGGCCTATATTGACGGCGGTATCCTGCAGGAAATCCATATTGAGCGCGAAGCGAAGCGCGGCATCGTCGGCAATATCTACAAAGGTCGCGTAAGTCGGGTTTTGCCAGGCATGCAGGCTGCTTTTGTGGACATCGGCCTGGACAAAGCGGCGTTTCTGCATGCCTCCGATATTATGCCGCATACCGAATGCGTGGCTGGCGAAGAACAGAAGAATTTCAGCGTCCGCGATATCGCAGAGCTGGTGCGTCAGGGTCAGGATCTGATGGTGCAGGTGGTGAAAGATCCACTTGGCACCAAAGGGGCGCGTCTGACCACCGATATTACCCTGCCTTCGCGCTATCTGGTTTTTATGCCGGGTGCCTCTCACGTTGGCGTATCACAGCGCATTGAAAGCGAAGCCGAGCGCGACCGTCTGAAAGCTGTGGTTTCCGCCTATTGCGATGAGCAGGGTGGATTTATCATTCGCACGGCGGCGGAAGGCATTGGCGAAGAGGAGCTGGCGCAGGATGCCGCTTTTCTCAAGCGTCTGTGGACCAAAGTCATTGAGCGAAAAAAGCGTAATAAAACGCGCTGCCGTCTGTATGGCGAATTAGCGCTGGCGCAGCGCGTACTGCGTGATTTCGCTGGCGCCGCGCTCGATCGCATTCGCGTTGATTCACGGCTGACCTATGAGCTGTTGCTGGAGTTCACCTCAGAATATATGCCGGAAATGACAGCCAAGCTGGAACATTACAGCGGTCGTCAGCCGATTTTCGATCTTTATGATGTGGAAAATGAGATCCAGCGTTCGCTCGATCGCAAGGTTGAGCTGAAATCGGGCGGCTATTTGATTATCGACCAGACGGAAGCAATGACGACTATCGATATCAATACCGGTGCCTTTGTGGGGCATCGCAATCTGGATGAGACCATTTTTAACACCAATATCGAAGCGACGCAGGCGATCGCACGTCAGCTGCGGCTGCGTAACCTGGGCGGCATCATCATTATCGATTTTATCGATATGAATAATGAAGAACATCGCCGTCGCGTACTGCACTCGCTGGACAGCGCGCTGAGTAAAGATCGGGTGAAAACCAGCATCAACGGTTTTTCCGCGCTGGGGCTGGTGGAGATGACGCGTAAGCGTACCCGCGAAAGCATTGAGCATGTCTTATGCCAGGATTGTCCGGTCTGTAAAGGACGCGGTACGCTGAAAACGGTGGAAACCGTCTGCTACGAGATCATGCGTGAAATTGTACGCGTTCATCATGCTTATGACTCCGACCGCTTTTTGGTCTATGTTTCACCCACCGTTGGCGAAGCGCTGAAAAGCGAAGAGTCGCATGCGCTGGCTGAAGTAGAGCTGTTTGTCGGCAAGCAGGTAAAGGTGCAGATCGAACCGCTCTATACCCAGGAGCAGTTTGACGTGGTGATGATGTAAAATCTGGTTAATATTTTGGTCTGTATTTGAAGATTTCACTCCGGTCAAGCGCTAAAAATGCGCCTCTGTTTCAGGTAAACTCTGCTGACCTGATTCTCCCTGGCTGCTGCAACGGCACGTTCGGGAATATGAACCAGCTTATTCATCCGTACAGTTTGCGCAAGACAAGGAGAGGAGTGTGAGGCAACTGCCCAGGATCCTGTTACTTACAGGCGCTGCGGTAATCGTTATCGTTGCGCTACTGGTCAGTGGCTTGCGGCTGGTGATGCCGCAGTTAAATCATCATCGCAGCGCGCTGCTTGACGCCGTTTCCTCCGCGACCGGTTTAAAAATTGATGCTGCCTCATTGCAGGGGCGCTGGGAAAACTTCGGCCCGACGCTGGATGTGCGCCAGTTGGCCGTTTCCCTGCCTGATGGCGGCTCGCTGGATATTGGCCGCGTGACGCTGGCGCTGGATGTCTGGCAGTCCCTGTTGCACGCCCGCTGGCAGTTTCGTGAGCTGACTTTCTGGCAGCTCGACCTCGATAGCCGTTCGCCGCTCATCAGCAATGATAAAAATAATCACACGCTAAAAGCGGGTCAGATCAATGATCTGTTCCTGCGTCAGTTCGACCATTTTGATCTGCGCGATAGCCGTATTCGTTTTCAAACGCTTTCCGGGCAGCGCGCCGAGCTGGCGATCCCACGGCTGAGCTGGCTGAATGAAAAAGCACGCCATCGGGCGGAAGGAGAAGTCAGCCTCTCCAGCTTTACCGGCCAGCATGGCGTGGTACAGGTACGCTTAGATCTGCATGATGAGAATGGTCTGTTGAATGACGGACGCATCTGGCTACAGGCGGACGACGTGGATGTTAAACCCTGGCTGGGGCAGTGGATGCGCGATAACACCACGCTTCAGAGCGCACGTTTTAGCCTGGCCGCCTGGCTTAGCCTGAGAGAGGGCGAAGTGTATGATGGCGATGTCTGGCTGAAACAGGGCGGTGCACGCTGGCAGGGCGATAAGCAACCGCATCGGCTGGAGGTAGATAACCTGACGATGCATCTGGCGCGCTGGCGCAGCGGCTGGACGGTAACCGTGCCGCAAAACAGCTTACGCACCGATGGCCAGCCCTGGCCAAAAGGGCACTTTTCTCTGGCATGGCTGTCGCAGCATGCTATCGGCCCGGAGCCGCAAAGCGTGGAAGAGCTGCGCGTACGCGCCACCGGGCTTAATCTCCAGCGGCTGGAGCCGCTAATTCCGTTATTCTCCCGCCTGTCGCCACAGATGCTGGAGAACTGGCGCACCCTGCAGCCGCACGGGCAAATTGATGCGCTGGCGCTGGATATTCCGTTGCAGCAGCCGGATCAAAGTCGCTTTCAGGCGCGCTGGCGCGATTTAAGCTGGCAACACTGGCAGCTGCTGCCGGGCGCGCAGCATGTTACCGGCACACTGAGCGGTAGCCTGGCGGATGGTCGGCTGGATATTGGCATCAAGGACGCGGTAATGCCTTACGGCACCATGTTTCGGGCGCCACTGGAGATCAAAAGCGCCACCGGCACCCTGAGCTGGCAGCAAAGTAAAAATGCGCTGGCGCTGCAGGGCAAAAACCTTGATGTGCAGGCGCGCGCGCTGTGGGCCAAAGGGGATTTCAGCTACCGTCAGGGCACCGGGCTGCCGCCGCGCCTCGATATTCTGGCCGGGATCCATGTTACCGATGCCGGCGATGCCTGGCGTTACTTTCCTGAACCGCTGATGGGCACTCACTTAACCGACTATCTCAGCGGGGCGATTAAAGGCGGGCAGGCCGCTAACGCCACATTACTGTTTGCCGGCAACCCGAAACTGTTCCCTTTCCGCCATAACGAAGGCATGTTTGAAGTCTCTGTGCCGCTGCGTCGCGCAAGCTACGCTTTTCAGCCCGGCTGGCCGGCGCTTGAGAACCTGGATATCGATCTCGATTTTGTTAACGATGGCCTGTGGATGACGGCGAAGCAGGCGATGCTCGGCAAGGTTCAGGCAAACAACGTCAGCGCTGTGATACCGGATTACCTGAAAGAGCAGCTGATCGTTAATGGCGATCTGCGCGGCGAGGCGGCTGACATCCGCGATTACTTTAACCAGACGCCGCTGCGATCTTCGCTGGGTGCCGCGCTGGATGAACTGCAGCTGGGCGGAGAAACCGGCGGACACCTGCAGCTGGATATTCCGCTGGATGGCGAGCAGGTTCATGCGCGCGGTGATGTGCAGCTGGCGAATAACACGCTGTTTATTGCCCCGCTGAATAGTCGTCTTACCGCACTTAACGGCAGCTTTACCTACGATAATGGTAACCTGCGCAGCGATACGCTGCGGGCCAACTGGTTTGGGCAGCCGGTCAGCGTTAATTTTCATACCGAAGAGCGGCCGCAGGATTATCAAATTGGCGTTAGTCTGGCGGCTGAGTGGCAGGTTAATAAACTTGCGCCACTGCCCGCAGGCGTAAGCCAGCAGCTGAGGGGCACGCTTCCCTGGCAGGGCGATGTGGCTATCACGTTGCCAAATAAGGGCGGAGCGAATTATAAAATTGATCTTGCTGGCGACCTGAAGAATGTAAGCAGTAACTTACCCTCTCCGCTGGCAAAAAAGCGCGGCGAAGCGCTGCCGATAAAGATAACGGCAAGCGGCGATCTGCAGCACTTTGACTTACAGGGCGTAGCAGGTGATCAGCAGCGCTTTAACAGCCGCTGGTTGATTGGTAAACAGCTGCGTCTCGATCGCGGTATCTGGCTGAACGAGGCGAAAAGCACGCCAGCCTTGCCGAATACGCGCGGTATGGTGCTGCATCTACCGCCGCTGGACGGCGACAGTTGGCTGAAACTGCTGATGGCCGATGGCGGAACGCAGAAAGCCACCTCAAAAACCGGCGGCGGCAGTGCGATAACCGGTTACCAATTGCCTGGCGATATCACGCTGAGTACGCCCGCTCTCGAGCTGGCAGGACAGCAGTGGCGCGATACGCAGATTACGCTGCGCCAGCTAATGGCCGGGGGAATGCAGGTCGAGGCGCAGAGCCGTGAAGTCAACGGCAAGTTAGATATTCCTGCCAGTGGGCCATGGCGCGCGCATCTTGGCTGGCTTTATTACAACCCGGAATGGCAAAGCGGCAGCGAAGAGGCCTCGCCCGCTCAGCCGCAGGAAAGCAGCACAATTAACTTTGCCGGCTGGCCAGCGCTGCAAATCAACTGTGACGATTGCTGGCTGCGCGGACAAAAGTTCGGACGCATCCAGGCATACCTGACGCCGCAGAAGGACACGCTAATGCTGACCAACGGGCTGGTGGATACCGGCAGCTCGCGCCTGACCGTTAGCGGCGAGTGGGTTAATCGCTCCGACGAACAGCGTACCTCGCTGAAAGGCAAACTCAGCGGCAGCAATATCAATAATGCCACCAACTGGTTTGGCGTGAATACGCCGCTACGCGATGCGCCTTTCACGCTCGATTATGATCTGCACTGGCGTGCTGCGCCCTGGCAGCCATCGGAATCGTCGCTAAGCGGCGTGCTGAAAACCCATTTTGGCAAAGGGCAAATCGCTGATGTCAGCAGTGGACGCGCTGGTCAGCTGCTGCGGCTGGTGAGCTTCGACGCACTGCTGCGCAAATTGCGCCTCGATTTTAGCGATACCTTTAGCGAGGGGTTCTGGTTTGACTCCATTAACGGCACGGCATGGATCAAAGATGGCGTGATGCAAACCGACAATCTGCTGGTAGATGGACTGGAAGCGGATATCGCCATGCAGGGCAAGCTGGATCTGGTGAAGCGGCAGATTAATATGGAAGCCGTTGTTGCGCCTGAAATTTCAGCATCGGTAGGGGTTGCGACCGCGTTTGTAATCAATCCGGTGGTCGGCGCAGCGGTTTTTGCTGCCAGCAGGGTGCTGGGACCGTTGTGGAACAAAATCTCGCTGCTGCGTTATCACATCAGCGGCCCCATCGATAAACCGGAAATTAACGAAGTGTTGCGCAAACCGCGTGAAAAGAGCGCGAAGTGAATTTGACGCCGCAGGGGAATTACCGCAGGCTATAGCAATAATGTCACACAACGAGTGAGAAACGATGAGTCTGAATCTGGTAAGTGAGCAATTGCTAACTGCGAACAACATCAATCAGCAGGATTTGTTCACCCTGCTTGGGCAGCTTTCAGAACGTCGCCTGGATTATGCCGATCTCTATTTCCAGTCCAGCTACCATGAGTCCTGGGTGCTGGAGGATCGCATCATTAAAGATGGTTCCTGGAATATCGATCAGGGCGTTGGAGTACGCGCCGTTAGCGGTGAGAAAACCGGCTTCGCCTATGCCGACCAGATTACTCTGAACGCGCTGCAGCTAAGCGCGCAGGCTGCTCGCAGCATTGTTCGTGAGCAGGGCAACGGCAAGGCGCAGGCGCTGGCTGCGGTATCGCATCAGGCGCTTTATCCCGCTTTCGATCCTTTACAAAGCCTGTCGCGCGAAGAAAAAATCGCGCTGCTGCACCGCGTCGATAGCGCGGCGCGTATGGCGGACAAGCGCGTGCAGGAAGTCAGCGCCAGCCTGACCGGCGTATATGAACTGGTGCTGGTGGCGGCGACCGACGGCACGCTGGCGGCAGACGTGCGTCCTTTGGTGCGCCTGTCGGTCAGCGTACTGGTGGAAGAGGATGGCAAACGCGAGCGCGGTTCCAGCGGCGGCGGCGGACGTACCGGCTATGATTTCTTCCTTGCTGATGAAGCGGGCGAAGTGCGGGCCGAGCGCTGGGCGCGCGAAGCGGTACGCATGGCGCTGGTTAACCTCTCCGCCGTTGCGGCGCCTGCGGGCTCAATCCCGGTGGTGCTGGGCGCAGGCTGGCCTGGCGTGCTGCTGCACGAAGCGGTCGGGCATGGGCTCGAAGGTGATTTCAACCGACGCGGCACCTCTATGTTCAGTGGGCAGATGGGCAAACTGGTGGCATCTGAACTCTGTACGGTGGTAGATGATGGTACGCTGGATGGCCTGCGCGGTTCGTTAGCCATTGATGATGAAGGCGTACCGGGCCAGTACAACGTGCTGATCGAAAATGGCATATTGAAAGGCTATATGCAGGATAAGCTTAACGCGCGCCTGATGGGAGTTAAGCCCACCGGTAACGGTCGCCGTGAATCTTATGCGCATCTGCCGATGCCGCGCATGACCAATACCTATATGCTGGCGGGGCAGTCGACGCCGCAGGAAATTATTGAAAGCGTGGAGTATGGCCTCTACGCGCCTAACTTTGGCGGCGGGCAGGTGGATATCACCTCCGGCAAGTTTGTTTTCTCTACTTCAGAAGCCTATTTGATCGAGAAAGGAAAAGTGACGCGTCCGGTAAAAGGCGCGACGCTGATTGGATCGGGTATTGAAGCGATGCAGCAAATTTCCATGGTCGGCAACGATCTGGCGCTGGATAAAGGCGTGGGCGTATGCGGCAAGGAAGGGCAGAGCCTGCCGGTAGGCGTCGGCCAGCCAACGCTGAAACTGGATCGTTTGACCGTAGGCGGCACCGCCTGATTTATCTTCCCTGGCAGGCTCTCTGCCAGGGATTTAACCGCTGTTGCGATGTTCCTGATAGATCTCCGCCACCTTTTTAAACCAGGCGCTGAGATAATCAATACATACCTGTACTTTCAACGGCAGCTTATCTTTCTGCGTATAAAGGGCATAGACCGGACGCGGATCTGACTGATAGCGACTAAACAGAATCTCCACTTCACCCGCCTTAATCTCTTCAATCACCCACATCAGCGGAACATAGGCGATGCCGCAGCCTGCCTTCAGCCAGCGGATCAGCGTTTGTGAGTCATTGGTAACAAAGCGCCCCTGCGGCGAAAGATGCGTGCTGATCCCTTCCGGCGCAATCAGTTCGAAATCGCTGTCTGGCCGCACGCTATATTCCAGCCATGAAAAGTTAGCAATATCGGCGGGTTTCTCGGGCGTACCGTGCTGCTCAAGATAGTGTTTCGCGGCGCAAACCACCATCGGCATTGAGCCCAGTCGACGCGAAAACAGGCTGGAATCCTGTAAGGCTCCGACCCGGATCACCACGTCCAGCCCATCGGCAATCAGATCGGGTGCCGGAATACCGGTTACCAGATTCACCGTCAGGCCGGGATATTCCTGCAGCATTTCCGCCGTCATATTTGCCAGCACGTTTTGCGCCATGGTGGATGAGCTGCCGATGCGCAGCGTGCCGATCGGCGAGTTATTAAAAGCATACAGCTGTTCATGGACCTGATGCGCTTCCGTCAGCATCCGGCGACAGCCCTGATAGTAAATACGGCCCGCTTCAGTCAGCCCAAGGCTGCGGGTGCTGCGATTGAGTAATTTAACCTGCAGTTCATCTTCCAGTTTAGAGACAATCTGGCTTATAGAGGAAACGCTCATCTGTAACTGACGCGCAGCGGCAGTAAACGACCCCAATTCAACCACTTTGGCAAAAACCGACATACCCTTGAGTCGTTCCATTATTCACTCTGGCTTAAAAGTGATTTAGATCACATTATGTAGATAACTTATAGTCAGGCGCGTTACTATATGACGCCGGGTTGCCGTCTGGTGACTCACCTTTTGTGCCAGGACACTTAAGTACACGCTATGCTTTAGGTGCTGATATTCGTCTGACAGTGTACCTGTCGTCCGATCATCATCAACCCGTAATATGAAACTACCTGTATTTGCAGGCCGTTTCGCGCTGGCATCACGGTATGGCCCGGTTACGTATCAACAAGGATAAAAGATGAGTGTGTTACCGGTTATTGTCATATTTGGGCTCTCTTTTCCGCCCATATTTTTTGAAATCATTGTCTCGCTCTTGCTGTTCTGGCTGGTACGTCGCGTACTGCAGCCGGTTGGTTTGTATGATTTTGTCTGGCATCCGGCGCTGTTTAATACCGCACTCTATTGTTGCCTGTTCTATTTAGTATCCTGTCTGTTCGTCTGAGGTTTTAAGTGAAAGCTCTAATAAGAAAAATTGCGCGCTATGCCATTACCCTGATTCTGGTTGTTATCGCCGTGGTGGTTGTTTTCCGCGCCTGGGCTTTTTATACCGAATCGCCCTGGACACGAGACGCTAAATTCGCCGCTGACGTGGTGGCTATCGCCCCTGACGTCACCGGTCTGATTACTGACGTGCGCGTACGTGATAACCAACTGGTAAAAAAGGGCGACGTGCTGTTTACCATCGACCAGCCGCGTTTCGAGAAAGCGCTCGCGGAAGCAGATGCGGATGTGCAGTATTACCAGGCGTTGGTTAATGAGAAACGTCGTGAAGCGGCCCGCCGCAACAAGCTGGGCGTGATCGCTATGTCACGCGAAGCGATCGAGCAATCCAATAACGATCTGCAAACCGCCGAACATCAGTTGGCGAAGGCGCAGGCCTCACGCGATTTGGCGAAGCTGGATCTGGAACGTACGGTTATCCGTGCGCCAGCTAATGGCTGGGTTACCAACCTCAATGTATTTACCGGTGAATTTATCACGCGTGGCACAACTTCCGTGGCGCTGGTAAAACAGAACTCCTACTACGTGATGGGCTACATGGAAGAGACCAAGCTGGAAGGCGTTCGTCCCGGCTATCGTGCTGAGATCACGCCGCTGGGCAGCGATCGCGTGCTGCGTGGTACGGTTGATTCGGTGGCGGCTGGCGTAACCAACAGCAGCAGCAGCGTCGACAGCAAAGGCATGGCTACCATCGATTCGAATCTGGAGTGGGTGCGTCTGGCGCAGCGCGTGCCGGTCAAGATCCGCCTCGATCGGCAGCAGGGTAACCTCTATCCTGCAGGCACCACGGCCACCATCGTTGTCACCGGCGAGAAAGATCGCGAGCAGAAACCGGAAAATCCGCTGACCCGGCTGCTGCATCGCCTGCGTGAGTTCGGCTAAGCGAGGGCGTGATGCAACTCGAACGATTACGCTTTCCGGTTAAGCTGACTTTTGCCATTCTTATCGCGCTACTGATTGGCTTTCACTTTAATCTGGAAACGCCGCGCTGGGCGGTGATGACTGCCGGTATCGTCGCCGGCGGTACCGCCTTTGCCGCAGGCGGCGACCCTTACTCTGGCGCGCTGCGTCACCGCGGTATGCTGCGTATCATCGGCACCTTCCTGGGCTGTCTGGCGGCGTTGGTAATTATGATCGCCACCATTCGCGCGCCGGTGGTAATGATGCTGCTCTGCTGTATCTGGGCCGGGTTCTGCGTTTGGGTTTCCTCTTTGATGCGTGTAGAAAACTCTTATGCGCTGGGGCTGGCGGGTTACACCGCGTTGATTATCGTGGTCAGCGTGGATTTAACTGCCGGCACGCCAATGCTGGCTCCGCAGTTTGCGGTAGAACGCTGCAGTGAGATTATTATTGGCATCATCTCAGCAATTTTGGCGGATGTGGTGTTCTCGCCGCGCTCGATCAAGAAGGTGATCGATAAAGAGATCGAAACGCTGCTGTTAGAGCAGTACCGCCTGCTGCAGCTCTGCGTGGCTCATGGCGATAAAGAAGAGGTGGATAAGGCGTGGGGCAATCTGGTGCGACGCACCACGACCCTTAACGGCATGCGTAGCCAGCTGAATATGGAGTCGTCACGCTGGCAGCGGGCAAACCGCCGCCTGAAAGGGATGCACACGCTTTCGCTGACATTGATTACGCAGGCAGCGGAAACGTTCCTGATCCAAAACTCGCGTCCTGAATTTATACCGCCGCAGTATCGTGTTCTGCTGGAAAAAGAGGTCAACAACCTCAGCGATCTGCACAAGCATCTGAAAAATCTGCGACGTGTGATAAGCGCATCCGGCAGTAAAAGCACGCCGATGACGCTGGTGAGCTGGGTAGGCGCTGCGACGCAATATTTGATGCTGTTAAAGGGCGTACAGACCAATAGCAGCATGAGTCAGCAGGAAGAAGCTCTGCTGAGCCACGAAGTGGAAGTGGTGCGTGCGCGCTCAGCGGAAACCCATCATGCGATGATTAACGGCATCCGTACTTTTGTTGCTACGGCGCTGGGGACGCTCTTCTGGCTCTATAGCGGCTGGACGTCCGGCAGCGGCTGTATGCTGATGCTGGCGGTGATTACCGCGCTGGCGATGCGTGCGCCGAATCCGCTGATGATGGCGAAAGACTTTCTTTACGGGATGACGGTGGCGGTACCGCTGGGGGCGCTCTATTTTATGGTGATTATGCCCTCTACGCAGCAGAGTATGCTGCTGCTCTGTATCGCGCTCGGTACGTTAGCGTTTGTCGCCGGTATCTTTATCCAGCGGCGGCAGTTGGGTACGCTCGGTGCGTTTGTCGGCACGCTGAATATTGTGGTGCTGGATAACCCTATGACGTTCTCAGTAAACTCCTTCCTTGATAGCGCGCTGGGTCAGGTTATCGGCTGTTTTGTGGCGCTGATGGTGATCCTGATTATTCGCGACAACTCACGCGCCCGCACTGGACGCACCTTGCTGAATCGCTTTATGTATGCAGCAGTATCGGCTCTGACGACCAATCAGGCGCGACGTAAAGAGAACCATCTGCCTGCGCTTTATCAACAGCTGTTTTTGCTGTTGAATCTGTTTCCCGGCGATATTGATAAGTACCGTCTGGCGCTGACTTTGATTATTGGTCATCAGCGCTTGCGGAATGCGGAGATCCCGGTGAACGCCGATCTCTCGGCGTTTCATAAGCAGCTGCGTTATACCGCTGACCGGGTGATAGCTTCACGTAGCGATGACAAGCGACGTTATTATTATCATAAGCTACTGCGCGAGTTTGATACCTATCAGGAAAAGCTCCAGCGCTATCAGGCGCCGTTAAGCGTTACCGAGCCGGTTAAGCGCCTGGCCGATATGCTGAAAAAATATCAGAACACCCTGATCAATATTTAATCCTGCCGTCGGTGCCCTCAGGCACCGGCCTTTGCGCCCGTTCTCCCTGTTTTCCTGCCGTGCTGAAACCGAAGGCCCACGCTTTGCCAACTATACTTGGCACAACGGGACAGTAAAAACAGGAGCGTAAAATGACCCATTCCCTGCAAGATCATGAACTTTTCCAGACGGGCTGTCTGGTTAACGGCCAGTGGCAAACCCTGAGCGAAACCTTTGAGGTGCTGAATCCGGCTACCGGCGAGGCGATCGCGCGCGTAGCTAAAGGCGGCAAGCGCGAAACCGAACAGGCGATTGCTGCAGCCGAGCAAGCTTTTCCCGCCTGGCGTGCCCTGACCGCGAAACAGCGATCGGAGATTCTTTATCGCTGGTATCAGCTGATTATCGAGAATAAAAGCTGGCTGGGACAGCTGATGACCGCTGAACAGGGGAAACCATTGAAAGAGGCTGAAGGTGAAGTGGAGTATGCCGCCAGCTTTATTCAGTGGTTTGCCGAGCAGGCCAAACGCGCCAATGGCGAAATCATTCCACCGGCCAAAAGCGGCGCGCGCATACTGGTCACGCGGGAACCGGTAGGCGTGGTAGCGGCCATTACGCCATGGAATTTTCCAATGGCGATGCTGACGCGTAAGCTGGGCCCCGCGCTGGCAGCAGGCTGCACCGGCATTATCAAGCCTGCCAACAATACGCCGCTTTCCGCCTTTGCGCTGCTGGCGCTGGCGCAAAAGGCGGGCGTACCCGATGGCGTGCTGAACGGCGTTGCTGGGGATACCCATGCCATCAGCGATGCCATTATGGCCAGCGGCGCGGTGCGTAAAATCTCCTTTACCGGCTCCACGGCCGTAGGCAAAACCCTGATGCGTAACGCTGCAGAAACCATGAAAAAAATTTCTATGGAGCTGGGCGGCAATGCGCCTTATATCGTGTTTGAGGATGCGGATATTGAGGCTGCGGTTAAAGGGGCGCTCGCCAATAAATTCCGTAATGCCGGCCAGGTTTGCGTTAGCGTGAATCGCTTTTTTATTCACGATGCGGTTTATGAGCGCTTTGTTGAGCGGCTGGCAGAGGAAGTTAACAAACTCAGGGTCGGCAACGGTATGGAGGAGGGCGTAGTGGTTGGCCCGTTAATCAACCATGCTGCGGTAGAAAAAGTTGAGGAGCATGTAAAAGATGCGCAGGCGAAGGGCGGACGTATCGTGACCGGCGGCGCACGACATGCATTAGGCGGTAATTTCTGGCAGCCCACGGTTATCGCCGAGGCCAGTGAAGAGATGAAGTTAGCGCATGAGGAGACTTTTGGCCCGGTAGCAGCCTGTTTTCGTTTTACTGATGAAGATGAGGTTATCCGTCGGGCAAACGCCACGGAATATGGCCTTGCAGCCTATTTTTATACGCAAAATCTGCAACGGATCTTTCGCGTCTCTTCCGCGCTGGAAAGCGGCATGATCGGTATCAATGAGTGTGCAGTATCAACCGAACTGGCACCTTTCGGTGGCGTAAAAGAGTCCGGTCTGGGACGTGAAGGCTCGGTATTAGGTATGGAAGAATATCTGGAAGTAAAAGCCCTGCATATTGGTGGCCTGTAAGCAGATTGGGCGCGTGGCGCCCAATATCCTGGTAAGGAGCAACCGGCATGAAGAAAGAGATTTTTGACTTTAATGAGATCGTCGATCAGGCGCATTTTTATCGTCAGTTTAGCGAACGCTTTGCGCTTAACGATCGGTTAATTGTTGATCTGGATTCATTATGGGATGCCGTTACGCAATCGCAACTGCCATTACCGCTAGAAATAGAGTTTATTCATTTAGGAGCCGGGCAAAAACGCCGCTATGGCGCGCTGATTTTGCTGTTCGATGAAGCAGAAGAGGAACTGGAAGGTCAGCTTCGCTTTAATGTCCGTCAGACGAGAAAAAACCAATAAAAAAGGCCCTAAACAGTAGGGCCAAGGGGTTCGTCAAACAGCTGACGAGGAATGACTGATAGCGCTTTATTAAATGTCACGTTCAGCCTGTCAGACCCGCTAATAATTCAGGTATTTGACGGGATATCATGTTCAGGCCGTCGGCCCGGTAATTATTTGTAGATTTCAGCGGTGGCGTGGTAGTTACCGTTGGTATAAGCCTCAACAACGCGATAGGCAGAAGCGCCTTCTTTGTCTGCTTTCTGCGACAGATGCTGACGAATGGCGGTTGGGCTGGCATCAATACCGCTTACGGAAATGGTGCCGATGGGTTGCAGATTCTGGCTGGCAACGTCTTGCTGAGTAACCAGATCGGCTGCAGCTGCGCCAAATGAAAGCACGGAAGCCAGACCTAAAGCAGCAAAGGTAAATGTAGTTTTCATTTCTTACTCCTGAATATCGATGTTACGGCAGCCGGGATGGCTTGATAGCGATTATTATTTCTGAGGCTGCCTGAGTCGTTCATGCATTAAACCGGTGCACCCGGCAGTCACGTTGCGCTTATTTATACAGCTCAGCAGTAACGTGATAGTTATCGTTGTTACGCGCTTCGATAATGCGATAAGCGCTGGCACCCTGACGCTCAGCTTTTGCCTGCAGCGCCTGATGGATATCCATCGGCGTACCTGCAATGCCGCTGATGCTTACCGTACCAATTGGCTGCAGGTTTTGTGCCTGATCGGCGTTGATAGATTCTGCTGCAAAAGCGCTGAATGAGAGAGTAGAAGCAAGTCCTACGGTTGCGATGATAGTTTTAATGTTCATTGATCTGTTCCTCGTCTTCTATTTTTGTCTTTGTTTGCTCTGTGATCCGCATCACAAAAACAAGTATAGATCTAATCACGCATGAAATTAATATTCTGCTAATAATGTTTTGTTGTTACGCTTTAGCTAATGACGCTTTTTTTATAACCAAGAGTTATATAGAAAGGCTATTTATTGCGCAGAATTGGTTATTTTTTAATTAAAACAGTGTGATAAGTGGCTTTATCTATTTGTGCTTTGCTTTTTGGTCGAATCAACCAGTAAACATGCTTAGATGGTCACATCTCCTGCCTGGTGGTAATGCAGGCAGCACGATATGCGAATATGTTGATATAGCAGCCAATAAAAAAAGGCGCTCTTATTCCATTTAACGCTGAGAGTGGCGTTTTGAAACACAGTAAGGCAGGAAGAAGGAGAAGAACGGGTAGAGGATAATATGCGCAAAAAGCAATCATACTGAATTAACAGAAAACAGGATCGCCCACTAACAGCCAGCGATCCCGCTTTGCTTACAGTTCCTGTTCAAACAGATTCAGGATAGCTTCATAAAGTTGTTTCACGGTAAAGGCGCGCGCTGGCGTGATAAAAATGGTGTCGTCGCCTGCAATCGTACCAAGGATCCCTTCCGCTTTGCCTAATGAGTCCAACAGGCGGGCAATCAACTGTGCTGCGCCGGGACTGGTATGAATCACCACCAGCGCATCATTGTAATCAATATCCAGCACCAGGTTTTTAAGCGGAGAGGTTGTGGTGGGCACCCCCAGTTCGGCTGGCAGACAGTAAACCATTTCCATCTTCGCGTTACGGGTACGCACCGCACCAAACTTGGTCAGCATACGGGAGACTTTCGACTGGTTGATATTGTCGAAGCCTTCATCCTGCAGGGCTGTCACAATTTCACCCTGCGAGCTGAATTTTTCCTCTTTCAATAAAGCCTTGAATGCTTTAATCAGATCTTCTTGTTTCGATGGGTTACGCATAGGCTACCGATAATATAAAAATGCTGTGAAGCCCGGCCAGCAGGCAATACATTATTATGCATTTAAATGAATGTTTATGCAAATACGCTGCGGTGAACAGTGCCGTTACCGCGCAGTGGGCGCGCATTTTACCAGACTTTTGGCGCAGATAAAATTTACGCGAAGCGCATAGCTATGGCAGACGAAGTGAAGGGATTGTTATAAAATTGATGTTGTTCTGCTAAGCGCGGACGGTGTAAGGTATTGTTGATTAATTTATCTGTATCCGGTTACGCCCAGTGTCAGGCCTGTACGTAATGCGGTCATTTTCACCCGTTTCTGCTGGCTTTTATCGGCCAGGTAAAACGATGACAACGTCCTCGCTATTACTTCTCAGGTCGTCCAGCATAGTACCCCGCTGGATTCCGACATTTTTATGCTCACAATAATAAGGAGTTTAGGATGAAAGTTGCAGTTCTCGGTGCGGCTGGTGGTATCGGCCAGGCACTCGCACTTCTGCTGAAAACCCAGTTACCTGCGGGTTCAGAACTCTCTCTGTATGATATTGCTCCCGTAACGCCCGGTGTGGCCGTTGATTTAAGCCACATTCCTACGCCGGTTAAAATCAAAGGTTTCAGCGGTGAAGATGCAACGCCTGCGCTGCAGGGCGCCGATGTGGTATTGATCTCTGCCGGCGTGGCACGTAAGCCGGGTATGGATCGCTCCGATCTGTTTAATGTTAATGCCGGTATTGTACGCAATCTGATCGAGCAGGTGGCTAAAACCGCTCCTAAAGCGCTGATTGGTATCATTACCAATCCGGTAAACACTACCGTTGCCATTGCCGCAGAGGTGCTGAAAAAAGCCGGCGTTTACGATAAAAATCGTCTGTTCGGCGTGACTACGCTGGATATTATCCGCTCAAACACTTTCGTGGCGGAGCTGAAAGGCAAACAGCCGACCGAACTGAATGTACCGGTAGTGGGTGGACACTCCGGCGTCACCATTCTGCCACTGCTTTCACAGGTGCCAGACGTCTCTTTCAGCGAACAGGAAGTAGCCGATCTGACCAAACGTATCCAGAACGCGGGTACGGAAGTGGTTGAGGCCAAGGCGGGCGGCGGATCCGCTACGCTGTCAATGGGACAGGCAGCTGCGCGCTTTGGTCTGTCACTGGTACGCGCGCTGCAGGGTGAAAGCAATGTGGTAGAGTGCGCCTATGTTGAGGGCGATGGTGAATATGCGCGATTCTTCTCGCAGCCGCTGCTGCTGGGCAAAGAGGGCGTGGCTGAGCGTCGTCCCATTGGACAACTGAGCGACTTTGAGCAAAAAGCGCTGGAAGGCATGCTGGAGACGCTGAAGAAAGATATTCAGCTGGGCGAAGAGTTCGTTAAGTAATATTACTGATATTAAAAAGGGAGCCACAGGGCTCCCTTTTTTATTACGCAGCAGAAGACCGTTTTAAAAGGAGCCTTCGAGCGTCTTGTTACGGCGTCGCTATTGCGCAGGATATTCCTGAATGGTGACTTCCAGCGTCAGTTTCCGATCGTTACGAATAACCTGCACATCAATCACCGAGCCGGGACGTATCTCAGCCACCTGATCCATGGTTTCCTGCGCAGAAACGGCGGGCTTGCCGTTAACGCTGGTAATCAGGTCATTCGCCTGAATACCGGCTTTGGCTGCCGGGCCTTCAGGCGCAACGGTATTCACTACAATTCCCTGAATATGATCCACACCGGCATTCTGTCCATGCAGCGGTGGCACTTCACGCCCGGTAATCCCGATGTAGCCGCGAATAACGCGCCCGTCACGAATAAGCTTATCCATGATTTTTGTCGCCAGCGCGGTGGGGATTGCAAAGCCGATCCCTTCCGGCGTCTCGCCATCGTTACTTTTATCAAACGAAAGCGTATTGATGCCCATCAGCTCGCCCAGGGAGTTGATAAGCGCGCCGCCAGAGTTGCCCCGGTTAATCGAAGCATCGGTTTGCAGAAAGTTTTGTCGCCCGGAAGGGCTTAAGCCTACGCGGCCAGTGGCGCTGATAATGCCCTGGGTGACGGTTTGCCCAAGGTTATAGGGGTTGCCGATAGCCATTACGATATCGCCCACGTGCGCGATGCGTTCCGGGTTAATGGGAATAACCGGCAGGTTAGTGGCGGTGATTTTCAGTACCGCCAGATCGGTCAGGCTGTCAGAGCCAACCAGCATAGCCTCAATAAAACGTCCATCCTGTAACGCGACAATAATCTGATCGGCACCGTTGATAACGTGACGGTTGGTCAGGATATAACCTTTATTATTCATTATCACGCCGGAGCCGAGCGTAGTAATACCTCGTCCGTTACTGCTCGACGCGCTGCGGTTATAGACGTTTACCACGGCCGGAACGGCGCGGCGTACTCCCTGATTAAAGCTAAATGGCGTTTGATCGGCGCTGCTTTCCGGCACAGAAAGCAGGCTGCTGCCGATGCGCAACGCGGGCATCACCGCCAGTAAAATACCTGCGACGATCAGCCCCAGAACTACCGAGCGCAAGAGTTTAAGAAACATGATGTTAAGCTATATCGGAAAAGAACTGGGGCAGAATATCATGAGTTGCGCGGACACACACGGGCTTGTGTCCGCAACATGATATGGCGCTTTTTTAGCGCAGCAGCAGATAGAGGCTTTCACCGCCGCGTACGATATTCAGTGCCAGGAAAGGCGGCTTGCTGGCCAGTGCCTTACGCATCTCATCCAGGTTCTGAACGCGCGTGCGGTTAACGCCAATGATGACATCATCTTTTTGCAAACCGATCTGCTCCGCCGGCGTCGCCTTTTGTACGCTATCTACCTTAACGCCTTTATTACCGTCAGGCAGCTGACCATCGCTGAGCGCCGCGCCCTGTAACGCAGGCGTCATGAGTTCGTCGCTGGTCATAGTACGCGCGCTGGCATCAAGCTTCACCGTGACGCTAAGCGGTTTCCCTTCGCGCAGCAGGCCGATTTTTACCTCTTTGCCCGGCGGCGTGGTACCGATTTTCACCCGCAGTTCAGCAAAGCTGGTAATGGACTTGCCGTCCACAGAAGTAATAATGTCGCCAGACTTGATTCCAGCGGTCGCCGCCGCGGATTTAGGCAGCACTTCAGAGACGAAGGCGCCGCGTTGGGCATCCACATTAAAGGCGCGCGCCATATCAGCGGTCATTTCCGTGCCTTTAATGCCCAACTGACCACGTTTTACTTCGCCAGTCTCAATCAGCTGCTTAGCCAGCTCCATAGCCATATTGCCCGGAATAGCAAAGCCGATGCCAATGTTGCCACCGCTGGAGGCAAGAATAGCAGTATTGATGCCGATCAGCTCACCGTTAAGATTTACCAGCGCGCCGCCGGAGTTGCCGCGGTTAATTGCAGCATCGGTCTGAATAAAGTTCTCCAGGCCTTCCAGGTTCAGCCCGCTGCGGCCCAGCGCAGAGATAATGCCTGAGGTTGCTGTCTGACCGAGGCCAAAGGGGTTGCCGATGGCGATAGCGAAGTCGCCGACCCGTAACTGGTCTGAATCTGCAACTTTAACCTGCGTCAGGTTTTTCGCATTCAACACCTGAATAAGCGCAATGTCGGTCTGAGCATCGCGGCCCAGCAGCTTAGCGTCATATTCACGGCCATCGCTCAGCTGAACACTGATTTTATCAGCGCCGTTAACCACATGGTTGTTGGTTAAAATATAGCCTTTCTGGGCATCAATAATCACGCCCGAACCCAGTCCTTCGAAAGGCTGAGGTTGCGCATCCCCCTGTCCCTGACCGAAAAAGCGTTTTAACGGCTCAGGCAGATCCTGCGCGGCGTTTTCGGTTGCCGTGCCCTCAACATGAACGCTGACCACGGCCGGCAACACTTTCTCCAGCATGGGCGCCAGACTGGGCAGGGCCTGATTCTGGACCTGGGAAGGCAGCGAAGCCATGGCTGAAGGTGCCAGGCTGAAATTTAAACCAACGGATAAGGCTACCGCGCTCAACAATAATGATCTTTTCTTCATCGTTACGACGCTCTCGCTGCTTAACAGGGGATTGACAGAGTGACTTGCCAGCTCAGGTAGCTGGCTTGAAAAAGCGAAAGAAGACAGGGCGCTGGCGCGCCCCGTGAATCAATTGCGTGGCGTGCGCTCACCACGCAGCAGACCGGACGCATTTTCTGAATAATCACGCGGGATCTGCACCGGTGCCTGATCGTTATCCGCTTCCGCTTCGGTAAGCTGATAAGAGAACGGATTTTTCTCACCCGGCAGGTCAGGCAGCAGATCGTTAGATCCTTTCGCCATATGCTGATAAAGCTGACGATAATCACGCGCCATGTTATCCAGCAGCTCTGCGCTATGAGCAAAGTGGTTGGTCAACTCTTCGCGGTAATCCGCCAGCTCCGCTTTGGATTTCTCCAGTTCATACTGCAGCGAGCGCTGCTCGCGCAATTTCTTATTACCAAAACGCATGGCGACAGCGCCGATAATAATGCCAACGACTAAACCAATTAGCCCGTATTCCCAGGTCATAATGACTCCCGTATTGTCCTCGTTGTTCCGTAGGGCGTTCCACTTCAATAGTAGCCACTATAACCGTTAATCTAATGGAAGTGGAATCCTGCGGCAGCATCGCTTAGTGTAGAACGAACTTTTTTTCGACAAACAGGCAGTTGCCTGACATTTTTTAGGGAAGCAGGAGCAAGAATGCAAACGATGTCTCCGCTGGCGCGTTATCAGCAGGCGCTGGATAAAGGTGAATATCAACCTGATGAAGTTCAGCATAAGGCGATAAGCCGCCTGGATGCGATTCAGCGGGCGCTTATCGCCCGTCAACTTTCAGAACAGCAACCCACTTCAGGCTGGCTGGGCAAGTTCAATAAGCTGCTGGGAAAAGAGAAAAGCAGTCAGCCGCCGCCGGTGCGTGGCCTTTATATGTGGGGCGGCGTCGGGCGCGGCAAAACCTGGGTGATGGATCTCTTTTTTCAGTCTATTCCTGGCGAGCGCAAGCTGCGGCTTCATTTCCATCGTTTCATGCTGCGGGTGCATGAAGAGTTAACCGCGCTGCAGGGTGAAAGCGATCCGCTGGAAATCGTGGCGGACCGCTTTAAAGCCCAGGCGGATGTGCTCTGCTTCGATGAGTTTTTTGTCTCTGATATTACGGATGCCATGCTGCTGGGCACCCTGATGGAAGCCCTCTTTGCCCGTGGCATTACCCTGGTCGCCACTTCCAATATCCCGCCTGATGAGCTCTACCGCAACGGTCTGCAGCGCGCGCGCTTTTTACCTGCTATTGAGCAGATCAAGCAGCATTGCGAAATCATGAACGTTGATGCAGGCATCGATTACCGCCTGCGTACGTTAACGTCAGCGCATCTCTGGATGTCGCCGTTAAGTGAAGAAACGCGTCAGGCGATGAGCCGCATGTTTATCGCGCTGGCAGGGCAGGCGGCCGAAGAGCGGCCGGTGCTGGAAATCAATCACCGTCAGTTACCGACGCAGGGTGTGGAAAAGGGCGTACTGGCGATCGACTTCGCCACGCTGTGCGGAGAAGGGCGCAGCCAGCATGATTACATTGAGCTTTCGCGGCGTTTTCATAGCGTGCTGCTGCTGGATGTCCCGGTTATGCAGGCGCGCAGCGAAGACCGTGCGCGGCGTTTTCTGGCGTTAGTGGATGAGTTTTACGAACGGCACGTAAAGCTGGTGGTTTCCGCCGAGGCGTCGCTGTTTGATATTTATCAGGGCGAACGGCTGAAATTCGAGTATCAGCGCTGCCTGTCGCGTCTGCAGGAGATGCAAAGCGAAGAGTATTTGCGCTTAAAGCATCTCACCTGAGCCCGGCACCTTTTTTTGTTGAAAAGTGATCGATCTTTGGCAGCGACTTCTCTATAATCTTGCGACCCCACGTTACGGCAAAGTTTTTTTTCCCAGAAACTTTGTAGCACCGGCAAAACTGTCCGAGGGGGTGGCTTGCTGGTCGATAAGGTCGTGTGAGCCTCAACCGTTTATTCAAGCGTTTGGGATTTCACCAACGTGTAACTTAATTTGGGTAAGCTTTTAGATGAAAACTTTTACAGCTAAGCCAGAAACCGTCCAACGTGACTGGTATGTCGTTGACGCGACGGGCAAAACTTTAGGTCGTTTAGCGACTGAACTGGCTCGCCGTCTGCGTGGCAAGCATAAAGCGGAATACACTCCGCACGTTGATACTGGTGATTACATCATCGTTCTGAACGCAGAAAAAGTTGCCGTAACCGGTAACAAGCGTAGCGATAAGATCTATTACCATCACACCGGTCATATCGGTGGTATCAAGCAAGCGACCTTCGAAGAGATGATTGCTCGCCGTCCTGAGCGCGTAATTGAAATCGCGGTTAAAGGTATGCTGCCGAAGGGCCCGCTGGGTCGTGCTATGTACCGTAAACTGAAAGTTTACGCGGGCAACGAGCACAACCATGCGGCACAGCAACCGCAAGTTCTTGACATTTAATCGGGATTACAGGCAATGGCTGAGAATCAAAACTACGGCACTGGTCGCCGCAAAAGCTCTTCCGCTCGCGTCTTTATCAAGCCGGGTAGCGGTAACATCGTTATCAACCAGCGTTCTCTGGAACAGTACTTCGGTCGTGAAACTGCCCGCATGGTAGTTCGTCAGCCGCTGGAACTGCTGGATCTGGTTGGTAAATTCGATCTCTACATCACCGTTAAAGGTGGTGGTATCTCTGGTCAGGCTGGTGCGATCCGTCACGGTATCACCCGCGCTCTGATGGAGTACGACGAGTCCCTGCGTGGCGAACTGCGTAAAGCTGGCTTCGTTACTCGTGATGCTCGTGAAGTTGAACGTAAGAAAGTCGGCCTGCGTAAAGCACGTCGTCGTCCGCAGTTCTCCAAACGTTAATTGTTTCTGCTTCGGCAGCAACAGTTACAAAAAACCCGGCGCCTTGCGCTGGGTTTTTTTATGCGTAAAAAGCCGTAAAACAGAGGTAAATGCCGCCTTTTTACCGGCAATTCTTTTTGCCCATCCCCACAAGCTGCCTAAAATCTGGTAAACTGACTGTCACTTTGCGCCCGTTAAACGGAGAGCGTCCTGACAGGAAAGGATTGGCGTCGCTCCGCTGCGGGTGGTTTCGTCAAGCAGGTTAGTCGCCGCGCGGTTGGCTATTCGCACTGTATTCTGGATAAACTTGGAGGTTTTCATGGCTGTCGCTGCCAACAAACGTTCGGTAATGACGCTGTTTTCTGGTCCGACTGACATTTTCAGCCATCAGGTGCGTATCGTACTGGCAGAAAAAGGTGTCAGCGTTGAGATCGAGCAGGTTGAAATGGATAATCTGCCGCAGGATCTGATTGACCTCAACCCGTATCGTACCGTGCCTACGCTGGTCGATCGTGAGCTGACGCTGTATCAATCACGCATCATTATGGAATACCTCGACGAGCGTTTCCCGCATCCGCCACTGATGCCTGTTTATCCGGTTGCACGTGGTGAAAGCCGTCTGATGATGCATCGTATTGAGCAAGACTGGTACAGCCTGATGCGCACTATTGAAACCGGCTCCGCTCAGCAGGCGGAAACGGCACGTAAGCAGCTGCGTGAAGAGCTGCTGGCGATTGCGCCGTTGTTTACGCGCACGCCTTTCTTCCTGAGTGAAGAGTTCAGCCTGGTAGACTGCTATCTGGCTCCGCTGTTATGGCGTTTGCCGTTGCTTGGCGTGGAACTGGTGGGCAGCGGAACGAAAGAACTTAAAGGCTACATGACACGCGTATTTGAGCGTGACTCTTTCCTCGCTTCGCTGACCGAAGCAGAACGCGAAATGCGCCTGCAAGCCCGGGGCTAACGGCTATGGAAATGTCTCAGCTTACCGCTCGCCGTCCTTACCTGCTGCGCGCTTTTTATGAGTGGCTGTTGGACAATCAGCTCACGCCGCATTTAGTGGTGGATATCAATCTGCCTGGCGTGTTGGTGCCGCTTGAGTATGCACGCGATGGACAGATTGTATTGAACATCGCGCCGCGTGCCGTCGGCAATCTGGAGCTGGGTAATGATGAGGTGCGCTTTAATGCGCGCTTCGGCGGCGTTCCTCGTCAGGTTAGCGTGCCTATCGCGGCAGTGCTGGCTATCTATGCGCGTGAGAATGGTGCTGGCACCATGTTTGAGCCAGAGCCCGCTTATGAGCTGCAGGATATGGATGAGCTGTCTCAGGGACAGGAAGAGACGGTCATGTCCGTGATTGACGGCGACCGTCCTGATGATGCCGAACCCGAAGGCGATAATCCTGATGACGATCCGCCGCCGCGCGGTGGCCGTCCTGCATTACGCGTCGTTAAATAAAAATAAAAAGCCCGCCAAAATCAGGCGGGCTTTTTTTATTGGGCAGTCTGGTCAGACTTCCAGATAGTTCATAATCCCTTCAGCAGCTTTACGCCCTTCAGCAATCGCAGTAACTACTAAATCAGAGCCGCGTACTGCATCACCGCCGGCAAAAATTTTCGGGTTAGTGGTCTGGAAAGCATTTTCTTCTGCTTCTGGCGCAATGATTCGGCCCTGTGCGTCAAGCTCGACGCTAAACTGCTCCAGCCATTCCATTTTATGCGGACGGAAGCCAAAGGCAACGACGACCGCGTCGGCGGGCAGAATATGCTCAGAACCGGCAACGATTTCAGCACGACGACGACCTTGTGCATCGGGCTGGCCCATTTCAGTGCGGGCAACCCTGACGCCGCAGACACGACCGTTACCGTTTATCTCCACGCCTAACGGCTGCAGATTGAACTGGAATTCCACGCCTTCTTCACGTGCGTTTTTAACTTCCCGGCGTGAGCCCGGCATGTTCTCTTCATCACGACGATAGGCGCAGGTTACGTGCGTCGCGCCCTGACGAATAGAGGTGCGTACACAGTCCATCGCCGTATCGCCGCCGCCCAATACCACCACGCGTTTGCCTTGCATATTGATATAGGGTTGCTCAGCCAGCTCATCAAAGCCCATGATTTGACGCGTATTGGCGATCAGGAACGGCAGGGCATCGTACACGCCCGGCGCATCTTCATTTTCCAGTCCGCCACGCATTGACTGATAAGTGCCAACGCCAAGGAACACCGCATCAAAATCACTGATCAGATCGCTTAGCTGAACATCACGGCCAACTTCAGTATTCAGCTGAAACTCAATGCCCATCTCAGTAAACATGGTACGGCGACGCGTCATGACCTCTTTTTCCAGCTTGAAAGCCGGGATACCAAAGGTGAGCAGGCCGCCGATTTCCGGATGCCGATCGTAAACCACCGCTTTGACGCCATTGCGGGTTAAGACATCAGCGCAGGCCAGGCCAGCCGGACCCGCACCGATGATCGCCACGCGTTTACCGGTGGGCTTAACGTGCGACAGATCCGGACGCCAGCCCATCTCCATCGCTTTATCATTGATATAACGCTCAATGTTGCCAATGGTGACAGCGCCAAACTCATCGTTAAGCGTACAGGAGCCTTCGCACAGGCGATCCTGCGGGCAAACGCGCCCGCATACTTCAGGCAGACTATTTGTCTGGTGCGATAGCTCAGCCGCTTCGATAATTCTTCCCTCATTGGCCAGCTTAAGCCAGTTCGGGATGTAGTTGTGTACCGGACATTTCCATTCGCAGTAGGGGTTACCGCATGACAAACAGCGATCCGCCTGGGCTTTCGCCTGACTTCCCGAAAAAGGTTCGTAGATTTCTACAAACTCAATTTTACGGATCTTGAGCGGTTTTTTCGGCGGATCAACGCGCTGCAAGTCGATAAACTGATAAACGTTTTGGCTCATTGATTACCTCTTACTGCGCCTGCACCCGCAGCTCAGCTGCGGAACGACTGCGATGCCCTAACAAGGCTTTGACATCACTGGATTTTGGTTTGACCAGCGCAAACCGGGAAGCCCACTCCGGCCAGTTAGCCAGGATCTCTTCGCCGCGCGCCGATCCGGTATACTGAACATGCTCGGTGATTAAACCACGCAGATGCTCTTCATGAATCGCCAGCTCGTCCACCTTCAGCACTTCTACCAGCTCCGGGTTAACCCGCTTGCGGAATTCGCCATCTTCATCCAGTACGTAAGCAAAACCACCGGTCATCCCTGCGCCAAAGTTGACGCCGGTTTTACCCAGGATGCAAACAATGCCGCCGGTCATATATTCACAGCCGTTATCGCCGATGCCTTCTACCACAGTAATCGCACCTGAGTTACGCACGGCGAAACGTTCACCTGCGCGGCCTGCCGCAAACAATTTGCCACCGGTAGCGCCATACAGGCAGGTGTTGCCGGCAATGGTGGCTTCGTGGCTGCGGAACGCTGAACCCACTGGCGGACGGATAGCCAGTGTGCCGCCAGCCATCCCTTTGCCCACGTAGTCATTGGCGTCGCCGGTAAGGATCTGCTCAACGCCGCCGGCGTTCCATACGCCAAAGCTTTGTCCTGCTGTCCCGCTGTAGTGCACTCTGATCGGATCGGCTGCCAGTCCCTGATCGCCATGGATCGCGGCGATAGCACCGGAGAGCGTCGCGCCAACGGAGCGATCGGTGTTGCGAATGTCAAACCAGAACGTTTTGCTCTGCTTCGCTTCTACGTAAGGCATCGCCTGTTGCAACAGCGCTTTGTTAAGGTCGCCATTATCAAACGGCGGGTTACTGCTTTCAGTGCAGTACACCGCTTTACCCGGCATCGGCGTAGCCGTTACCAGCAATGAAGAGAGATCCAGGTTCTGCTGTTTCGCTGTGAAGCCTTCCAGCACGGTTAACAGGTCAGTACGGCCAATCAGATCCACCAGCCGTTTAACGCCCAGCTCCGCCATAATTTCCCGCGTTTCCTGTGCGATAAACTGGAAGTAATTGGTTACGCGATACGGCAGACCGTGGTAATGATTTTTACGCAGCTTTTCATCCTGGGTTGCCACACCGGTCGCACAGTTATTCAGATGGCAAATACGCAGATATTTACAGCCGAGCGCCACCATGGGGCCGGTACCAAAGCCAAAGCTCTCTGCACCGAGAATCGCCGCTTTGATGATATCTCGCCCGGTTTTCAGACCGCCATCAACCTGCAGGCGGATCTTATGACGCAGGCCGTTGGCCACCAGCGCCTGCTGCGTTTCCACCAGCCCCAGCTCCCATGGGCAGCCAGCATACTTCACTGAGCTGAGCGGGCTGGCGCCGGTACCGCCATCATAGCCAGCGATAGTGATTAAATCGGCATAGGCTTTTGCCACGCCGGTAGCGATCGTTCCCACGCCCGGTTCTGAAACCAGCTTCACGGAAATCATCGCCTTCGGGTTAACCTGCTTCAGATCGAAAATCAGCTGCGCCAGATCTTCAATCGAGTAGATATCATGATGCGGCGGCGGTGAAATCAGAGTTACGCCCGGTACGGAATAACGCAGCTTAGCGATATAAGGCGTCACCTTATCGCCCGGCAGCTGTCCACCTTCGCCAGGTTTCGCGCCCTGCGCCACTTTGATCTGGATAACATCTGCGTTAACCAGATAAGCGGGCGTAACGCCAAAGCGGCCGGAAGCAACCTGTTTAATGCGCGACACTTTATTGGTTCCGTAACGCGCCGGATCTTCACCGCCTTCGCCGGAGTTAGAGTAGCCGCCCAGGCTGTTCATCGCCTCAGCCAGAGATTCATGGGCTTCCGGGCTCAGCGCGCCAATGGACATCGCAGCGGTATCAAAACGCTTGTAGAGTTCACTGGCAGGCTCAACCTCATCCAGCCTTACCGGCTGGGTGCCTGGCTGGATCGCCAGCAGATCGCGCAGCGTAGCGACAGGACGCTCGTTTACCTCGCGGGCATAGAGCTGGTAATCGCTATATTCGCCACTCTGCACCGCTTTTTGCAGCGTTGCCACTACGTCGGGGTTATACGCATGGTACTCCCCGCCATGCACATATTTCAGCAGACCGCCCTGTTCCAGCGGCTTGCGCTGAAGCCAGGCGCGTTTTGCCAGATTAATCAGATCCTGCTGGAAATCCGCGAAGCTGGCGCCATTGATACGGCTAACCACGCCCTGGAAGCAGAGCGAAGAGACTTCTTTATGCAGGCCAACCGCTTCAAACAGCTTTGAGCAGCGGTAAGAGGCGATGGTTGAGATGCCCATTTTGGACATGATCTTGTACAGGCCTTTGTTGATACCGTTACGGTAGTTCAGCATCAGCGTACGGTAATCTTTCTCAATCACGCCGCTATCGGCCATTTTCGCCAGTGATTCATAGGCAAGGTAAGGATAGATAGCGGTCGCGCCGAATCCCAGCAGTACGGCGAAGTGATGCGGATCGCGCGCGCTGGCGGTTTCGACAATGATATTGGCATCGCAGCGCAGGTTTTTCTCAACCAGGCGCGCCTGAATCGCCCCCACCGCCATCGGCGCCGGGACCGGCAGACGATCTTCCGCAATAGCCCGATCGGAGAGCACCAGCAGTACGGTACCGTTACGCACCATGCTTTCAGCCCGATCGCAAAGCTGATGCATCGTCGCTTCCAGCGTTTGTTCCGCAGGATTAAAAGTGCAGTCAAGCGTATCGGCGCGATAGTATTCGCCTTCCATCGTCGTTAGCTGACGGAAGTCGGAATAGAGCAGGATCGGCGACTTAAACGAGACGCGATGTGCCTGGCCTTCCGCTTCGCAGAAGACATTCATCTCGCGACCGATGCTGGTCGCCAGCGACATAACATGATTTTCACGCAGCGGATCGATCGGCGGGTTAGTGACCTGCGCGAACTGCTGGCGGAAATAGTCATAAATAATGCGGGGACGGCTGGAAAGCACGGCGAACGGGGTATCATCGCCCATTGAGCCCACCGCTTCCTGACCGTTTTCACCCAGCACGCGAATAATCTGATCCAGCTCTTCGCTGCTGTAGGCGAACTGTTTCTGGTAAGTGGCAAGCGTGGTGTCATCCAGCTCGCGGCGGCCAACCTGATCGTCAGGCAGATCCTCAAACGGGATCAGGCGCTTAACGTTTTTCTCCATCCATGACTGGTAAGGATGACGGCTTTTCAGATCGTTATCGGTTTCGGCGGAGTGCAGAATACGGCCCGCTCGGGTATCGATAACCATCAGTTCGCCTGGCCCAACGCGGCCTTTTTCCAGCACCTCATCTGGCTGATAATCCCAAATACCGACTTCAGAGGCACAGGTGATCAGCTTATCTTTGGTGATCACATAGCGCGCCGGTCGCAGACCGTTACGGTCGAGGTTACAGGCTGCATAGCGACCATCAGACATTACAATGCCGGCCGGGCCATCCCACGGTTCCATATGCATGGAGTTAAAGTCAAAAAAGGCGCGCAGCTCAGGATCCATATTGGGATTATTTTGCCAGGCAGGCGGCACCAGCAGACGCATCGCGCGGATCAGATCCATCCCGCCATTCAGGAACAGTTCCAGCATATTATCCATGGAGCTGGAGTCAGAGCCGGTTTCATTCACGAACGGTGAGGCATCCTGTAAATCGGGGATCAGCGGCGTCTGGAATTTATAGGCGCGTGCGCGTGCCCATTGCCGGTTGCCGGCAATGGTATTGATTTCACCGTTATGCGCCATATAGCGGAACGGCTGCGCCAGCGGCCAGCGCGGCACGGTATTCGTGGAAAAGCGCTGATGGAACAGACAGATGGCCGATTCCATGCGCAGATCTGCCAGGTCAAGGTAGAAGCGCGGCAGGTCCGCCGGCATACAGAGACCTTTATAGATATTGACCTGGTTGGAGAAGCTGCAGATATAGAACTCTTTATCGCCCAGCGCTTCGATACGCTTTTCAATACGACGACGCGCCATATACAGGCGGCGCTCCATATCACGCGGACGCCAGCCAGCAGGGGCGTTAATAAAAATTTGCTCAATGCGCGGCAGAGAGGAGAGGGCGATTTCGCCCAGCACGTCCTGATTGGTTGGCACTTCGCGCCAGCCAACGATCGATAAGGTTTCGCGCAGCACTTCTTCTTCGACAATGCGACGGCTGGCGCGGGCTTGCTCATCGTCCTTGCTCAGGAACAGCATGCCGACCGCGTAATTTTTGGCTAAGCGCCAGTTCTGTTCTTCCGCAATGATGCGGAAAAAACGATCGGGCTTTTGTAATAGCAGGCCACAGCCGTCACCGGTTTTGCCATCAGCAAGAATTGCGCCGCGGTGCTGCATGCGAGCCAGGGCATGAATCGCGGTGCGCACTACTTTATGGCTGGGTTCGCCTTCAATATGAGCGATCAGGCCGAAACCACAGTTATCCTTTTCAAGGGATTTATCGTACAACATTTCAGTGAACCTCCCCAGGCTCTGCGGATTCCCGGCGCCGACGGCGGGCGTAGAAAGGGCTGGCGGCAGGATTGCGCATCATACGCTACCGGTCGCGTGCTCCCATTCATGGCCTCAGGCATCGGTGTCACAAGTATTGCGGACTTGTTTCAGAGGGAATCTCAATTACTGCATAAATATGATGAGTGGAACACTCATCCGAAAAGCTTCCAGCGGATTTCCAACTTATCGGGAAAGCGCAAAGAGGTCAAATAGCGTTCTTACTTATGCTTTTTTACGGTTCTTTGAATTAACTCATTGTTAAATATGATTTTTTAAGTGGTTTTGGTGGCAGGCGATAACGGTAAGCATACCCGCATAGTGTGAGCTGTCTCACTATAGTGCAGCGGCCAAATCTCTGCACCATGCTAGTGCTGACGCGTATTGCAGCATTATATGCTGTTAAATCTCTATGAACTGCAGGATGCATCTGTTTTTCTTATGGCGTCTTTTTTGTATAAACCACGGCAGAGTTATAAGGAAAATTAATCAAGCGAAGAGTGACTAAAACGCTGCTTAATTTGAATGATTATTCGTTGAGGTAATGGAGGGACAAAGACATTGCGCAGGCATTGCCTTGAAAAGCATCAGATGTCGGGAAATAAACCTGTTATTAACAGGGCCCTTCAATGTATGCGAGTTAATAAAATAGTCAATGCTTTTGACCCGCTAACCTTCTTTACTGGCTAAAACGGGTTTATTCGCACTTTAATAGTGCAGCTTCGGCTATTTCTCTGTTGAAGACGTGTTTGAGCTTGTCACGTCCCGCTGACATTAAAGTGGGGTATGATGGAAGAAGAGACCCCAAAGGAAGCTGATATGAAACAAATTCGTCTGTTGGCGCAATATTATGTCGATTTAATGGTAAAGCTGGGGCTGATTCGCTTTTCCCTGCTGTTAGCCTCGGCGCTGGTGGTACTGGCGATGGTAGTGCAAATGGCGGTTACCATGCTGCTGCGCGGCCATGTTGAAAGTATTGATATGGTGCGCTCCGTGTTCTTTGGGCTGCTCATTACGCCGTGGGCCGTCTATTTTTTGTCGGTTGTTGTTGAGCAACTGGAGGAGTCGCGACAGCGGCTTTCGCGTCTGGTAGATAAGCTGGAAGAGATGCGCCACCGCGATCTGGAGCTTAATCAGCAGATGAAGGAAACCATTAGCCAGCTCAATCAGGAGATTGCTGACCGTATTAAAGCGGAAGAGGCACGTTTGCTGGTAGTGGATAAGTTAAAAGAGGAGATGGCGCGTCGCGAGCAGGCGCAAATCGAACTGGAGCAACAATCCTCTTTCCTGCGATCCTTTCTGGATGCCTCACCGGATCTGGTTTTCTACCGCAATATCGATCAGCAATTTTCCGGCTGTAACCGGGCAATGGAGCTGTTAACAGGAAAAAGTGAAAAACAGTTGATCGGCCTGACGCCAAAAGAGGTTTACGATAGAGAAGCCGCGACAAAAGTGCTGGAAACGGATGAAAAAGTTTTCCGGCATAATGTTTCGCTAACCTATGAGCAGTGGCTGCAATATCCTGACGGACGCAAAGCCTGCTTTGAGATCCGTAAAGTGCCTTATTATGACCGCGTAGGCAAACGCAGCGGCCTGATGGGTTTTGGCCGCGATATTACCGAGCGTAAGCGCTATCAGGACGCGCTGGAGAACGCCAGCCGTGAGAAGACCACCTTTATCTCAACCATCAGCCACGAGCTGCGTACGCCGCTTAACGGCATTGTTGGCCTCAGCCGTATTTTGCTGGATACCGAGCTGAATCAGGAACAACTTAAATATCTCAAAACCATTCATGTTTCTGCGATAACGCTGGGCAATATTTTTAATGATGTGATCGAGATGGATAAGATCGAGCGTCGTAAGGTACAGCTGGATAATCAGCCGCTCGATTTTACCGGCTTCCTCGCAGACTTAGAGAATTTATCCGGCCTGCTGGCCCAACCGAAAGGATTGAAGTTTGTCCTGCAACCTCAGCTGCCGCTGCCTCATAAAATCGTCGCCGACGGCACGCGCCTGCGTCAGATCCTGTGGAACCTGATTGGTAACGCGGTGAAGTTCACTCAACAGGGTGAAATTATCGTGCGGGTTGCCTATGAGGCAGAGAAACTACGCTTTGAAGTGGAGGATTCCGGGATGGGGATCCCGCTTGATGAGCAGGATAAAATCTTTGCGATGTATTATCAGGTTAAAGACCAGCACGGCGGCAAACCCGCTACCGGCACCGGTATCGGCCTTGCGGTATCCCGACGTTTAGCGCAGGCCATGGGCGGGGATATCACCGTGCGCAGCCAGCCAGGTGAAGGGGCGTGCTTTACGGTGACGCTGAACGCGCCGCAAATCGCTGAAGAGGTAGAGGATGAGATGCTGGCCGACGAGATGCCGCTGCCTGCGCTACACGTGCTGCTGGTTGAGGATATTGAGTTAAATGTTGTCGTTGCGCGTTCTGTACTGGAGAAGCTGGGGAATAGCGTTGAGGTCGCCATGACCGGACAGGCGGCGCTGGATATGTTTGATCCCGATGAATTTGATCTGGTGCTACTGGATATTCAGCTGCCGGATATGACGGGTTTGGATGTGGCGCGCGCCATTCATCAGCGCTTTAGCGGGCAGAGCCTGCCGCCGCTGATCGCGCTGACGGCCAATGTCCTGAAAGATAAAAAAGAGTATCTGGATGCGGGCATGGATGACGTACTCAGTAAACCGCTGGCGGTGCCGGCATTAACGGCAATGATCAAAAAGTTTTGGGACTATCAGGAGATCGCTCCGATCGAGACGCACGCTCAACTGGATGAGAAGAAACTGGCGTTACTGGACCTGCCAATGCTGGAGCAATATGCCGAGCTGGTCGGCCCGTCACTTATTACCCGCAGCCTTGATATGTTTGAGCAGCTGTTGCCTGGCTATCTGGCGGTGCTGGATTCTAACATGATGGCGCGCGATCAAAAGGGAATTGCTGAGGAAGGGCATAAAATCAAAGGCGCTGCGGGCTCGGTTGGCTTACAGCACCTACAGCAGCTAGCGAAGCAGATTCAGAGTCCGGAGCTGCCAGCATGGTGGGATAACGTCCAGGAGTGGATCGACGAACTCAAACAAGAATGGCGGCATGATGTGGCCGTATTGCGGGAATGGATTGAACAACAGGAAGCAGGACGCTGAAAAAAATGACCCCGGCTTGTGCCGGGGTGCGCGAATACTGCGCCAACACCAGGGAAAAGGTTGCTCACGCCATTTCTTTGAAGAGTTCACAAGCGGCACAAGCATGGTATTGGTTAACGCTTTGACACACCTTAGCAAATCTCAACGTATCTGTTAAATGATTCATTAAAATATGTGATGTGCGCCAGCGTTCATATACAGAAAACATTAATTTACTGACACAGTCAAGCAAGGAATTAACTGAGGCCCTATATTGGCGTCAGTTTAAGCTTTTGTAAAGGTTTTCATTACAAAAATCTTTTCGCTTTAAGAAGCTCTGGCTGGGCTCTTATTTTTTAACAGTTCTTCGTACCGGATCAACATAAGATTTGTAATTAAACTCTTAATATTACTAAATTTTACTGAGTGATAATTCATGCCAAAACCGGCTGAATAAAAGAAGCGTCTAACCCTTTAGGCGGCCTGGTTGTTTACTGGTGGTGGAAACGCATACAACCGGCGGTAAAAAGCATTTATAAAATGAAAATCAGCTACCGGCAAGAGGATGAAAGGGAAGATTACTTCAATTAATTTTGCCATTTCCATCTTTTAAGTGTTGAGTTATCGTCCTATTTATAAATAGTTTAAATGTTTTTTCTTATGGGTGTTCGGCGGTATGTTTGGGTAAAATCGCGTTAAACAACAAATAGACTAAACTTTGGAACCGATTCCGCTGGCATGGAAACCATTGATGTAGGAAGAATTTTACAAATTCTAAAGTTGTGATTCAGAAAATTCAGTCAAGAAGCGCCATTTTTTATCAGCTTTTTTGCGCTTGATCGCCACGCAAAAGAAGTCAGTAACAACCGTGATTAATAAGTTATAAAACCAATAGCGGAAGAGAGAAAATGAGGAAAAATAAAGGGGGTTTCTTAAGCATGGCTCGGCGCTGGCTGGCGCGAACAGTCATGCTTGTTGGGGGACTTTGGCTGGCCGGAATTGCGCTTTTTGCCTTTTTGCCGGTACCGTTTTCAGCCGTGATGGCAGAGCGGCAGGTTTCTGCATGGCTAACAGGGGATTTCACATGGGTGGCACATTCTGACTGGGTTTCCAGAGATGAGATATCCCCCTGGATGCCGCTGGCGGTAATTGCCGCTGAGGATCAAAAATTCCCGGCTCACTGGGGGTTTGATGTTGAAGCCATTGAGTCGGTACTTGATAACCAGAACGGCCGACTGCGTGGCGCCTCTACATTGACGCAGCAAACGGCAAAAAATTTGTTTCTGTGGGATGGGCGCAGCTGGCTGCGTAAAGGTCTGGAAGCAGGTTTAACGCTGGGGCTGGAAAGCGTATGGAGCAAGAGACGTATTCTGACGGTCTATCTGAATATTGCTGAGTTTGGCGACGGGATCTTTGGCGTTGAAGCCGCTGCGCAGCGCTATTTTCATAAGCCCGCCAGCAGACTGACTATGTCAGAAGCGGCGCTTTTGGCTGCGGTCCTGCCCAATCCGCTGCGCTTTCGCGCCGATGCGCCTTCAGGCTATGTACGGCAGCGTCAGGCGTGGATTATGCGCCAGATGAGCCAGCTGGGCGGCACGGGCTTTATCCGGCAGCATAATCTGTAGAGGTACGCTTACTCTTCGTCGAAGCCGGCTTCAAACAGCTCGATTACCGCCGCCAGCGCCTGCTGTTCTTGCGGGCCGCTGGCTTCAATTTCTATATGACCGCCTTTTGCCGAGTCGAGCATCAACAGCGCAATGACGCTGCTGGCCTCGGCTTCGGTGCCTGTCTCATTGCGCAACAGCACTTCAGCATCAAAACTCTGCACCAGTTCAAACAGCTTCATTGCCGGGCGCGCATGCATGCCCAGCTTATTCTTGATTTCAACGGTTTGTCTGACGGTCATGATTTACGTTTTTCCAGCGTACGATGACGGGACTGAACATTTTTACCGCGTGAACGGAAGTAATCGGCCAACTGTTCGGCAATATAAACGGAACGGTGCTTACCGCCGGTACAACCAATGGCGACAGTTAAATAGCTGCGATTATTGGTTTCCAGCATGGGCAGCCACAGCTCCAGATAGCTGCGCGTCTGATAAATAAAGTTATGCACTTCAGTATGGCGATCGAGGAAGGCCGCCACCGGGCGATCGAGGCCGGTCATTGGGCGCAGCTTGGGATCCCAGTGAGGGTTCGGCAGAAAACGCACGTCAAACACATAGTCGGCATCGATAGGAATACCATGCTTATAGCCGAACGATTCAAACACCATCGTCAGTTCGCGTTCACGTTTGCCCAGCAGGCGGGTACGCAGCATTTCTGCCAGCTCATGCACGGACATTTCGGAAGTATCAACAATCAGATCGGCACGTGAGCGCAACGGTTCTAAAAGATCGTTCTCTTCATCAATGGCGCTTTCCAGCGATAAGTTTTTACTGGAAAGCGGATGTAGTCGGCGGGTGTCACTATAGCGGCGGATCAGGGTGTTACGATCGGCGTCCAGAAACAGCAGCTGAGGTGAAAAGCTGTTGGGCAGGCCGGTTAAGGCTTTTTCCAGCACGTCCGGTGATTCCGGCATATTGCGGACATCAATACTGACCGCCGCAGAAATATTGCGTGCGGCCAGCGAGCTTGCCAGCTCGGGCAGTAACGTTACCGGCAGGTTATCTACACAGTAAAAACCCATATCTTCCAGCGCGCGTAACGCGACAGATTTCCCTGAGCCTGAACGACCGCTGACGATCATCAGCACCATTAAGTTATCTCCCCATTCAACCCGTGAATACCGGGCTGTCCCGGTACGGGCAAAAGTGCAAGCTGACTATTTAGTGATTTTCTTCTGGCATCGCGGCGATGATTTCATATAACTCTTCATCACTTTGCGCAGCCCGCAGACGACGGCAAACGGTTTTGTCAGCCAGTCGCTTTGCTACCAGCGAAAGGGTATGTAGATGTGTTTTACATTGATCCGCCGGCACCAGCAAGGCAAAGAGCAAATCCACCGGCTGGTTATCAATGGCATCAAAAGCGATAGGCTGATCGAGGCGGATAAAAACGCCGACCGCGCGTAGCGTATCCTCCTCCAGCTTGCCGTGTGGGATCGCAATACCGTTCCCGATACCGGTACTGCCCATGCGTTCGCGCGTCAGAATAGCTTCAAAAACCGTCTGATGAGGCAGGTTAAGCTGTTTGGCAGCCAGTTCACTGATGATTTCCAGTGCCCGCTTTTTGCTCTGGCAATGCACGCCGCTGCGGGTACAGTCAAGGCTAAGTACAGAGCTGAGTTCCAGTGAGAGTTCGTTGTTCATCATAGTTTCACTTGCGTGTTCACATTTACTGGCACATCACGCTACTTTACGCGTCTTGCGACGAGAACAGCAGCAAAAACTTCGCCAGCCGGCGTGAATGGAAAAACGGGGCGAAAAAGCTCGCCCCCGGTCTGTGCATGTTACCGTATCCGGCAACCTGACGGCCTGTTTTTCCTTAAGCCGCGTGGTGATTAGTGTTGTTTTAACTTATCTTTATGTTTGGTTAGCTGGCGCGCCAGCTTATCGATTAAACCATCGATCGCCGCATACATATCACTGGCTTCAGACGTTGCGTGCAGTTCGCCGCCGCTGACGTGCAGCGTCGCTTCCGCTATCTGCTGCACTCTTTCTACCTTTAGCACAATATGAACCTGGGTTATCCGGTCAGAATATTGGGCCAGTTTGGCAAATTTGGTGTTCACAAACTCACGTAAAGCGGTCGTGATTTCAACGTGTTGCCCGGTAATATTGAGTTGCATAGCGTCTTCCTTCTCAGTGATGATCAAACCAATTGCTTACGCTGGTTTGATGGCGGGATGGATAAAGACTCGCGATACTTCGCGACGGTACGGCGCGCCACCATAATGCCTTGCTCAGACAACAGGGTAGTGAGCTTGCTGTCGCTCAGCGGTTTGGCGGGATTTTCCGCCGAGATTAGCTTTTTCACCAGCGCGCGAATGGCGGTTGATGAGGCTTCGCCCCCGCCTTCGGTATTAACATGGCTGGAGAAAAAGTATTTCAGTTCAAAAATGCCGCGTGGGCTGTGCAGATATTTTTGGGTGGTAACGCGGGAAATGGTCGATTCATGCATATCAACGGCCTGGGCGATATCCGCCAGCACCATTGGACGCATAAACTCTTCACCCTGCTCAAAAAAAGCCTGCTGTTGTTCCACAATGCAACGCGTGACTTTGAGCAGCGTATCATTGCGGCTTTCCAGGCTTTTAATCAGCCATTTCGCATCCTGTAGGTTGGTGCGAATAAACTGGCTATCGCTGTCGCTACGCGCCGAATTGCCCAGCGCGGCGTATTGCTGGTTGATCTGCAGGCGCGGCACGCTGTCGCTGTTTAACTCAACCGTCCAGCGATTGCCTGTTTTACGCACCAGCACATCAGGGATGACATATTCCGGTTCACGGGTGTTAACTGACTGGCCTGGTCGTGGATCCAGTGACTGAATCAGCGCCAGCGCCGTTTTCAGCACATCCTCTTTCAGACGGGTCACGCGCATCAGGCTGCGGAAATCATGGTTGGCCAGCAGATCGAGGTATTGATCCACAATCAGCTGCGCTTCGGCCAGAAAGGGCGTATCGCGCGCAAACTGCGAAAGCTGTACCAGCAGACAGTCACGCAGGTTACGTGCGCCTACTCCAACCGGATCGAAACGCTGGACTCGCTTCAGAACCGCTTCGACCTCATCCAGCGCTACATCCTCGTCGCCAAGGCTGTCGCGGATATCATCCAGCGTAACGGTAAGGTAGCCGGTATCGTCAATGGCATCGACGATCGAGGTGGCAATCGCGCGGTCGGTATCGCTAAACGGCGTTAGCTCTACCTGCCACATCAGGTAATCCTGCAAGGTTTGGGTGGTTTCGCCCTGATAAACCGGTAGTTCATCATCGCGATAGTCATTGCCGGTGCCTGAGGGCGTACCGGCCGTATAGATCTCATCCCAGGTGGCATCAAGCGGCAACTCTTCCGGCATATCCTTTTGCTCAAGCGCCTCACGCGTATCAAGCGCTTCGCTTTCAGCATATTCGAGAGAATCTACTTCCTCATGGATATCGGTCTGCTCAAGCAACGGATTACTCTCCAACGCCAGCTGTATCTCCTGTTGAAGTTCCAGCGTAGAAAGCTGCAGCAAACGGATTGCCTGCTGTAGCTGCGGAGTCATCGCAAGCTGTTGACTGAGTCTGAGTTGCAAACCTTGCTTCATATTCAGAATAAAGATTCCTGATAAAACACCGTCATAACTGACACCATATCAGAGTCTGAACTCTTCACCCAAATAGACACGTTTTACTTGCTCATCGGCCAGGATCGCTTCGGGCGTTCCGTGCGCGATTAAATGGCCCTGGCTAACGATATAAGCGCGTTCGCAGACGGCCAGCGTTTCACGGACGTTGTGGTCGGTGATCAGGACGCCAAGCCCGCTGTCGCGCAGATGCTCGATGATTTTTTTAATATCGATCACGGAAATGGGATCGACGCCGGCAAAAGGCTCATCCAGTAGAATAAATTTGGGATTTGCCGCCAGCGCTCGGGCAATTTCAACACGACGGCGTTCGCCGCCTGACAGCGCCTGGCCGAGGCTATCGCGCAGATGCGCAATATGGAACTCTTCCATCAGCTCTTTGGCGCGATCTTCACGCTGCTCGGTGGTGAGATCTTCCCGTATCTGCAGCACCGCCATCAGGTTGTCATAAACGCTCAGACGACGAAAAATAGAGGCTTCCTGCGGCAGATAGCCAATCCCGCGTCGGGCGCGAGCGTGCAGCGGCAGAATGCTGATATCTTCATCATCAATAACGATGCGGCCCGCATCACGCGGCACAATACCAACGACCATATAAAACGTTGTGGTTTTGCCGGCCCCGTTTGGACCGAGCAGGCCAACGATCTCGCCTGATTTAACCTGCAGGCTGACATCTTCCACCACGCGGCGGCCTTTATAGGCTTTTGCCAGATTTTCAGCGATTAGTGTTGCCATAGGGATCAGCGGCTCTTCTGTTGGCTAGTGGATGAGGAGGCGGGTTTATCCTGCAACTGCGAAGGAACCAGTACCGTGGTGACGCGTTTGTTATCGCCTTCACTCCAGGCCTGCATCTTCTGCTCTTTAACCAGATAGGTAATGCGATCGCCTTTCACGTTGCTGTCCAGCTGCTCAATATAAGCATTGCCGGTAAGCTCAACGAAATCCTTCGCCAGCTCATAGCGCATCTTCGCCGCATGGCCTTTTACCGGCTTGCCATCGTCCTGTAGCTGATAAAAAGTGGCCGGGTTGCCATAGGCGTCGACCACGGTTTTTTTGCTGTCGCCGCCGGGACGCGTAACCACCACTTTATCTGCGGTAATTTTTATCGAACCCTGAGTAACGATAACGTTGCCGGTAAAGGTCGCGACATTGCCCTGCATGTCCAGCGCCTGATTGGCCGAATTGATGTTAACCGGCTTTTCAGAGTCGCCGGTTAAGGCAAAAGCCGGAACGCTGGCGGCCAGCAGAGTACTGATAAGCAGTAGTTTAAGGCTGTTGTTGTGCATTGATTTCATAATTTGTTTTGACCTTTTCAATCAGCTCGGCCGTTTTCGTCCGTAAATTACCGCGCATCTTCATACCAGTGGAATTAAAGCTGCGGCCATAAAGAGTGACCTGATCATCAGACATCACATCCTGCGTAACCAGATTCACCTGCGCATTATCGGTTTTGATGCGCTCAATCTGGGCATCTTTAGCCAGGCTATTGACCTCAACGTGACCGTAAAGATAAAGCATGCGATCTTTCGTCAGTTTGGCTTTGTCGGCCCGTACTGACCAGGCAGGGATCTTGTTTTCGTCATAAGTGGTCATCAGCGGCCTGTCAAACCAGCTGATCTCATCAGCGGAAAAGTAGGTCACCTTATCCGACACCAGCTTGTAGCTCAGGCTGCCGGTTGGGTTATATACCACGGTACTGGAATTCGCGCTGGTATAGGTCGGTTCCCGATCGTTTGTTTCCACCTGACCCTGTTCATCTTCGTTACCGGCAAGATTCCAGCCGATCAAGATAATGGCAATCAACGCCAACAAGAGCGTTATCCAACGCCTGGTTTTACTCATACCGATTGCCCTTTGGCATCATCAAACTTATCCTGGGCGATCAAAATCAGATCGCAGACTTCGCGTACCGCGCCGCGCCCACCGGCAATACGGGTCACATAGTTGGCGCGCCCCAGCAGCAGCGGGTGAGCATCAGCTACGGCGATGCTTAAACCCACTTTGGCCATCACCGGCCAGTCAATCAAATCGTCGCCGACGTAGGCGACTTGATTGGGGGCTAACGACAGTTTATCCAGAAGTTCCCTGAAGGCCAAAAGCTTATCAGACTGCCCCTGGTAAAGATGTGTAATGCCCAGCGTCTGGCAACGATCTTCCAGCAGTTTGGCCCGTCGGCCGGTGATAATCGCCACCTCGATATCGGAAGTCAGCAGGCAGCGAATGCCATAACCATCACGAACGTTAAACGCTTTTAGCTCTTCGCCGCTATTGCCCATATAAATCAGGCCATCGGACATTACGCCGTCAACATCGCAGATCAACAGGCGAATCTCGCTGGCGCGTTGTATGACGTCCTGGCTTACCTCGCCGTAGCAGGTTTCCACAACGTTTTTTTCTTGCGTCATTCTGGTTTCCATTCGGTTTATACTACGCCTGCGCGCAGCATGTCATGCATATGAACAATACCAATAAGCTGGTCGCCGTCGGCAACCATGACGGCAGTGATATGCTTACTTTGCATCAGGTTCAGAGCGTCAACCGCTAACATATTGGGACGTACGCGAATGCCGCCCGGCGTCATTACGCTGGCGATAGACGCATTTTGAAAATCGATGCCCATATCAAAAACGCGGCGTAAATCACCGTCGGTGAAAATGCCCTGAATCTGCATTAAATCGTCTACGATTGCCGTCATACCCAGGTTTTTGCGTGTAATTTCCAGCAGCGCATCGCGTAGCGAGGCTTCGCGGGTAACGTGGGGAATTTCATCGCCGGTGTGCATAATATCACTGACGCGCAGCAACAGTTTGCGGCCCAGCGCGCCGCCAGGGTGAGAAAGGGCGAAGTCCTGGGCGGTAAAGCCGCGCGCCTTTAGCAGGGCAACCGCCAGCGCATCGCCCATCACCAGCGTCGCCGTAGTGCTGGAGGTCGGTGCCAGGCCCAACGGACACGCTTCGTGCGGCACTTTAACACACAGATGAAGATCTGCGGCACGCGCCATGCTGCTTTCCGGGCGGCTGGTGATGCAAATCAGCGGCACTTTAAGCCGTTTTAACACCGGGATCAGCGCCTGGATTTCGTTTGATTCGCCGGAATTGGAAATGGCGATCACGATGTCGCTGCTGGTGACCATCCCTAAATCGCCATGGCTGGCTTCGGCGGGATGCACGAAAAAGGCGGGTGTACCGGTACTGGCGAAGGTGGCTGCCATTTTTTTGCCAATATGCCCCGATTTACCCATCCCCATTACCACGACTTTTCCCTGGCAATAGAACATCATTTCGCAGGCGCGGGTAAAATCATCGTTGATGTATTGATCGAGCTGTTCCAGCCCCTGGCGTTCAATATCAAGTACTTCTTTACCGGCCTGTTGGAAATCGAATCCCGGCTCGGGCATGATGTGCGTCATTGATGTTCAGTCCTTTATCCGTTGAGACTAAATGGCTGCAGGTAAAGTACGGCTACCCAGGCTATAAAACCGGCCAGTAAAATCGCCCCGGCGCGACGACCAATACGACGGCTGCGCTGTAGGCAAATAAGCATAAACAGGGCGCTGACGCCGAGCATAACCCAGTAATCGCGTTCAAAGGCGGCGCTGTCAAACTCTCCGGGCTGAAGCAGAGCCGGAAGTCCAAGTACAATAGCCAGATTATAAATGTTGGAGCCGATAAGGTTGCCAATGGCTATGTCATCTTCTCCTTTTAATGCGCCTGCGATCACGGTCGCCAGCTCTGGCAGGCTGGTTCCGACGGAGATAATTGTTAGCCCAATCACCAGCTCGCTTACGCCGAAGTAGTCTGCAATCACCGTTGCGTTATCGATTACCATGCGGGTCGACATTGGTAGAATAATCAGCGCAACCGCCAGCCACAGGAAGGCGACCGTGTTGCCTGAATCGTCACGCGGCAGTTCAGCCAGCTGTTCCCGCGTTAACGTATCGCTATTATCCCGTTCGGCCTGGCGGGCGATACGAATAATAAACAGCAGATAGAGCAGGGCAAAGGCGATCAGTGCGACGCCATCAACGCGACTCAACTGGTAGTCACACAGGATGATGCCGCTCAACAAGGTTACCAGCAGCATTAACGGCAGTTCACGCCGTACCAGGTTCGAATGGACCGTAAGGGGATGCAGTAGCGCCGCGCCGCCAAGAATCAGCAAGATATTGGTAATATTGGAACCCATTGCAGTGCCGACGGCCATATCCATCTGCCCATGCGTGGCGGCAGTAAAGGAGACGATCAATTCAGGCAGCGAGGTGCCGATGCCCACAATGGTCATACCGATAATCAGTGGAGGAATGCCCAGCGAACGACAGAGAATGGCGGCACTAAACACTAAACGATCGGCTCCATAGACCAGTAAAACTAAACCGATAACTAACAGTGCAGCGGCTAAAAGCATGAAAAATCCTTGGATCGGTTATACTCGTCGGTTTGCCAGACTCGTCATTTTGCAGGCGATATAAAGAATGGCGATGATTTTGACCGTCTGCGAGCAAAAAGTAAAACGTATGCCGGTTTTCGCTACGAAGAAGCATCCGATTTCTGTAAAACTCGCGGCAATGGTTACTTAGATGCGATTAACATAAATCTTTTGAATCGCCTAAAATGGATAACAGAGGTATCAATGCACCAGCCATCCACGAATCTGGTCGAAGTCCACGGCGTTAGCTTTACCCGTGGTAATCGCACCATTTTCGACAATATCTCGTTAACGGTGCCAAAAGGGAAAGTCACCGCCATCATGGGGCCTTCCGGTATCGGTAAAACGACCCTGCTGCGTCTTATTGGCGGCCAACTGCAGCCAGATGCCGGTGATATCTGGTTCGACGGCGAAAATATTCCTCAACTGTCGCGCTCGCGTCTGTATGAGACACGCAAGCGTATGAGCATGCTGTTTCAGTCCGGAGCGCTGTTTACCGATCTTAATGTTTACGAGAATGTCGCCTGGCCGTTACGGGAGCATACACGCTTGCCCGCGCCGCTGCTGCACAGCACCGTGATGATGAAGCTGGAAGCGGTCGGTCTGCGCGGAGCGGCGAAATTAATGCCCTCAGAGCTTTCGGGCGGGATGGCGCGCCGCGCCGCGCTGGCGCGTGCGATTGCGCTGGAACCGGATCTGATCATGTTCGACGAGCCTTTTGTTGGTCAGGATCCTATTACCATGGGCGTACTGGTTAAGCTGATTGATGAGCTGAATCATTCGCTGGGCATGACCTGTATCGTCGTTTCACATGATGTGCCTGAGGTCTTGAGCATCGCCGATTACGCCTATATTGTGGCAGGGCAAAAAATCATTGCTCAGGGAACAACGCAGGCGCTTCAGGACAATCCTGACGCACGTGTACGCCAGTTCATCGATGGGATTGCTGATGGGCCGGTGCCTTTCCGTTATCCGGCTGGCGACTATTTTGCCGATCTTACCGGTTCAGGGAGTCAATAAACTGATGTTTTTAAATGCGCTGGCGCTACTGGGTCGCCAGGGGATCCAAACCTGTGCTTCGTTTGGCCGTGCCGGTCTGATGCTGTTTCATGCGCTGGCCGGTAAACCGCAGTTTCGCAAACACACCCCGCTGCTGATCAAACAGTTATATAGCGTAGGCGTGATGTCCTTGCTGATCATTTTGGTTTCTGGCCTGTTTATCGGCATGGTGCTGGGGCTGCAGGGGTTTTTGGTGCTAACGACCTATGGCGCTGAAACCAGCCTTGGCATGCTGGTGTCATTATCGCTGCTGCGCGAGCTGGGGCCGGTGGTTACGGCGTTGCTGTTTGCCGGACGCGCCGGTTCGGCGTTAACGGCGGAAATTGGCCTGATGAAAGCGACGGAGCAGCTTTCCAGCATGGAAATGATGGCGGTAGATCCGCTGCGTCGGGTAATCTCACCGCGCTTCTGGGCGGGTTTTATCAGTATGCCGCTATTAACGCTGATTTTTACCGCCGTGGGCATTTGGGGCGGGGCGTTGGTAGGCGTCAGCTGGAAAGGTATCGACCCTGGATTCTTCTGGTCGGCGATGCAGAACGCGGTAGATTTCCGCACCGATATTATTAACTGCCTGATTAAAAGCGCGGTGTTTGCCATTACGGTAACCTGGATTGCGTTATTTAACGGCTACGATGCGATTCCGACCTCTGAAGGGATCAGCCGGGCCACCACGCGTACGGTAGTACATTCCTCACTGGCGGTACTGGGGTTAGATTTTGTGCTGACGGCACTGATGTTTGGGAACTAGGACTATGCAAACAAAAAAAAGTGAAATTGGAGTAGGGGCGTTCATGCTGCTGGCGCTTATCGCCATCCTGTTTCTCTGTCTGCGCGTTGCAGATGTGAAATCGCTGGGCACCGAGCCTACATGGAGGCTCTACGCGACTTTTGACAATATCGGCGGGTTGAAGGTTAGCTCTCCGGTTAAAATTGGCGGCGTGGTGATTGGTCGCGTTACGGATATTACCCTGGATGAGAAATCTCTGTCGCCACGCGTAACCATGGACATTGAAGACAGATATAACCATCTTCCCGATACCAGTTCACTGGCGATTCGTACTCAGGGGCTGCTGGGCGAACAGTATCTGGCGTTAAATGTTGGTTTTGACGATCCTGACATGGGCACGGCTATTCTGAAGGATGGCGATACGCTCCAGGATACGAAATCGGCGCTGGTGCTGGAAGATCTGATTGGTCAGTTTTTGTATAAGAGTGGCGATGGTAATCAAAGCCCTGCGCAGGAACCAAACGCGCCTGCAGCACCGACTTCTGCTAACCCGGAACAACCTTAAGAGGCTACACGTATGTTTAAACGTTTACTGATGGTCGCTATGCTGGTTATCGCGCCGCTGGCGGCAAACGCGGCAGATCAAACCAATCCTTATAAGCTGATGAATGAGGCAGCGGCGAAGACATTCACCCGCCTGAAAAACGAGCAACCGAAAATCAAGCAGGATCCCAATTATCTGCGCGAGATTGTTCGTCAGGAACTGCTGCCTTATGTACAAATTAAATACGCTGGCGCGCTGGTTCTGGGCCGCTACTACCGTGAAGCGACGCCGGCGCAGCGCGAAACCTATTTCAACGCGTTTGGCGATTATCTTGCGCAGGCTTATGGCCAGGCGCTGGCGCTTTATCATGGACAAACGTATCAAATCGCGCCGGAGCAGCCGCTGGGCAACGCGAATATCATTGCCATCCGCGTCAGCATTATCGATCCCAACGGACGGCCCCCGGTTCGCCTTGATTTTCAGTGGCGTAAGAACAGCCGTACCGGCGAATGGCAGGCCTATGACATGATCGCCGAAGGGATCAGTATGATCACCACCAAACAAAATGAGTGGAGCGATATTCTGCGTACCAAAGGCATCGACGGCCTGACGCAGCAGCTGAAAAACTATGCGGCGCAGCCTATTACTCTGGATCAGAAAAATAATGGCTGATCTTCTGAGCTGGCAGGTTGAGGCAAAAACGCTTTACCTTCGCGGGGAGCTTGACCGGGAAACACTGCTCGGCCTGTGGCAGCAGCGCGAAACCGCAATGCAAAAAATTGAGGTTATCGATGTTTCCGGGCTGCAGCGCGTAGACTCGGCCGGTCTGGCGTTACTGGTGCATCTGCGTCAGATAGCGCAACAGCAGGGTGCCAGCCCCGTTTTCAGCGGTATCACGGATAAATTACACTCCCTGATCATGCTGTACAATTTACAGCAGATTATTGTTTCTGCTGAAAATTGCGCCTAATCGCGCTGGATTTTTGTATAAGCCCCTGCACAGTCAGGGGCTTTTTGTTTGTTTAAGATAAATGCGCTTTCAACTAATATGACAGCCTGTTTATCATCAACCGAATGTAAAAAAATCATGGAAAATAGTGAAATTCAGACAGTACTAATGAACGCACTGCCGTTAAAAGAAGTACATGTCAGCGGTGACGGCAGTCATTTTCAGGTTATCGCCGTTGGCGAATTGTTCGCTGAGCTGAGCCGCGTGAAAAAACAGCAGGCGGTCTATGCACCGCTGATGGAATATATCGCTGATAACCGTATTCATGCGGTATCCATCAAAACCTACACCCCTGAAGAGTGGGAACGGGATCGTAAGCTAAACGGTTTTTAAGCTGTTGAGGCGGCTTATGGTCCGCGACTCGATGGCCTTTTAAGTTCTGATAACAGAGAGCAGTTGCAATGGATAAATTTCGTGTACAGGGTCCGACCCGGCTAAGCGGTGAAGTCACCATCTCCGGCGCCAAAAATGCCGCCCTGCCGATCCTGTTCGCCGCTCTGCTGGCTGAAGAGCCGGTGGAGATTCAGAATGTCCCGAAACTAAAGGACATTGATACCACCATGAAGCTGCTCAGCCAGCTGGGTGTAAAAGCGGAGCGCAATGGATCCGTGCATCTTGATGCCAGTAAAGTAGATATTTACTGCGCTCCTTATGAGCTGGTGAAAACCATGCGCGCCTCGATTTGGGCGCTGGGACCGCTGGTAGCGCGTTTTGGCCAGGGGCAGGTCTCTTTACCCGGCGGCTGCGCCATCGGCGCGCGACCGGTTGATTTGCATATTACCGGGCTGGAGCAACTGGGCGCGGAAATCAAGCTGGAAGAGGGCTATGTTAAAGCCTCGGTCAATGGGCGTTTGAAGGGCGCGCACATTGTAATGGATAAAGTTAGCGTTGGCGCGACGGTAACCATTATGTCTGCAGCGACCCTGGCGACCGGCACGACCATCATTGAAAACGCCGCGCGTGAACCGGAAATCGTGGATACCGCGAACTTCCTGAATACCCTGGGCGCAAAAATCAGCGGTGCAGGCGGCGATCGTATTACGATTGAGGGCGTTGAGCGCCTGGGCGGCGGCGTTTACCGCGTGTTGCCTGACCGTATTGAAACGGGAACTTTTCTGGTTGCCGCAGCGATCTCTGGCGGCAAGGTTGTGTGTCATAAAACGCAGCCTGATACGCTGGATGCGGTACTGGCGAAGCTGCGTGAAGCCGGTGCGGAAATCGAAACGGGTGAAGACTGGATCAGCCTTGATATGCACGGTAAACGTCCGAAAGCCGTTAACGTGCGTACCGCACCGCACCCGGGTTTTCCTACCGATATGCAGGCGCAGTTTACCTTGCTAAACCTGGTTGCAGAAGGAACCGGCGTCATTACCGAAACCATTTTCGAAAACCGGTTTATGCATATTCCTGAGCTGATTCGTATGGGCGCGCATGCAGAGATCGAAAGCAATACGGCGATTTGCTACGGCGTAGAGAAGCTGTCTGGTGCGCAGGTGATGGCGACGGATTTACGCGCTTCCGCCAGCCTGGTACTGGCCGGCTGTATTGCTGAAGGAACCACAGTGGTCGATCGTATTTATCATATCGATCGTGGCTATGAGCATATCGAAGATAAGCTGATCGCCATGGGCGCGAAAATCGAACGGGTTAAAGGCGAATAGATCTCGCTGCTGTAGCGCGTTCTGAAGACGTTTTTGTTAAAAACAGCGCCCGATTTCGGGGGCTGTTTTTTTTTACTTAAGCGGGGTCAGGAGCGGGAACGAATCAGCTTCTTACGATCAATCAGCTTCCTGGTTATGGGATCGTAGTAGCGGCTGGGCCAAATTTCCGCAGGATGAACTGCGAGCGCCTCGGCAATTAACCATTCCCCTTTCGGCCATGGACGATTGAGCGCATTAGCCAGCGTTGATGAACTCAGGCCAGCCTGGCGCGATACGGCGGCAAGAGAGGTTCCCTTTTTATGCAGGGCGGCAATGATATCCGCCGTATGCCAGTCTTGCTTTGTTTTATTCACATTACCCATAGCGCACGTCTCCCTATGCTGATTTTTCTTGATGAGAATTACTGGAGTTTTTAAGAAACTTTAAATTAAAAGAGTTAGGGGAAAGAGTATGTTGCTGTTTGCATTTCAAGCTCCATCTTGCCAGAAGGTGGTTTTTTATAGCAAACAGAATCCATTTATTTCCAGTAAATTCCAAATGAAGCGAAAGAAATGTGTTTCTCTTCGCAAAAGCGTGATGGGTGTTTGCAAACGGAAGGAAAAAATAAAGAGCGGGGGAGCGTTAAATAGCGCCCCCGTAACGCATCAGGAGTCGCGCTGTACTGCCATATGAGCCAGCGCTTCCAGCGCACTGCGCCAGGGAGATTCTGGCAACACCTGCAGAGCAGCGATAGCCTTATCCGCTTCCTGTTCGGCACGGTTGCGCGTCCACTCAAGAGAACCGCATTGACGCATCGCCTCCAGTACCGGATCCAGCAAATGGCGACCATTACCCTGTTCAATGGCTTCACGTATCATGGCGGTCTGCTGGGCATTGCCATGGCGCATGGCATGCAGCAACGGTAGGGTAGGTTTACCTTCGCTGAGATCGTCACCAACGTTTTTCCCCAGCGTTTGTCCATCGGCGCTGTAATCAAGCAGATCGTCAATCAGCTGAAAAGCGGTGCCGAGATAGCGACCATAATCCTGTAAACCCTGCTCCTGAATTTCAGTAGCGCCCGCCAGAATCCCGGAAGATTGCGCCGCCGCTTCGAACAGACGCGCCGTTTTGCTGTAAATCACCCGCATATAGCTCTCTTCAGTGATATCAGGATCGTTACAGTTCATTAGCTGCAGCACTTCGCCTTCGGCGATAACGTTTACCGCTTCTGACATCAACGCCAGAATACGCAGTGAACCAAGGCTGGTCATCATTTGAAAGGCGCGAGTGTAAATAAAATCGCCTACCAGCACGCTGGCTGCGTTGCCAAAGGCCGCGTTGGCCGTAGCTTTTCCGCGCCGCATATCAGATTCATCCACCACATCGTCATGCAACAGCGTCGCGGTATGAATAAATTCAATCAGCGCGGCAATAGTCACGTGCTGCTTACCTTCATAGCCGAGCGCGCGCGCCGCAAGAATGGCAATCATAGGACGAATACGCTTTCCGCCGCCGCTGATAATGTAGTAACCCAACTGATTGATGAGCGAAACATCTGAATTCAGCTGTGAGAGGATGGTCTCGTTGACGGCCGCCATATCTGGGGCGGTTAATTCATTAATTTGTTCTAAATTCATCAGTCTGTTCAGCTATTGCTCTGTTCAGCGCCATGTTAAGCGACTTTGCCCATGTCTGTGCCATGTAATGTATTACAGATTGTACTTGAAAAACGAGGCTCTTGAATCCTGAGTATGGCGCTGCGTTTTTTTTCTGCAATCCTTTGCTATGTCCTCTTGTCAACGCAGGGATTTTTGCGTAGAATTCGCGCCCTATTGTGAATATTTATCGCGCCGCCTGACAATTGAAGAAGGTAAGCGCAGAAGCGGAGTTTTATATGTACGCGGTTTTCCAAAGTGGTGGTAAACAACACCGAGTAAGCGAAGGTCAAACCGTTCGCCTGGAAAAGCTGGACATCGCAACCGGCGAAACTATTGAGTTCGATCAGGTTCTGATGATTGCAAATGGTGACGACGTTACAATCGGCGCACCGCTGGTTTCAGGTGGCGTGATCAAAGCAGAAGTTGTTGCTCATGGTCGTGGCGAGAAAATTAAGATCGTTAAGTTTCGTCGTCGTAAACACCATCGTAAGCAGCAGGGCCATCGTCAGTGGTTCACTGATGTGAAAATCACTGGCATCAGCGCCTGAGAGGAGATCTGACAAATGGCACACAAAAAGGCTGGCGGCTCAACACGTAACGGTCGCGACTCAAATGCACAGCGCCTGGGCGTAAAACGTTTCGGCGGTGAATCTGTACTGGCTGGCAACATCATCGTTCGTCAGCGTGGCACCAAGTTCCACGCAGGCACCAACGTTGGTCTTGGCCGTGACCACACTCTGTTTGCTACTGCAAACGGTAAAGTGAAATTCGAAGTTAAAGGCCCGAACAACCGTAAATACGTCAGCATCGTTGCTGAGTAAGGTTGTCGTGCTGCAGGCGGGTTAATCTGCCTGCCAGAGAATGAAAGCCCCGCAGAATATTGCGGGGCTTTTTACATTTTGAGCTTGCCTGATTTGCTGTACAATTTACGTACAGTCTTTCCGCAACGGGTCATCGCTTATGGCCTCGGCGGAATTAAAGCCGCACCGGTTTATCCGGTCGCCAGGTGAATGATTTACGGAGAAGGTAAATGAAGTTTGTTGATGAAGCGACGATTCTGGTCGTTGCAGGTGATGGCGGTAATGGTTGCGTTAGCTTCCGCCGCGAAAAATATATTCCGAAAGGCGGCCCGGACGGCGGCGACGGCGGTGACGGCGGCGATGTCTATCTGCTGGCCGATGAAAACCTTAACACGCTGATCGATTATCGCTTTGAAAAATCTTTCCGCGCCGAGCGTGGACAGAACGGGCAGAGCCGCGACTGTACCGGCAAGCGTGGTAAAGATATCGTGATTAAAGTGCCGGTCGGCACGCGCGTTATCGATCAGGGTACCGGTGAAACGCTGGGCGACCTGACGCGCCATGAGCAAAAGCTGATGGTAGCAAAAGGCGGCTGGCACGGTCTGGGCAACACGCGCTTTAAATCCTCCGTTAACCGTACCCCGCGTCAGAAAACCATGGGTACGCCGGGTGAGAAGCGCGACCTGCAGCTGGAGCTGATGCTTCTGGCCGATGTTGGCATGCTGGGTCTGCCGAACGCCGGTAAATCAACCTTTATCCGCGCGGTGTCTGCCGCCAAGCCAAAAGTGGCTGATTATCCTTTTACCACGCTGGTGCCGAGCCTTGGTGTGGTGCGTATGGATAATGAAAAAAGCTTTGTGGTCGCCGATATTCCGGGCCTGATTGAAGGCGCAGCGGATGGCGCGGGACTGGGCATTCGTTTCCTGAAGCATCTGGAACGCTGCCGTGTTCTGCTGCACCTGATCGATCTGGCGCCAATTGATGAATCCGATCCGGTAGAAAATGCGCGTATCATCCTCGGCGAGCTGAAGAAATACAGTGAAAAACTGTATGACAAGCCGCGCTGGCTGGTCTTCAACAAAGTGGATCTGCTGAGTAAAGAAGAAGCGGAAACGCGTGCGAAGGCCATTGTGGAAGCGCTTGGCTGGGATGAGAAATATTACCTTATCTCTGCCGCCAGTCAGACCGGCGTGAATGCGCTGTGCTGGGATGTGATGTCCTTCCTGATCGCCAATCCCAAAGAGGCGGAACAGGAAGAGAAGAAACCTGAGAAAGCTGAATTCATGTGGGACGATTACCACCGTGAAGCGCTGGAACAGGCAGAAGAAGAAGTAGATGAAGATTGGGATGATGACTGGGACGAAGATGACGACGAAGGTGTCGAAATCATCTATCAGCATTAATCATGCCTGATAACTGCAGCCCGGCTTATCGCCGGGCTTTTTTTGCTGTTTTTATTGCTGCGGGCTTTATGCCTGACGTAGAGAGCATACTGATAAACCCTGCTGTCGTGCAGGGAGTGTGCAAATGATTGAAGGACGTTACCAGTTTGGCGCGCCCGGTATTAGCCTGAGCACTGGCTTGTGCTGGTTTGTCCGCTGCCCTGGTTCAGGATAGCCGGCAACCAGCATTGTGCTTCCAGTCCGGAGCGGTTCTGACGATTGCTTAACTGCATCTTTCCGCCGTGGAGCTGTAAAATTCGCAACACAATATTTAAACCCAGCCCGCTGCCGCCGTAACGCCGATCGCGTCGATGAAACGCCTGAGTAAGTTCTCCCGCGCTCTTTTCATCAATACCGGGACCTTCATCACGAATTGTCAACAGGCTGCCATTATCTTGCGCCTGTAGCTGCAGCGTAATGGGTGAGTGCTCCGGGCTATAGCGGGAAGCGTTTTCCAGTAAGTTACGCACCATCAGGCGCAATAAAACTGCATCACCCTGCACTTTCATATCCTGTTGCGTCCACTCCAGCGTCTGCTGTCGCTGTTGCAGTAATTCGCTCATTTCAGCCTGCAAGGGAAGAAAAATATCCCGCTGCCAGCTCAGCGTTTGATAATGGCCGCTGGCCAGCGCTTGTCCGGCACGTGAAAGCATTAACAGCTGCTCGATGACATGCATCAACTGATCGATACGCGCGACCAGCATGGGCGCCTGCTTGATCTCCTGCTGCGCCATCAGCTCAAGGTGCAGGCGTATCCCTGCCAGCGGCGTGCGTAACTCATGGGCCGCGTCTGCTGTAAATAACCTTTCTTGCTGAAGCGTTTGATTAAGGCGGGCAAGCAGCTGATTCATTGCTCCGGTTACCGCCACGATTTCTTCCATCTCCGAATAGACAGGCAACGGCGAGAGATTATCGGCGGAGCGTTCAGCCAAACTGTTTTGTAAGGCCTTAAGTGGACGAATAACCCAGCTGATCGCCCAGAAAGAGAGAGTTAGCGTAAAGCCGACCATGACTAACGACGGAAGCAGGAGAGAGGCTATCGCTTCACGGATCTCGTTTTCAACATGCTGATTACGTGATTTCGCCGTCAGCGTTTCGTTTACCAGAAAACCGATCTGTTCACGGCTTTCATGCCATAACCAAATGGCGCTCATTAGCTGACAAGTCAGCAAAATAAGCGCCAGCATAATTAACAAACGCCGACGCATACTGTTCATTGACGCTCTTCCAGCCGGTAACCCACGCCGCGTACCGTTTTGATACGATCTTTACCCAACTTGCGGCGCAGATTATGGATATGAACTTCCAGCGCATTCGAGCTGTTATCGTCCTGCCAGCTGTAGATATCCTGCTGTAATGTCTCGCGATGCACGGTTTGACCAATTCGCATCAGCAGCCTGCAAAGCAGAGCGAACTCTTTAGGCGTAACCTCTATTGGCTGATTATTCACCGAGACCTGCAAAGAGGAGAGGTTAAGCGCCAGATCTCCATGCTGGATATGATTGTCACTGTGGCCCTGGTAACGTCTGATGAGCGCCCGTACGCGCGCTTTTAATTCAGCCAGCGCAAAAGGCTTAATCAAATAGTCGTCAGCGCCAGCGTCCAGTCCGTCAACCCGATCCTCCAGCGCATCGCGGGCTGTGAGAATCAATACCGGCAGGTCGATATTTTTTCGACGCCAGCGGCGCAGCAAATCGGTTCCATCCGCATCCGGCAGGCCAAGATCCAGTACGACTAAACTATACTCCCCACTGTGCAGCAGGGCATCCGCCTGAGCCGCTTTATCCGCGCAATCCACGGCATAACCCTCGCTACTTAGCGCGAGGGCGATGCCTTCCTGCAATAGCACATCATCTTCCACAATGAGAATTTTCATGCGCCTCAGTTATTCTGATAGATGTCTTTGTATAGCCGGCTTTCAAAGCGCACTAGCGGCACGCGGCGGATGCGTTTGTCCTCTGGCGGTACGGCATACCCGGACAGGAACTGCACAAATGCCACGCGTTGACCGCTGGCGGTGGTAATAAAGCCGGCCAGGTTATAAACCCCTGACAACGAACCGGTTTTAGCGGAAACTTTGCCATCCACGCCGGCTTCATGCAGACCGCCGCGATAGCGCAACGTGCCATCGTAGCCCGCCAGCGGCAGCATAGAGATAAAGTTCAGTTGCTGATCGTTTTGCGCAATATATTGCAGCACCTGCATCATGGTTGCCGGAGAGATCAGATCGTGACGCGATAGTCCGGATCCATCGACCAGAATACTGTTGCCAAGATCGATATTCGCCTTCTGGCGCAGAACACGGCGCACCGCATCTGAACCGGCACGCCAGGTGCCAGGAACGTTAAAATAGTGACGCCCGATGGTGCGGAAAACCGTATCGGCGATCATATTGTCCGATTTTTTCAGCATCACTTTCAGCAAATCACGCAGCGGCGCGGACTGTGTCTCCGCCAGGAGGGTGCCTGGCTCGGTGACGCGCGTTTGGCGCACCAGATGTCCGGTGTAATCAATACCGGCGTCCTGCAGCATCGCTTTTAAAATGGCTCCGGACCAGGCGGCACCATCCTGAATAGCAAAGGCCAGCGGCAAAGGTTCGCTGCGCTGCGTCATACAGCCGGTGAGTGTAAAGCGATTCAGCTCACCCGGTACGACATCCAGTTCGCAGTAAGGCGCATCGGGCGACCCTTTCGCTAAGGTACGTACCTGGCTGAACATGGTAACCGGATAATAAGACGCTACGCGAATAAAGGCGTTATCGTCGGGACGGTCGGCGCTATACAAGGACACGGAAAAACAGTTTTTATCCACGATAGCAGCGGCAGGCGGCGCGCTAAAGCACTGAGTATTATCGTTCCATGGCCAGCCTGGCGCTTTATCGTGACTGGCGAAGACCGAGGTGTCGATCACCAGATTGCCCTGAATATGGGTAATACCCTGTTTGGTCAGGGCGGTAACCATATTACGTAAATCCTGACGCGAAAGCGTGGGATCGCCGCCAAAGCGGGCAATCAGATCGCCCTGCAGGGTGCCATTATCCACTTTGCCCTGAGTTTCCAGCGTGGTGCGAAAGCGGAAGTCTGGACCCAACTCCAGCAGCGCTGCGAGCGCCGTCACTACTTTCATGGTGCTGGCTGGCAAAGCCATTTGTTTACTGTGATAATCGACCAGCGGCGTTGATGAACCCACTTTTTGTGCCATCAGCGCCAGGTTTGCGCCATCCGGTAAATATTGTGTGTATTCTTCCACGGGTGCTGCCTGAGCTTGCAGCATAAACGCACAGGTTAGTCCGGTAACAAGTCGTGAAAATCGCATAATCTCGCGGTAACTGACGGGTGAAGCCGTCATACTACGGTGCATCGTAGTAGAAAGTAAACGATGACCCATAGGGAACTCTGGGTTAAAATACGTATCAAAATGCAAACCTGAATCCTGACCTGGAGCCTGCTCCGGGTCAGGTTTCTTTTGTTTGCGAATCAGCCGGTAGCGTTGCACAACGCGTCAGGCCGACGACCCAATGGTCAGGACGACAACAAGCAAACAGGACCGATGACGAGGTATTAAAATGAATCAGATTCCGATGACGTTAAGGGGCGCGGAGAAGCTGCGTGAAGAACTCGAAGAGCTGAAGACCGTCAGACGCCCCCGTATTATTGCCTCAATTGCGGAAGCGCGTGAGCATGGCGATCTGAAAGAGAATGCCGAGTATCATGCCGCGCGTGAAGAACAAGGCTTTTGTGAAGGGCGTATTCAGGAGATCGAAGCCAAGCTGTCGAATGCGCAGGTGATCGATGTCACTAAAATCGCTAACAATGGCCGGGTGATTTTTGGCGCGACGGTAACCGTGCTGAATATCGATACTGATGAAGAGTCAACCTATCGTATCGTTGGTGATGATGAGGCGGACTTTAAGCAGAACCTGATTTCCGTAAACTCGCCGATGGCGCGCGGGTTGATTGGTAAAGAAGTGGATGATGTAGTGGTGATTAAAACGCCCGGCGGCGACGTCGAGTATGAAATTCTGAAAGTAGAATATCTTTAATCGCTCTGACGCATCACATAATTGTAAAGAAAGGAAAAAGGCCGCGTTGCGGCCTTTTATCCTGAGCAGGAGCATGGCAACTTCTTCCGGCTGACTATAATCGTTATATTTCAGGCTGCATGTGCATTGGCTTTCCTTGCTCACTTACTCAGTAAGCTTCCAGGATTTGCTGCGTTGCTGCTTTCACGCAACCCGAATTATTTAGCGTATAATCAGCTTGCCCGGTTAGCGCGGCAGGGAGATTTTGCGTTCTTCTGACGGACGGTACAGCACCAGCGTCTTGCCGATAACCTGCACGTTACAGGCCCCCGTTTCACGAACAATGGCTTCTACCATCAGGTTTTTCGTTTCCCGATCTTCGGTAGCGATCTTCACCTTAATCAGTTCGTGATGCGCAAGCGCCTGTTCGATTTCGGCCAGCACGCCTTCGGTCAGGCCATGGTTACCCAGCATAACAACGGGTTTCAGCGGATGGGCCAGACCTTTCAGGTGCTGTTTTTGTTTGGTACTCAGATTCATCGTATATTTTTACTTACATTGGGATTGAAAACGGTACATTCTACCGCCATCTCTGGTATATCACCAAACAGGACATCACTATGTTTGGTTATTTATCGCTACGATGAAGAATAGTTGGAAAAAGTATGACAGGTAAAAAGCGTTCAGCCAGTTCCAGCCGCTGGCTTCAGGAACACTTTAGCGATAAATATGTGCAACAGGCACAGAAAAAGGGGTTGCGTTCGCGCGCCTGGTTTAAACTTGATGAAATACAGCAGGGCGATAAGCTGTTTAAGCCCGGGATGACCGTGGTCGATCTTGGTGCAGCGCCTGGCGGTTGGTCTCAATACGTTGCGACCCAGATTGGCTCAAAGGGACGTATTATCGCTTGTGATCTTTTACCGATGGATCCTATCGTTGGTGTCGATTTCCTTCAGGGCGATTTTCGTGAAGAATCCGTAGTGAAAGCACTATTGGAACGCGTCGGCGAAGAGAAAGTCCAGGTTGTCATGTCCGATATGGCGCCCAATATGAGCGGCACTCCAGCCGTTGATATTCCCCGGTCGATGTATTTAGTGGAGCTGGCACTGGAAATGTGTCGCGATGTACTGGCACCTGGTGGCAGTTTTGTAGTGAAAGTATTTCAGGGAGATGGCTTCGATGAATACCTGCGGGAAATTCGCTCCCTGTTTACGAAAGTGAAAATTCGTAAGCCGGACGCTTCGCGTTCACGTTCACGCGAAGTGTACATTGTAGCGACAGGGCGCAAACTATAGCCAAAATAACTGGAGCCGTGGCAAGGCGTGCATGTCCCGATGAGCTTACGCAGTAAGTGATTTGGGTTAGTGAGCGCAGTCAACACCGCAGCGATTCCAAGTATGGTGGATATATAGTACCCTACGCTGTCTGTTAACACAGTTGTAATAAGAGGTTAATCCCTTGAGTGACATGGCGAAAAACCTGATTCTCTGGTTGGTCATCGCAGTTGTGCTGATGTCTGTTTTCCAGAGCTTTGGGCCCAGCGAGTCGAATGGCCGTAGGGTTGATTATTCAACCTTCCTGTCGGAAGTGAACCAGGATCAGGTCCGCGAGGCACGTATTAACGGGCGTGAAATCAACGTTACCAAAAAAGACAGTAATCGATATACGACCTACATTCCCGTCAACGATCCCAAGTTACTCGATAACCTGTTGACTAAAAATGTAAAAGTTGTCGGTGAACCACCGGAAGAGCCAAGCCTGCTGGCTTCCATCTTCATCTCCTGGTTCCCGATGCTGCTGCTGATTGGTGTCTGGATCTTCTTTATGCGCCAGATGCAGGGCGGGGGTGGCAAAGGCGCGATGTCCTTTGGTAAAAGCAAAGCCCGCATGCTGACGGAAGATCAGATTAAAACCACTTTTGCTGACGTTGCAGGCTGCGATGAAGCAAAAGAAGAAGTGGGCGAGCTGGTAGAATACCTGCGCGAACCCAGCCGCTTCCAAAAACTGGGCGGTAAAATTCCGAAAGGCGTACTGATGGTAGGCCCGCCGGGTACCGGTAAAACGCTGCTGGCGAAAGCGATCGCCGGTGAAGCTAAAGTGCCGTTCTTCACTATCTCAGGTTCTGACTTCGTAGAGATGTTTGTGGGTGTGGGTGCTTCTCGTGTGCGCGATATGTTTGAGCAGGCGAAAAAAGCAGCACCGTGCATCATCTTTATCGATGAGATCGATGCGGTAGGTCGTCAGCGTGGCGCTGGCTTAGGCGGTGGTCACGATGAACGTGAGCAGACGCTGAACCAGATGCTGGTAGAAATGGATGGCTTCGAAGGCAATGAAGGCATCATCGTTATTGCCGCAACCAACCGTCCTGATGTACTGGACCCGGCACTGCTGCGTCCGGGCCGCTTCGACCGTCAGGTTGTTGTTGGTCTGCCAGACGTGCGTGGTCGTGAGCAAATTCTGAAAGTACATATGCGTCGCGTGCCGCTGGCAACCGATATTGATGCCGCGATTATTGCGCGTGGTACGCCTGGCTTCTCCGGTGCCGATCTGGCTAACCTGGTGAATGAGGCCGCTCTGTTTGCCGCTCGTGGTAACAAGCGCGTTGTATCGATGGTGGAGTTCGAAAAAGCGAAAGACAAAATTATGATGGGTGCGGAACGTCGCTCCATGGTAATGACGGAAGCGCAAAAAGAGTCTACCGCCTACCACGAAGCGGGCCATGCCATTATTGGTCGTCTGGTGCCGGAACACGATCCGGTGCACAAGGTGACGATTATTCCGCGTGGACGTGCGCTTGGGGTAACTTTCTTCCTGCCGGAAGGCGATGCGATTAGCGCCAGCCGTCAGAAACTGGAAAGCCAGATTTCTACCCTTTACGGCGGTCGCCTGGCTGAAGAGATCATCTACGGTCCGGAACATGTTTCTACCGGTGCGTCTAACGACATCAAAGTCGCGACGAACCTGGCGCGTAACATGGTGACGCAGTGGGGCTTCTCGGAAAAACTGGGTCCGTTGCTGTATGCGGAAGAAGAGGGCGAGGTTTTCCTTGGTCGTTCGGTGGCTAAAGCGAAACATATGTCTGATGAAACGGCGCGTTTGATCGATCAGGAAGTGAAACTGCTGATTGATAATAATTACGAACGTGCACGTCGCATCCTTAACGAGAACATGGATATCCTGCACTCGATGAAAGATGCGCTAATGAAATATGAAACTATCGATGCGCCGCAAATCGACGATTTGATGGCTCGCCGTGAAGTGCGTCCGCCAGCGGGTTGGGAAGATGCAACTTCCAACTCTAACCATTCGGACAATGACGGTTCGCCAAAAGCGCCGCGTCCGGTTGATGAGCCGCGCACGCCGAACCCAGGTAACACCATGTCTGAGCAGTTTAATAAATAAACGCCCTCAGGCGATAAAAACCCCGGCTGGTCCGGGGTTTTTTGCATCTATCACATGACCAAATATCTTAAGGAGAAAAAGATGAAGTTGTACGCAAGGGATTCCCTACTGGATCTGTCTCATCCCCATGTTATGGGCATTCTTAACGTGACTCCTGATTCTTTCTCCGATGGTGGTCAGCATCATTCACTGGTGGCGGCGCTAACGCATGCCAATGAGATGGTGAACGCAGGCGCGACCATTATTGATGTCGGCGGTGAGTCAACCCGCCCTGGGGCGGATGCGGTAACCACGGAAGAGGAGCTGGAGCGCGTTATTCCGGTGGTCGAGGCGATTGCGCAACGGTTTGAAGTATGGATTTCCGTTGATACCTCAAAGCCTGAAGTTATTCGTGAATCAGCGCGAGTGGGCGCTCACATTATAAATGATGTCCGCTCGTTACGGCTGCCTGGTGCGCTTGAGGCTGCGGCAGAGACCGGCTTACCGGTGTGTCTGATGCATATGCAGGGAGAGCCCGACACCATGCAGGCCGCGCCGCACTACACAAACCTGCTGCAAGAAGTGAACGACTTTTTTGTTGATCATATTGCCCGCTGTGAAGCCGTAGGTATCAAAAAATCGCAGTTGCTACTCGACCCGGGCTTCGGATTCGGTAAGAATCTCAGCCACAATTATCAGCTTCTGGCGCATCTGGCCGATTTCCATGATTTTGGCCTGCCGCTACTGGTGGGAATGTCGCGTAAATCGATGATAGGGCAACTGCTAAACGTAGGGCCTTCTCAGCGTTTAACCGGTAGCCTGGCTTGTGCGGTGATTGCTGCGATGCAGGGTGCGCAGATTATACGCGCGCACGATGTTAAAGAGACCGTAGAAGCAATGCGCGTCGTTGAAGCGACACGTTCAGCGAAGGAATAATAACGCTATGAGTAATCGTAAGTATTTTGGCACCGACGGCATTCGCGGAAAAGTAGGCGAAATGCCTATTACGCCTGATTTTGTGCTTAAGCTGGGCTGGGCTGCAGGAAAGGTGCTGGCGCGTCACGGCTCGAAAAAAATCATTATTGGTAAAGATACGCGTATCTCCGGCTATATGCTGGAGTCGGCGCTGGAGGCAGGTCTGGCCGCTGCCGGCCTGTCTGCTGCGTTCACCGGCCCGATGCCAACACCCGCTATTGCTTATTTAACCCGAACGTTTCGTGCTGAGGCAGGGATCGTAATTTCCGCCTCGCATAATCCGTTTGAGGATAACGGCATCAAGTTCTTCTCTTCTGAAGGCACAAAACTGCCGGACGAAGTTGAGGAAGCGATCGAACAGGAAATGGAAAAGCCGTTAACCTGCGTGGAGTCTGCGTTGCTGGGGCGCGCCAGCCGTATTGTCGATGCCGCTGGCCGTTATATTGAGTTTTGCAAAGGCACGTTCCCCAGCGAATTGAATCTGAACGGCTTGAAAATAGTGGTCGATTGCGCGAATGGCGCCACTTATCACATCGCGCCTAACGTATTGCGTGAACTGGGCGCAACGGTAATCTCGCTTGGCGTACAGCCTGACGGCATGAACATCAACAAAGAGTGCGGCGCGACCGACGTGCGTGCATTGCAGCAGCGCGTTCTTGAATCCAAAGCGGATGTTGGGCTGGCTTTTGACGGCGACGGCGATCGCGTCATGATGGTTGATCATCTGGGCAACAAGGTTGATGGCGATCAGATCCTCTACATCATTGCGCGTGAAGGCCTGCGTCAGGGGCAGCTGCGCGGTGGCGTAGTGGGTACGCTGATGAGTAATATGGGACTTGAACTGGCGTTGAAGCAGCTGGGTATTCCATTCGCGCGCGCCAAAGTCGGCGACCGCTACGTGCTGGAAAAACTACAGGAAAAAGGCTGGCGTCTGGGCGCAGAAAATTCCGGGCATGTCATTCTGCTGGACAAAACCACCACCGGCGACGGCATCGTTGCAGGTTTGCAAGTGCTTACCGCTATGGCGCGTAATCACATGACGTTACACGATCTGTGCAGCGGGATGAAGCTGCTGCCGCAGATCCTGGTCAACGTGCGCTTTAGCGGCACCACAGACCCGCTGGAGAGCGCTGAAGTTAAAGCGGTTACGGCTGAAGTCGAAAAAACGTTAGCGGGGCGTGGACGCGTTCTGCTGCGTAAATCGGGCACTGAGCCGTTAATCCGCGTGATGGTTGAAGGCGAAGATGAGGCGCAGGTTACCGCGCTGGCACATCGTATCGCCGATGCGGTGAAAGCGGCCTGATAGGGCAGTTGCAAACGCACACGCTGTTTTAACGTCCGCTATCGATAATAGGTTCCCTGGCTGACCACCTTTTGTCTGCCAGGGGACCGGTGGTTTCGACGTAAAAAACAGCATGATGGCGCTTTTTTCTGCAATCAGCGTCGCAGGGAAAAATTGCGCTTGCAGATGTTTATGCCTTTGGTTAGTATTCACACCCGCTTCTGATGGGTAATAACAATTATCCCGTCAATTGGTTTGAAGCTTTTGATGTGCGGTGACCGCGCAAGGAAACAGGTTGATTATGTACGAAGCTCTGTTAGTCGTTTTTCTGTTAGTAGCAATTGGCCTTGTTGGTCTGATCATGCTGCAGCAGGGTAAAGGCGCTGATATGGGAGCCTCCTTTGGTGCAGGCGCTTCCGGCACGCTATTTGGTTCTTCCGGTTCTGGTAACTTCATGACCCGTATGACCGCAGTGTTGGCGACCCTGTTCTTCGTTATCAGCCTGATTCTGGGTAACCTGAACAGCAATAAAACTTCCAAAGGAAGCGAGTGGGAAAACCTGACTCAGCCGGCACAGTCGCAGACTGCACCAGCTAAACCGGCAGCGCCGGGCAGCGATATCCCGCAATAAGTATCAAGCTTTCGACGCGGCTCAGGATAAGGTCGCAGTCTTAAAGTGCCGAGGTGGTGGAATTGGTAGACACGCTACCTTGAGGTGGTAGTGCCCGATTGGGCTTACGGGTTCAAGTCCCGTCCTCGGTACCAAATCTCAGTTTTACTTGCATTTTGTGCATGTTCGGCGTAATATTCGCCACGTTTTCGGACGCGGGGTGGAGCAGCCTGGTAGCTCGTCGGGCTCATAACCCGAAGGTCGTCGGTTCAAATCCGGCCCCCGCAACCACTTTCCCTTAGAGTTATTTTTCAAATATACTGTATGTATCTCCGGACGCATCCGCAGCCAATTTTGAAAAAAATTCTTTGGATGGTGTGCCGAGCCGCAGATGCGGCATACAGGGTCCAGTCGCATTAAGCCCCGATTTTTCGGGGTTTTTTGTTATCAGGAATCGCAATACTGGGCTATATGCCCTTTTTTTATGTCTTGGGGGTGGGCTTGTCCACATTAGAGCAGAAATTAACAGAGATGATTTCAGCACCGGTAGAAGCGCTTGGCTACGAACTGGTCGGTATCGAGTTCATTCGTGGTCGCACTTCAACGTTGCGCATCTATATTGATAGTGAAGATGGCATCAATGTTGATGATTGTGCTGATGTCAGCCACCAGGTAAGCGCAGTCATGGATGTGGAAGATCCCATCACCGTGCCTTACAACCTTGAAGTTTCCTCGCCGGGTCTTGAGCGCCCACTATTTACTGCTGAACACTATGCACGATTCACAGGTGAGGAAGTCAGCCTGGTGCTGCGTATGGCCGTCCAGAACCGCCGCAAATGGCAGGGCATCATTAAAGCTGTCGAAGGTGAAATGATTACGGTGACCGTCGAGGGTAAAGATGAAGTGTTCGCGCTGAGCAATATTCAGAAAGCGAACCTGGTCCCCCACTTTTAAAAGTCCGGATTGAGGCTAACCAGGATGAATAAAGAGATCTTAGCTGTTGTAGAAGCCGTTTCTAACGAAAAAGCCCTGCCGCGAGAGAAAATCTTCGAGGCGCTGGAGAGCGCACTGGCCACTGCAACCAAGAAAAAATATGAGCAGGAGATCGATGTTCGCGTTAGCATCGATCGTAAAAGCGGCGATTTCGATACTTTCCGCCGCTGGCAGGCCGTTGAAGAAGTGACGCAGCCGACGCGTGAAATCACGCTGGAAGCCGCTCGTTACGAAGATGAAACCATCAATCTGGGCGATTTTGTCGAAGATCAGATTGAGTCAGTAAAATTTGACCGCATCACGACGCAGACTGCCAAGCAGGTTATCGTACAGAAAGTACGTGAAGCAGAGCGCGCGATGGTGGTTGATCAGTTCCGCGAGCAGGAAGGCGAAATCATCACTGGCGTGGTGAAAAAAGTTAACCGCGATAATATTACGCTGGATTTGGGTAACAATGCTGAAGCCGTTATCCTGCGTGAAGATATGCTGCCGCGTGAAAACTTCCGCCCTGGCGATCGTCTGCGTGGCGTGCTTTATGCAGTGCGTCCGGAAGCGCGTGGCGCTCAGCTGTTTGTCAGCCGTTCCAAACCTGAGATGCTGATCGAGCTGTTCCGCATCGAAGTGCCGGAAATCGGCGAAGAAGTGATTGAAATTAAAGCGGCGGCACGCGATCCTGGTTCTCGCGCTAAAATTGCGGTGAAAACCAATGATAAGCGTATCGACCCCGTTGGTGCCTGCGTAGGCATGCGCGGCGCGCGCGTTCAGGCTGTATCCAGCGAACTGGGCGGCGAGCGTATTGATATCGTGCTGTGGGATGATAATCCGGCGCAGTTCGTGATTAATGCGATGGCGCCTGCCGACGTCGCTTCAATCGTGGTTGATGAAGATAATCACACCATGGATATCGCTGTAGAAGCTGGAAATCTGGCTCAGGCGATTGGCCGTAACGGCCAAAACGTACGTTTAGCTTCGCAACTGAGCGGTTGGGTGCTGAACGTAATGACTGTCGACGATCTGCAGGCGAAGCATCAGGCAGAAGCGCATGCTGCTATTGGTGTCTTTACTAAACACCTGGATGTCGACGAAGAGTTCGCGACCGTGCTGGTCGAGGAAGGTTTCTCCTCTCTGGAAGAGTTGGCCTATGTGCCGATGCATGAGCTGCTGGAAATCGACGGCCTGGATGAAGCGACTGTAGAAGCACTACGCGAACGTGCGAAAAATGCGTTAACGACCCTGGCGCTGGAAAAGGCGGAGAGCCTTGGCAACGGCGTACCTGCTGACGATCTGCTAAACCTTGAAGGTATGGAGCGTGATCTGGCCAATAAGCTGGCGGCAAGAGGTGTTTGCACGCTGGAAGATCTGGCTGAGCAGGGTGTTGACGATCTGACAGATATTGAAGGCCTGGATGATGAGAAGGCCGGCGCTCTGATTATGGCGGCGCGTAATATCTGCTGGTTCGGCGATGACGCGTAATAACAGGAAGGAACAGCATGACAGATGTAACCGTAAAATCGCTGGCCGCAGAGATACAGACCTCGGTAGAACGCCTGGTACAGCAGTTTGCTGATGCAGGGATCCGTAAGTCTGAAAATGACTCTGTAACCCAGCAAGAAAAAGAAACCTTACTGACGCACCTGAACCGCGATAATGGCAGCCCGTCAGGTAAGTTAACGCTGCAGCGTAAAACGCGTAGCACCTTGAATATTCCTGGCACCGGGGGTAAAAGTAAGTCGGTGCAAATCGAAGTCCGCAAAAAGCGCACCTATGTAAAAGAGGATGCTGAGGCTGAAAAAGCTAAGGCTGAAGCAGAAGCGCAGGCGCAGCGTGAAGCGGAAGAACAGGCTCGTCGTGAGGCGGAAGAAAAAGCCACGCGCGAAGCAGCGGAAAAAGCGAAGCGTGAAGCCGAAGAGCAAGCCAAACGCGAAGCCGCGGAAAAGGCTAAGCGCGAAGCAGCGGAAAGTGAGAAAGTGACGAACCAACAAACCGACGAAATGACCCGGGCCGGACAGTCTGATAAAGCCCGCCGCGAAGCAGAAGCCGCAGAGCTGAAGCGTAAAGTGGAAGAAGAAGCCCGCCGTAAGCTGGAAGAAGATGCGCGCCGTGTAGCAGAAGAAGCGCGCAAACTGGCCGAGCAGAAAGCAGGCGATTGGGAAGTAAAACCAACCGAGAGCGATGACGCTGATTATCACGTTACCACTTCTCAACATGCCCGCCAGGCTGAAGACGAAAACGACCGCGAAGTTGAAGGTGGTCGTAGCCGTACTCGCACCACCGCTAAAGCGCCGCGCCCGCGTAAGGGCAACAAACATGCAGAAGCTAAAACCGATCGTGAAGAAGCCCGTGCGGCTATTCGTGGCGGTAAAGGCGGCAAGCATCGTAAAGGCAGTGCGCTGCAGCAGGGCTTTAACCGACCGGCGCAGGCTGTTAACCGTGACGTAATCATCGGTGAAACCATCACCGTTGCGGAACTGGCTAACAAAATGGCGGTTAAAGGCTCTCAGGTCATCAAAGCGATGATGAAGATGGGTGCGATGGCTACCATCAACCAGGTTATCGATCAGGAAACTGCCCAGTTGGTCGCGGAAGAGATGGGACACAAAGTGATCCTGCGCCGCGAGAACGAGCTGGAAGAAGCGGTAATGAGCGATCGTGACACCGGTGCTGCTGCTGAATCTCGTGCGCCAGTGGTCACTATCATGGGTCACGTTGACCACGGTAAAACCTCTTTGCTGGATTACATCCGCTCCACCAAAATCGCCTCTGGCGAAGCGGGCGGCATTACTCAGCACATCGGTGCTTACCATGTTGAAACCGACAACGGTATGATCACCTTCCTTGACACCCCGGGTCACGCCGCGTTTACCGCAATGCGTGCTCGTGGTGCGCAGGCAACGGATATCGTGGTGCTGGTTGTTGCTGCCGACGATGGCGTAATGCCTCAGACCATTGAAGCCGTTCAGCATGCGAAAGCCGCTGGCGTGCCGGTCGTTGTTGCTGTCAACAAGATTGATAAGCCTGACGCCGATCCGGATCGTGTGAAAAACGAACTGACTCAGTACGGTATCATTCCGGAAGAGTGGGGCGGAGAGAACATGTTCGTTAACGTTTCTGCGAAAGCAGGTACCGGCGTTGACGATCTGCTGAACGCTATTCTGCTGCAGTCTGAAGTACTTGAGCTGAACGCAGTACGTGCCGGTATGGCCAGCGGCGTCGTGATCGAATCCTTCCTGGATAAAGGTCGTGGCCCGGTTGCTACCGTTCTGGTACGTGAAGGTACGCTGCGTAAAGGCGATATCGTACTGTGCGGTTTTGAATATGGCCGTGTACGTGCAATGCGCGACGAAATGGGCCATGAAGTGACCGAAGCAGGTCCTTCTATTCCGGTAGAGATTCTCGGCCTGTCTGGCGTTCCTGCGGCCGGTGATGAAGCGACCGTGGTTCGTGACGAGAAAAAAGCGCGTGAAGTTGCGCTGTATCGTCAGGGCAAATTCCGCGAAGTCAAACTGGCACGTCAGCAAAAATCTAAGCTGGAAAACATGTTTGCCAACATGACCGAAGGCGACGTTTCCGAGCTGAACATCGTATTGAAAGCCGACGTACAGGGTTCTGTCGAAGCCATTTCCGACTCCCTGCTGAAACTTTCTACTGATGAAGTGAAAGTGAAGATCGTGGGTTCAGGCGTGGGCGGTATCACCGAAACCGACGCAACGCTGGCTGCGGCATCCAACGCCATCATCCTGGGCTTCAACGTTCGTGCCGACGCCTCAGCGCGCCGTGTTATCGAAGCGGAAAGCCTGGATCTGCGCTACTACTCGGTCATCTATAATTTGATCGATGAAGTGAAAGCAGCGATGAGCGGTATGCTGGCACCGGAATACAAACAGCAGATCATCGGTCTGGCCGAAGTGCGTGACGTGTTCAAATCACCGAAATTCGGCGCGATTGCTGGTTGTATGGTTACCGAAGGCGTGGTTAAACGTCATAACCCAATCCGTGTACTGCGTGACAACGTGGTTATCTATGAAGGCGAGCTGGAATCTCTGCGTCGCTTTAAAGATGACGTTAACGAAGTGCGTAACGGCATGGAGTGTGGTATCGGCGTTAAGAACTACAACGACGTTCGCACCGGCGACATGATCGAAGTCTTCGAAGTGATCGAAATCCAGCGTACCATCGAATAACGATCGCATCGCAAGTGGCATTTGGGAAGCCCTGCGCTTCCCCGGACTGAGCCCCGCCATTTCATGGTCGGGGCTCAGCCATTATCAGGAGAAATAATTATGGCGAAAGAATTTGGTCGCCCACAGCGTGTCGCACAGGAACTGCAAAAAGAGATCGCCATGATCATCCAGCGTGAGATCAAAGATCCGCGCGTGGGCATGATGGTGACCGTTTCAGGCGTAGAGGTTTCGCGCGATTTGGCCTATGCCAAAGTGTTTGTTACTTTTTTGAATGATGATAATGCTGACGCCATCAAGGGCGGCATCAAAGCGCTGCAGGATGCGTCTGGCTACATCCGTTCTCTGCTCGGCAAAGCGATGCGTCTGCGTATCGTGCCTGAGCTCACTTTCTTTTACGATAATTCGTTGGTGGAAGGGATGCGTATGTCCAATCTGGTCACTAACGTAGTGAAAAAAGATGCTCAGCGCCGGGGCCCGGCGGAAGAAGACGACAAGGAGGAGTAATGAGTCGTCCTCGTCGTCGTGGCCGCGATATTCATGGCGTGTTGCTGCTCGATAAGCCTCAGGGGCTCTCCTCGAACGATGCTCTGCAAAAAGTGAAGCGTATTTTCCGGGCGAATAAAGCGGGCCACACCGGCGCGCTGGATCCTTTGGCAACCGGTATGCTGCCGATCTGCCTGGGTGAAGCAACCAAGTTCTCGCAATATTTACTGGATGCGGATAAACGTTATCGGGTAATTGCGCGTCTGGGGCAGCGTACCGATACGTCAGATGCCGATGGGCAGATCATCAGCGAACGCGCTGTTTCCTTCAGCCAGGCGCAGCTTGATGAAGCGTTGGAAAGTTTCCGTGGCGAGACGCAGCAGGTGCCTTCTATGTACTCTGCCCTGAAATATCAGGGGCGTCCTCTGTACGAATATGCGCGTCAGGGGCTGGAAGTGCCGCGTGAAGCTCGCGCCATTACGGTTCATGAACTGCAGTTTATTCGCTGGCAGGACAATGAGCTGGAGCTGGAAATTCACTGCTCTAAAGGCACCTACATCCGCACTATCATTGATGATTTGGGTGAGAAGCTGGGCTGCGGCGCGCATGTGATTATGCTGCGTCGTCTGCAGGTGGCCCGCTATCCCATTGAGAAAATGATTACGCTTGAGCAACTGTATGCCTTACAGGGCGAGCCGGGAGACTTAAGCGAAGAGGCGCAGACGCAGCTGGATGCGTTGTTGATGCCTATGGATAGCCCGGCCTCCGATTATCCGGAAGTTAATCTGAGTGAAATTGCTGCTGGTTATTTTAAGCAGGGGCAACCGGTGCAGGCGTCAGGCGCGCCGCATAGCGGACTGGTGCGGGTTACTGAAGGGGATGCGCGTAAGTTTATCGGGATGGCGGAAATCGCTGACGATGGACGCGTAGCGCCGCGCCGTTTGGTTGTAGAATATTCTGCCTGAGCTATTTGCACTCATCTCAGCCTGAGAGTAGAATAATGCGGCTTTACATGGGGTCGCTGAATTAGAGATTGGCACCCTGACATTTATCATTTAACCGGAGTTCATTATGTCTCTAAGTACCGAAGCTAAAGCAGAGATCGTTGCTAAATACGGTCGTGGCACTAACGACAGCGGCTCAACCGAAGTTCAGGTTGCACTGCTGACTGCTCAGATCAATCACCTGCAAGGCCACTTTGCTGAGCACAAGAAAGATCACCACAGCCGTCGCGGTCTGCTGCGCATGGTTTCTCAGCGTCGTAAGCTGCTGGATTACCTGAAGCGTAAAGATGTTGCTCGCTACACCAGCCTGATCGAAAGCCTGGGCCTGCGTCGCTAAGTCTTAACATGCTGTTTTATGGCGAATACGCTATCAGAACGGTATGGTGCAAGTTTCGAAAGAAAAGGGGCCTCCGGGCCCCTTTTTTCAAGCAATCCGCAGCAATCCATAGCAATCTATTGTATTGTTGCAGTATGTGATCTTTATTTGCAGAGGTTCGCGCGGCTAATGAGAGACTTTATGCCCGACAGGTATAAGGATTGTCATTAGTCGCGAGGATGCAATAAAGGTTTAAAACCCACAGCAGGCAAGCTTTATGTGCCTGCTTTGACGTAAAGGAAGTCATTTTGCTAAATCCGATTATTCGTAAATTCCAGTATGGCCAGCATACCGTGACGCTTGAGACCGGTATGATGGCTCGCCAGGCCACTGCTGCCGTTATGGTCAGCATGGATGATACCGCTGTATTTGTTACCGTTGTTGGTCAGAAAAAGGCGAAAGCCGGTCAGGATTTCTTTCCGCTGACCGTAAACTATCAGGAGCGTACTTACGCTGCCGGTCGTATCCCGGGAAGTTTCTTCCGCCGTGAAGGCCGTCCAAGCGAAGGCGAAACCCTGATTGCGCGTCTGATTGACCGCCCGGTTCGTCCGCTGTTCCCGGAAGGCTTCGTTAACGAAGTTCAGGTTATCGCCACTGTGGTATCAGTAAACCCGCAGGTTAACCCTGATATCGTGGCAATGATTGGTGCTTCTGCCGCGCTGAGCCTGTCTGGTATGCCGTTCAACGGCCCGATTGGCGCCGCTCGCGTAGGCTATATCAACGATCAGTACGTGCTGAACCCAACTTCCGATGAGATTAAACAGTCTCGTCTGGATCTGGTGGTTGCAGGTACGCAGGGCGCAGTGCTGATGGTGGAGTCCGAAGCGGATATCCTGACTGAAGAGCAGATGCTGGGCGCGGTTGTTTTCGGCCATGAGCAACAGCAGGTCGTTATTGAAAACATCAACGCGCTGGTTGCTGAAGCAGGCAAACCGCGTTGGGACTGGCAGCCTGAAGCTGTTAACCAGGCGCTGAACGCACGTATCGCGGCTCTGGCCGAATCCCGTCTTAGCGATGCTTACCGTATCACTGAAAAGCAGGAGCGCTATGCGCAGGTTGATCTGATCAAATCAGAAACCATCGCAGCGTTGCTGGCAGAAGATGAGACGCTGGATGATGGCGAGATCAGCGACATTCTGCACAACATCGAGAAAAACGTGGTGCGTAGCCGTGTTCTGAACGGCGAGCCGCGTATCGATGGCCGTGAAAAAGATATGATTCGTGGTCTGGACGTTCGTACCGGCGTGCTGCCGCGTACTCACGGTTCCGCCCTGTTTACCCGTGGCGAAACGCAGGCGCTGGTTGCCGCAACGCTGGGTACCGCACGTGATGCTCAGAGCCTCGATGAGCTGATGGGCGAGCGTACCGATAACTTCCTGTTCCACTACAACTTCCCTCCGTACTCCGTAGGCGAGACCGGAATGGTAGGTTCACCGAAGCGTCGTGAAATCGGCCATGGCCGTCTGGCTAAACGCGGTGTACTGGCAGTCATGCCGAAACTGGATGAATTCCCGTATACCGTGCGCGTGGTATCTGAAATCACCGAATCTAACGGTTCTTCTTCTATGGCTTCCGTCTGTGGCGCATCTCTGGCGCTGATGGATGCTGGCGTGCCGATCAAAGCGGCCGTAGCCGGTATCGCGATGGGCCTGGTAAAAGAAGGCGACCGTTATGTGGTTCTGTCCGATATCCTGGGCGATGAAGATCACCTTGGCGATATGGATTTTAAAGTAGCCGGTAGCCGTGAAGGTATCACCGCGCTGCAGATGGATATCAAAATTGAAGGCATTACCCGCGAAATCATGCAGGCTGCGCTGAATCAGGCCAAAGGTGCGCGTCTGCACATCCTGGGCGTGATGGAGCAGGCTATCAGCACGCCGCGTGGTGATATCTCTGAGTTTGCACCGCGTATCCATACCATCAAGATCAATCCGGACAAAATCAAGGATGTGATCGGTAAAGGCGGTTCTGTCATCCGTGCTCTGACTGAAGAGACCGGCACCACTATCGAAATCGAAGATGACGGTACGGTGAAAATCGCTGCGACCGACGGTGACAAAGCGCAGCATGCTATCCGTCGTATCGAAGAGATCACGGCAGAGATCGAAGTGGGCCGCATCTACAACGGTAAAGTCACACGTATCGTTGACTTCGGTGCCTTCGTTGCAATTGGCGGCGGTAAAGAAGGTCTGGTTCATATTTCTCAAATCGCCGACAAGCGCGTTGAGAAAGTAACCGACTACCTGCAGATGGGCCAGGAAGTACCGGTTAAGGTACTGGAAGTGGACCGTCAGGGCCGTGTCCGTCTGAGCATTAAAGAAGCCTCAGAACAGCAGCCGCAGGCAGAAACTGCAGCCGTTAACCCTGAAGCAGAGTAAAAGCGCGTTCGACATTGAGCTCTCCCCCCGGTGGGGAGAGCTGTTTCGTTGCGAGGGCGGGAATCCTTGTGCATGGCAGGCGGATGACAGGACGTGCATCCCAATGTTGGTATTCGGGAGTGGGAAATGAAGCCTTTTTTGCGCTGGTGTTTCGTTGCGACAGCTATCACGCTGGCAGGATGCAGCAACTCAAATTGGCGTAAGAGCGATGTGCTGGCGGTTCCGCTACAGCCAACTCTGCAACAGGAAGTCATCCTGGCGCGCATGGAACAAATTCTTGCCAGTCGGGCACTGACCGATGATGAGCGTGCACAGCTATTATATGAGCGCGGAGTGTTGTATGATAGCTTAGGTCTGAGGGCATTAGCGCGGAACGATTTTTCGCAAGCGCTGTCTATAAGACCAGATATGCCTGAAGTATTTAATTATTTAGGTATATACTTAACGCAGGCGGGCAACTTTGATGCCGCCTATGAAGCGTTTGATTCTGTACTTGAGCTTGATCCAACTTACAATTATGCGCATTTAAACCGTGGTATCGCCCTCTATTACGGCGGACGATACAAGTTAGCGCAAGATGATCTGCTGGCGTTTTATCAAGACGATCCTAACGATCCTTTCCGCAGCCTGTGGCTTTATCTCGATGAACAAGAGATAGATGCCGATAAGGCGAAAGTGGCGCTGAAACAGCGTTACGACAGGGCGGACCGCGATCAATGGGGATGGAATATTGTCGAGTTCTACCTTGGCGACATCAGTGAAAAAACGCTGATAGAACGTCTCAAGGCGGACGCACCGGATAACACCTCGCTCGCTGAACATCTCAGTGAAACCAACTTCTATTTAGGTAAGTACTACCTAAGTCTGGGGGAGAAGGACAGCGCGGAAGCGTTGTTCAAACTGGCGGTTGCTAACAACGTACATAACTTTGTTGAGCACCGATACGCATTGTTGGAACTGGCGCTGTTAGGCCAGACACAAGACGATTTAACAGAATCTGACCAGCAATAGCTGACGAACACCTGAGTCCATTTTTGTAAAAAATGTCATCACCTTCCGGGGTGACGGCTTTTTTGTTCGTCAAAACATCTAATTTGAGCCGGTTCACATTTTTCAATGAAAATGATTGCATATTTTCAGGATGAGTTATGTAGACTGGCCGCCGTAATCTAAGAGGCACTTGTACTACATGACTGATATCCAAACCACTTTTTCCGATCTGGGTCTTAACGAATTCATCCTTAAAGCACTGAATGATCTGGGCTATGAAAAGCCTTCACCCATTCAGGCCGCCTGTATCCCACATCTGCTGGAAGGCCGCGATGTACTGGGTATGGCACAAACCGGTAGCGGTAAAACTGCAGCGTTCTCCTTACCGCTGCTGCATAACCTCGACCCTGAACTGAAAGCACCGCAGATTCTGGTGCTGGCACCGACGCGTGAGCTGGCGGTGCAGGTTGCAGAAGCGTGCAACGAATTTTCTAAACATATGCATGGCGTTAACGTACTGGCTCTGTACGGTGGTCAACGTTATGACGTGCAGCTGCGTGCGCTGCGCCAGGGTCCGCAGATCGTCGTGGGTACGCCGGGTCGTCTGCTGGATCACCTGAAACGCGGTACGCTGGATCTGTCTAATCTGCGTGGCCTGGTGCTGGACGAAGCAGATGAAATGCTGCGCATGGGCTTTATCGAAGACGTAGAAACCATCATGGCGCAGATTCCGGAAGGTCATCAGACCGCACTGTTCTCTGCCACCATGCCGGAAGCGATTCGCCGTATTACGCGTCGCTTTATGAAGGATCCGCAGGAAGTGCGTATCCAGAGCAGCGTTACCACGCGTCCTGACATCAGCCAGAGCTACTGGACTGTTTGGGGTCGTAAGACCGATGCGCTGGTTCGCTTCCTGGAAGCTGAAGATTTTGATGCGGCGATTATTTTCGTACGTACTAAAAACGCCACGCTGGAAGTTGCTGAAGCGCTGGAGCGTAGCGGCTACAGCAGCGCTGCGTTAAACGGCGATATGAATCAGGCACTGCGTGAGCAGACGCTGGAACGTCTGAAAGATGGTCGTCTGGACATCCTGATCGCCACTGACGTAGCGGCGCGTGGTCTTGACGTTGAGCGTATCAGCCTGGTAGTAAACTATGACATCCCTATGGATTCAGAGTCTTACGTTCACCGTATCGGCCGTACCGGTCGTGCTGGCCGTGCTGGCCGTGCGCTGCTGTTCGTAGAAAACCGTGAACGTCGCCTGCTGCGCAACATCGAGCGCACCATGAAGCTGACGATCCCGGAAGTTGAACTGCCGAACGGAGAGCTGCTGAGCGCGCGTCGTCTGGAAAAATTCGCCGCGAAAGTACAGCAGCAGCTGGAAAGTAGCGATCTGGACCAGTACCGTGCCCTGCTGAGCAAGCTGTCGCCGGAAAACGATCTGGAAATGGAAACGCTGGCTGCCGCGCTATTGAAAATGGCACAGGGCGAACGTCCGCTGATTGTGGCGCCGGAAGCTCCGCGTCCGCAGCGCCGTGAATTCCGTGAGCGTGATGAGCGTCGTAGCCCGCGTGAAGCACGCGAAGGTCGTGACAGCCGTGACAGCCGTGAAGGCGGCGATCGTCCGCGTCGCGAGCGTCGTGACGTTGGCGATATGGAACTGTATCGTATCGAAGTGGGCCGTGATGATGGCGTCGAAGTGCGTCATATCGTTGGTGCTATCGCTAACGAAGGCGACATCAGCAGCCGTTACATTGGTAACATCAAGCTGTTTGCTTCTCACTCCACTATCGAGCTGCCGAAAGGCATGCCGGGTGAAATCCTGCAGCACTTTACCCGCACGCGTATTCTGAATAAACCGATGAATATGCAGCTGATGGGTGATGCGCAGCCGCGTGAGCGTTCTGAACGTGGCGGTGAGCGTCGTCCTGGCGGTCGTGGCGGCTTCGGCGGTGCTGGTCGTGAAGGCGGCGCTGGTCGTGAAGGCGGTCGTCGTTTCGGCGAGCGTCGTGAAGGTGCCGGCGCGCGCAGTAGCGGTAACCGTGACGGTGCCAGCCGTGGACCGCGTCGTGAAGACAGCACCGGTACAGGCGCAGTACGCCGTCGCGATTACTAATCGCTAAGCGTGAAATAAAAAACCAGCCGAAAGGCTGGTTTTTTTATGCCTGTTATTCAGGGATGATTACAGGGAGCGGGCAGCCTGCATTGCCAGTTCAAACGAGCGCAGACGGGCCTGACTATCGAAAATTTGGCCGTTAACCATAATTTCATCCGCCTGAGTTTCACGGATCAATGCCGCCAGTCCATGCTGTACCTTCGTAAGATCACCGACCACTGACATACTCAACGCCTGCTGAACACCATACTGCTCCGAGGGCGTCCAGAGATGATCCATATTCTCTACCGGCGGCGGTAGCGGGCCCGGTTGACCCCGGCGCAGATTGATAAACTGCTGCTGCATAGAGGTAAACAGGAAGCGGGCTTCCCGCTCGCTATCAGCTGCGACAATATTGATACAGACGATGGCGTAAGGCTTATCCAGACGCGCAGAGGGCTGGAAGTTCTCACGATACATATGCAACGCCTGGAAAAGCAGGTCGGGCGCAAAATGGGAAGCAAAAGCAAACGGCAGTCCCAGTTTCGCCGCCAGCTGCGCGCTGTACAGGCTGGAACCCAACAACCAGACCGGTATGTTCAAACCCAGCCCTGGCACTGGCTGCACCGGCGGCTGCGCCTCTTTCTCTGCATCAAACCAGGCAATCAGCGTTTCCACATCTTCCGGAAAGCTATCAACCATATTGGGGCTTTGATGACGGCGTAACGCCATCATAGTGCGCTGATCAGAGCCCGGAGCGCGGCCCAGACCAAGATCGATACGGCCTGGATAAAGCGATTCCAGCGTGCCGAACTGTTCAGCAATCACCAGCGGCGCATGGTTAGGCAACATAATACCGCCTGAGCCGAGACGCAGCGTTTTGGTATTTGCCGCCAGATAACCGATCAGCACGGATGTAGCCGCGCTGGCAATGCCGGTCATATTGTGATGTTCCGCCAGCCAGTAGCGATGGAAGCCTAATTCTTCTGCCTGCTGTGCCAGCGCCAGCGAGGCGTGGAAAGCATCACGCGGCGAGGCGCCTTGCGGGATCGGCGCCAAATCGAGTACTGACAGAGGAACACTTTTTTTCTCAGACATATCTGCTCACTTTGTTGGCTACAGGCCGAAAGCGTCAGCCTTGTAAAAAATCATGCATACACTTTACCGTATTGCACTTTTAGCAGAGTAGCCAGAATATGCCCTGAGAGCAAAGCGGCGGCGGGCAGAACGTTAAAACAGAGGGCGCAACGTCAGATCGCTGCGCCACTTTTTATGATTGCAGCGCCATTCCTGCCAGCTTGCGCCAGTAGCCGTTGCAGTCATTGCGTTGCGCCATCATTAATGGGGCTTCGCCTTCTTCATTGGCACGGAAGCGATCGATAAGCGCCAGCGTCTGTTTATCTTCTGGCGACAGACGAACCACATCTACCAGGCCATGCATGCTGGTCAGATCGTTACCGAGGTTATAACAGTAGCCGCTCATGGTCTGGATACCGTTCAGCACAAAAACCTGCTGATCTTCCTGCGAGAGTACGCGACGCCCCTGCGGATAGTTAATACAGCAGGTTTCGCATTCATCTTTGGGCTTATCCTCTGATCGGGCGGTAAAGCAGCGAGCCGACAACGCCAGCGGCAGATGACCATAAGCCAGCACTTCGGTTTCGAACTTGCCGTGAATGCCTAAATCGTCGCACTGCTGTTGAATATTGAGCAGCCAGTCGCGTGACAGCTCAACCGGCATACACCATCGCGTCATGCCAAGTTGCAGCAGCATGCGCAACGTAACGGCGTTATAGCAGTTGAGCGCATGACCGACCACAAAGGGAAGCTTCTGCTCCGCCGCCATATTCACGGTGCCCAGATCGTTGGCTTCAATCAGGAACTCGCCGTTATCAACGTAGCGTTTGATCTCCTGTAATTCTGACGCAGACTGTACCAGCGCCAGCGTACTGAACACGACCTGTTTGCCGCTTTGCGCCAGAAGACGGGCGAACTCCATCCATTGATTAAAGCGGGTAGCGCGGCGTTTGCTGCATACCGACTCTCCTAAATAGATAATATCCGCGCTGCTTTGCGCTGCGGCCTGATAAAAATCGGCCAGCGTATCGGTTGGCCAGTACCACAGTACCGGCCCTAAAGAGTATTTCATGCGGTTTCCTTATTGCCATTTGCGGTGGTAAGCGCCCAGCGTGGTCTGCGTACCCTCAGCCAGCGCGCCTAATTCCGTCATCCAGTTTTCCTGAACGGCAAAAGTGCCTGGCTCTGCTTTACAGCGGTCAATAGCCTGGCGCCAGATCCGGGCAACCTGCGCGACATAGGCCGGGCTGCGCTGGCGGCCTTCGATTTTTACCGAAGCGATATTGGCGGCTAACAGATCGGGCAATAGCTCAAGGGTGTTCAGGCTGGTCGGTTCTTCCAGAACATGATAGCGCTCTCCATCGACCTGATAACGCCCTTTGCATAAGGTGGGATAGCCCGCGTTTTCATGGGCTTCATAACGATCAATCAGCACTTCATTCAGGCGCGACTCCAGTCCAGCGGGCGTTTGCTGCCAGCGTACAAAGCGGGCGGGTGAACAGGCGCCGACGGTATTAGGCGATTCGCCGGTCATCCATGAAGAGAGATAGCAGCGTCCTTCCGCCATAATGCACAGGCTGCCGAAAGCGAACACTTCCAGCGGAACCGGCGTATTACGCGCCAGCTGGCGCACCTGGTGTATAGAGAGCACGCGTGGCAAAACCACCCGCGCGACATCGAAATGTTGATGGTAGAAGCGTATCGCTTCCAGGTTAGTGGCTGATGCCTGCACCGAGACATGCCGCTCAACATGCGGATAGCGGTTAGCGGCATACTCAAGCATCGCCAGGTCGGCGATAATCAACGCGTCAGCGCCATTATCCACGGCCATATCGATCGCATTTTCCCAACGTTTATACCCTGCCGGCTGGGCAAAAGTATTGATGGCGACATGCAGCTTGCGCCGATGCTGATGCACCACGCGCGCCGCTTCTTTCAGACGTTTATCGGTAAAGTTCAGGCCGGCAAAATGACGCGCATTAGTGTCATCTTTCAGTCCGATGTAAACTGCATCTGCTCCGTTCTCGATCGCTGCCTTCAGCGCGGGCAAGTTTCCCGCCGGGCAAAGGAGTTCCATGAGATATCCTGTAGGCAATGAATATTTGCGCCGAGTGTAGACAAGCTCAGCGCGAGAAATTTTGATTTAAGGCAGCGAATGGCGTATTGATCGGATTAGTGTTGCTGAATTGTTCATCTGGCAGCGAGATTTATTGATCCAGCCAGCCCGGGAAAAGTGGTGCTGTGGCAAAATAACACTTATTTATTTAAAGGAGTAAAGACTGTGTTAAATATGCTTCGCGCTCAGTGTGTTAATCATGGACCGCGTCTGCTGCGTCTGCCGGTGCAGTTCACGCCGTTTACCCTGAAAAAACGCCTGCTACAGCAGCTGCTGAATATGCAATTTAGCCATGCGCTGGAGGAAGGTGAGTTAGACTTTCTGGAAGGGCGTTGGCTGGGTATTGATATTCATGATATCGCGCTGCGCTGGGCCGTTACGCTGCAGGACGGCCGGTTACAGATTAGCAACCGTGATGAAGCAGATGTCTGGTTCCGCGGCAGCGCTAACGATCTGCTGCTGATCGCCGCACGGAAAGTCGATCCGGATACGCTTTTCTTCCAGCGTCGGCTGGTGATCGAAGGCGACACCGAGCTGGGGCTGGAGGTCAAAAATCTGATGGATGCCATCGAACTGGAAAATATGCCAGCGCCGCTGCGCATTGGATTAATGCAGCTGGCTGACTTTGTCGAGGCCGGCCTGAACGAGGACGCGAAATCTCCAGGAGATCGCGCAGGTGTTTCATGTTAATTCGTACAGAAATAGGGGTGGATGCGGCCGGTATCGATAGCCTGCTGCGCCGCTGCTTTCCCACCGGTGCCGAGGCAGATCTGGTGCAACGGCTGCGGGAAGATGGCCAGCTTACGCTGGGCGTGGTCGCCACTGACGAAGAGGGACAGGTTCTTGGCTATGCCGCTTTCAGTCCGGTAACCCTGCAGGACGAAGATCGCAATTGGGTGGGGCTGGCTCCGCTGGCGGTAGATGAGCGCGTGCGCCGCCAGGGCATAGGTAAACAGCTGCTTTTTGAAGGGCTGGATACGCTAAATGAGTTTGGTTATGCGGCGGTTGTGGTGCTGGGCGATCCCGCCTGGTTTGGTCGTTATGGCTTTGAGCCGGCCGCACGCCATCAGCTCCATTGCCCCTGGCCGGGCACCGAAGCTGCTTTTCAGGTCTACAAGCTGGCGGATGATGCCTTTGTGGATGCGAGCGGCGAGGTGGCTTATTCCACGCATTTTAACCTGAACGATCGCTAAGCCAGCGCGCCAGCGAAATCGGCTGGTTGGCCACCAGCCTGAGTTTTTCCTGCCGTGACAGCTGTTTAACTTGATACTCCAGACGGGAGGCCATGGCGCGATCGCCCGCTTCACAGGTAAGCAGCAGTTCCAGCGGGCCTTTGCCACGCAAGGCTTTAGCGCCGGTGCCCTTCAGGTGCTGTTGAAAGCGACGCGGTACATTATTGCTGATGCCGGTATAAAGCGAACCGGCAGCGGTACGCACAATATAAAGTTGCCAGGGCGCGGGGGCGATTTCACTCATCTTGTTAACCTCCATTGCAGGTATGGCATTGTAACGGCAATGGTTCCTGTTGGTCATGGATAGCCGCTTTTTTTATCACTGGAGCAAGCGTGTCTGACGTTAGCACGATAATTCGCTATTTAAAAAAGCAGCATGTGCTGTCTGTTTGCTGTGGTAATAATGAAACAGTTTGGTGTGCCAACTGTTTTTACGTGTTTGATGAAACCAGTATGGCGTTCTGGATAATGACGGAAGCCGAAACGCGCCACGGCGCTTTAATGATGCAGCAGCCACAGGTAGCGGGCACGGTAAGCGGGCAGACGAAAACGGTGATGTTGATTAAGGGCATCCAGTTTCTTGGCACGGCGCATTTACTGCAGGGTGAACAGGAGCAGCGGGCGCGCGCCGCTTACTGCCAACGTTTTCCTGTAGCGCGCACGGTTTTAGCGCCGCTGTGGGAGATCCGGCTCGACGAGATCAAAATGACCGACAACACATTAGGTTTTGGTAAAAAGAATCACTGGCTGCGTAATACAGAAGAAAGCCGGTAACAGCAGAAAATAGGGTGTATTCCGATGCGCCGCTTCCAGGTGCAGGGTGCAAGCTGTGCGACAGGTTGCCGCACAGCAGAGAAAGAGTCTTAAAGGTTGTTGAGAATACGCAGCGATTCCTGGTTAAAGGCAGGCAAATCTTCTGGCGTACGGCTGGTTACCAGCTTGTCATTATCGACAACCACCTCTTTATCGTAGAAGTCCGCACCGGCATTTTTCAGATCGATGGCGATGGCCTTCACGCAGGTCATTTTACGACCACGCACGCCGTTGGCGCTGATTAACAGCTGCGGACCGTGGCAGATCGCAAAGATCGGTTTCCCACTGGCGACAAATTCTTTAGTAAAGTTAACGAAGCGGTCGTCGCCACGCAGCGCATCTGGCGAATGTCCTCCTGGCAGCAACAGCGCATCAAATTCTGCCGGGCTAACATGATCAATATCTTTATCTATTTTTACCTGTGCCTTTCCCTGCTTACCCGTTACCGTTTTACCGGCTTCCATTTCGATGGTCACAACTTCATGGCCCGCTTTGGTATAGGCTTCTGCAGGGGAGGTAAATTCAGAGTCTTCAAATTCATCGGTTATCAACACCGCTATTTTCTTGCTCATCTTTATCCTCCTGTTTATGTGGTGCTACCGGTTAAGTCTGGTTGAGTATGCTGAAAAATCAAATCATCAACCGCGCTTTCTCTGCTAACCTCATTGATAACAGCCAGTTAAATGCCATGCGGAGCCTACAGGCCGCCTGTCGGGAGAGACGATGAGTCGAGTACTATTAACCGGAGCCAGCGGCCTGGTGGGAAGTCACCTGCTGCGGTTGTTGATTGCCGAGCCGCGCGTCAGCGAAATTATTGCGCCCACGCGACGCGCGCTTCCGCCAATGAATAAAGTGATTAATCTGGTGGAAGCGGATCTGACCGATGTGCTGCGCCCTTTGCAGCAGCCGATTGATATTGTCTTTTGCTGCCTGGGTACCACGCGTAAGCAGGCGGGCAGTAAGGCTGCCTTTATCCATGTTGATTATACGCTGGTGGTGGACAGTGCGATTGCTGGCCAGCGCCTTGGGGCCAAACATATGCTGGCGGTAAGCGCGCATGGAGCCAGCGTCAATTCACCTTTTTTCTATCATCGGGTCAAAGGGGAGATGGAGCGGGCGTTGCAACAGCAGGGCTGGCCGCGCCTGACGCTTATTCGCCCCTCTCTGCTGCTGGGCGATCGGCAGCAACCGCGGCCGGGCGAAGCGTTTTTTGCGCCGTTGTTTAAGCTATTGCCTGGTAACTGGCGGGCGGTGACGGCTAAAGATGTTGCCGGGGCGATGATGCGCGAAGCCTTTTCGCCTGGCCACAATAACGTCACCATTATTGAATCTGCTGCCATTACCCGCCCCAGATAAAGCGTGAAAGAATACGTCAGCCTGCAAGCCATGGCCTGGGCGATGCTCAGCGCAGATAATGAATAACCTGGTTACTGCTCCCACGCCAGACCAGCGCAGGATCTTTTAACTCCCGGATAAATTTGCCGTCTACCAGCACATCCAGTTCAGCCACGACCTTTCTCTGGGCTTCGCTAAGCTCTGCCAGCGTGTAGCCGGTCCATAGCCAGATATCCTTGCCGGGACAAGCGCGCCGTACGCGGCGCACCAGTCGCAGCACATCGGGCACGTTGGCTGGATGCAGCGGATCGCCGCCGGAAAGCGATAATCCCTGACGTGGAATACGGCGATCGTTCAGATCGCCTATCAGCTTTTCTTCCATATCGATGGTAAAGGGCACGCCGGAGTTAAGCCGCCAGGTGCGCTGGTTATAGCAGCCGGGACAGGCATGCTCACAGCCGGCAACAAATAGCGTACAGCGGGTGCCCGGTCCGTTTACCACATCAATGGGATAGTACTGGTGGATATTCACAGATGTTTTACCCGCCGTTTTACCTCTTCCTGTTTACCGGCGTTAAACGGACGGGCGTCCGGGCTGCCCAGATAACCGCATACGCGACGCGTAACGGAGACTCTGGCCGGATCGTGATTGCCGCAGGACGGGCAGGTGAACCCTTTGCTGGTACAGTCAAACTCACCGGTAAAGCCGCACTCGTAACATTCGTCAATGGGCGTATTGGTGCCGTAATAAGGAACCTGGTTATAGCTGTAGTCCCAGACATCTTCCAGCGCTTTCAGGTTGTGCTGCAGATTGGGATACTCGCCATAACAGATAAAGCCGCCGTTAGCGATTGTCGGGTAAACGGCTTCGAAGTCGAGCTTGTCGTACGGGTTAACTTTTTTCTCTACGTCCAGATGGAAACTGTTGGTGTAGTAGCCTTTATCGGTTACGCCTTTGACCTGGCCAAACTCAGCGGCATCCAGGCGGCAGAAGCGATCGCAGAGATTTTCGCTGGGCGTGCTGTAGAGGCTGAAACCGTAGCCGGTCTCCTCTTTCCAGGCATCGACCGCTTCGCGCAGACGCGTAACGATCGCCACCGCTTTGGCACGCAACGCTTCGCTGTCGTAGAGATGCGTCTCGCCGCCGCTCAGGGCGTTGATGGTCTCATGCAGGCCAATGTAACCCAGAGAAATGGATGCACGACCATTTTTAAAAATCTCCGCCACGTTATCGTCTGCGTTAAGCCGCACGCCGCAGGCACCTTCCATATAGAGAATGGGCGCCACGCGCGCTTTGGTCTGTTCCAGGCGGGCGATGCGCGTCATCAGCGCTTTCCTGGCAATGGCCAGACGTTCATCCAGCAGCTGCCAGAAACGCGCTTCGTCACCGCGCGCTTCCAGGCCAATACGCGGCAGGTTAAGGCTGATTACGCCCAGGTTGTTGCGGCCATCATGAACCTGTTCACCGTTCTCTTCCCACACACCGAGGAAACTGCGGCAGCCCATCGGGGTTTTAAACGAGCCGGTCACCTCCACGACGCGATCGTAATTAAGAATATCGGGATACATGCGTTTGCTGGCGCACTCCAGAGCCAGCTGTTTGATGTCATAATTGGTATCGCCCGGACGACGGTTAAGCCCCTCACGAATCGCAAACACCAGTTTAGGGAACACGGCGGTTTTGCGGTTTTTGCCAAGGCCGGCAATACGGTTGCGCAGAATAGACTGCTGGATCAGGCGCGCCGCCCAGCTGGTTCCCAGGCCAAAACCAAAGGTGACAAACGGCGTCTGACCGTTGGCGGTGTGCAGCGTATTCACCTCATATTCCAGCGACTGGAAAGCGTCGTAACACTCTTTCTCGGTGCGTTCGCGGGCATAACGCTCGCTTTCAGCAATCTGCCATTCACGCGCCACCGCCAGATGTTTTTCATAGCTCACCTCCACAAAGGGGGCGAGGATCTCATCGATGCGGTTGATCGTGGTGCCGCCATAAATATGGCTGGCAACCTGCGCGATAATCTGTGCCGTTACCGCCGTTGCGGTAGCAATGGATTTGGGCGGTTCAATCTCGGCGTTGCCCATCTTGAAGCCGTTGGTCAGCATGCCTTTTAAATCGATCAGCATGCAGTTAAACATCGGAAAGAAAGGGGCATAGTCCAGATCGTGATAGTGGATTTCCCCACGCTGGTGGGCGCGTACCACATCGCGCGGCAGCATATGCTGCTGGGCATAATGTTTAGCAACAATACCTGCCAGCAGATCGCGCTGGGTTGGGATTACTTTGCTGTCTTTATTGGCGTTTTCATGCAGCAGGGCGGGGTCGCTTTGCTCCACCAGCCCGCGAATGGCTTTGCTTAGTTTACCGCGCTGCTCACGCGCTAAATCGCGATCGTGGCGGTACTCAATATACTGACGCGCCAGTTGCGGATAGCGGCCAGCCATCAGTAAGTCTTCTACGGCTTGCTGAATTTCATGAATATCGACGCGCTCACGGCTGCTGACCTGTTCACTGACCTGCTGGGCTACCGCTAAGCAATAGGCTTCATCTTCAATCTGAGCGGCCCGGGCTGCGGCGCGAATCGCCTCAGCGATGCGCTGCTGATCAAAGGCTACCTGACAGCCGTCTCGTTTTACTACCGTCGTTTTCACCAACGTTCTCCCGTGAAGTCATTACTATATGTAGGACTGGTGGTGAATAGTAAACGCTATATATGGGGTTTGCGCCTGATTTAAGCGCACTTTTCTTGACGCAGAACAAGGATCGCCAGAGGCGGTTGAAAAGTTAAACGGCGGCAAAAACAGAGCTTATAAGAGGGATTAAAACAGATGTCGCTGCGCGTTATTCACGCGCAGCGGTTTAACTCAATGATTTTTCTTCTGATACCACCAGACCGCTTCCCAGGGCCGCAGCATCATCTCGCCCGGCTCGTTTTTGGGATCCGGATAATTGCTCATCATCACTTCCCAACTGCTGCCAAACGACTCTTCCGGATGCCACGTCTGCGCCTCACGACTGAAGTTCGCCATCACCACCAGCGTTTCACCTTCATACTGGCGCTGATAGCACCAGAGATAAGGGTGATTCGGCAGCAGGTCAAGATAGTCGCCCCAGGTCAGGATCAGATAACGCTTACGCAGCTGGATAAGCTGTTTATAAGCATAAAAAATCGAGTTTGGGTCAGCGATGGCCGCTTCGGCATTAACGGTTTCATAATTCGGGCTCATGCCGATCCACGGCGTGCCGGTCGTAAAGCCGGCATTCTGGCTGGCGTCCCACTGCATCGGCGTACGGCCATTATCGCGCGATTTACTGGCCAGTATCGCCAGCAGGTTTTCGCTGTCGCGACCCTGTGCACGTAGTTCTGCATACATGTTATGACTTTCAATATCGCGGTAGTCGATGATGCGGGTAAAGCCGGGGTTGGTCATGCCCAGCTCTTCGCCCTGGAAAATATAGGGCGTGCCCTGCATACCATGCAGCACCATCGCCAGCATCTTCGCCGACTGCACACGATATTCGCCATCATCGCCCCAGCGTGAGACCACGCGCGGCTGATCGTGGTTACACCAGAACAGGGCGTTCCAGGCGCGATTGTGCATACCCTGCTGCCAGTGGGTAAAGATTTTCTTTTGCGCCACCAGATCCAGCGGGGTCAGTGTCCATTTCTGGCCATTCCAGAAATCCACTTCGACATGGTCAAAGCTGAAGACCATCGACAGCTCTTCGCCCTCCAGCGAGCCATACTGCTGGCAGTGCTCCAGCGTTGCAGAGGACATCTCGCCCACCGTCACCAGCTCGCGTGGACGAAAAACGTCGCGGCTCATCTCACGCATATATTCGTGAATGCGCGGCCCGTCGGTATAAAGACGCAGACCATCGCCATCGGGATCGTCAGGGAAATCCTGATGCTTGGAGACCAGGTTAATGACATCGAGACGCAGCCCATCGATACCGCGATCGGCCCAGAAGTTCACAATCTGCTTGAGCTCGGCGCGCACATTGTCATTTTCCCAGTTCAGATCGGCCTGTTCAGGCGCCCACAGGTGCATATAGTACTGATTACTTTCCGGATGCCAGCGCCATGCGGAGCCGCCGAACTTTGACTTCCAGTTATTAGGCGGTTCGTTGGGCTTGCCATCCCGCCAGATATAGTAGTCGCGATAAGGGCTTTCCGGGTTCAGCGATTCATGAAACCAGTGGTGCTGTGTGGAAGAGTGGTTAAACACCATATCAAGGATAATACGCAGCCCGCGCTTATGCGCCTGCTCAACCAAATGGTCGAAATCGCTCATTGTGCCGTAAGCGGGATCGATGGCGGTGTAGTTCGCCACGTCATAGCCGTTATCAACCTGCGGTGAAATATAAAAAGGCGTCAGCCAGATTGCATCCACACCCAGCATTTTCAGGTAGTCCAGACGCTGAATCACACCGGCCAGGTCGCCTGTGCCACTACCGGTCGTATCCTGGAAGCTCTTGGGATAGATTTGATAAATGACGCCGTTCTGCCACCATGGTGGAGTTTTATTCATTGCTCAATCCTGATTGCTTATCGGGGCGAAAACCGCCGCCCGTTTTATCGAAAAGTCTACTTTTTCACACTCAGTAAGGTTAGCTACTCCTTACGATTACGACACGCCGGACGCTGAGGAATCCGCTGAAAAAGCGATTTTTACGCCCTCTCAGGAGTGGAAAAAGGCTGTTGCTTCATAATATAGCGCCGTCTCCGCGCCCTTTATGCAGCCTGGTAAAACTCTTTACAGGGATGTTGCAAAAATTTTCCGCCGCCGCTGATTTAACCCCGCAATAGCCAGGAAAAGCACCCTATGCGCGGCTGCATCTGTTCAATATAGAAAAGGCGTTTCGCTAAGTGAATAAAGTAGCTTAGCAGTACTGGCGCAGCGGCGCATACGCGCAAAAGGGAAAGGCCAGCGTCATCGGCATGCGCGGATGAGCAAATCAGGAAAAGCCTGCTTTACGCCAGTAAAAAAGACCTGTCGGGAAAGCATTATTAAAAAGCCGCGTGCAACTGACGCGGCCTTATCGTTATGCCGATTAGCGACGTACGGCAATCGCTTCGATTTCAATTTTTACATCTTTTGGCAAACGCGCCACCTCCACGCAGGAGCGAGCAGGGAAAGGTGCGCCGTGCTCGTTGAAAAAGGCTTCATAGGTGGCATTAACAGTGGCGAAGTCGTTAAGGTCTTTAACGAACACCGTGGTTTTCACAATGTCACTTACCTTCAGACCTGCGGCTTCCACAATGGCCTGCACATTTTCCAGTGACTGACGTGCCTGCGCAGCAACGCCATCAGCGACCTTGCCGGTTTTAGGATCGACCGGGATCTGACCGGAAGTTATGATCATACTCCCCAGATCGACGCCCTGAACATAGGGTCCGATAGCGGCAGGGGCATTTTCCGTGCTGATTTCGCGTGACATAAATTCTCCTGAGGTGTGGGATGCCAGGCGGACAGCCTGCCCGCCCTGTCGCTCTATTATAGGAAGATGGAAAGTGTTTACCAGTTCGCCAGCACCACCTGATGCGCAAATTCTTTTTCACAATATTTGCACTTCAGCTGAACGTTATCAGCGCGTTTTCTGACGGCAAAACTGGAGTAAACCGGCTCCGTGCGGCTGATGCAGTTGCCGTTCGGACAGGTCAGCACGCGCTCAATACGATCCGGCAGCACAGGAACGATCTTGGCGACCACTTCATAATCATCGATCCGGTTAACGGTAGCGTGCGGCGCATAGACTGCTAACTGATTGATCTGCTCGTCGGTGAGGAAAGTGTTTTCGATCTTGATTAAATCTTTACGGCCCAGCGCCCCGGAGGGCAGGTTAAGTCCGATGGTAATGCGCTGCTCGGTTTCCGTCAGGCGGAACAGCGTTAAAAGTTTAAAGCCCACCTGCGCCGGAATATGATCGATTACCGTGCCGCGTTTGATGGCTTCAACCTGCAATTTATCTTGCGTCATACTGTTTCCTCCTTACAGAACCGGATCGCTGTTAAGCACTAATGCCAGAAGCGCCTGACGCGCATAAATACCGTTGCCGGCCTGCTGGAAATACCAGGCGTAAGGCGTTTTATCCACGTCGGTGGCGATCTCATCAACGCGCGGCAGCGGATGCAGCACTTTCATATTGTCGCGAGCGCCCTGCAAATCGGCGGCGCGCAGAACAAACTGCGCCTTCACGTTGGCATATTCCGAGGGATCGAGACGCTCTTTCTGTACACGCGTCATATAAAGAATATCCACCTGCGGCACCACCTCTTCAATACTGGCGTGGCGGCTCCAGGCAATGCCTTTTTCATCCAGCATATCGGTAATATAAGCGGGCATCGCCAGCGCCTCAGGCGCGATAAAGAAGAAGCGGTTGCCGTCAAATTTGGCCAGCGCCTGCGTCAGGGAATGCACGGTGCGGCCATATTTCAGGTCGCCGACCATCGCCACATTCAGATTGCTCAGGCGGCTTTGCGTTTCCTGAATAGTAAAGAGATCGAGCAGCGTTTGAGTGGGATGCTGATTCGCGCCGTCGCCCGCGTTCAGGATCGGAATCGCGCCGGAAAACTCGGTGGCGAGACGGGCCGCACCTTCCTGCGGATGACGCATCACAATCGCATCGACATAGGTACTGATAACGGAAATGGTATCGGCCAGCGTTTCGCCCTTTTTGCCCAGCGAGGTATTGCTGCTGTCGGAAAACCCGACCACCGCCGCGCCCAGCCGCTGTATGGCCGTTTCAAAAGAGAGGCGAGTGCGCGTAGAGGCTTCAAAGAAACAGCTGGCAATCACTTTATGCTTCAGCAGCTCTGGCTGTGGCCGGGCCTTCAGGCTGGCCGCCGCATGCAGCACCAGCTCCAGCTCCTCGCGGCTGAGATCGTTAATCGAAATTATATGCTTGTGATACAGCGGATTCATGCGTCACTCTCCTTTAGGCGTGCCGGATTAAGGACGAAAAAAAAGCCCCTGCAATGAGGGGCTTTTTTACGATTGGTCGCTGACGGAAGGAAACAGGCGCGCCGCCTGCATTCAGGCGTGATTGAGCGATCGCTGTTTTATGGCTCAGTTGCATGCGTCCTCCCGACAAATTGTGGCGCATTATACGCATTCGGTTTGCAGCATCAAGTAAAAAACGCGCGCCGGGTAACCGTTTGCGTTACGCTAATTTACCCGGTTTCGCCAGCGTGGCGACCATCACCGCTTTAATGGTATGCAGCCGGTTTTCCGCCTGATCGAAAACGATGCTGTGCGCCGATTCAAATACCTCATTGGTGACTTCCATGCCGCCATGCAGATCGTATTGCTCAGCCATCTGTTTCCCCAGCGTGGTTTGGTCATCGTGCAGCGCGGGCAGGCAGTGAAGAAATTTCACCTTTTCATTACCGGTAAGCTGTAGCATCGCCATATTCACCTGATAATTACGCAGCAGGGCGATACGTTCCTGCCAGCGCTCTTTGGCTTCGCCCATTGAGACCCACACGTCGGTATAGATAAAGTCCGCCTGTTTGACCCCTTCAGCAATATCTTCCGTCAGGGTGATTTTTCCGCCGTTCAGCTTTGCCACCTCGCGGCATTCATTCACCAGATGCTCTTCCGGCCAACAGCTCTTCGGCGCTACCAGCCGCAGATCAATGCCCATCAGCGCTGCGGCTTCCATCAGGCTGTTGCCCATGTTATTGCGCGCATCGCCTGTATAGGTCAGCACCATTGCGCGTAATGATTTTTCCGGCAGGTGTTCCTGCATGGTTAACAGATCGGCCAGCAGCTGGGTAGGGTGGAACTCATCGGTCAGGCCGTTCCACACCGGCACGCCAGCATATTCGGCTAAGGTCTCTACGATCTGCTGACCGTGACCACGATACTGAATGCCGTCATACATGCGGCCCAGCACGCGTGCGGTATCCTTAATCGATTCCTTGTGGCCGATTTGGCTGCCGCTGGGCGCCAGATAGGTAACGCGGGCGCCCTGATCAAACGCGGCAACTTCGAAAGAGCATCGGGTACGGGTCGACTCTTTTTCGAAGATGAGCGCGATATTTTTGCCCTGCAGGTGCGGCACTTCCTCACCGTTTTTTTTCGCGATTTTTAATTCAGCAGCGAGGGCCAGCAGCGCATTAATTTCTGCTGGGGTAAAATCGAGCAGCCTGAGGAAATGGCGTTGATAAAACTGACTCATACAGCACTCCTTGTCCTTTTAAATTGAATTAAAATTCAATTTAACCGTATGAATATGCATTTTCAACCCTGTGCGCAATAAACTTTTGCTTTTGTGTAGTGGCGCGGAGTGCAGTGTGGGAAAATAATCACATTGTCTGCCAAAACAGAGGAACCCATCATGGCATATGAAGAATTGCTGGAAGAGCAGCGCGAAGAGACGCGAGCGATTATCGAAGAGCTGCTGGAGGATGGCAGCGACCCCGATGCGCTTTACACCATTGAGCATCATCTTTCCTGCGACAGCTTCGAAGCGCTGGAAAAAGCAGCGGTAGACGCTTTCAAGCTGGGCTATGAAGTTACCGAGCCGGAAGAGCTGGAGCTGGAAGATGGTTCAACCGTTATGTGCGTTGATATCCTGAGCGAGCTGGCGCTTAAGCCTGAGCTGCTCGATGCGCAGGTTGAGCAACTGGTTAACCTAGCCGGCAAGCATAACGTTGATTATGACGGCTGGGGCACCTACTTCGAAGATCCGGATGCGGAAGATGAAGAAGAGGGTGATTACATTGACGAAGACGATGACGGTATCCGCCATTAATAGCCTGCCGCTTTAAATATTGATCCGGCGTGCCGTTAAGGCGCGCCTTTTAACCATAGCGATAGTATGAATTACGCCGATCTCCTTGCTCCCATTCACCAGTTTCTGCATTGCCGTACGCCGCAGGCGTGGATTGATGAAGCGCGCAAACCAGAAAACCTCCCCTTGCTGCTCACCGATCATATGGTTTGTGAACTGAAAGCGGCACAGACGGCCACCTGGTTGATTCGTAAATATGTTGCTGATAAGCCCAGCGGCGAGGCGATCCTTGCGTGGCTAAAGCCTTATGAAGCCTTTGTGCATCGCGAAGATCACGACAGCGGGTTTATTGAAGCGCATAAAAATTTGTCCAGGCGTATTATCACCCGTAACGATATCCCCTGGGGCGATGAGCTGCTGGATAAGATGATATTGCTGATTAAAGAAGAGCTGCACCATTTTTATCAGGTATGGGAAATCATGCAGGCACGCGGCATCGCTTATCAAAAGATCACTGCCAGCCGGTATGCCAAAGGCCTGCTGCGCGAAGTGATTACCCATGAACCGGAAACGCTGGTGGATAAGCTGATCTGCGGCGCTTATATTGAGGCACGCTCCTGCGAGCGGTTCGCCAGTCTGGCGCCCTGGCTGGACGAGGAACTGGCGAAATTTTACGTTTCACTGCTGCGTTCCGAGGCGCGTCATTATCAGGATTATCTGTCGCTGGCGGCACGTATCGCGCCTTTTGATATTGCCGGAAGGGTGCGTCAGATTGGCGAAGCCGAAGCGCGTCTGATTCAGGAACCGGATAACGAACTACGCTTTCACAGCGGCGTGCCGGCCTGGCGTATGATGTAGCTTGTGGTAGCTATTCGGCTCAGGAACAGCCATAAGCCATTGCGGCTGATTAACATCCATGCAGCCGCCCAAAAAACCGCCAGTACCAAAATGCCATTAATAGCAGGGCAAGCAGTGGCAAATAAAGCGCGCGCTGCTTTTTACGCAGGCTAAGCCAGAGTAATGGCGCGATAAGCAGAAGCGTTAACGGAGCGGTAAATGAACGGATATCGTCAACAACAAATGTTTTGTAAGCATCGCAAACCGTCTTGATTTCATCGCCATCGATATATTGCTCTTCTTTGAAATAAGAAAGATAAGCGATATTGAAAAAACAGAAGCTGCTATAAAACAACGTTAAGGCGAACATTTTCCAATTCATTTTTTTACTTCCAGTATTATTTCTAAGGTTTGCTTTTTTTCAAGAATTCTACGCCCATAAGAACTCCATGCGCGTGTGGCATGCCCTTTGGGTGCATGGATAGAATCAATGATATCTTGTTTGTCCCGGGATGTGCCCCGGTTATAACGTGAGCCAGCCAAAATTAATTGCTCATCATTTAGCGTTTCGGTATCAGCGTCTGGATAATCATATTTAATTAACTGTCGTAGATGTTGTGCAACTATACGTAAGTTAAACTCATTATTATACAAACATGTGGCTAGCTGAAACTGTTGAAGAGAACTAAGATTTTTAGGGTTTATGCCTAAGGTTTCCGCTACCGCCCTCAACTGAATTGCTACGGCACCAACTGAGACGGCGTTAGACCATTGATTATCTTTTTTAAGTAAAAATTCTAATAATTGCCTGAATTGTAATACACCATAGCCTTTTAATCTTTCTGGTGTCCCGCCGACTTCAGCGATAGCAACGCCTGCCAACAATAAAGCCGGGATATGTTCTTCTTTTGCTATTTTAATTACTTTATCTTTATTATAAGTCAGGTAAGCCGCTTTATAGGCCCACAGGTAATTTTCCCCTGTAAGGAAGCGTTGGTTATTTGGAAGAAACCAAAAACGCATGAAGTCGACTCCGTTCCAATGGGGAAAACCTTCGTTATCAACTTTGCAAAACATATTCATGTCGCCTCTCCTGGCATTAATTCCATAGACTATATTTTACTTTCTGGTTAAAAAGTCGTCAATAACGAATCTATTAAAAAGGCGCTTACAGCGCCTTTAACATCCTTACTTCGCAGTCGTCGTGACCGTTGCAACCGAGCGGCCCGTAAATATACTAAAATTATAAATACGATAATAATGTAGGAATTAATAATACAAATCTAAAAATGGTTAAAAACAACACTATTACAATAAAGCGCAATACTGGCAAGTGTGACAAGCTAAGCAATATATCGCATTTTTAATTGACAGCATCTATCTAAAGCAGAGTATGATTTATAGACAGCAGACAAGGAGGTTTTTATGGGGATACAAAGAGGTGGGTTACGTTTAATGACACCTGGGGAAATTAATTTATCTCAGCAACTATATCATCATTCAATCCAATACAATAAGGTTTGGATACATCACGGGAGCTTTTTACCTTTTGGCATGCAAGAAAACAATACTGCGATGACGCCAACTGGTGAGATATGGTTTGAAACCAATGTATATTCAGATGATTACTCTTATACTTCCATCGATTTACAACACCTTTTTATACATGAAATGATGCATGTCTGGCAAAAACAAAAGGGCATGTATGTGATAATGCGTGGGCTATTCTCATGGGCTGCTGATTACTCTTATGATTTGACAAAGTCAGGCTGGCTGACTATTCAATGGAGCAACAGGCTGCTATCGTCGCTCATTACTGGTTGCTAACGTCACACGGGTTTAAAAATTATCCTTATATTGTAAAGTATAAAGGCCTTCATCAGAATGAAAACCATAATTCATTAATTTTGAAATATAAAAAAGTATTGGGAGGGTTTCCTTTTTGAGAGATTTTATTTTACTCGCTCTGTTTTTTTTAACATCCTGCGGTTCAGGGGACAGACTGCAATTTAGAAATCCTGGTAACGCAAGCATTACTTTAAATTCAGTGTGTATTAATGCACAGCCGGGTAAGGTGTTATCTTACTACTTGCTAAGCTCTTCCGTTAATCATTATAAAAAGCCTATTGCTACAGAAGATAATATAAAAAAAACTTATCCAGATACGTGTATTTCTACAAGCCTGCAATCAGATGCGAAATACACTCTTATTTATATTTTAGATAACGATAAGTACAGGCTGGAGTTTTCCGTTGATCGCCAGGGAAAGATTAGCTCGGGAGGAAGATAACTTAATCTTATCAGTGACTTGATAAGGTTTGTTTCCATAGTATAACGCTATGCTATAACGAAAACTCTCATATGTGTTAATTTCAACTTACTGCTTTTACCTGGTACTGCTACCAAGTACAGCTGTGTTCACCAGTGATGAACTCATTAAGACAAGCCAATAAAAGGCGCTTACAGCGCCTTTAACATCCTTACTTCGCAGTCGTCGTGACCGGTGCAACCGAGCGGCCCGTCAATATGTTGAAAACCCAGTTTTTCATATAACCGAATCGCCTGCGTCAGGCTGGCGGTGGTTTCCAGGTAGCAGCGCTTAAAGCCGTGCTCACGGGCGAAATCCATCGCCTGTAGCGCCAGACGGTGCGCCATGCCGCGACCGCGCAGCTGCGGCAGGAAATACATTTTTTGCAGTTCGCATATATCCGGCGCGCTGCACTGCAGCGGAGCCACGCCGCCGCCGCCCATAATCTTGCCATCCAGCTCGATAACCCAGTAGGCGCTATTCTCCGTGTTATACAGCTCAAATAGCCGATCCAGATTAGGATCGGAAACGGTATAGCCTTTATCAGCGGTCAGGCCGAACTCAGCGGATACGGTACGTATTACCTGCGCAATATACGGGTTATCTGCTGCGGTAATCGGGCGGACGCGAAGCGAAGTGTCTGGGGCGATATTCATACGTCTGGCTCAGATTAAGAAAAGGAAAAAGAGTGTAATAACATCGCTTGCCGCCTGATGCAATGGCACAGGATGATGACATAAAAAAACCGTGGCCAGGTTGCCCTGCCACGGTTGTTTTTTGCTTTAGCGGATTACAGCGCGGCGATAACGCTCTGCTGTTCAATCAGTTTGGCCTTGCCCTGTTCCAGCTCCGCCATACGATCGCGCTCTTTCGCAACCACCGCTTCCGGTGCGCGGGCAACGAAAGACTCGTTGGAAAGGCGAGCATTGATTTTTTCCATCTCGGCTTCCAGCTTCGCCAGCTCTTTGGCCAGACGATCCAGCTCCGCTTCCTTATCGACCAGACCCGCCATCGGGATCAGCAGTTCAGCGCCATCCACCAGCTTGGTGACGGAAAGCGGACCTTTCTCTCCCTGCGCCAGCACGGTAATGTCGCTTAAACGCGCCATCGCCTGCAGGAAGTTACGGTTCTCGCTCACGCGACGCTGAGCGTCGGCACTGGCACCGCGCAGCAGCAGCTCCAGTGGTTTACCCGGAGAGATATTCATCTCGGCGCGGATATTACGTACCGCTACAATCGCCTGCTTCAGCCATTCCGTATCGGCCAGCGCCGCATCGTCTGCCTGTGCCGCGTTATAAGCCGGGAAAGGCTGCAGCATAATGGTATCGTCGCTGATGCCTTTCAGCACTTTTACCCGCTGCCAGATGGTTTCAGTGATAAACGGAATAATCGGGTGCGCCAGGCGCAGCAGCGCTTCCAGCACGCTAACCAGCGTATGACGCGTACCGCGCAGCTCCGCTTCTGAACCGTTGTGCATCACCGGCTTGGTCAGCTCCAGATACCAGTCGCAGAACTGGTTCCAGGTGAACTCATACAGAATGTTCGCAGCGATATCGAAGCGATAGCTGTCCAGCGCTTCACGATAAGCTTTCACCGTGTTGTTGAACTCTGCCAGAATCCAGCGATCGGCCAGCGACAGCACCATTTCGCCGCCGTTCTGCCCGCAATCTTTCTCTTCGGTATTCATCAGCACAAAGCGGCTGGCGTTCCACAGCTTATTACAGAAGTTGCGGTAGCCTTCCAGACGCTTCATATCCCAGTTGATATCGCGACCGGTAGAGGCCAGCGCCGCCAGCGTAAAGCGCAGCGCATCGGTGCCCGCCGGCTCGATGCCGTTCGGGAACTGCTTCTCGGTGCGCTTGCGAATTTTTTCCGCCAGCTGCGGCTGCATCATGTTGCCGGTACGTTTTTCCAGCAGCGCCTCAAGCGAAATGCCATCCACCATATCCAGCGGATCGATGACGTTACCTTTCGATTTCGACATCTTCTGGCCTTCTTCATCGCGGATCAAACCGGTCATATAGACGGTTTTGAACGGCACCTGCGGCTTACCGTTTTCATCCTTCATAAAGTGCATGGTCAGCATGATCATGCGCGCAATCCAGAAGAAGATGATATCGAAGCCGCTGACCAGCACGCTGGTCGGGTGGAAGGTGCGCAGCGCGTCGGTATTCTCCGGCCAGCCAAGGGTAGAGAACGTCCAGAGACCGGAAGAGAACCAGGTATCCAGTACGTCATCGTCCTGATGCAGCGCAACGCTGGCATCCAGCTGGTTTTCCGCGCGCACTTCTTCTTCGCTGCGGCCAACATAAACGTTGCCCTGTGCGTCATACCAGGCAGGAATACGATGACCCCACCACAGCTGGCGAGAAATACACCAGTCCTGAATATCGCGCATCCAGGAGAAGTACATGTTTTCGTACTGCTTCGGTACAAACTGAATATCGCCGTTCTCAACCGCTTCAACCGCCACTTTTGCCAGCGGTGCGGTGCGCACGTACCATTGATCGGTCAGCATCGGCTCGATCACCACACCGCCGCGATCGCCGTAAGGCACGGTCAGGTCGTGAGCTTTAACCTCTTCCAGCAGGCCCAGCGCGTCAACGGCAGCGACGATCGCTTTACGCGCGGCAAAACGTTCCAGCTTCTGGAACTGTTCCGGCAGGGTCGTGGCGTAGACGTCAGTTTCTTCGCCGTTGGTATCGTAAACCTGGGCGCTTTCACGGATATCGCCATCAAAGGTCAGAATATTGATCATCGGCAGCTTATGACGACGGCCAACTTCATAGTCGTTGAAATCGTGCGCCGGGGTGATCTTCACGCAGCCGGTGCCTTTTTCCATATCGGCATGCTCATCGCCCAGAATCGGGATACGACGATCCACCAGCGGCAGCACGACATACTTACCGATCAGATCTTTATAACGCGGATCTTCCGGATTAACCGCCACGCCGGTATCGCCCAGCAGGGTTTCCGGACGGGTCGTGGCAACCACCAGATAATCTTTACCATCAGCGGTTTTCGCGCCGTCCGCCAGCGGATAGCGGATATGCCACATGGAACCTTTGGTTTCACGGTTTTCCACTTCCAGATCGGAGATGGCGGTGCGCAGCTTCGGATCCCAGTTAACCAGGCGTTTGCCACGGTAGATCAGGTTCTCTTTATACAGGCGAACAAACACTTCTTTCACCGCATTAGAGAGACCTTCATCCATAGTGAAGCGCTCGCGCTCCCAGTCTACAGAGTTACCGAGGCGGCGCATCTGGTTAGTAATGGTGCCGCCAGATTCCGCTTTCCATTGCCACACCTTGTCGATAAAGGCATCGCGACCGTAATCCTGGCGTGTTTTTCCCTCTTCAGCGGCAATCTTGCGCTCTACAACCATTTGCGTGGCGATACCCGCGTGGTCGGTTCCGACCTGCCACAGGGTATTTTTTCCCTGCATGCGCTGATAACGCACCATAGTGTCCATGATGGTTTGCTGGAAGGCATGACCCATATGCAAGCTACCGGTGACGTTCGGCGGCGGGATCATGATGCAGAAGCTTTCCTGGCTGGTATCGCCATTCGGTTTAAAGTAGCCCTGCTTTTCCCAATGCTCGTAAAGCGGCTGTTCGATCTCTTGCGGATTATATGTCTTTTCCATTTCTGCTATGTCGTTTGCGGCTGTGGCGGGGTTGCCGTATTCAAGTGGAAGCCGACGCTGCGATAGGCTTTATAGCGTGCACGCGCCTGCTGTTTCAAAGATTCTTCGCTCGGAACAAAGTCTATCACTTCATGGAAAGCGGTGGCAAAATCTGCAAACTGCGGCAGCAGGCTGATCAGCAGATCGCGCGGCGCGTTGCCCCGGCGCTGCGGCCAGGCCAGCTCCACCGGCGCGCCATATTTCGGGCCTTCTCCGGCCAGATTATGCGGAACGAAGGCGTTGGCCGGACGTTGCCACAGCGCCTCATCCAGGCGAATCGCCTGCTGTTCATCTTCACAGGCGATCAAAATGCGCTGGCCTTTACGCCAGTGTTCGGCAGCAAGGTCGCAGGTCAGCCGCTCAATGGCGTTCAGACCATCCGCGGTGGAGTCTTGGTCCGGAACCTGCTCCAGAAGATAGAACGTTGCGTTTTTCATGGTCTGGATTCTTTATGCGTGACAGAAAATTCTTGTTCCGGGCTTGGATGCCGGAAGAAAAAGCACTTTACCATAAGTGAGTGAGGATTTGCCCGCCTGGCACAGAGTGGCGTAAGGAAACCTGCGTCAGGCGATACAACGCGTGCGCCGGCAGGCAAAAAAATCCCCGGCTTAAGCGCCAGGGACTTTTTATCATGAGGAAGGCTTAATCGTCGCCGTTCAGTCCGGCGCGGTTCAACAGGAACTGCGACAGCAGGGCGACAGGACGACCGGTCGCACCTTTGGCTTTACCTGAGCGCCAGGCCGTGCCCGCGATATCCAGATGCGCCCAGTTATATTTGCGCGCAAAGCGAGCCAGGAAGCAGGCAGCGGTAATGGCTCCACCCGGACGGCCGCCAATATTTGCCATATCAGCGAAGTTGGATTCCAGCTGCTCCTGATACTCATCTGCCATCGGCAGACGCCAGGCACGGTCGCCCGCCTGCTCGGAAGCGCCGATCAGCTCGTGCGCCAACGGGTTATGGTTCGACAGCAAGCCGCTGATATGATGACCCAGCGCGATCACGCAGGCACCGGTCAGCGTGGCAACATCAATCACCACGTCCGGATCGAAACGCTCAACGTAGGTTAAGGCGTCGCACAGCACCAGACGGCCCTCGGCATCGGTATTCAGCACCTCTACCGTCTGTCCGGACATGGTGGTCAGCACATCACCCGGACGGAACGCCCGGCCGCCCGGCATGTTTTCACAACCGGCCAGCACGCCGACCACGTTCAGCGGCAGGTTCAGCTCCGCCACCATGCGCATCACGCCATAGACCGAAGCCGCGCCGCACATATCGTATTTCATCTCATCCATGCCTTCGGCAGGCTTGATGGAGATACCGCCGGAATCGAAAGTCAGCCCTTTACCCACCAGCACAATAGGTTTGCTTTCCGGGTCCGGACTGCCTTTATATTCAATCACCGACATCAGCGATTCATTCTGCGACCCCTGGCCGACCGCCAGATAGGCGTTCATGCCCAGCTCTTTCATCTGCTGTTCGCCGATAACGCGCGTGGTGATGTTGCTCCAGGCGTCCGCCAGCTGACGCGCCTGCGAAGCCAGATAGGCAGCGTTACAGATATTCGGTGGCATATTGCCAAGATCTTTTGCCGCTTTGATGCCGGCGGCAATTGCCAGGCCGTGCTGAATGGCGCGCTCGCCGCTGGTCAGCTCGCGGCGCGTAGGCACGTTAAACACCATTTTACGCAGCGGACGACGCGGTTCGACTTTATTGCTTTTCAACTGGTCGAAGCTGTAAAGGGTCTCTTTCGCCGTTTCCACCGCCTGGCGTACTTTCCAGTAAGTGTTGCGCCCTTTAACATGCAGTTCGGTCAGAAAGCAGACCGCTTCCATTGAGCCGGTATCATTCAGCGTATTAATGGTTTTTTGAATGACCTGCTTATACTGGCGCTCGTCCAGCTCTCGCTCTTTTCCACAGCCAATGAGCAAAATCCGCTCAGAAAGGATATTCGGCACATGATGCAGCAGCAGCGTTTGGCCCACTTTACCTTCCAGCTCGCCGCGGCGCAGCAGGGCGCTGATATAGCCATCGCTGATTTTATCCAGCTGTTCGGCGATTGGCGACAGACGGCGCGGCTCAAAGACACCCACAACGATACAGGCACTACGCTGTTTCTCGGGGCTACCGCTTTTTACACTGAACTCCATGCACTCTCCTGAATCTTAAAGACAACGGCGCTGGCTGCGGCTAGAATGTACCGCTTCGTAACGTTTACGCCGTTGCGTACGACGCTCCTGGTAGCCAGGCGTCAGTTTGTGTTTCAGTGACATTGTTATTTTTGACGTCACCTGAACGCTTGTGTCATACAATAGATCTATGACAACGGCCATTGATGATGAGAAATGGCGAATAAGCGTTGAAACTATCGATTTTCCAGCAAAAAGACAAGTTTTCACAGGCATACGAAGCGTGATAATCATTAGATATCTGGTTCGGGAAACGCTCAAAAGCCAGCTGGCAATACTCTTTATCCTGCTGTTGATCTTCTTCTGTCAGAAGCTAGTCAGGATCCTGGGCGCTGCCGTGGATGGTGAGATCCCGACAAACTTAGTTCTTACCCTGTTAGGGCTCGGCGTGCCAGAAATGGCACAGCTTATACTGCCGCTCAGCCTGTTCCTGGCCATCCTGATGACGCTGGGGCGGCTGTATACCGAAAGCGAAATCACCGTGATGCACGCCTGCGGCTTAAGCAAGGCGGTGCTGGTCAAAGCGGCGATGGTGCTGATGCTGCTAACGGCGGCGGTGGCGGCAGTCAACGTTGTCTGGCTTGGCCCCTGGTCATCGCGCTATCAAAGCGAGGTGACGCAGAATGCGAAAGCTAATCCTGGCGCTGCGGCGCTGGCGGCGGGGAAATTCCAGCCCTCCAGCGACGGCAATAGCGTTCTCTTTATTGAAGATGTGAAAGGCAATCAGTTCGGTCACGTTTTCCTGGCGCAGCTGCGTCCGAAAGGCAATGCGCGCCCGTCCGTTGTAATGGCGGATAGCGGCTATATGGAGCAGCGTCCGGACGGTTCGCAGGTGGTCACGCTGGATAAAGGCACCCGCTTTGAGGGCACCGCGCTGCTGCGTGATTTCCGCATTACGGATTTCACGCACTATCAGGCGATTGTCGGCTATAAAACCGCCACGCTCGATCCTAACGACGCCGAACAGGCGGAGTTTAAGGATCTGTTCGGCAACAGATCGCCGGAGTTCCGCTCTGAGCTGCACTGGCGTTTAACGCTGATATTTGCCGTGCTGGCGATGGCGCTGATGGTGGTACCGCTTAGCGTGGTAAACCCACGTCAGGGACGCGTGCTTTCCATGTTACCGGCTATGCTGCTCTATTTAATCTTCTTCCTGTTACAGAGCTCGCTAAAATCAAACGGCGCGAAGGGACGGCTCGATCCGGCAATCTGGATGTGGGCGGTTAACCTGAGCTATCTGGCGCTGGCGATTGTTCTGAACGTGTGGGATACGGTGCCGATGCGCCGTCTGCGCGCCCGCTTTACGCGTGGAGGCTCAATCTGATGTTTGGCGTATTAGACCGCTATATCGGTAAAACGATCTTTAACACCATTATGCTGACGCTTTTTATGCTGGTATCGCTTTCCGGCATTATTAAGTTTGTCGATCAGCTGCGCAAAACCGGGCAGGGCGCCTACACAGCGCTTGATGCAGGCTATTACGCTCTGCTCAGCGTGCCAAAGGATATTGAGACATTCTTTCCGATGGCCGCGCTGCTTGGCGCGTTGCTGGGCCTTGGTACCCTGGCCCAGCGCAGTGAGCTGGTGGTGATGCAAGCCTCTGGTTTTACCCGTCTGCAAATCGCGCTGTCGGTGATGAAAACTGCCATTCCGCTGGTGCTGCTCACCATGGCGATCGGTGAGTTTGTTGCGCCGCAGGGCGAGCAGATGGCGCGTAACTTCCGTGCGCAACAGCTGCTCGGCGGCTCGCTGCTCTCTACCCATTCCGGCCTCTGGGCAAAAGATGGCAATAGCTTTATCTATATAGAACGCCTGAAGGGCAATAATGAACTTGATGGCGTTAGTATCTACAACTTTAACGATCAGCGGCGGTTAGTGAGTGTACGCTATGCCGCTACCGCTACCTGGGATAAAGAGCATCGGCGCTGGAATCTGGGGCAGGTGGATGAGTCCAATCTGACCAATGCCAAACAGATCACCGGCAAGCAGAGCATTAACGGCCAGTGGAAAACCAATCTGACGCCGGACAAACTCGGCGTGGTGGCACTGGACCCGGATGCGCTGTCGATCCGTGGGCTGTATAACTACTCTAAATATCTGGTGCAGAGCGGTCAGGAGTCAGGACGCTATCGGCTTAATATGTGGGGCAAGATTTTCCAGCCGCTGTCGGTGGCAGTAATGATGCTGATGGCGCTGTCGTTTATCTTTGGTCCGCTACGTAGCGTATCGATGGGCGTGCGTGTGGTCACCGGTATCAGCTTTGGCTTCCTGTTCTATGTGCTGGATCAGATCTTTGGTCCGCTCAGCCTGGTATATGGCTTACCGCCGATTTTGGGCGCAGTGCTGCCCAGCGCGGCCTTCTTTGCTATCAGCGTCTGGATGCTGATGAAGCGACGTTAAGCTTCTGGTGCGGCAGATTACTGCCGCACCGGCTTAGCAGCCTGACGGGCTGCTGTTGTTCTTGCACGACCTTTCTACCCCTTTTACGCTGCTTCCTGCTTCCTGCTTCCTGCTTCCTGCTTCCTGCTTTCTTATTTCTCTGTTCTTTGCTGTGATTTTATTTTTATAAAGATTAACTGGGGTCATGACTTTTAATTTTTGCAAATTTATTTTATTGCGAAATATCTGATTTTTTGCCTGCTCATAATTTATTACGGCCCTGATAAGGTAAATGTAAATAGTCTCGTGATTTTTTTCTCGACGCGTAACGCTTGTTTAATTTGCTGCATTTATAACAAGTTAGGCGCTAAAGAAAATCTGGCGCGGATAAAAGGAAAAACAAAAAGGCCGTTAAGCCAGAAAAAGCGGCAATAATCAGGGCCGTTTACCCGCTCATTATTAACAGGATTTATATTTCTTAACAATTTGCCGTGCTCGATTATTACATAAGCTCCCGTTTGGTCTATGCTTTATAACTATTACGGTAAGTTATCGGAAACGTTCGATAATCGATGCATATTCTGAACGGCGCTATTTTATGGAGGGCGAGTATGACGAAGAAAATTGCGCCGCATGAGAGAGTAACGGAACAGCATGAAGCCATTCCGTTAGCAGAAGAGCAGGCGGAGGTAAGCACGCAGCGCGTGGTTGACCGTCGCATCCGTATTAGCCGCTCCACGACAACGGCAGAGAAGCTGTTAGAAACCGAGCTCTGGCATGAAGAAGTTAAGATAGAACACATCGAAAAAAATGAACCGGTGGAGGAAGGCTATTTCCCACAGGTTCGTCAGGAAGGCGATGTGTTAATTGTGCCGGTAATTGAAGAGCAGGTGGAAATTATTCGTCACTATATATTGAAAGAAGAAGTACATATTCACAAGCTGAAGAAAAGCGAACAGTTTCAGCAAAAAGTGACATTACGTAGCCAGGAGATAGAGATCAACAAGGAAGATACTTAACCGTCAACCTAAGCACGAGGAGACTATTATATGGCACACGAAAAAATCGTAACTGCTTTTAATCAGATACAGCAGGCGCAAGTGGCTAAAGAAAAACTAATTGCCGAAGGTATTGCGGAAAATCATATTGATATTATTTCAGGTGAAAGATTACGCGTAGAAGGTAAAGAGATCCGTCATCCAAGCTTCTGGCAGCGCCTGTTTGGCGATGATGTTGATGATGATTACGCCACTGAATATAACAAAGCAATTCAGGGCGGCGGCGTGCTGCTGACCGTACGCGCACCGAAAGAAGATGCCGACCGTGTTGAAGCGCTGCTGGATCAATATTCCACCGATTACTCCGCCTCTTATAATCGTTCTGGCGTTGCAGACACCACTGGCGCTCATCGTGAACACCTGGGTGAAACCAACGATCTTACCGGGCGCACCACCTCCGCAGGCTTTACTGCCGGTGCCAGCGGCGTAACCGGTAACAACAATCCGGCATCAGGCGTGCCGGGCACACTGGATGATAAAAACACCACCGCAGGTAAAACGGGCGCAACCGATCTGGTTAATGATGCCACCACCAGCGGTGTGGTAACCGGTACCGGTACTGGCGCGACAGGCGCTGCGGCAACCGGCATTGCAGGCACCACCGCTGGCGCAACGCTTACCGGCAGCGAGAACGCCGAAGCGCTGAAGCTGGCTGAAGAAGAAGTGGCTATTGGTAAACGTCAGGTCAGCGATGGCGTGGTACGTCTGCGTCGTTATACCGTTGAAGATGAAGTTGCTGAAGACGTATCGCTATTTGAACAGCACGCCGACGTTTTCCGTACCGCTGTTGATGAACCCGCTTATCTGAGCGACGTTGACTGGTCCGATAAAACCATTGAAGTGGAAGAGTCCCACGAGATCCCAACGGTAAGCAAAACTGCACGCATTAAAGAAGAGGTGGGTGTACGTAACGAAACCTCAGAACGTGTAGAAACGGTGAAAGATACCGTTCGCCGTCAGGAAGTGGAAGTAGAGCAGACCGGCGCTACCGGCCTGGAGAAAGATAAACTGGCGGGTACCACCGGCCTGCATCAGGATCCGCTTACCGGCACCACCGGCCTGGAGAAAGATAACCTGACCGGTACCGGCAGCGATCTTGAAAAAGATCGTCTTACCGGCCTGAAGAAGTAATCAGTGACTCTGGCCCGCGCTGAGCATTTGCCACAGCGCGGGCAGCTGCGTTATTAACCACAGCAGCAGCCCTATACAGCCTCCCACCAGCGTTCCGTTGATACGAATAAACTGTAAATCCTTCCCGATATTCAACTCGATCTGTTGCGACATCTCACGCGCGTCCCAGCTTTTTACCGTGTCGCTGATATGACGCGTCAGGAATGCGGCGAAGTCGGGCGCAACGGTACGCGCCGCCTGTTCCATATGCTGATTCAGCGAAGAGCGTAGCGCGCTGTCATTCACCAGCGTTTCACCCAGCCACAAACCTGCTTCCGCCACGCGCTGTCGCACGCGCGAATCTTCCGCATTCAGATCCGCTTTCAGCCATTCACGTAAATCGCCCCACAGTTCACCGATATAGCGGTTCAGCGCTTCATCTTCCTTCAGATAACCTTTGATGGTTTCTGCGCGCTCCGCCATATCAGGATCGTTTTTCAGCCGGGAAATCAGTTTTTCCACCGCACGATTAAAGCCCATACGCAGCTCATGACCTTGATCCTGGCTGACATCATCAAGCAGTGAATTCACCGCGCTGGAGACCAGTTCAGCGCTATGCTCGCCCAGCCACTCGGTTGGCAGCATTTTGGCTTTAATCGGATGCTCGCGCTTCAGCCAGCGCACGATTTGCATGGCGATAAAGTCGCGCGTGCTTTCGCGATTGATCAGGCGCAGCAGCTGTTCCACGGCGGCATCCAGTAGCGCCTGATGGCGATTATTTTTGGTCAGGCTTTCCAGCAGCAGGGCGCTTGACTGCGTCAGGTCAACTTTATCGATCGCTTTATGTACGGCGCGGCGAATAAAGTGCTGAATACGCGTATCGTCGGTAAGATCCAGAAATCCGCGCATCAGCTGCAGCAGGTGTTGACCCAGCCGTTGCGCATTATCCGGCGCGCTCAGCCAGTTGCCGATCAGCTGTGCCGGATCGTGCCGACGAATCAGCGCCAGCAGCGACTCCGCATCAAGAAATTTTTCCTGTACGAAGCGGCCCAGATTTTCGCCGATGCGATCTTTATTACGGGGGATGATGGCCGTATGACGAGAGATAAAGGGCACCGGAACGCGCCGAAACAGCGCAACCACGGCAAACCAGTCGGCGAGTGCCCCAACCATTGCGGCTTCCGCTACCGCTTTCAAACCGCTCACCCACAGCCGGGGCGGCATAAACAGCGTAGCAATAAAGGTGGCTGCCGCCATCAGCAGCAGTGAAAGCGCCAGGCGCTTGGCTCGTTTAAGTTCGTTTATTTTCTGCATGCTACCAGCATAGCGTAGCGCGTTAAGAAAATCGTGCCTCACTGATTAAACGCCGTCCATAAGGCAAACAGGCTTAACAGCAGCGCCATCCACAGCACTAAAAACAGGCTCAGGCTGCCTTTTCTGTTGAGCGGGATATCATCCTGTTGTTCCAGTACTAAATGAGGCGACGTGGTGAGAAAGTTTTTATCCGCCACCGTCTCAACTTTCGCTGAAAGAGTAATTCCTTTTTTGGGCACGGTGATAATAATGTTTTCATCAATACCGACGCGCTTTAATGTTTTCCGCAGAATAGAGATATTTTGATAAAGCGTATTGACGGTGACTTCCATTCCATGTTTACGCCAGACTTCATTCATGAAATCCTCCTGCGTAATAACGCTCCCTTTTCTCTCAATTAATAATGACAAGCAGCGGCTGGTTGGCTGATTAAGCCTGGTATCCTTTTCAGGATAGAATTTACTTGAGGTTAAAGTATGTTTTAATGGATCGAAGATAACGTTATTATTAATGCAGTAGAGCATGGTTAATCCCTCAGTAACCTAATCCATGAGTAACAACACGCAACGAGTGAATAGAGCGTCAAGCTAACATAACGCTGTTTTTCATTCAAACCCCTTACCAGACGCAGAGTGAATTAAAAGGATGCATAATCTTATTTTTCATATTTTTTAAATATTTCAATTTTTAATTACCTATTCACTTTGATTTAATTTTTTGATTTTAATCATTTTTAGTTGCTGATTCAGCCTGATGTCGCGCTGTTGTTTTCTTATATTATGAAGTTTTTTTTCGCTTTCCTGAATTATGCATTCTTCACTTTCCATTTTCCGTTTTTCTTGTAGTTTTGCTGTTGCTGGGCAATTCACCTGCTGTGGTTGATTCTTTACGTAATTATGACTGCAACGGATGCGGCGCCAGCTAATAAATTAATAACCTGGATGATGCTTTATAACACAGTCGTTCTGTACCTCTGTTATGCCTGTCTACTCTTTTACCGGCATTGCGAATAATTTTTCATGACTGCACCAGGGAATAAAAAGAAGAGTGCCCATTCCGGGCATTCGGGTCTATCACCTTTAATCAGCTCATAAGGATGTATATGAAACGTCTTAATAAAATCTCATTAGGGATGGCGTTCCTGCTCGCCTCGGCTTCAACGCTGGCCTACGACGGGACGGTAAATTTTAATGGTGAAGTTATTGATAATACCTGTGTAGTTTCACTGGGCGACAGCGGCAATAGCCTGATAGTCCCTATGGGTTCGGTAAATAAAAGCAGCTTTACCGGTAAAGGCTCCATCGCCTCAACCACTCAGTTTGTTCTGACCCTGACCGATTGCCCGGCGGTTAACGCACGCGTGAAGTTTGATGGCCCTACCTATGATGGCGATCAGGATGTGCTGGCGCTTAATGCTGGCGCGGGCGTGGCATCGGGCGTTGGTATTCAGCTTTACGATCAGAACATGACCAAACTGCCGCTGTTTACCGCCTCCAGTCCCTATGAGCTGCAGGAAAAGGTGGCTAACAACCTGAAGTTTTATGCCAGCTACATCGCGACGTCTGCAAGCGTTTCGCCTGGCCCGGCTAACGCCGTTGCCACCTTCACCATGAATTATAATTAATCCAACCTGCAATGGGTCGGCTCAGGCCCATTGCTTCTTGCAGGGATAGCCGGAATGTATAAATGGATTTTTGGCTGGTTGCTTATGCTGACGCTGTTGAATAGCACTGCGACAGCAGGGGTTATCGTAGGCGGCACGCGGATTATTTTCCACGGCGCAAAAAAAGAGACCGCTATTAGCGTAACCAATCCGGATAACAGCGTCTGGTTAATTCAGTCCTGGGTTGAAAGCCCGGATAAAAGCAAAGCCCCCTTTATCTTCTCGCCACCGCTTTTTCGCCTCGATAGCCAGCAAAAGAACGTGTTACGCCTGATCTATACCGGCGCGCCATTGCCGCAGGATCGGGAAAGCCTGTTCTGGGCCAATATAAAATCGATCCCCAGCGCGGCAGACGATGAGAACGTCTTGCAGATTGCGATTAAAACGCAGATCAAACTTATCTGGCGTCCCGTTGCCCTGGAAAAAACAGTTACCCGTGCTGAGATGACCAAACTTAGCTGGCGCTGGCAGCAGGGAAAACTGCAGGTATCCAACCCCACGCCCTATTACATGAACTTCCATTCACTTGAGGTTAATGGCAACGCGATTGCCGGGCCGGGATGGGTCGCGCCCTTTGCCAATAAACAGTACGCCTTACCGCAGCCGGCGCGCTCCGGAAAAGTAAGCTGGCGGCTGATAAATGATTATGGCGCGATCACTCAACCTTTTGAGGCGACCTATTCACCACACAGCCAGTAAAAGAACGACGCTGTCGTTAAGGAAAAGAATATGGCGGAGGGAAAATTACGCCACTTATTATTGCCGTGCATGATTACGGCGGTTATTCAGACCAACAGCAGCTATGCCGTCACCTTTAATCCGGCGCTGCTGGAGCGCCACGGGCTGGATAACGAAGCGGTGGATCTCTCCGCTTTTGAGAACAACCTGCTGCCACCCGGCACCTATCGGGTTGAGGTTGTGGTAAATAACCAGCCGCAGGAGACGCGTGACGTGTCCTTTCGCTGGTCAGACTCACAGGATCTGATGCCCTGCCTGAGCGTGGACGATCTGGCACGCTACGACGTGAACATTGCGCGCTACCCTGAGCTACAGCAGAGCGACGGCTGCGCCGATCTGACGCAGATTCATGATGCGGCGGCGCGGCTGGATGTTAACGCCCAGCGCCTGCTGCTAAGCATTCCGCAGGCGGCGTTACAGTACCAGGCGCGAGAGACAGTGTCGCCGGAGCAGTGGGATAACGGCATCAACGCACTGCTGCTTAACTACCGCTTCAGCGGCGCGCACAGCGAAGCGCTGGAAGCGCATCACCATAACAGCGACAGCCAGTTTTTGAGCCTGCGTCCCGGCCTTAACATCGGGCCGTGGCGGGTGCGCAACTACAGCACCTGGTCGCGCAGCCGTCATCGGCAGGGCGACTGGAACAACCTTTATACCCTGGCGCAGCGCGAGATTGTGCCGCTACAGGCGCAGCTTACGCTGGGAGAGAGCAGCTCCCCCAGCGACATGTATGACAGCGTTAACTTTCGTGGCGTACAGCTGGCGTCGGATGAGGATATGCTGCCGGACAGCCTGAGAGGCTATGCGCCGGTGGTACGCGGCATCGCCCGCAGCCACGCGCAGGTTAACGTTTATCAGAACGGTCAGATCATCTATCAGACCTACGTCGCGCCCGGTGCCTTCGCCATTGCCGATATCTATCCTACCGGCGGCAGCGGCGATTTAACCGTTACCATTAATGAAGCGGACGGCAGCGAACAACAGCTGGTGGTGCCTTTTGCCTCGGTGCCGGTGTTACAGCGCGAAGGACACATTAAATACAGCATCACCGGCGGCGAGTACCGTGGCTACGGCAACCATCACGGCGGCGATCTCTTTTTCCAGGCGACCGGCATCATCGGCCTGCCGCAGGCATTTACGCTGTATGGCGGCACGCAGCAGGCGGAGAACTATCGCTCGCTGGTGGCGGGCGTTGGTAAAAACCTCGGCTCGCTGGGGGCGCTCTCGCTGGATGCCACGCTGGCGCATAGCCAGCCTGCCCATCAGGATCGATCGCAGGGGCACGCCTGGCGACTGCGCTATGGCAAAAACTTTATCAACACCGGCACCAGCGTGGCGCTGGCGGGATACCGCTATGCCACCAGCGGTTTTTACAGTCTGAACGATGTCATGGAGAGTGATACGCGCGATCGCCTGTGGCAGTGGGATCGTCGGCGACAGCGGGCCGAGCTGACGCTTACCCAGAGCCTGTGGCCCGGAGCGGGGTCGCTTACGCTCAGTGCGATCAAGGAAGAGTACTGGGATAACCAGCATCAGACGCGCTCCCTGAACCTTGGCTACAACAACAGCTGGCAGGGCATCAGCGTCAGCCTGAACTACAGCTATAACCGCAACACCCTCAAGCCCGCCTGGCGCGACAAAAGCGCGCGCGAAGATCAGGTGCTGGCGTTATCGCTTAGCGTACCGCTCAGCCGCTGGGCAGACCACACCTGGGCCAACTATCAGATGAACAGCGCCCGCCACGGCAGCAGCAGCCACTCGGCCGGACTGAGCGGCACCGCGCTTGCTGACCATAACCTGAGCTGGAGCCTGCGCCAGGGCTACACCAGCCGCAACGAAGGCAGCAGCGGCAGCGGTGAGATCGATTTTCGCGGCGCTTATGGCGAAGCGGATGTGGGCTATGCCTGGGATCGCCATAGCCGATGTCTGAGCTACGGCCTGAGCGGCGCGCTGGTGGCGCATCGGGATGGCATCACGCTCAGCCAGCCGCTGGGCGAGACGGTGGCGCTGGTCAAAGCGCCGGGCATCGCCAACGCCTCCGTACTTAATCAGACCGGCGTCAGCACTGACTTTCGTGGCTATACGCTGGTGCCTTATCTGCGCGCTTATCGCATAAGCGAGATCATGCTCGATCCGCTGTCGCTACCGGATACGGTTGAGCTACAGCAGACCACGCAACAGGTGGTGCCAACGCGTGGCGCGGTAGTGCGGGCGGATTTCAGCGGCAGAGTGGGCGAGCGCGCCCTGATCACGCTGATCCGGCGTAACGGCCTGCCGGTTCCCTTCGGCGCAACGGTCACGCTTGCCGACGATAGCGGGGACTACAGCAGCATTGTTGGCGATAACGGCGAGGTGTGGCTGAGCGGCCTTTCTGAGCAGGTATCACTACAGGTGAACTGGGGCAGCCGCGCCGGAAGCCAGTGCCGCGCTGATTTTACCCTGCCAGAAGAGAGAGATGACATCGTGACGCAGCTACAGACCATCTGCCAGTAACCGGCGCGAAGAGGAAGATGCCATGAACACGCTAACGAACGTGCTGGTGCTTATCGCAGGCACTGTTACGGCAACCAGCGGCCTGGCCGCAGGCTGCGATATCGGCGCACCTAAAACGCAGCGCATTGCGCTGTCCGACTTGATTATCGATCCTAACCTGCCGCCGGGCAGCCTGCTGGATAGCAAGATCATCAACGTAGCGGGATGGATGGCGCAGAGCTGTAGCGGCAGCGTGCCCTATCACTCTGCCATGACCGGCAGCTGGAGCAGGCCGAGCGCGGTAATGTCGGGAGTTTATGACACCGGCGTGCCGGGCGTCGGCGTTAAAATTACCGACTATCGTTTCTCCGATCGCTTTGTGCCGCTGAGCGCCACGCTGACGCCAGAAGGTGATGCACCGGTGCTGGGTTCCGATATTCAACTGCTGTTTTACCGCACCGGCGATATCACGCCGGGCAGCTTTCCCGGTGGTGAGGTGGCGCACTTCTCGCTGCCGGACAGCAACGGCAACCTCACCAGCGTGCTGAGCCTGCAGCTGGTATCCGGCGATGTACGCATCAAAAGCTGTTATGCCAAAACCCCCAATCAGACGGTGCAGCTGGGAACCATCAGCCGCAGCGCCGCAGTGGGCTACGGCAGCAGCGTGGCGCCTACGGCATTTAAAATTGAGCTGCTGTGCCAGGGCGATCTGCCGGTCAATGTTTCTTTCTCTTCCGCCAGCCGCGTGCCGTCGCCGGAGCCTGGCATAGTGCCGATCGATAACATCCCGGGCGCGGCCACCGGCGTGGCGATTAAGATTATGTATCGCGACGGCAGCCCGCTCTATTTTGATACGCCGCGCACCTATCACAACCAGGGCGAACGGGAGATTGCCATTCCGCTGCTGGCTGCCTATACGCCGCTTGGCAACAAGGTGACGCCCGGCACGGCACGTGCAGCGATTACGTTTACCATTACGCAGAACTAGGGAAGGGGAACTACGGGGAGGGGAGACTCCACGCCCTGCCAGGCAGGACGCGAAGAAGAGGGCGTATCAGGAGATAAAGTTTTTGCCCTGTTTCAGCACCACATCGCAGGCTTTGGTTTTCAGCTTCTCGCCCATCGGCGTATTGCTCAGGCTTTTCAGGTTAAGCTGCTGACCGCTGCCGGTATTCAGCAAGCCCATCAGCCCCTGCTGATAATCGGTTTGCTGCGCCTGTTGGGTGGTGTTTTGCAGGCCCAGCTTGCTCAGCACCTGATCCTTGATACTGGTGGCGTTATTTTTAATCACGTTATTCTTCACGCAATATTCCATCACTCCGGCGGCATTGGTCATGCTGGTACTGCTGACCGCCTTATCGCCGCCGTTCAGCAGCCCGGAGAGGGAAGAGAGCGACAGACCATTTTGACTGGTGGTGCTCTGCGTGTTGGTATTGTTCTGCTGGCTAAGCTGCGATGCCGCACTATTCAGCTGATCCTGCCAGCTGGCCGCCAGCGCCGTTCCCGTTGCCATAAGAGAGAGCATGCCCGTTGTCAGCGCCAGGCGCCGTAATGTTGTTTTCATTGCCAACCTCGATTAATTTGGCGCGTCAACCACGGCGCGCCCGCTATCAGCTAGTTGGGACTGCCCACGGCGGCCAGAGTTCCGAAACGCGCGCCATTCGCGGCTTGAAAGGCGGTGAATGAGAATTGTCTGTAGGCTAAGGTGAAATTTTCGGCACTTAGCGCACAGCACAGACAATTGAGGTTGCACAGGTGACAGGTAAAGGTATAATCCACAACGTTTTCCGCATCCCTTCCGTGCCGGAGTGGCGAAATCGGTAGACGCAGTTGATTCAAAATCAACCGTAGAAATACGTGCCGGTTCGAGTCCGGCCTTCGGCACCAAAAGCATGCAAATGGACCTCAATTGAGGTCTTTTTTTATGCCAAAAATCCGCGCCACACAAGGCCTTAACCGCTTTTTCCCTCAACTGAAATCAACCTGAGTCAACCCACATCAATAAGCTTGTGAGTATACTAATGAGTATATTTGTCGATTCGATATTGCTTGTATACTCACGATATACCAATGGAAGGAGGACCACTATGGCCCTAACGGATACTAAAGTTCGTTCTGCGAAACCTGAGGAGAAAGAGTATTCACTTGTTGACGGCGACGGCATGTCCTTACTTGTAAAACCTAACGGCTCAAAGTATTGGCGATTTCGTTTCCGTTTTGGCGGTAAACAGCATTTGATGGCGTTCGGCGTTTACCCGGATGTTTCGTTGGCTGATGCCAGGAAGAAAAGAGAAGAGGCCAGAAAGCTGGTAGCTGCTGGTATCGATCCTCGTGAGCATAAACGTGCCGTGAAAGAAGAGCAGGCGAAAGAGATTATTACTTTCGAGAAGGTTGCCAGAGAGTGGCTCACTACCAATCAGAAATGGTCGGAAGATCATGCTAATCGCGTAAAAAGGAGCCTTGAGGAGAATATCTTCCCGGCAATTGGTACTCGCAATATTGCTGAACTGGGTACCCGCGATCTGTTAATTCCCATTAAAGCCGTCGAGACATCTGGCCGTCTTGAAGTGGCCTCCCGTCTTCAACAGCGCACCACGGCCATCATGCGTTATGCGGTGCAAAGCGGGTTGATTGATTACAACCCGGCGCAGGAGATGGCGGGGGCGGTTGCTTCCAGTAATCGACAGCATCGTCCGGCGCTGGAGTTAAAGCGTATCCCTGAGTTACTCCAGAAAATAGATGGTTACACTGGCAGGCCGCTAACCCGTTGGGCAACGGAACTTACCCTGCTTATCTTTATTCGGTCCAGTGAGCTGCGTTTTGCTCGCTGGTCAGAGATCGATTTTGAAACGTCAATGTGGACCATCCCGCCTGAGCGAGAGCCTATTCCCGGCGTGAAACATTCTCAGCGAGGCTCAAAGATGCGTACACCTCATCTGGTGCCACTTTCAAAGCAGGCGCTGGCGATCCTGAAGCAGATAAAACAGTTCTGCGGGGAACATGAGCTGATTTTTATTGGCGATCACGATCCGCGTAAGCCAATGAGTGAGAACACGGTAAACAGTGCGCTACGGGTGATGGGTTATGACACTAAAGTTGAAGTTTGTGGTCACGGTTTTCGTACGATGGCCTGTAGTTCGTTAATTGAGTCAGGGCTATGGTCGAAGGATGCGGTGGAGCGCCAGATGAGCCATATGGAACGTAACTCGGTGCGGGCGGCGTATATCCATAAAGCGGAACACTTGGATGAGCGCAAGCTGATGTTGCAGTGGTGGGCGGACTTTCTGGATGCAAATAGGGAGAGAGCGATTACGCCGTTTGACTATGCGAAGATCAACCGGGGGAATGGCGATTGAGTTGAATGCCATATTAGTTTAATTAAAGTTAATCGACACGCCTTAAGGGGGTAGCCGGTTGGTAATTTTACCCAATGGCATTATCACTAAGAGCAATATGCTCACTGATTTCATCGGCAAGAGCGAACCACGAGATCTTTCAACAAGTAGATAATCAATAAGATTACTGAGCTTCACGCTCAATTAACTATGGGTGCTAATGTATAAACGGCTGAGTACGAAACGCTGTTGCCGCTAGCGTGAATTTCCACAGTAGATTCATACGTATCATCCAACTTAAACTCTAGGGGTACAGGGAAAAGTACCCCTTGTTATTTATTCCTTGTAACACAAAGATTAACCTTGCAATTGAACATTTGTCACTATTTTATTTAAGTATCATGCTTTCTTTTCTTTAATTTTTTGATAAAATTGGTCGTTGAAGAAAATATTTTTTGAGATGCGATGATACATCTTATTAATGTACGCACAATAAAGCCAAGTATTTTTAAAAGGATAAATTTAACTCTATGTTTTTCAGTTATGCCACGATTCTCTAAATTGCCTATTTTTGTCATTACATTGGCAATTTTCCCACCAATAAAAAAAGACATAGCAATAAACCACATCCATCTATAATGAGGGGCATTTTTACTTAAGGATAATCGAGCTTGTTTTTTCAATAAACCTTGGCGGTACATTAATAATGATGTAATTACACATTCATTGGCGACAGCGAAACGGTCTGACATGCCTGTTTTAAATTTCCCCTCTTGAATGGCATTACAGTACGCTGGAGGGGGAGTTTGGCACCATCGGGAAGGTGGTGGCAATTGTGTTATTGCTTTTGAAAGAGCCTTATTTGGACATAGTTTTTTATTGTAGTTTTGAAATTCCTGTCTGATTTTATCCGGAGATACTTGATCGCCATAGTACTCAGGAATTCGATAAAAGGTGTCAAGATTTTCAGGTATTACATATTCAATAACAGATGATTTCGTACTGGCAATATTTTCTAGCGTTTCTTGAATGTACGATGCCCACTGACAAGATGACATTTCGGAAAGCCCGCTATTGTCACACATGCGGCTGTAGTCTTTCACCTGAACAAGAAGATATTTGGCTGCATCATTAATATCTGTAATTGTTTCCTCATATGCTGTTTTACCGACAGCCACCTCTCTGTCTGATACCCAGAAAATACCGTTACCAACCGCTGTTAAGATGAGGAAAATATCTGTCCACTGTCTGAATTTCTCTCCTGTAGCAAAAACATCACTAATGATTATTGCCAATATCCATCCGCACAATAGTCCTATAAAACTCAGACTTGCGAGTCCAGCTGCGTTACCCGTTACACCTGTCCCCCCTATTGCATAGGTCAATGGCAACCACTGAATAGCAGGAAGAAGGTGACAGAGTGATAGTAGTCCTGGGGTTATAAGAAGCATAAAGGAAATGATGAGCCCCTTTTTTCTGGCAAGTATCCATGAGCTCAAGAAAACGAAGGGTAATAATAAAATAAAGAGCTCAAGAAAACCGCCTCCTAAGACAACTGCAACTTTATTGGGAGACCAGTAGCTGCTCAAAAGAGCACCTTGTGCGTTCGTTTCTACAAAGTTGGTACTAATCGCTCCCATCCCATCCAGTGTTTGCAATAAGGCGTATCCAGCGCTGTAGCAAAGCATTATGTAGGGATAAAAGAATAGGATCATAATTTACTCTCTTTTCTTACTTTTTCTATCGTTTTTATAGCATATTCGATTCGTTCTTTAATATGGCTAAAGTCGAACATTGTCAATTTTCAGCCCTATTTAGAACCAATAACAACTAAATCTGCCATCGTTGTTTTTTTGATAAACAGCGCTGTGCTGCCAAGTAGCTTAAGGCCTTCTTCATTAATTTTACTTACTCTAAGCCCTGGTTGAACAATAACAACTTGAAATTTAAGAGGTGTGATTCTGGAGCGCTCTTTCATAGCAGCAAGGTCTTTTATAGTGCCTTTCAGAAAGCGAGAATGACCACGCGATCGCCACTGTTCCTCGCGACGCTTAATGTGGTGGTATAGATAGGAAAGATTTAGGTGTTTCCAACGAATGCATCTCTGTGCCTGCCCACATACTTCGTAAAGGTCTTTAAGTCTGGCTCCTGCTTCTTCTGAACCTGAATATTTGCAATGGATTAAGGAGAGAACAATACAGTCATCAACTATTCTCAACCCCACTAAATCTGCTGATTCACCTTTCCCATCATCATTAATAATGACATCGTAATTATCTTTAATTTCACAGTACCAACGCCATTGGATGGATGATGGATCACGAGTATAGCCCATTGATTCCACTCGAACATCAGTTCCTTGCCAATCAAAAGCTACAATTTCGTCTTTGTCATAAAGGCCAATATTTTGGCTTACATGGACTATATGAGCGTTGTATGAAAATGAACCATCGGAGTAATGAATCATTACTGGATCAATTTCCATATACTCTGATAGTGATACCGGTTCAGATTCACCACGCTGTACAAAAACTTCAGGGCCAGATATCAACTGATAGGCATAACCTTTTGCTGTAGCACTTCCCGTGAGAGATAATTTATATTCAGATGACGTTTCATCTGTAGAGAAAATGAGTCGTACATTACCATCGTCAAACTTTCCGGCAGTCCTAACCTCTACTAAATATAAATGCGCAGATACAGCATCAAAATGAAAAATAACTTTATCTTCGAACGCAGTAAGCAAATACTCACCCCATTGAGCTGATATTGGATATTCATTATAGGGTTCAAGTAATGGGACTGGACGCAAAAAGTTACGCGTAAGATTGTTTGGATCCGGTTCAGAACTAAAAATCTTGTCCCAGGCTTTCTTAACCCAGTTGCACCAATCAGCAATGCTGCCACCTTTTTGTGGTGACCAGACTTTACCTCTGCGTTGCGAGCATCCCCAGATTACACGGTTTCCGGATTCATAACCTAATGCAGCAATATTACTTAAGCTTGATTGAGATGCTTCAATTAGTGATAGCCCCTCAGTGACATTTGGGCCAAAGTATTGAGTAAAGCTGATTGCCCCAATTTGGGATGCGCCTAAATTTCTTGCCAAAGGATATTCAATACCATTAAATACATTAAAGACTTTTTCACCACTGACAACTTCAAATTTATCATCACAAATAGTACTGACTAGATTCTCAACTCGGAATGCTTTATAGTCATTTGAGAATACAAACAAGGCGGATCTGTCTTGATCCCAATGAGCAATTAGAATTTTATAATTGGTATCTTTAAGATCTTTGTAGTTTCCCCATCGGACTGAAGTTGCCTGGACAGCTAGCACAACAAGCAAATTCTCATCTTCAGCTATTGCATGCCAGGATTCATCGAATCTAGGCAGTTTCTCCTTGTATCTTTCAGGCTCCCAATTGTCACAGTACGTTTTAAATAACATGACAGAACAACTTGGCTCAATATTCCAGAGAGAAATCTGATCGTGTAAATCACCTTTCCTTTTTAAGGCATCCACGACCTCTTGCAACCTAATCTCTCTAGCAATTCGTCCTTCAGAGAGTCGCCTTAATACGTTATCCCAATCGGCATCTGTTGAATATAGATGCTGTAATTCACCTTCAACATTAGGGTCCGCAACATTCATGACTACACTGGCTTGACCAATTTTCTGTGCTTTATTGACACGAGTAAATCGGCCAATGAACTGCAAAGTTACTGCAAGAGACTTATGATGATCATGTAAAGCTGCAATTTTCAGGTTGGGTAGATCATAACCTTCTCCCAACATGTCTACGCAAATAACGATTCTTGATTGTCTTGATAATAATTTATTAAGACGTTTTTTTATTTCCGTTTTAGGATAATCAGAATGAACAACGATTGGATTAAAATTCGGTACAATATTCTGATAAATAGTAAATATTTGTTCTGCTCGCTGCTTATTGCTAGTACGGGCCATAATCAAATGATCAAGGCCATTATTTAAGTCTATGCGCAGTTGACCAACGGCTGTATCTGCGATTGCGTGATCCATAAGGTCAGAGTAATACTCTTCTACAGGCAGCAAATTTACATTTGTAAAATAGCCAGCTCGTTGGGCTTCCCCCATCGTGTAGTTATAGATAATTTTTCCACCAAGGGACTTCTTATCATTCCTAAAGGGGGTAGCTGTAAACTGCACAACACGTTTGTCTTTAAATCGTTCACGAATTGTTTGCCAAGATGAGGCTGAGATATGATGAGCCTCATCAACAAAAAGATGGCTACACGACTCGCAAAGTGTATTTAATGCTGCTTCGGAGCAGGCAGACAAAACGCTGGTCGTAGCAACCAAGACGTTTGATTCTAAAGCTAATTGCTTAGCCTCTTCCGCTACCTGAATTCCCTTCTTAATAATAGCTACATTAGGGAGTGCAATGTTAGGCGGAACGACTTTTAGCTCTGGTAAATATCCTAAATCTATGAACTTTTTGGATATTTGTGTTCGGAGGGAGTCAGATGGGACTATGAGCAAAATTCGCTCGCATCGCTGGTATATCATGGTAGCCAGCATTGTTTCCGTTTTTCCCGTTCCAGTGGGCAGTACGACGGTAGCTGGTTCTACCTGCAAATCAGTAGCGAAATAGCCTGCGATTGCATGAAGTGCACCCAGTTGGGGTTTTCTAAGACCTGGATAATGGCGCTCTGGATCGTCTTCTCTAAACTGAAATTGATGATGCCATTGTTCATTAATTTCATCAGGTGAAGTGCTAAATGCTTGCTCTGGAAATTGCTCCCAGATTAATTCAGTATCTTCTCGCCATTTTTCGAATGTAAATGGTTCCTTAGCTTTAAGAGAAGCTACACCATCTGAGCATTTCCCTCTGGAATTTGGATCTTTCAAATAGATATAGTCTAGAGGAGGCTTTAGACCCGTAACAAGTTCAAAATATCCTGGGAAACGTGCATTTCTGACTTGAGCCGATACTGTTGTTGAGCGGCAAAGTAACTTATGAACTAAATTCCCACCAACTTTTCGTGCAGGAACAGCTTGCGCAGGCAAGGTGATTTTAATTGTTAACAGGTCGAAGAGTTCCATTTGAACTTACTCCTATAGATATCCTGAAAATATCTTTTGGTTTAACATTGTGTATAATTTTGTGAACGAATTGCAAGAATACGGGAGATTCATGACTGAATTTCTAATTTCAACGAATTTTTTTTGTAGGGATATTGGAGGCATGTAAATATCAAGTGACTCAATCCCACCTTGGCTAATAGTATACTGGCCCGCAGATGTTTTGATTTTCCTTGATATTATTCTTTTTCCACTTTCATGATTGAAAAAATAAGATAAAAATATTGGTTCATATTCTTTACTGATTTTTAATCTTATTAAATGATCGTTGTGATAAACATTTTCTTTATATCCTTCAAAAACGGCAGAGCGTCCAACGTAATCTGGATTTCCATTTACACGAATAAAAAGGATATCCCCGTTAGCAACTAAAAAACGCTCTTTTTCGGGAGTTGTTAATTTGATTCTATTCAAATTATTATCGAAGCGAATCCCTTCATAATGAACATCTTGCAGTCTAAGTACCACTTCCCCAGTATTCTCGCTTTCTTTCCTTCTGCGTGATAATCCATTATTTGCATGAATAATGTGTTGACCTAACGGTCTAACATCCCATCCCATGGGATTTGATACTGGATCGCCGAACATTTTCAAAAAGGTAGCGCGCAAAAAATCATCAGCCAATTTGATAGCTTGTTCGCGTTTTTGGCGTATATCAGCAGCTTTATCAAGAATCTCCGCGATACGCTTTTGTTCACTTAAAGAAGGCAGAGGAACTTCCAATGATTTAATCAATCCTTGGCTAATATTAGGTTGAGCTCCACCAACCGCATTTTCGACAAAATAGCTGAACTTGCTCTTCAAGAAGTAATAGAGATACTTCATATCAGCAATTGTCGTATCTGGCCTAATATTGCAGATAGCTTGATTCGTGGCTGCATTAATTCCTAAAATTGCTAAGCGGCCAACAGTGGCTCCATACATTGCTATTAAGATTGAGTCTTTCTCAACTATTTTAGCGCTGCTATTTTCTAGCCCTGCGGCTGTAATGTACTCATTTGCGTCATAAATTGTTGAATCTTTAAGGTCTCCTGATTTAATCCAAGGGATATCTCCCCCCTCATAATACTCAGGCTTTGACCTACTGGGTGTTCCACCGCTACCGGTGCTACAAAAATCCTCAATTTTTAAATAACGCCAACTCACAGCATCCCCTCCAGCTCATCCAAATCCGCCAGAATCTCTTTCTCCAAGTCCTTCAGGCGTATCAGTATCACCTTCGGATCTTCATATTCCTCAGCCTGATACACCACCTCTTTGTAACGGTTTATAGAGAGATCGTATTTTTGCGCCGCAAGCTCCTCCTTTGGCACAACAAACGCCGCCTGAGTGCGATCTTTAAAATCAACGTCAGTATCAATCCCTTCCGGTTGCTGCTGTTTCAGCAACGAGGCTAATTTCTCGCCCATAAAGTTATCAACCGGTAGTCCGCGCAAAGTACGGTAATGCTTCCAGCTTGCCAGCAGATGCGGCAGGTCGTTATCTTTTATCGGGTTACGCTTATCATCCAGGCTGTAGCCGTCATTTTGTAGATCGTAGAACCAGACCTCATCCGTCTGACCGCCTTTGGTAAAGATCAGGATCGCCGTTGCCACGCCAGCGTAAGGCTTAAATACACCGGAAGGCAGGTTGATCACCGCTTCCAGTTGGTTATCTTCCACCAGCGTTTTACGCAGCGACTGGTGCGCTTTGCTGGAACCAAACAATACGCCCTGCGGCACGATAGTGGCACTGCGTCCGCCAACTTTCAGCATTTGCAGAATGCGCGCCAGGAACAGCAGCTCAGTTTTCTTGGTTTTCACCATCGCCGACAGCGTGGCGTCGATATCTTCCTCATCCAGTGAACCAGTAAACGGCGGGTTCGCCAGAATTAGGTTGAATGCGTTTCTACTGGCCTGCGGGAAATTGGTGCTGAAGCTTTGGCTCATGGTGTCCTGATAATGAATATCCGGCTCTTCAACTCCGTGCATAATCAGGTTCATGGCGGCAATACGCAGCATGGTGGTATCAAAGTCGTAACCGTGGAACATGTTGTTATCCACATGGTCACGCCACGGTGTCAGCAGATCGCCGGTAAAGATTTTTTGCTCTTCTAATTCGCCGCGTTCGTTGGTGCCAATCTCGGTATGAATGGACTCCAGTGAACTGTATTTCTCCAGCAGGTACTCATAACTGGTTGCCAGAAAACCACCAGTGCCACAGGCCGGATCGCAGATCGTTTCACCACGTGCCGGGTTTGGCTCCATCATTTCAACCATTGTGCGGATAATGTGGCGTGGCGTGCGGAACTGACCGTTGATTCCGGCGGTGGTCAGTTTGCTTAACAGGTATTCGTAGAGATCGCCTTTGGTGTCGCCACGATCCAGCGGCAGGTTTTTGATCACCTCCACGGCTTTGGTCAGCAGTGACGGTTTAACAATCTCCAGGCGAGCATCTTTCATAAAGTTGCCCAGCAGCGTCACTTTCGTATCTTCAGCTTGCCCAAGCTGACGGAAATGCTGGAACACGCCGTCGCGCACAACTTCCATCATCTCGTCCGAGCCAAGGTTGCTGTAGTGGCTGAAGCGGAACTCCTGCTGCTCAGGCGCAAAGCGTGGTTTAAAATCAACGCCTGCGATTTGCTTACGCTTCTCGTCCCGTTGTTCCTGGGTATCCAGCATCCTGGAGTACATCAGGTAGGTGATCTGTTCGATAACGGTCAGCGGGTTTGTGATACCACCTACCCAGAAATCTTCCCACAGCCCGTCGATTTTACTTTTTAAGTCACCGGTGATCATTGTTAACGTCTATACCCTGTTATAAATACAAAAGCCCCGCTGCCGGGGCTTGTCATGTGTGTATTATACCGTCGCTGCGTCGGTCACAACACCCAGCTCTTCGACTATCTTTTGCAACCGGACGATCTGCTCTAGATCCGGGAATACGCCAGTAACGCCTTCGTTGTGGATATGAGTAAACGGCTGTTCAAAGAGTTGCCGCATCTCAATGGTGCCGTAATCGCGGATGTGGTTTTTCAGCAATGACAGGAAGCGCAGTTGCTGGCTGGTCAGGCTGTTGTCAGCTGCGAACTGTGCAAAACGTACTTCTACCGCGTCGCTGTCCATCCCGATGATGGTACGTAAAAGTTTATCCAGGCTGGCGGTTGCCTGCGGATAGAACTCTTTCAGCGCCCGAATATCAACGTTAGGGTTCTGGATCAGCACCAGCTTAGCCAGTTCATCCAGCTCGCTTTGCGTCACCGGCTCCCCGTTGCGGATTTTCTTCAGTACCGGATTTTGCTGGAACAGCGGCTCCAGCGCTCCCTGAACCTGCTGACGATACAGTTTGAAATCAATCGAGCGGATGTTGGTTTTGCGGGTTTCCGTCTGGATTAGGTTCGCATCTTCGGTAATATCCACCTGTATCGAACCAAATTTTGGCGTCGCATCTTTCTCCATCAGGTGCATTATACCGCGCAGATGAATGCGGATATCCTCCAGCTCTTCCAGGCTGGCTTGCTTCCACCAGCCTAAATCACGAAGTTGATTAATCCGTTGTCCCTGTTGCTGCACCTGAGTCAGATGCGGCGGCAGACGTTCCACTTTCTCGATGATGACCGGCCAGAGCACATCCAGCTCTTCCGGGTTGGTATAACGGGCAGTTTGCGCCGCCAGAATATCCATATCAAAGCGCATGGCATCGCTTTGCCCGCGAACGTCCAGCCACTGCATCAGAGGGGCCAGGACAGATAGCAGATCCTGTTGTGTTTTCGGGGAAAGCTGGCGCAGCACTTTTTCATCGCTGTACTGCGCTTTTTGCTGCCACTTTTCCTGCACGGCAATCGACTTTTCATCCAGCGCGTTGATCTGCTCGCGGAGCTGGTGAGCGACTAAATCCACCGCCTGTTTGTCGAACTTACGCTGCGCAGTAGCCCCCAGCATAACCCACGCTTCAAAGCGTTTTTGCGCCAGCGATTTTGTCGCTGTGACTTCGGCCTCTTCGGTATGCAGCTCGTGATACTCAAAATTGCCCCAGTGATCGAAGATACGGAATTTTTGTTTATCCAGCGGTTTGCCGTTGTCATCGTAGCCGTACAGCCCCGCGCAGAGGCGCGTACCACGGCCAATCATCTGCCAGAACTTCACTTTCGATTTGACCGGCTTGGCAAAGACCAGATTCACAATTTCCGGGACATCAATGCCGGTATCGAGCATGTCAACAGAGATAGCGATAGTCAGCTCTTTGTTGGTGCTTTCGTCCAGTCCTTTAAAATCGTCGATCAGTTGCTCGGCACGGGGGTCATAGTTGTCGATGACCTGACAGAAGCGTCCGGCAAACTGCGGGTACATGTCGTCGAACAACTCATTCAGCAACAGCGCGTGTTTATGATTACGGGCGAAAATAATGGTTTTACCAGGCAGTTGGCCGTCCTGATCTTTCAGGCCGTTTTCCATCAAGTTACGCAAGATATAGCGGTTGGTGTCTTTGTTGTAGATCGCCTCATCCAGCGCCTTGCCATCAAATTCCAGCGTATTAGGATCGATACCCTGTTCTTCAAGTTCGCGGATTTGTGCGTCGCTTAATTTCTCCCGTTTGATGCCTTCGCGCAGGAATTCTGTGGTGTGCGTGACAACCTCATAGGGAACCAGATTGTTATCGGCGATGGCATCTTCCAGGCTGTAGTTGGCGGTAGGGATACGTCCTTCACAACCAAACAGGCCGAAAGTGGTTTTACTCACCATGTCGATCGGCGTGGCCGTCAGGCCAATCTGGAGGGCATCAAAATACTTAAACAGATCGCCGTAGACGTTGTAGATCGAGCGGTGGGATTCGTCGGCAATGATCAGATCGAAATAACCGACATCGAAATGGTCCATGATTTTCATCATGCCGGGATAAGTGGCAATGTAGATCCTGGCATTCTGCCTGTCTGCTTTTTTCGATTTCCCGACCACATACAGCGGCTCATTGGTGAATTGATTGAAGGCATTCGCCGCCTGTTTGCGCAGCTCTTTACGGTCGCAAAGGAACAGAACGCGTTTTACCCAACGGGCATCAATCATCAGTTTGCTCAGTGCAATCGCTACACGGGTTTTACCAGTGCCGGTGGCCTGAACGATTAATGACTGACGATATTTATTGGTAAACCGTTCGCTGACGCGGGCAATGGTTTCAAGCTGATACAAACGTCCGGCAACGGCCTTACCTTCGTTGTCTTTTACGTGCGGCACACTGTTCAGTGGCAGACGGGTTTCTCGCTGCTGAATAAGATATTGCAGGCTTTCCTTGCTGTAGAAGCCAAATACCCGGCGCGGAGGATAACCATGAGTTTTATGGTCGTCCCACAGCCAGATGTCGTAGCCGTTGGTGTAGAAAATGACCGGACGCTGACCATATTCTTTTTCCAGCCAGTCTGCATACAGTCGGGCCTGAATTCGTCCTTGTTCGGCATTGACGCTGGTTTTTTTTGCTTCCACCACTGCCAGCGGTTTATGCGCCTCATCCCACAAGACATAATCCGCATAACCGTCGCCGGTTGCAGTAGGTTGTTCTTTAACCGGGTGTTCCTGCGTAACCTGATCGGTATTGTTAAGCTCTTCCCCTACATTCCAGTCAGCGGCAAGAAGGCGAGAATCAATCAGGCGGCGGCGGGTTTCCGCTTCATCAATAGAAAGAATATCGGCAACATGCTGGTTGCGAGCTCTGGCTTCATTCAGGCGCTGGGTGAGGTGTTCAGCCTTCTCCTGCTCCTGCTGTAGTGCGCGTTGTAATGCCAATTCGCGCTCACGGCTTTCATCCTGAGCTCTGATTGCATCTTCCAGACGTTTTTCATCTGCACGACCTGAAGATTGTGTTAACGGAGGGAGAGAGAATTTGGGGCAGTCATCAACATTACCATGGGCATAACGAACATACAGCCAGACACCTAATAAATACGCTTCCTTAAGCAGCCAGTAGGTATCTTTGGCTTTGATACGTCCACCGTGCGCGGCGCGGTTGCCGTGGATACGCAGCGCATCCATTTTCATGATGATGGCTTCCGGCATCATGCCGGTGAAGACATCGGCATTCATTAAATCGTAAAGATTCGCCTTAATACCTTCCGGTAACCGCTCCTGACGGTACAACCAGCGTACCATCAACTCGGTGTAGTTGCGCAGTTTCACCAGGCAGCTTTCCGGGTCAGAGTGAACATAGCGTTCTGCCATACTCGCGAGTTCAGCCAGTTCCGGCCACTGGCTGCGCAACATTTCAAAATTGAGAGACTGCTCCATCAATCATCGCCTTATGTCGTGGATACAACAGCATTTCTGGAAAGAATATCACACTAATTTGGCAGACAAAGTGAGCTTGTACATCTTCAGAGCATTGAAGAATGAACACTTGGTGCGGGGCAGGATAACTTCAGTAGTGCGTAAAATTCACATATTCATCCATTAAATGGGTTAACTCTGAGTTTTCTTCCTGACGCTGTAACAGCCAAAAGCAGAACTCTTCATCATTCATTTTCTTAAGGTTCTCCAGCCAGTCGTCAAGAGGCGCTCCGAGCATACGGTCATACCAGAAAAGCCAAACAAGCTTATGGCGATACTCCACGTTATTGAACTGCTGAAGCAGGCTTATCAGTTTATTGGCAAGTGAGCGTTGCTTGAGCCTGACACACTCGCTAAGCAATACACCTTCAAGGCCTCCGTGAGTAAAAAGTAACTGCCCGTCAGTCTCCAGGCTAAGACGTAAATCATTTTGAATACTCAGCGGTTCTGGCTTGGTTTTGTTATAGATCATTCGGTACAGGCACTGTGGCACGATCCCAGGTACAGGGCCGGTATCCGGGAAGTAGAGTGTCGACAGCGTAAGGTAATGGCTGGGATAAATATTCTGATGGCATATTCCATGCCTGACAGTCAGTTTGGTCAGATCGGTAAGCCAGCTTTGGTAGGTTTTGAGTAAAAAATCATAGCGAGCGATTGTATCTTGCATGGGGGGATTATCCGTATGTGCTGTATTCAAACTGGCGTCATATTGGCTTTGGGGAGATGACGCTGATGGTTTTCGCAAAGGTGATTACTGACGGGACTGGCTGATACGCTCCTGCAACCAGGACTCTATTTCGCTTTGTAGCCAGCGGGAACTGCGCCCCAGCTTGATGGGTTTCGGAAAGACACCATCTTTGATGAGTCGGTATATCCACTTATCACTGACGCTTAATAGACGGGTAATGAAAGCCATATCGACAAATTGGTCTTCAAGTAAGGAAGGTTTGATGGTCATGATTGAGTTCTCCGGTAGCATTGGGTTAGCCGGAGTCGTGGTTAATGATTACTTATGCCAGCTCCGACATACCAACCGGTGAATCTGTAAAAAGTCAGTGAAGGTTGTTCAGCGTATGCGTGGTCTACCTCGGTTGCTTCTTACCGGTATCACGCTTTTACCCGCGATGATGCCATTTTCCTTTTGCTCACATTTAGCCAGATAGCTAATGACATAACGCAGATCATCGATCTCGTCCGTATCAAAATGTCGGATAACCTTGCCAATTTTGACTTCGTAAATATCTTTGGGGACGCAAAGGTGATGATATCCATCATGATTTGTCACTTGTTTCCAAATATTCCCCATTGCTCGGGACACAGGATAATGACAGTTCTGAAACTGCCCATTCAGATAGCAAACAAAATGGACATGCAGTCCTTTTCTCTTCGTGTACTCTATCACCCAGTAATAGCCCACAATCGGAAGGGATTTTTCGAACTCTTTAATCAATATTTGGACTTCGTTATACATTGAATGTTTGCAGGCATGTCCAAAGCTTGCTGAGTTCTTTTTATAGGAAAAATCGATTCTGAAAGGTAGTAATTTTGCGAAACGCTGGAACATCGCCTCCATATGCGTATTGATATCGGTCAGCAATAGTCCATCCATTTTATAATTTGGGTTGGCGTTATATGGTCTTTTCATTTTCCTTCCTCAGTAGTGATTCAAAGGAAGAGGTGGTTCTGTAATTTTCAGTCAGTTCAGCCTATTATCATTTCCTGTATATTTTTCATTATAAATCCACTTATGCAATAAGAGGCTCTTCTATTAACTTCCTTTAATAATATTAATTAACCTTAATTCCTTACTATTGAGTTTTTTGCATATTCCGCTACTGGGATGATAAGTGAGCACCATGCGGGATTATGATTGAGAGGCTCAATGCAAATTGATGGTCGAGTCACAAGTCAATGTAGTGTTTACCAGAAATTTATGCCGTAGAACTCCCTCAGTCTTAACATCATTTGATACATACTTGTAAACACTTTTCTCACCCTGCTCATATATTTTACTGGGCATCATTCTAAGCAGACCTACACCCCTTAGGTAGCCATACTTTCCTGCATGACTCTTTTTCACAATAACGCCACTCAACAGATGCTAGTAGTAGATGCAGTTAACCCTTTGATTGCGTATCTTAAAAGGTAATTTATATTATTTATTTACTTGAAATATACTGTAAATGCCTGTAAAACCACTTTAATTAAACCTGAAACCACCGTTAATCACTAAGTGATTTTTGTTCAAAGAAAAGGAAGATGAAATGGTTAGGGTACTACGCAGTGATGAAGAGATGATAAAGTTTCTGGGAAATGCACTATTACAAGAGGGCATTCACTGTCCACCGCATACAGGAGATAAAAATTATCGCTACTATCAAGATAGAGTCAGAAAACATTGCCTGTCTCTTGGTTGTAAAGAACAGGAAATAGAAAATTATTTCGCCACTGTGGATAAATTCCATGAAATCACCATCCCCTCCGAAGTGGATCAGGGGTGGTTTGTAAATGATATTCGCGCAAGCTTGTGGTTGGCATGCGAGCTATTTTCTGAATTAAACGAAATGAAGTTAGGGTTGGGTATTCTTGAGCCGTTGTCCCCCGATTCATTACAACCTAATCATTCTGTTAGGATACAAAATATCAGGAAAGTAATACATGCTTGGCCGTTAAATAGCACGCCTGCGGAGTATATTAAAAATAAAGGGGTGGAATGGGCTAGGTTAATTGAGAAAGATGATATGTTTAGTGATTTTCTTTCTCTGGATAAGAAAATTTCTTCTTGGTTGAAAAAATATCTACAAAATAACATTTCTTCTTCAAGTGAGTATATCTGTGGTGAGGCTAATGACGAAATTATTGCGTGGTGTTATACCGTTTATTTTAAATGGAAAAAGAAGAATTCAGAATCACCAGACACAGTAAGTTTATTTAACCTAAAATTTAAAAGTGCATGGTCAACACAAAAGAATCGAATAAAAAACAAAATAACCAAAAAGCTTAAGCCGCTCAATGTTCACATCTCTGAAGATACTCACCGTATGTTAAGGATGTTAGCCTTAGACGAATGCATATCAAACGATAAAGTAGTTGAACATGCAATTATGGCTGCATACAAAAATAAAAGATCAAAGCAGTGATAACATTTTAAAAAAATTCAGACAGATATTATTTCATTGAATGCCCCCGAAGCCATTCTGACTCGGGGGGTGTTTTTCTGTCTGAGGTCGTTTCATGAAAAAATCAGAAGGTCTGCAAGCCATCGAGGAACCGTTGGCGTCACTCCCCCATGCCATTGGCAAACATATTCTTGACCATATTTACAAGCTCACTCTCTACGAACCGGTCATCGGGATCATGGGTAAAACAGGTGTAGGTAAATCGTCGCTCTGTAATGCGCTTTTCCAAAGTGAGGTTACTCCCATCAGTGATGTCCACGCCTGCACTCGTGACGTACTACGATTTCGCCTGAGTAGGGGCCAGCATAGCCTGATACTGGTAGACCTACCCGGACTAGGCGAGAGCGAGCAACGGGATGAAGAATATGAATCTCTATATCGCAATATTCTCCCCGAGCTCGATCTCATCTTGTGGGTTATAAAAGCCGATGATCGAGCCTTCTCTGTGGATGAATGCTTCTATCGGCGAGTGATGACTGGCTACCAACAACGGGTACTGTTTGTAGTTAATCAGATTGACAAAATTGAGCCAAGCCATGAGTGGTATGTCACCGGCAATGCACCATCACCGCACCAGTTGGTGAATATTGAGGCCAGGCTGGCATCCATTCGTCAGTTATTTTCACCGCTCCATCCGGTGTGTGCTGTCTCAGCGAGAACAGAATGGAATCTACCATCAATGGTAGAAACCATGATGCGTTGCCTTCCGGATCGTGCCACTAGCCCAGTGGCGACGCAATTGCATGGGAGGCTATGCAATGAGCCGGTAAAAAAGCAGGCACGTGAGAGTTTCGGCAGGGCAGTAGGTGAGGTGTTTGATTCTGCGGAAGCGGCATCATTTATTGCCGCGCCACTAAAAGCGGTCATTCGTACAGTTCGCGATGCCGTAGCATCCGTTGCCCGTGCCGTTTGGGACTGGATTTTCTTCTGAGCTGGCTTACCTGCCATTATCTTCGGGACATACCCTGTCCGTTCTAATGTTTTATAAGCTACTGAATTTCGAGAGTTCCCCTTTACACCCTGTCATGGTTGATTTTGGCAACTGTAAAAAATACGTCTTCTGGTGTCCATTCCCTGTCCCACCCCCTCGTTACAATAATCATTTTATTTTCAGCTAATTATCTCACTGGAGAACCTGCGTCATGGCTCAGGTTGAACGTCGTCATGATCGGCTTGCCGTCCGACTGTCGTTAATAATCAGCCGCCTGGTGGCTGGCGAAACACTGGATTTACGAGCGCTGGCAACTGAATTTGGTGTGTCGGTTCGAACTCTACGCCGGGACTTTCGGGAACGTCTGATGTATCTGGATCTGGAGTATCGCAAAGGCCGATGCCGTTTGTTATCCGGTAGCCGCCAGAGAGAGCTGGCGGTAATGACATTTGCCCGCCAGTCAGGCGTTGAAGCTCTGTTTCCTGATATGGATAACCATCTGGTCAGTTCACTGTTGAGCGGACCAGGGGAGTCTCCTTGCCTTATCTGGCAGGGAACAGCCCAGTTTTCATCCCCAGACTCAGGCGTATTCACTCGGTTAGTAAGCGCGGTATCGGAGCATCGAAAGGTGACACTACTCAGTAACGGTTGCCGCTGTACAGGTCTTGCTCCCTATCGGCTGGTTCTACGTGAAGGAGAGTGGTATTTGACGGGTGAGTATCAGGCTCGAGTTGCCGCATTTCCACTTGCAGATATCAGGGCTGTCACGCTCCACAACGACAGCTTTACCCCGGATACCGCCGTGCGCGACATCCTGTCCCGCACAGATTTTCTTCAGGCTTTACCACACTTTCGTTTTTTCCATTCATTGCTTGTCGCAACTGAAGACGGGCTTATACCTCAGAAGGAATAACCACGATGAAATTATTTACCACTACATTGCTGGCTGCCAGCATTTGCCTGGGGACAGTTTTTCCGGCTGATGCTGGAAATATCGTCGGCTCTGTCAAAGCCTGGCAGTACATGCAGGCTAACGGCTGGAAATCAGCTGATGGTATGGATGACAATACGCTGCACAACATGCTCTATCAGGCCAGCGTGATTGATAACTACCCATGGACGAAGCAGTTTCTGTTACGTGTCCGTGGCGGCGGTCCCATTTTCCTGGCCGACAAGAAAACCCACACTATTCGTCAACTAAAACTGAGTCCTGTCGGTGAAACCTACAATGACATTGAAACGGTTTATCAGGGAGAAGACAAAGGCGAAGGCTGTTATTTCGCTATCATCGACAACAAGTACTCAGTCCGATTACAAGCAGAGGAGAGCGTTCTCTACAGCTATCCTAAGGTCGATAATATTGATAACGAACTGGCTAAAGTCAGGCAGAAATTCAGCCCACAAGTCGTTACGGTCATTCCGGATAACTGCGTAAATAAACAACAGCAGGCCGCATTGGCGGCTAAGCGCTCGGAAGAGGATCGGAAGCTACAGCAATGGGTGGCGCAGCAAAGCCTGGCGGAATTGTGTCGTCGCACAGGCAACTGCTAATTTCTTCTCAATAACCATCAAAGGAAAAAATGATGGAAAAGGATTATCAGATGGTTATCGCTATACCTTCTCCCACAATGGTAAAGATATTTGCAAAACCTGATTGCAGCAATATCCTGCCACTCGTTAATCGAACTGCTAAAGCTTTATCTCTCATTGTCGGTTTAATGTTGTGCCTTCCATCCTCCGCTTACGCAGATGAACAACGCTATATCAGCATCCGCAACACCGATACGGTGTGGACTCCTGGTAATATCTGTTCGTATCAGTTCCGCCTGGATAACGGCGGTAGTGGTATGGGTTTTGGCCCATTGGCTGTTTCGCTGCGGCTGAAAGACAAGTCGGGCAACACACTGGCTACGGGAACCATGGATGTTGCCCCCTTTGGTGACAGTGATGCCACTCGTTCTCAGGATGCTTTTCTGGAGCATGAATGTGTCGAAAACGTCAGCACTGTTGAAATCATAAAGGCGACTGAAGAGCGCAACGGCTACCAGGTCAGGCTGCCACTGTCCATTTTCGACCCACAGTATTACCAGCCACTGTCAGTATCGGTTGCCGGGAAGAAGGCATCATAACTGGCTTAGATTTGATTCTGCCAAGTCCCAACTTAGCACAACACCCCACTACACATCAGGCCATGCCTCCTTCGGGAAGCATGGCCTTTTCGTTTTTAATCTCTAAATAAGGAATAGCCATGACCCGATTAGCCAGCCGCTTTGGTGCGGTTAACTTGGTACGCCGTGATCGCCCGTTAACCCGCGACGAATTAGCACATTATGTACCGAGTGTTTTCAGCGAAGAAAAGCATAAATCCCGTAGTGAGCGCTATACCTACATCCCAACCATTACCCTGCTCGACAACCTGCAACGTGAAGGCTTTCAGCCGTTCTTTGCCTGCCAGACCCGTGTGCGCGACCAGAGTAAGAGAGAGCACACTAAACACATGCTGCGCCTGCGTCGAGAGGGGAAAATCACCGGCAAGCAGGTGCCGGAAATCATTCTGCTAAACAGCCACGATGGTTCCAGCTCGTACCAGATGCTGCCGGGGCTATTCAGATCGGTTTGCCAAAATGGACTGATTTGTGGTGAGAGTTTTGGCGAGGTGCGTGTGCCACATAAAGGCAATGTGGTGGAGAAAGTCATTGAAGGGGCTTATGAAGTGCTGGGGATATTTGACCGGGTGGAGGAGAGGCGCGATGCCATGCAGTCGCTGATGTTACCTCCACCAGCACAGCAGGCACTGGCAAAAGCAGCGCTGACATATCGTTATGGTGAAGATCACCAACCGGTGACGGAATCGCAGATACTCTCTTCACGCCGCTGGCAGGACGAAAGCAACGACCTGTGGACCACTTATCAACGTATTCAGGAAAACCTGATTAAAGGTGGCCTGTTGGGACGAACGACCAAAGGAAAGCGCACCCATACTCGTGCTGTGAAAGGAATCGACGGCGATCTGAAGCTCAATCGCGCGTTGTGGGTGATGGCTGAAAATATGCTGCAACTTGCATCATGAATCGCTTATTCGAGTTTGTTGATAGCCCTGTAACTCCCGGTTGCGGGGCTTTTGCTTTAAAGGACCCCCGATGCCTGAACTGATTTTACCCCCAGCCTTCCCGGTGAATGAACAGCGTATTATCCGCCGCGCCATGCGCCTGCTGGAGAAATACCTGCGCCAGCCTGGTGAGCAGTTTCTTGCCGCGAATTGTACGAAAACATGGCTACAACTACATCTGGCGCGACAGGAACGAGAAGTTGAATCGCCACGGATAATCTAGACACTTTTGAGTCGTTGATAATACTGGTTTTCATATTCTGCCGGTGACATCTGATCGCTAGAACCATGCCGACGCTTACTGTTATAAAACATTTCGATGTAATCAAAAATATCGCTGCGGGCTTCTTCCCTCGTTCCGTAGATCTTTTTCTTTATCCGTTCACGCTTCAGCAACTGGAAAAAGCTTTCTGCAACCGCATTATCGTGACAGTTACCGCGACGGCTCATGCTGCCCTCGAGACCGTGTGATTTCAGGAACGACAGCCACTCATGGCTTGTGTACTGACTGCCCTGATCCGAGTGAACCAGCACCTTTTTTTGAGGATTACGCCGCCATACAGCCATCAGTAATGCGTTCAGGACAATGGCCTTTGTCATCCGGGATTGCATTGACCAGCCGATAATTTTGCGTGAGAACAGATCAACAACCACGGCAAGATACAGCCAGCCTTCGTGGGTTCTTATGTAGGTTATGTCCGTTACCCAACGCTCATCCGGAGCATCCGGATTGAACTGTCGCTGGAGCCTGTTGGGCGACACGATACTGGCCTCGCCTTTACGTGCCCGCGGGCTCCGGTATCCGACCTGAGCCTTTATCCCGGTACTTTTCATCAGTCGCCAGACTCTGTTGACTCCGCACTGTTGCCCGCTATCCCGCAGATCCAGATGGATCTTGCGATAACCATAGACGCATCCCGATTCCAGCCAGAACTGTTTAATCTGTCCTGTCAGTCTCAGGTCTTCCTGATGGCGTTGTGAATGCGGCTGCTGAAGCCAGGAGTAAAAGCCACTGGGATGAACATCCAGCACCCGACAGAGCAGGCGAACAGGCCAGCAACAGGTGTTGTCACTGATAAAGGCGTACCTCAGTCGGACAGCTTTGCGAAGTACGCCGCGGCTTTTTTTAATATGTCCCGTTCGTCGGTAACCCGCTTCAGCTCTTTCTGAAGACGGCGGATCTCGGCCTGAGCATCTGAGTGTTCTTTATTAGTGGAAGAATCCGGACCGTACTTCTTTGTCCAGGCGTAAAGGCTGTGGGTGGTGATATCGAGACGTGTTGCAACGCTGGAAACAGAATAACCACGATCAACAACCTGTTTGACTGCTTCAATTTTAAACTCTTCGGGATAACGCTTACCGCTCATGGGCACCTCTCTTCAAGTCATTTTAAATGACTCTGAAGTGTCTGTTAAACCTGTGGCGATTCAAGTCTTTGTCGTACTCTACCTCGATAATCAACATCGCCTGCTGGAACATGAAACGCTATTTCTCGGCACGATCAGCCATACCGAAGTTCATCCCCGTGAAATTGTAAAATCTGCACTGCGCTATAACGCAGCAGCGGTGATAGTCGCCCATAACCATCCATCCGGGATTACGGATGCAAGTAAGGCAGACAGAACCATCACCGCCCAAATCGTAAACGCTTTGGGGCTGGTCGAGGTTCGGGTGCTGGACCATTTCATTATAGGTAATGGCGAAATATTGTCTTTTACTGAACGGGGCTGGCTGTAGCGAAAAATTTCACCTACTTAACGGATATAAAACAGGAGGAAATGATGGAGAAACACGATCCCACCGAATGGGGGCTTCGACGCGATATCACGCCGCGTGTAGGAGCACGACTGGCACAGGAAGGAAATCAACTGCATTACCTGGCTGACCGGGCCGGTGTCACCGGCACCTTTAATGAAGCTGAGAGCCGCAAACTGAATGCAGCATTTCCGCATTTCGTGGAGCAGATGGAGTTAATGCTACTTTCTGGGGAACTAAACCCCCGTTATGCGCACTGTGTCACCCTGTACCATGATGGATTTACCTGTGAAGCTGACACGCTTGGCTCTTATGGTTACGTCTACATCGTCATTTACCCAACTCAACGCTGACCGACTTTAGCCTCAACCTTAACGAGAACAACCCCATGAAAACCTTACCTGCAACAACTCAGCGGGCGGCTAAGCCATGTCCGCCGCCCGTGGTTGTCTGGCAAACGCTACTTACCCGTCTGCTGGAGCAACACTATGGCCTGACTCTGAATGACACGCCATTCTGCGATGAAACAGTCATTCAGGAACATATTAACGCCGGTATCACACTGGCTGATGCCGTTAACTTTCTGGTGGAAAAGTACGAGCTGGTTCGTATCGATCGCAGAGGGTTTAGCTGGCAGGAACAATCGCCTTATCTGCGGGCTGTAGACATTTTGCGGGCGCGGCAGGCAACCGGCCTGTTGCGGCGAAGTCATCATCCTTCGACGCGCTGAATCTTGCGAGCCTCCTTCCCAAATTACATTCCCGATCTGTCTTCCTTATTTACTCATTGCATAATGCGCCTGCCACTCCCGGCAGGCGTGTTTGCTTTTATACGGACAAAAATCATGCAAACAGAAGCTGAAGTCTTAACTGATCATAATGAGCTAATTTGCTCAACCAGTATCGAACGCATCGTCACAGGACGTGATGCTGCGCTGAGCTTGATAGAAATCCTGATCCATAAGCTTGATGATATCTCACGGCTAACCTCCAGCATCGGTGGTGATGTGGCGGAGCATTGGGCGATGCGACAGGGCCATTCCTTTGACTGTTGGCTGATGCAACCAGTAGATAAAGCGATGCCGGTGATTACCCGCAATATCGACCGCAGTATCTGGCGCGATCTCATGCTGAAGTCCGGGATGTTGACTCTGATGGATGCCGAAGCCCGCAGTCAGTGGGCAAAGAACCTGGAGGAGGGCGATCTCCCGGCTATTAGTGAAGCCAACATCCTGAGTACCTTTGAACAACTCCACCACAATAAGCAGGATGTTTTCGAGCGTGGGATTATCAATGTATTTAAAGGGTTAAGCTGGGACTACAAAACCAATAATCCCTGTTATTTCGGTAAGAAGATTATCGTCAATAATCTGGTGAAGCATGACAGATGGGGCTTCAGTCTGAACTGGGGCTGGCGGCGCGACCAGTTAGCCGATCTGGAACGGATGTTCTACCTGCTGGATGGGAAAACCATTCCCGACAACCGGCATGATGTCTCCATCCGATTTATGGATTTCGTGCGCGGCAATCCGCATCAACAGGTCTTCGAAGACGATATGTTCACCATTCGCTACTTTCAGAAGGGCAGCGGACATATCACGTTTAAGCGTCTGGATCTGGTGGAGAGGATGAATGACATTGTGGCGAAGCACTTTCCGGGGATGTTGCCTGCGAAATGAAATGTGATGTTTTTATAGGCACCTCTATGCTAATCTTAATAGGAGTTATTAAATGTTATTAAACGAGGTAATCCCTATGGGTTCGCTTACTAAACAAACCATCAGCGCACAGATACCCGTTGAGTTGGCTGCTGCTGTTGAGAATCTGGCAATTGAGTTGGACCGTTCTAAGAGCTGGATTATTAAAGAAGCATTGACCAATATGCTGGCCGAAAGAGAACGGCGTCACCAGAGCATCCAGGCCGGTCTTGCCGATGTGGATGCCGGTCGCGTGGTGAGCCACTCGGATGTGGTGGATTTTGCTAATCGCTTAAAGAAATCCTGATAAATGGAAATTTACTGGACGCTTAAAGCGCAGGATGACCTGGAGCGTATCTACCGTTTCGCCCTTCAGTACAGCCGCCAGCACGCCGATGACGTATTGGATCGTCTGATTACTGGTTGTGCTGGTCTTACAGCGCATCCGGCAATTGGCGTACAGCAGACTCGGTATGAACCTCGGGAAGTCCGAAAAGTATTATTCGATGATTACGAGGTTCACTACGAACTTCGTGACAATGACATCTATATCGTGGATCTCTGGCATACCAGAGAAGAACGATGAAAAGATGCTCTTCACATTAGCGAGTATTTCTCACTGACTAAAAACTCATTTTTGTGTTTTTTACTCTTTATTGTGTTTTAATGATATCCATTGCTTCTTGGTAAGTAGGGAGGGCATCATGCAAAACAAAATCAAAGAACTTCGTACTCAACTATCAATCACTCAGCGTGAATTGGCGGATATGGTTGGTACCAGCCAACAGCAGATCCAGCGTATAGAGACAGGGAAAGTTGCGGCCAAGTTAGGGCTGGCGCAAGCGATAAGCGCTGTCTTAAAGAAACCATTGAATGCAGTTTTTCCTGGTAACGATACTTTATTGCAAAAAGTGCGCAATCAAAGTAGCCGTAGTGATGATGATCTGGAAAGCATCGCCGCTAGTGGTATTGAAATGGATGGCTGCATTTGGACGGTGAAACTCTGGTTACGAGGGCAGCAAGATTATTTGCTGTTACCCATTTCCCCGGCTGATAAGCGTCGTTTTTTCTCATACTTTCAGGAAAGAGCAGCGCCTGATTATGAGCATTTCTTTGTTTTCGACTCTGAACAGCATCGTTATGCCTTAAATGCCCGAGAGGTGATTTTCCACCAATTCTTGTTTGATGGTTTTCCACCTATCCCTGATAAAGAGGCAAATGAAGAAAGATATGGGAATGTCCATATCACCATGGTGAATGGTGGTCCGGTTATTGAGCTTTACTGTGAGCCAGATGAGTCCGAGGACGAAAGTGATGGCGATATCGGTCAGTTGAATGCATTTTTTGACATTCTTGAATCAGAGCCGGAATCAACCGAGCGGTATCAGTTAACTGACATAGATGGAGAAGATGCTTTCATCCGTATTGGTTCTATTGCTATGGTGCGAGTCGCGCTTGATGCGTTAGAACCTGTGGAAGATGATGAGGAGTAATTTTAAGGCAAACGAACTTTCAGAGAATCGCGTTGAGTATACATGTGAGTATATATGGCGGTTCTCTTATTTTTCAATTTCAATTATTTCAGGTGGTTATGTCGAGAATAGCGGTGCGGCCTTCGCACCAAATGATGCAACTAAGTCGCCCAGGGGGGCTTTTTTTGTGTCTGAAATCCAGTATCTGCAAGGTTTTACCGCTTTTTCACTCAACCTAAGTCAACCTGATTCAATCTACATCAACTTACTGATACATACCCGCAGTGAAAGATATGCTTCATTCCTCGCTAATATTTTCTATTTAATTTTTTGATTTTATAGGTGTTAATTAAGGGTGTGAAATATGAAGTATTCTGGCTAAAATCTTTTTCATTCCGTTTTAAAGAAAGTTTCAGGCTCTAACAATCTGAGGAAGGTCATTATGGATGATGGTGGAATGAGAATTGTAATGTCGCCTGTACAGCTGGCGGCCGTTCTTTCAGACAAGACAGTAACTGAAGCCGAGACTCTAAGTAACAGACTGCTTGGTGGATTAGGCGTTTTGCTTGGAGGCGTCGAGATGGCCGGAGCAGTAACGCTATGTATAGCACCAGAACCGACAGGTCTTACTAAAGCGGGATGTGTGGTCGTCGGTGCTCATAGCCTGGATAGTGTACATGCCGCAGCTCAGCAGATGATATCAGGAAGGGATACGCGCTCAGCTACATATCAGTTAGCAGTGAGTGCAGCTCGACAGCTAGGGGCTGATGAAGATACAGCATTAAAAATAGGTATGACGGTGAGGCGGTCATACCCTGGCGAATCATGTAGGCAAAACAGATAATGAACTGTTGGCTCGATTTGAACAAAATAAACGTCTCACAATGTCGTCAACATTTAAAATTTAGATGTTGCTGAGAACGTTATTTCACGAGCGCTTTATATTAACCGGGATGGCATCAAATCTGCGCTGGCTGGCGGTAAGCATGGTGTACGTCTTACTATTAACTATCCTGCCGGGCGGGAAATAGGCTATGGATACGCGCGTGGAAATACTCAGCGAATCAGTATGCATGCTGTCCGTATCGTCATTGATATTCAGGAATATAACGGAAAGCCTTACTATATCCTTACTGCCTTTCCAACCCCATAGGTGAATTATGCAAAACTTCCATCACCTCGATCAGTTGATTCAGGGATATTTTAATCAGGATTACGACATCATTAATGATGATGAGGACACGGTTGAAGGTATCATCGGGTTATTCATAAAGGTTGCGCCGGAATGGATGTTGAACGAGTTGGCAGTAGAAGTTGATGATTTTATAGATTGCTACAAAGACCATTTGGATGAGGAGTTTAAAAATCGATATGGCCACGATTTCTTACCGGAGCTTTGGGAAACGACAGCTTATGATTTCTTGTTGACGGTGCGCAGACTGGCGCTGAAACTGCTTGCAGTAGGCTTTCCGGCGAGTGATATTAAATGAATAGAGCTGAACTGGCTGCAGTGAAAATATCTGCAGCATCCAGTAGCTTAACGCTAAAGTACAAGATTAACCTTTGCCTCCTATTATATGCTGTGCCTCTGTTTTCAGCTGCTTGCGCCATACCCGATTATGTAACGTCAACGCTATTGACCGGAAGAAAACCGGCGAATTCATCCACATTATATTCAGAATGAAGAATACCAGCCCTAAGACAGATGTTATTTGCGGCGTGTAATTATTAACGGAGCCGGATAAGAGAGAAAACCAGGCAGAGATAAAATAGAAAATAGCTATTATGCCTGTCAGTGTTATAACGGCAAGGTGCAACTTGAATCCAACCAAAGAGCCGCGCGCAGTCAGTAACATCGTACTAATAATAACCACGCAATACACTACTGCCGCAAGAAATAACCCCATCAGCACTTTATATTCAGGTAGTTCTAACCAACGAAACAGCAGCATCCAGACAGAGGCCTGCGGCATAGCGTAGGAGAAAATGGAAAGTATCGTACTGATAGCCAGGGGGATACCTGTCATATATACACCAAAGGGTGCCCCGAACCGGCTTTTTAACCGCTCTTTTAGCCACTCAAGTCGTTGCGTCTCATCGGTCGCCATTTTAGTTTTAACAACAGCACTTAACGCAAGGCTTTTTTTAATATATTTCAACATGCTCGGGTCAATAACTTCCTGTAAATGAGAACGACTGAATCAAACCAAAAATATATTTACCGGATTGCGTAATATTCTGAGGGTTTCTGATAGTACCCGAGATTGCGCTACCGACAAATGCCGACGAGTTTGCAATGGCATTCATTAACTCACGTTGTAAGAGCAACTGCAATGCTTCTGAAGGATAACGTTTAGGGTAAACGCCAGCTTTCAATGCCGCTTTTATACCTGCATTAGAAATGCCAGGATTTCGGATACGAATAAGTTCTTCTGTCAATCGGGTGCGATCGGCTCGGCTCATTTTTTGCAGTAGAGAGAGTAAACTCTCAGACGTCGAACGATTAAGCAGTCGGTAAGTTAATGCTGCGCTTTTTAGACCTGCAGTCGCCCCGGCAAGAGAAATCGCATCAAGAACAGTACTCGTTGCCGTGTACCACTCCTGAGAATCCATCCATACGACATAGTCATTATGATTCATGGTAATGAGCGAAAGCCGACCGATTCCATTTACACATTGAATTCCTGTCGCTACACCACCAGCGATAATCACAGCGGCAACTGCACCAGAAGTGCCTGCGGTGAGAGGAACCGCCATTCCCGCACCCGCAGCAAGCACGACAGTGAGAATTGCGGCCCCGCAAGAGATCGCCGTCGAACCAATTTCAGTCGCTAATGATGGCGACTGTATTGTATTAGTCGTTGCCTGAACTGGATTATTCAATGAGGGGTTAACTTTTGTTACCACTACATGACTTACTGAACTTTCGTTTGGTGTCGCGATCCGCCTTGATGGTCTTACTAACCACTGGCGTGCACCGTCTGAATAAATAATTCCGACCTGACTCAAGTTCCGGCTACAGTCCAGCTGGCTGGCCAGAGCAGTAAAATCAATATCACCGCCTGAGGCAAGACCAAGACTACGGGCAAAGCCGTAATCCGGAACATCCTTTGAAAACTGCCTTGGAAATGTCATTTTCGCTCTCCTTGCGTAGAAATCCGTATTTTGCTGAGATATCAGGGGTAAGAATCTTAAATGGCAAATAATATAACAATATATAGGATAAACTTCTCGCATAGCATACAGCTGGAAAAGTGATAGAAACAGTGTAGCCAGCGGAGATGGGTTACGCACCGGTAGACGCTGTTTGCCTTTACAACGAAAATTCAGCTTCAGCAGACAGTAAATACGTTGGATCCGTTGTGATTCCACGGGTATCCCTGCCACCGTATTAAGACTTCCAGTTGTAGTACGTGGCTTCAGAGATTCCGGCCTCGCGGCAGCCATCTTTCACTGTTCGTCCGGCTTCAACTGACTTAATCACAGTAATAATTTGATGCTCAGTAAAACGGGCTTTACGCATAGCGATCACCTTCGTTGGCAGAGTGAGTATGCCGGAAGATCTCTGAATGTGAATGGGATGATTATGCGGGATGGTTACACACCCTCACAACTGAGAGCATTAAACGGCTAAAGTTTACTTACGTTACTAACTTGGGTGCTTTTGCTGGACGCTGGATACCTATACTTGGGATAGGTTTTATAATGACTGATGTGGCTCAAATCGCATGGAAAACGAACCATAACTATAACCTGATTGCAAAGAAAGATGACAAGCTATGGTAAAAGACACGACAGAAAGCGCTGTTTTGGAATGGTATGACAATAACTATAATTCTAAACCCCTTTTCTCAAGAGAAAAGCCTGAGTTAACGCTTGAAACCAGCCTCTCGACAGGAAAATATCCCTGGGCCAGGGAAACAGGTGATGAAATTATGAAGGATTATTTTGAACGTTTTAACGTTGATAATAGCGAATTCGACTTCATTGCATATTGGCCTTATGAAAAAGGCTTGCTGCCTAACTTCTTAAGACCTAAATCTCATAAAGTCCCCAGTGTTGAACCAAAGCCTCTGACGCTTCGTATGCTCATTGAATCAGCAAAAGCTGGTCGTTGGCTTTTCAGCTAATCAGTTTGACAACATCTCCCTGTCGGAAAGCACATTCTTCGGTTAGGTTCCGTTCATCGGATCCTAACCTATAAGCCGAAAAGTTTGCTAAAAGGGTGTTTTTCAATTGTATAGAGCATCTGGCAGCAGACGATCGCTTAAAAAAACCAGGGGGCACAAAAGGAGGCATTCAATAAATTAATTGTTGTAATTACAGTATAAAACAATAGTTTAATTGGTTATTCGAGCCCGGCCTTCGCATTCAGTACTTTATTTTTAAATCAATTAGTTAATGTTAAAGCCCTGTCTCATTGATCATTAGAAAAAGTTAATTCTTCATCACGTATAAAAGCCACTGTGTTTGTTAATGGCTTTGGTATGTTAGCACGCAGTAGCAAATAGTTACGGGCTCAACCTTGTATCGCATTTCCCTTTGAAGCCGGAAGACGCGCCGCCGTCTCTAAACTGCATACCAAACACTTACAGTGAAGCGCATTTTTCGCCGATGCTCCCCCTATGCCACACGTCGAGATGACGTTGCAGGGAATAAACAGGTTTATGGTGGTACGCTCCTTGCGAAGTGCAGCGGAGCAAGGTACTTGCAGATCACATGCAAGCTCTGCCAGCGGTTCGGCCTCGCTCCTTCGGGTACATGGTCATCCTGATAAATTTCACTGTCTGACATATCCCTGATGTTGTCGCCTGACGGCTCCGCACGTTGTCTTACCACCAACAGGCAATAAGGCTTTATTGTCCACTGTCTGGACTGACTGAAAAACAGGCTATAACATTGGCGGCCAGAGTCGATAAGGAGATCAAAGCGTGAGCACCAGAAGAGAGATAAAGGATGGGGCGTTATTTGACGTACTCGATAGGGGGATAGTTTACACCGAAGTGCTGGGCTGGGTTGATATGGGACATGCCCGTGGCAATGACGTGGCTGCGCTTAGACATCAATTCGTTGAGGGGGAGCGTAGCGGTAAGCCATCTTATTTAGTCATGTATCGGCAGGATATGGGTATCATCAAGTTTACATCGCGGCTTGGTGTCGGAAAATTCTCTCGCTGGGAAATTAAGCGTGGCCGGAGCACCGAAGATATTAACAGGATCATGCTGGCTATGATGATGAACACCGCATCCAGATTTGAAGGGCTGCAAAGCTTGCGGTCATTCTCGTGGTATACCGACAGCGGCTTTAGTGGTGAGGACTTGGTTTCTGACCTGTTCGGATTCTATCGGGCTATCATACCGGGTCGGTATGGTTATCGGCTCAAACCCGTGAGCTATGATGCCGCCGTCCGCCGCTGGGATTACTACGGGGCGATTGGCTCTCATAAAAACCGTGGATTCCGTCCGATTCTATTTCCTGATCCTGATGATGCTTGTATGCGTCACCAGCCGTACGCAGTGAACCTACCTCATTTTATGACATGGCTTAAACCGTGGGACGATTTTACATCCGGGATGGTTAAAGTCATTACAAATGATGGAACATCGCTCTCTTTCGTGGGAGCGAAGAAATGACAATCCTGTTAAAAGTCTTGAAGTGGTGCGCCCTGTTAGCTGTCACCGTATTTATTCTCGTGTGGCTGTTTGTCTGGCTCGTTGCGTCTGGCACTGGTGAAACAACAGTCTACAAAGAGAATGATTTCTTCAACTACCACACTCTGACGGACAAGGACATTGAAAACGCCCCACGTATAACGGACGATTTCTATTTCGAGTCGCACCCCGGCGATGGTTACGCGCCTTCGAGTAGTATTATCTTTAAAGGGGCTACCGGGACAGAACCGTTACGCTATTACCTTGAAAAGCTGGGTTACGCAAAGGAAAAACGTAGCTTGGGTGAAAAGGAGATCTGGTCGAAATCAGATCAGTCAAATAGAGATCTTTTCTATCTGTACTTTAACGCCACCACGAGGGAAGTGGAGTTGACAAAGGTGCTAAATAACTGAGTATCAGAATCGATACATGGCATTATTATCAGCAACCCGGGCGTGCAGGAAGATATAAAGGAAAAGATAACCTGCGCGATATAGCTTCGCTTTATCAAAAAATTGTTACCGGCAGGAACTAAGGCAACTATGAATAAATTCCTGGTATTAACAGCAGTATTACTCCTCACAGGCTGCCCTGGGCAGGGTGACAGAGCCGCCCCACGCGTTAGCACAACGACTACAATTAAAGACAATCATGTGTGTATTGCATCAAAAATGAACGCTGGAGAGAAAATCACCGCCATACAGATTTACAGCGATACAGGCGATAAATTTATCAAGCAGTTTGATAATAAACCGATTTATACAGCTAAAGGCGAATGCCTGCCGGTTTTTAACTATACGTTTAATCCAGGCAAGCATTATTTGGTCGCTTACGACATCGCTACGCCACACTATGAAAATTATTTAATTACTACTAATTTTATTCGGTAGAAATTGCTCTTCCCAATATTAGATACAACCTCGGTTAGTCATGTCAGGTTATTTAATATTTAATTTGATATTTTTATCCTGATGCGAATTCAGCTGACTCCAGTTAATTCAGCAAATAATGAGGCAACGTTCCCTATCGTCTCCACCCTGCACTAATAAATTCTCTTATTCATACTCTCAGCCCAGAGCTACCTATATTTATCCTCTGATTATCCGCGCCGCCTGGCTGGATAAACCATTGAATATAGCGCTGCTGATATGTTCAGGGAAATCTATGGGTAACTCTGTCGCAACCTTAGCAATGACTTCCTCTGTACGCACAGCCATCTGTTGCATGAGTTTGGAAGCAAGATTCTGAGAAAATCCAACATGTGCGGAGGTGCTAATAAAATGACGCGGCTGAATCATCGCGAAATGATACTGCCGATTTTTCCCTTGTAATGCCATAGCCATTTTTGCTTTTTTTCGAGGTATACCACCCGTTTCAAAGAGTGGGAACGCGGACATAACATCATATAAGGGGGTCATACGAAACGATGTTTCTGGCTCGATGAACAAACTGAAATTCTTCCCGTGACCATCTATAGCGGCCAGCATCCAGAAGAGGATCTGCGATTTAAAAAACATTGCGCGGTCTTGAGTAGCAGAACGTGAGCCTAACAGCAGTTTCATCGCATCCGCGATCCCAGGGCCTCCGTGCGCTTCATATTTTAGTGCCGGAGCAATCCCTAACGCCTGGCAAAAATCCTCCTGAGGCAGACGCATCAGCCAGCCATCATGGGACCACCTGCGGTCAAAACGCTCAACAATCAACACCTTTTTTTGACCAAATATGGCCAGCTCTGCATTAGCCACTGGAAAGCCGAATTCCCGGGCAATACGTAGACAAAGCCATTCGTTTTCACAGCTTTCGCGCAGATCAATATTGTTCTGTTCTATTCTGCCAATCGGGAGTTTAAAAATATGGCTGGTTGGCGTGCTGCCCTTCGGCCTTTGCCAGCGGCCCTGATACCAGAGCAGAGCCGTTTTTTCTTGTGCTCCGGCTAATGAGATACGAAAATCAGCACCTTCTTCCATTCCCAAAGGCGCCATTTGATAACTATCGAGCAGCGCTTCAATCTGTGCGCAATCCAGCGGTTCCGCCTGCATTTCCATTACAGAGGGCATTTCATTTTCGGGTGGATAAAGCTGAATAGCGCCTACGCAGTCACGCCCGACACTGGCTAATAAATCGAAAGGGTGTGCCGTTTCCACATGGAAGCGCGACTGCATTCTGGTAATAATCGCCTCGGAATCTGGCAGCAGATTACTAAAGAAGTTGAAGACCTCTTTTCCTCTGAGTCTACTGTGCTGGAGAGGAAGTGATAATGAGATTGCGCGTGAACCAGGTTCAGCTAACCATTCGGGGGCGTACTGAAATGACATTGCACCGCTGCCGTCCCGGTATAGGTTGCCTACCACGTCGCCATTCATTGCGACGGTCAGTATTTGTTTTCGCATCTTTTACCACTCCTTCGGCCAGATTTTTTCTTTATCCAGCGTCGATCCCTTTTTCACCACCTGTAGCTCCAGATCCAAAGCTGACAGGATCTTGAACAATGTCTCCAATTTGGTGGATTCAGGTCTGTTTTCAAAATCAGAGACGGTTGCCTGCTTGATCCCAACAAGCTCAGCTGTCTTTGCCTGAGTCAACTTGTTAATTTTGCGTTGGTCTTTAACCGCATTCGCCAATAAAGCCGGAGATGTCACTTTCATTATTATCCCTTCTAACGGATATATAGATAAAACCCTCTATAGAGGATAAATCCACATTAACCGCTAGAAGGGATAAACGCAATTTAACCTTTATAGCGGATAAAATGCCCCCATTATCTGGCATAGGCAGTATCTCCATTCTGTTTTACACTCTTCGCAGACAAATCTCAGGGAAGAACCAATGGCGCAATACTGGTGGAAAGATCTTCTTGATCGAAACAATACCTGGCAGGGTCTGGAGCTGACAGTTCAGAAGCAGGCAGCCTCCGAACATGCCATGGAAATGCTCAGCGGGCATCATGGACGTATGGCGCTCCAGTTCCAAAAAGAGACCCTGTTCTGGGCCACGATGCTGAAAGATCATTCCGGAGCATGGTTGGTGTTTAACAGCGAACATCCTCACCAGCGCAGCTTATTGCCTCCGGTCACCTCAGGCGATATCGAATCGATCGGAAAGAAAGAGGCACATAGCTGGACCGGGGAGTGGTGTCGCTACTTTGCTCGTCAGCTAATGAATGCGCCAGCGCCTTTACTACCTGCTCGTCGTTGGTTACTCAGGCCAATGATGCCGGTTAAACCCACCGCGCCTTATCCTTATCGGCAGCCAGGACCCGTACAGAGCTGGCGCTTTCACTCGCCCGCCAGCGACGGCAATATCAACTGTGACTGGATGCTTTATGGGGAAGATTTACCTGACTTAGCCAGCCCGGAAAAAGTCAGGCTGGTGGACTGGTGGTGGGGCGGAAATCTGCTGCTCGGGCGCTATCCAATTAACGTCGATGCAGGAAGGCTGAAGTGGTGGCGTAAAAAATGCCGTGAGGGCACGTTGCCTCCGGTGCTGGTCTGGTATATCGGTGGCCTGGCATCATTCGTGATCCTTGATGGACATTACCGGTTGCAGGCTGCCATTGAAGAAGGCGTTCCACCAATGTTCCTGGTGCTGAGCGAACTCAATGAAAGGGAGTATCACTCCGATCCTGAGCATCAGGCGCGTATTATCCGGGCGCTGGAACAGCAGCAGCTTAAAAATTCGCAGTGCAGTATTGAAGGCGTCAACCAGACGCTGATTAACCTTTTTGATACACGCTATTTTTATGCTTCAACCCATTGCCGCGCTGTTCTCGGCGAAGGCCAGGCCTGGGCGCGAGAGGTCAACGCTTATCTGCAGAAGCACCAGCTTGCAGCGCATCTGGACAATATCCTTAACAGGGTAAGCGACTAACTTAGAGATAAATATATAGATTGTCAGGCTGACATTGACCGGCAGGCCAGGAAACAAACGAGACATATTTATTGAGGGGCGTGTGACACAAAACATAAAAACTAAATCTTGCCCCCAATACTGCAGGCTTCCTGCGCCGCTCAACCCACCTTCATCACCAGCCCGTTTACCCATGCCTCATCCCGGCCCACGCGCTTATCTGCCGTCTGCCACAGTGCTTTAACCTTCAGCTCGGGCAGCGCGCGCATCAGCTCCCGTAGCCGCGCCTCGTCCATGTCGGTAAACCGCCTGCCGTCCTTCTCGCGTTCGCCGCGCCCCAGCTTGAATGAAAGATACCAAACCCCGTTCGGCTTCAGCGCGTTTGCCAGGCGGGCAAACACTGCCGGCAAATCCGCTTCGGCCACGTGCAGCAGCGAAGCACAGCACCAGATGCCGTCATAGCGCGCAGGCGCGCTGAAATCCTCAAAACGCATCACCGACACCGGCAGGCCGGTCAGGGCAGCGGCGCGTTGCGCCATCTCAAATGAGGCATCAAACGCCTCCACCGCATAGCCGCGCGCCAGAAAAGCGCTGGCGTCGCGCCCGGAGCCGCAGCCCGCATCCAGAATCCGCGCGCCGGGCGACAGATAAGCCAGAAAGCGGTCATGTAACGCTGACATATCCACCCGCACCGTCTCGTCAAAAAAACGCTGCGCATGCTGTTGGTAATAGTTAATGCTCATCAGAATATCGCGTCTCCCTCTGCCTCCGGCTCCCATTGATGGATCAGCGTGTTCAGGCCGGTCTGCCAGGCTCGCTGTAAAAAAGCGTGTCGCTGAGCGGGCTGGCTGCCGGTCTGGTTAACCAGCGTCTCATGCAGCGGCAGGCGGCTGTTAATAAAGTACTCGTTGCGATGATGCAGGCGCTCCAGCAGCCGCAGGGAAGGGATGCGCGCAAACTTGCCGTTCTCGCCCCGGTTGCAGGTCTGGCAGGCCAGCACCAGGTTCCAGACGCCGTTAATATTACTCACCTTATCCTGCAGGCTCCACGGCAGAAAGTGGTCCACGTCCGCCAGGTTCTCATCACCGGGCGTCAGGCTGATATCGCGATAGCAGTAGAAACAGCGGCCCTTCTGGTAACCGTTCAGGCTGTTGCGACAGCTGGTAATGTTAATGCGTCGGTCGCGCGGGCGGCTAAACAGCATCTGCTGCTCGCTGTCATACTCAACCGCCACCAGATTACGTGAAACGCCCATCGCCCACGCCTGTTCTACCAGCCTCCAGCGCGCATCGGTCTCATGGATCAAATTCATGAACTGCTGGCTCTCGGTGAGGCGATAAAAATCATCGGTCAGGCGGATGCCTTTAGCGGTTTTACGCTCATCAATAAAAAAGCGCTTGCCGATCTCGGCGCGGTTCACGTGGTGAAAAGCATCGATCACGTTGGCAAAACCGCGTTTTACGGTGATCTCAGTGAGCTGCGCTTCGCTAAGCTCACCCTGATTAAACCGCATGCAGGCATCCAGAAACTGGCTGCGGCTGGAGGTGGTCTGCTTCGGCGCATCCTGTAAATGCGCGCACAGATGGCGGGCGAACGGGGCGGCCAGCGCCTCCAGGGTGATCAGCGCCTGGCCCTGCGGATGCAAATCGTACAGCGCATGAGCGAGGGCGAACTTATAGGAAGCGACGTTGTTGCCAAAAAGGATCACGCCACGCCAGTAGTTCTCCAGCGTCGGGTCAGCCTGATAAAAGCGCATGGGGTATCCTGATTATGCTGCGATAGCGGGACAGTAAGCGTTAACTCAACCTGTAACAGCATCCCATAATCAACCATGCCAGTTCAATAATATGCAAATCACTATTTGGCTATTCATCAGGCGAAACGCGGCACCTTTGCTTATAGTCATGAAGCTTCCCTTTTAATCCTGGAGAAACCCATGACACCGCGTCTCCCTGTGCTGCTGCTCTGCGCACTGCCATTTTTTACCTCAGCCCATAACTTCATTGACGGCGAGCATGTTGCGCCGGTTGGCGTCACGGATCGGGGCGAGCTGGTGCTGCAACAGGGCGAGCCCGCCTGGCAGAACTGGAACAGCGCGCAGCTCAGCGGCAAGGTGGGCGTGGTGCTGCATATGGCGGGCCGCCTCTCCGCCAAAGAGCGCAACGCGGCGGTGATCGGCGCTATCGAAAACGCCCGTTTCCCCGCCGAAAAGTTCCAGATAACGACTATCGTTAATACAGATGACGCAATCCCCGGCAGCGCAATGTTCGTGCGACGCAGCCTGGAAAGCAGCAAACAGAAGACGCCCACCGCGCTGTTCGTGGTGGATGAGGAGGGCGCGGTTCGGCGCGCCTGGCAGTTAACCGAAGGTGACTCGGCGGTAATAGTGCTGGATAAGCAGGGTCGGGTGCGCTTTGCCAAAGATGGCGCGCTCACCCAAAGCGAGGTGCAGCAGGTTATCGCGCTGCTGCAACAGCTGCTGACATAAGGCTGTTAACTGCATGTAAAGGTTGTAATGCCATTGCTGCGTAAAAGGAAATTTCTGGATATTGCGCTACGCTTTGCAAACACAGCGAGGCAGAAATGCGCGTGCAACCGCGGCTGTTTTTGCCTCTGGTCCACTGTCATACAGGTCGCTGCGGCTCTCCATCTGCCGTCACCATGCGCATTCAGCATCTTCTGTTGACATAGTTACGATGAGGAACCAGGGACAGCAACGATGAACGCCAATCATGAAGATGAACTGCAGACGCTACGTGAAGCGCTGCAACACCGCCTCGATCAGCTGCTGCCTGCCGGTGAGCAGCAGGATCTGGTCTACAGCGCGATGCGCGAAGGGACGCTGGCATCGGGTAAGCGAGTGCGTCCATTACTGCTGGTGCTGGCCGCCGGCGATTTAGGTTGTGACATCGAACAGCCCGGCCTGCTTGACCTCGCCTGCGCCGTGGAAATGGTGCATGCCGCTTCGCTGATGCTGGATGATATGCCCTGCATGGATAACGCCCAGCTGCGTCGGGGCCGCCCGACCATCCATCGGCAGTATGGCGAAAACGTCGCTATCCTGGCGGCGGTGGCGCTGCTCAGTCGCGCCTTTGGCGTAGTGGCAGAGGCGCAATCGCTGTCGCCCGCCTGTAAAGCCGAGGCGGTTGCCGAACTCTCCACCGCCGTGGGCCTGCAAGGGCTGGTGCAGGGTCAGTATCTTGACCTTAATGAGAGCGGCGAAGCGCGCAGCGCCGAAACCATCCTGCTTACCAATGAACTGAAAACCAGCCGCCTGTTCGATGCCACGCTACAAATGGCGGCGATCGTCGCCAATGCCTCGCCGCAGGCACGTCAGCGGCTGCGCTGTTTTGCTCAGGATCTGGGGCAGGCGTTCCAGCTGATGGATGACCTGGCCGACGGCCTGAGCGGCACAGGCAAAGACATTAATAAAGACAGCGGCAAAGCAACGCTGGTGGCGATGCTGGGAGCCGAAGCGGTACATCAGCGGCTGCACGATCATCTGCGCAGCGCCGATGAGCACCTCTCCTGCGCCTGCGATCGGGGTGCCTCCACGCGACGTTTTATGCACGCCTGGTTTGATAAACAGATGGCGCTGTTCAGCCAAAACAGGATCTCATCGCTACCGGAGTGTTAATGAAGGATCTAACCCAACGCAAAAACGATCATCTGGATATTGTCCTGAATGCGGCCCGTAGCGTGAAAAAACAGGCGACCGGCTTTGAGCAGTGGCGTTTTGAGCACTGCGCGATGCCGGAGCTGAACCTTGATGAGATCGACTTAAGCAGCGCGCTGTTCGGCAAAAAGCTGCATGCGCCGCTGCTGATCAGCTCCATGACCGGCGGAGCCAGCCGGGCGAAAACCATTAACCTGCATCTGGCACAGGCGGCGCAGGCGCTGGGGCTGGCGATGGGCGTCGGCTCGCAGCGCGTGGCGCTGGAAAGCCCTGATAACTGGGGCCTGACCCGTGAACTGCGTCAGGTCGCGCCGGATATCGCGCTGCTGGCGAATCTTGGCGCGGCGCAGATCGCCAGCCGGGAAGGGCTGGACTATGCGCGCCGGGCGGTGGATATGATCGAAGCGGATGCGCTGATTATCCATCTGAATCCCCTCCAGGAGGCGTTGCAGAGCGGCGGCGACCGTGACTGGCGCGGCGTGCTGGCGGCTATCGGAAAAACGGTTAACGCACTGCCGGTGCCGGTGGTGGTAAAAGAGGTGGGCGCGGGCCTCTCGGTTACGGTTGCGCGCCAACTGGCGGATGCGGGCGTGGCAATGCTGGATGTGGCAGGCGCAGGCGGCACCAGCTGGGCGGCGGTAGAGGGCGAACGCGCCGCCACGCCGCATGCCCGCGCCGTAGCGATGGCCTTTGCTGACTGGGGGATCCCCACCGCACAGGCGCTAAGCGATCTCCATCAGGCGCTGCCGCAGATGCCGTTAATCGCATCGGGCGGCGTTAGTGACGGCATCGACGTGGCGAAAGCGCTGCGTCTGGGCGCAATGCTGGTGGGTCAGGCTGCGGGCGTGCTGAGCAGCGCCACCATCTCCAGCGCGGCAGTGGCCGCACACTTCCAGGTGGTGATCGATCAGCTACGGGTAGCCTGCTTCTGTACCGGCAGCGCCACGCTTAACGCGCTGCGGCAGGCCACGCTGGTACGCAATCAATGAGTCACTACGCCATTATCGCACCGCCGCTTTACAGTCATGTGCGGGCGCTGGAAGCGCTGGCACAACAGCTGCTGGAGCGCGGGCATCGCATCACCTTTATTCAACAGGCGGAGGCGCGCACGCTGCTTAACGATGCGCGCATCGGCTTTTACGCGGTTGGCGAACGCAGCCATCCGCCGGGCAGCCTGGCGCGCACGCTACAGCTTACGGCGCAGCCTTCCGGGCTGGGCATCTTCAGGTTAATCAACGATCTGGCGCAGACCACCGACATGCTGTGTCGCGACCTGCCCGCCGCGCTAAAAAAACTGGGCGTGGATGGGCTGATCGTCGATCAGATGGAGGCGGCGGGCGGGCTGGTCGCCGAGGCGCTGGGGCTGCCGTTCGTGTCGGTGGCCTGTGCGCTGCCGGTGAATCGCGACGAGACCATCCCGCTGCCGGTGATGCCGTTTAACTACGCCACCGACGCGCGCAGCAAAAAGCTTTATGCCTCCAGCACCCGCGTTTATGACTGGCTGATGCGCCCTCAGGGCGAGGTGATCGCCCGTCACGCACGCGCGCTGGGGCTGGGCGAGCGGCGGGCACTGCATGAGTGTCTGTCGCCGCTGGCGCAGATCAGTCAGACGCTGCCGGCGTTTGATTTTCCTCGCTGGCTGCCGGACTGTTTTCATGCGGTGGGGCCGCTACGCCATGCGCATCCCGCGCCGCTGGCATCGGAGGCGGCGACCAGTCCGCCCATGGTGTTCGCTTCGCTGGGCACGCTACAGGGGCATCGCTATCGCTTATTTCAGCGGATTGCTCAGGCCTGTCGGCAGATAAATGTGCGGCTGCTGATTGCCCACTGCGGCGGACTGAACGCCTCGCAGGCCGCGAAGCTGGCAGCATACGGCGCGCAGGTCACCGATTTTGCCGATCAGCCTGCGGTGCTGAGCCAGGCGCAGGCGGTGATCACCCACGGTGGCTTAAATACCGTGATGGATGCCATCGCCAGCGCCACGCCGGTGCTGGCGATCCCGCTGGCCTTCGATCAGCCGGGCGTGGCGGCGCGTGTGGACTACTGCGGCATTGGCCGCCGGGCATCGCGCTTTGCCAGCAGCCACACGCTGGCAGACCACCTCACCACACTGTTAAGCGACAACGGCTATCGCCAGCGGCTGATGGCGATGCAGCCGCAGCTCCAGCAGGCAGGCGGCGCGGCGCTGGCAGCACAAATCGCCGAGCAGGCGCTGGACGACGGGCGTCCGGTACTGGCGGGGGCAGCATGATGAAACCGCACTGGGATCTGATTTTAGTGGGCGGCGGGCTGGCTAACGGTCTTATCGCCTGGCGGCTGCACCAGCAGCGGCCCGATCTGCATGTGCTGATGCTGGAGGCGGGCGCGCAGTTGGGGGGCAACCATACCTGGTCGTTCCATCAGGACGATATCACGCCCGAACAGCATCAATGGCTGTCGCCGCTGGTAGCGCACCGCTGGCAGGGCTACGACGTGCGCTTTCCGGCGCTGAGCCGCACGCTGGATAATGACTATCTCAGCATTACCTCAGAACGCTTTGCGGCGGTTATCGCACCGGCGCTGGGCGATAATCTACTGACGCAGACGGCGGTCAGTGACGTGACGCCACAATCGGTCACGCTGGCTGACGGGCAGAGGCTCAGCGCGGCGGCGGTGATCGACGGGCGCGGCTATCAGCCCAGCCCGCATCTCACGGCAGGCTTCCAGGCATTTTTAGGGCAGCAGTGGCAGCTCAGCGAGCCGCACGGGCTGACGCGTCCGCTTCTGATGGATGCCACGGTGGATCAGGCAGCGGGCTACCGTTTTGTTTATACGCTGCCGCTCTCCACGACCGAACTGCTGATCGAAGATACCCACTATATCGATCGGGCCACGCTGGGCAGCGATCGGGCGCGCCAGCATATCCGTGATTACGCGCAGCAGCAGGGCTGGAAGCTGGCGCAGCTACAGCGCGAAGAGCAGGGCAACCTGCCGATTACCCTGGCGGGCCATCATCGCGCGTTCTGGCAGGCGAAGGCGGGCCAGCCGTGCAGCGGCCTGCGTGCCGGACTGTTCCACGCCACCACCGGTTACTCTCTGCCGCAGGCGGCAGCGCTGGCGGATCTGATTGCGCAGCAGCGCGACCTGACTTCCTCCGCGCTGTTTCACCTGATACAGGATTACGCTGAGCGGCAGTGGCGGCGGCAGCGCTTTTTCCGCCTGCTTAACCGCATGCTGTTCCTGGCCGGACGTCCTGAGCGCCGCTGGCAGGTCATGCAGCGCTTTTATCGACTCAATCAGGGGCTTATCGCCCGCTTTTACGCCGGTCAACTCACGCTGATCGACATGGCACGGATCCTGACAGGGAAGCCACCGGTTCCGGTTGGTGAAGCCCTGCGAGCCGTACTCAAACAAACTCCACGGCTGCGAGCTTTCAGTGATGAATAAAACAATTGTAATCGGCGCCGGTTTTGGCGGCCTGGCCTTAGCGATTCGCCTGCAGGCAGCGGGCATCCCAACTTTATTGCTGGAGCAGCGCGATAAGCCTGGCGGTCGCGCCTATGTTTATCAGGATCGGGGCTTTACCTTTGATGCCGGGCCAACGGTGATTACCGATCCCAGCGCCATCGAAGAGCTGTTTACCCTGGCGGGCAAAAAGATGGCGGATTATGTGGATCTGCTGCCGGTAACGCCTTTTTATCGTTTGTGCTGGGAAACGGGCGACCGCTTTGATTATGACAACGATCAGGCGCGGCTGGAGGCGCAGATTCGGCGCTTTAACCCGCGCGATGTGGAGGGCTACCGGCGCTTCCTGGATTACTCCAAAGCAGTGTTTAAAGAGGGCTATCTGAAACTGGGCACGGTGCCGTTTTTGTCGTTTCGCGACATGCTGCGTGCCGGGCCGCAGCTTGCCAGGCTACAGGCGTGGCGCAGCGTTTACAGCATGGTGGCGAAGTTTATTGAGAATGAGCATCTGCGCCAGGCGTTCTCTTTTCATTCGCTGCTGGTGGGCGGCAATCCTTTCGCTACCTCATCGATCTATACGCTGATCCACGCGCTGGAGCGTGAGTGGGGCGTCTGGTTCGCCCGTGGCGGCACCGGCGCGCTGGTGCAGGGCATGGTGCGGCTGTTTGAGGATCTTGGCGGTCAGCTGGAGCTGAACGCAGAGGTGACAAAGCTGGAGGCGGAAGGCGCGCGCATCAGCGCGGTCGAGCTGGCGGACGGAAGACGTTTTGCCACCTCAGCGGTGGCTTCCAATGCCGACGTGGTGCACACCTATGAAAAGCTGCTGGGTCATCATCCGGTTGGCGCGGCGCGCGCCACAAAGCTGAAGCGCAAACGGATGAGCAACTCGCTGTTTGTGCTCTACTTTGGGCTGAATCATCATCACAGCCAGCTGGCGCATCACACCGTCTGTTTTGGGCCGCGCTATAAAGAGCTGATTGAAGAAATTTTTAACCACGACGCGCTGTCAGAGGATTTTTCTCTTTATCTGCATGCGCCCTGCGTTACCGATCCTTCGCTGGCACCGCCCGGCTGCGGCAGCTACTACGTGCTGGCGCCGGTGCCGCATCTGGGCACGGCAAATCTCGACTGGACGGTAGAGGGGCCGCGTCTGCGCGATCGTATTTTTGCTTATCTGGAGCAGCATTATATGCCGGGCCTGCGCGATCAGCTGGTGACGCACCGGATGTTTACGCCGTTTGATTTTCGTGACCAGTTGGGGGCGCATCAGGGGTCGGCGTTCTCCATCGAACCCATTCTGCGCCAAAGCGCCTGGTTCCGGCCGCATAACCGCGACAGCCGCATCCCCAATCTCTATCTGGTGGGCGCAGGCACGCATCCGGGCGCCGGGATACCGGGCGTGATCGGCTCGGCGAAAGCCACCGCAGGTCTGATGCTGGAGGCGCTGAGTTGATGAACAGTACGCTGATGGATCACGCCACTGAAACCATGGCGGTCGGCTCAAAGAGTTTTGCCACCGCCTCAAAGCTGTTCGATGCCCGCACGCGTCGCAGCGCGCTGATGCTTTATGCCTGGTGCCGCTATTGCGATGACGTGATTGATGGACAGGTGCTGGGTTTTCATCATCCGGCAGCGAGCGGCGGCAGCGCAACGCAGCGGCTGGAGATGCTGAAAACCGAGACGCAGCGTGCCTTTGCCGGTGCAGAGATGCAGGAGCCGGCCTTTGCCGCCTTTCAGGAGGTGGCGACCCGTCACACCATCCCGCCGCAGCTGGCCTTTGATCATCTTGAAGGCTTTGCGATGGATGTGCGCGAGACGCACTATGAGACCTTCACAGATACGCTGCGTTATTGTTATCACGTGGCGGGCGTGGTGGGGCTGATGATGGCGCGGGTAATGGGCGTACGTGACGAATCGGTGCTGGATCGCGCCTGTGACTTAGGGCTGGCGTTTCAGCTAACCAATATTGCCCGCGATATCGTTGAGGATGCGCAGGCGGGGCGCTGTTATCTGCCGCAGGCGTGGCTGGATGAGAAAGGGATGCGTTTTGCCGATATTCTCGATCCGGCCCGGCGCGAAGATCTGGCGCACCTGGCGCAGCGGCTGGTCGCGCAGGCAGAGCCTTATTACGACTCGGCGCGGGCAGGACTGAGCGGCTTGCCGCTGCGATCCGCCTGGGCGATAGCCTCGGCGCATGGGGTTTACCGTGAGATTGGCGTTAAGGTCAGCGCGGCGGGCGCTCGCGCCTGGGAGACGCGGCAGGGAACCAGCCGCACAGAGAAGATCGGTTTGCTGATTAAGGGCGCGGCGCTGGCGCTCAGCTCTCGCGTTGAGAATCCGCCGCCGCGTTCTCCTGAGCTGTGGCAGCGCCCGCGTCGGAAGAGCGGGCACGCGAAGCTGTAGTTTTTTGCGTCCGTGGTTTTTTAACGTTTCGCTCGCGCAGGATGGCCTGTAATTTTTCCACCGGCGGCGCATAGAGGAAGCCGAAAGAGACGCAATCCTCTTTGCCGCGTACCGCATGATGCAGGCGGTGCGCCATATAGAGACGTTTCAGATAGCCACGGCGTGGAATGTAGCGAAACGGCCAGCGCTGATGCACCAGACCATCATGCACCATGAAATAGAGCGCGCCGTAGAGGGTCATGCCCGCGCCGATCCACTGTAGTGGCCAGACGCCGGAAGTACCGATAGCAATCAGCGCAATCGCCAGCAGCGCAAAGACCACGGCGTAAAGGTCATTGACTTCAAACCAGCCGGTGCGTGGCTCGTGATGCGAGAGATGCCAGCCCCAGCCCCAGCCGTGCATGATGTATTTGTGCGCCAGCGTAGCGATGATTTCCATCGCGGCGACGGTGGCCAGCACAATCAGGGTGTTCCACAGCACCAGCATCGTGACTCCTTTTTCCCGAACAGGATGCCTGTAAAGGTCATCTCCACCCATTTAAGTGATGCAGAGTATAGCAACAGAGTCAGCAGGCTGCCGGGCCAGCCAGGAGCAGGCGGTTATTCCGGCGCGGGCGCTTCGCTTACCGATTCGCGCAATATCAACCCGGAAACAAAGTCGTTGCGCAGTTGCATGTCGCCGCCGTCGAGCATGGCGATCAGGCGATTGATGCTTTCATGGATCATGTCGGTAACCGGATCTTTTACGCTGGAGAGCGCGGGGCGTAAGAAGGGTGCGACGGGGATGTCATCAAAGCCCAGCAGCGAGACCTGTTCCGGCACTGCCAGTCCGGCGACGGCAAGCTGTTTTAGCGCGCCCACCGCCATGTCGTCGTTGCTGGCGATCAGCGCGCTGAAGGCGGTTTGTTGCTCCAGCAGTTGCGCTACCGCTTTTGCTCCACAGGCGGGCGTCCATTTACCTTCCACGATCAGTCGCGCATCGGCAGCGATGCCTGCCTGACGCAGCGCCTCTTTGTAACCGGCGAGGCGCTCAAGGGCGGTGGGAGAGTCGATCGATCCGGTGATGAAGGCGATCCGCTGGTGGCCGCGCGCGATCAGCGCCTGGGTGGCGTTAAGGGCCGATCCTTTGTGATCGCAGCAGACGGAATGGCTGTGATGTTTACGCAGTCGACGATTGACCACCACGATGGGCTGGCGCGTTTGTTCAATGATGTCATCCATTTCGTCAATGCTGAGGAAGCGCGGATAGAGAACAATCGCGTCGCAGCGCAGGTCGAGCAGGAATTCGATCGCTTCGCGCTCCTGTTGCGCGCTGTGTTTGCCGTCGACCAGGATGAGCTGGCGACCGCTTTCTTCTACTTTTTTCGCCGCCTGGGAGAGGATTTCGCTGAAGTAGCTGCCGCTGTAGAGGGTGTTAGTGACGACCATGCCGATGCACTGGGATTTGCTGGTGGCGAGGTTGCGCGCCAGCAGGTTAGGGCGATAGCCAGCGGCTTCAATGGCAGCGAAGACCTGTTTACGGGTTTGTTCGCTAACGTATCCTTTACCTGATAGTACGCGAGAGACGGTCGCTTTGGAGACGCCCGCTTTTTTCGCCACTTCCTGCATTGTTGACATCGATTTTCCCCGTTCTGGCCTGTCGGCTCATTCTAAACATTTTTAGCGTGAAGGTTACGGATTATGTTTGGTGGTGGGCTGGGGGTTGCGGGGGCGTCAGCAGCGCGGTTGCGTGGGCTGGGGATGTGGAGGCGTCAGCGGCGCGGTTGCGTGGGCTGGGGGGGTGGGGGTGTCAGCGGCGCGTTGTGTGGGCTGAGAGTTGCGGGGGCGTCAGCGGCGGGCGGCCCGTTCCGTAAAGACGCAAAAAACGTCATCCATGACAGCTCGGCCCGCGCCTTCCCTGGCGCGGGACGCTTTACTCCACGCTCCGCCCGCCGCTTCCCTGACTCCTGAGTCGCCTGCCGCCGCTGATTTAACTGCCGTGCCGTCTGTTGCCGCTTCCCGTACCAGTGAGTCGTCTGTTCGCCGCTGATTTAGATACGGTGCAGCCCGCCGCTTCCCGGACGCCTGAGTTGCCTGTTCGCCGCTAATTTAACTGCCGCGCCGTCTGTTGCTGCTTACCGTAATTGTGAACTGCCTGCCTATTACTGATCTATGGGGGTTTTCAATGGTTAAGTCCCGAAGCGCGGGCCAGTGGGAGTGGGAGGGCCGGGGCCGGGAGGCGGACCTCCCGCGGCCTAAGAAGGCGCGGGCGGAGGCCCCAGGGATGGGTGCATGCCGTGCCGCCGATGGCCCCGGCCCTCCCGCGACCGGCACCGGATCTGTTCCACTCAGCCCCCGCGACCGGCACAGAACCGGTTTCAGACACTCACTCAGTCCTCGCGCCGCAATTCCTGAACAATAAACTGAAAGGAGTCAGCACGATCGTAATCACAAATCCTGAGCGCCAAAAGCGATATCAGTTGATCTTGTTATGACCGATAACCAATCTGATGTGAAACCGGTTACCTATTTTGTTTCAGACCAAATCATAAAGCCTGCTCTGGCTATTATGATTACTCAACTCTTTGAGTAAAAAGAAAAAATCCGTTAACCCTACGGTAAAGGTGCGTCATAACAAGAGGTTTCACAGTCATGTCAAAGAATTACGCGGCAATCTCGCGCACTATAGTCGATGCGATTGGTGGTGGTGATAACGTGGCGGCAGTAACCCACTGCATGACGCGCCTGCGCTTTGTACTTAACGACAACCGCAGCGTCGATGCGGCTACGCTCAAAAAAATCCCTGGCGTCATGGGCGTGGTGCAAAACGATAACCAGTGCCAGGTCATCATCGGCAACACCGTCTCCCAGGCCTATGCTGAAGTATTAAAACTCCTGCCCGCAGGCGCACAGGCGCAACGTCCCGATCCGCAAAAAGGCAAACTCACCTTCAGACGCATCGGTGCCGGGATCCTTGATGCGCTGATCGGCACCATGTCGCCGCTGATCCCGGCAATCATCGGTGGATCGATGGTAAAACTGCTGGCGATGATCCTCGACATGACCGGCATCTTCCCCAAAGGATCCTCCACGCTGGCGATCCTGAACGTCATCGGCGACGGCGCGTTCTTCTTCCTGCCGATCATGGTCGCCGCCTCCGCCGCGATAAAATTCAAAACCAACATATCGCTGGCGATCGCCATTGCCGGTGTGCTGGTGCATCCTAACTTTGTCGACCTGATGGCGAAAGCCGCCCAGGGACAACACGTAGAATTTGCGGGCATAACGGTAACGGCGGTCAAATATACCTACACGGTAATCCCGGCGCTCTGCATGACCTGGATCCTCTCCTACATAGAAAAATGGGTGGATAAAATCACTCCGGCGGTAACGAAAAACTTCCTTAAACCGATGCTGATCGTCCTGATCGCTGCGCCGATCGCCATCATGCTGATCGGACCGCTTGGCATCTGGATCGGTAGCGGCATCTCAGCGATGGTGTACACCATTCATCACTACCTTGGCTGGCTCTCCGTCGCCATCATGGGCGCGCTCTGGCCGTTGCTGGTCATGACCGGCATGCATCGCGTCTTCACGCCAACCATTATTCAGACCATCGCGGAAACCGGCAAAGAGGGGATGGTAATGCCCTCTGAAATCGGCGCTAACCTTTCGCTTGGCGGATCGTCGCTGGCGGTCGCCTGGCGCACCAAAAACCCGGAGCTGCGCCAGACTGCACTGGCTGCTGCTGCCTCGGCGATAGTCGCCGGTATCTCCGAACCGGCGCTGTATGGCGTGGCGGTACGGCTGAAACGCCCCTTAATTGCCAGCTTGATCAGCGGCTTTATCTGCGGCGCGGTCGCTGGTTTTGCCGGACTGGCAAGCCACTCGATGGCAGCACCGGGGCTGTTTACCAGCGTACAGTTCTTTGATCCAACGAATCCCATGAGCATTGTTTGGGTCTTTGCGGTGATGGCGCTGGCGGTGGTGCTTTCCTTCTTTATTACTTTGATTTTGGGCTTTGAGGATATTCCGGTGGAGGAAAAAAGCGAGCAGACAACTGAACAGTCTGCCGCCTGGCCCGCTGCTTCTCAGGCCGTTAAAACGCATTAACAGAGGATGCATATGGAAACTAAATTTCCCGCAGGATTTTTATGGGGCGGCGCGATTGCAGCCAATCAGGCCGAGGGTGCATGGCGTGAAGGCGGTAAAGGAGCGGCAACGGTGGATATGATCCCGCACGGCGCCAATCGTTTGGCGGTGAAGCTGGGTCAGCAGCCACGCTTTGAGTGGCGTGACGATGAATTTTATCCCAGCCACGAGGCGATCGATTTTTATCACCGTTATAAAGAAGATATTGCGCTAATGGCGGAGATGGGATTTAAAGTATTTCGCACCTCCATCGCCTGGAGCCGTATTTATCCGCAGGGCGACGAACTCACGCCAAATGAAGCGGGTATCGCGTTTTATCGCGATCTGTTTAACGAGTGCAAAAAATATAATATCGAGCCGCTGGTGACGCTGTGCCATTTTGATGTACCGATGCATCTGGTAAAAGAATATGGCTCCTGGCGCAGCCGTAAAATGGTGGAGTTTTTTACGCGCTATGCGCGCACCTGTTTTGAAGCGTTTGACGGACTGGTGAAATATTGGCTGACGTTTAATGAGATCAATATTTTGCTGCACAGTCCGTTTTCCGGCGCGGGGCTGGTATTTGCTGAGGGCGAGGATCCCCAGCAGGTAAAATATCAGGCGGCGCATCATGAACTGCTGGCCAGCGCACTGGCAACGAAGATTGCCCATGAGGTGAATCCGCAAAACCAGGTCGGCTGTATGCTGGCGGGCGGCAATTTTTATCCTTATTCCTGTAAGCCAGAGGATGTCTGGGCGGCGCTGGAGAAGGATCGGGAGAATCTGTTTTTTATTGATGTGCAGGCGCGTGGCGCTTATCCGGCGTGGACAAAGCGTATGTTCCGTGAGCAGGGGATCGCTATTGAGATTCAGCCGGGCGACGAGGAGATTCTGAAGAATACGGTCGATTTCGTTTCTTTCAGCTATTACGCTTCGCGCTGCGCCTCGGCGGATATGAATAACGAGAATACCAGTGCGGCGAATATTGTTAAGTCTTTGAAAAATCCGTTTATTGAGGCCAGCGAATGGGGTTGGGGCATCGATCCGCTGGGTCTGCGCATTACCATGAATATGATGTATGACCGTTATCAGAAGCCATTGTTTTTGGTGGAGAACGGGCTGGGCGCGAAAGATGTGGTTAATGCTCAGGGCGAGATTGAGGATGATTACCGCATTAGTTATTTGCGCGAGCATATTCGTGCAATGGCGGAGGCGATCGAGGATGGTATTCCGATTATGGGTTATACCAGTTGGGGCTGTATTGATTTGGTGTCGGCCTCTACGGGTGAGATGAGTAAGCGCTACGGTTTTGTGTATGTTGAGCGTGACGATCGCGGTCAGGGTACGCTGGCACGTACGCGTAAGAAGTCGTTCTGGTGGTATAAGAAAGTGATAGCCAGTAACGGTGCGGATTTAGATTAGTCGCGTTGGCAGGCGTCAGTTTGGTGCTGATTTTGTGCTGATCGTGGGGGCTGAGTGGAACAGGTCTGGTGCCGGTCGCGGGGGCTGAGTGGTTTTCTGAGACCGGTTCTGTGCCGGTCGCGGGAGCTGAGTGGAACAGATCCGGTGCCGGTCGAGGGGGCTGAGTGGTTTTCTGAGACCGGTTCTGTGCCGGTCGCGGGAGGGCCGGGGCCATCGGCGGCACGGCATGCACCCATCCCTGGGGCCTCCGCCCGCGCCTTCTTAGGCCGCGGGAGGTCCGCCTCCCGGCCCCGGCCCTCCCACTCCCTCTGGCCCGCGCTTCGGGACTTAACCATTGAAAACCCCACAAATCAGTAATGAGCAGGCAGCTCACAGCAGCAACAGACGGCGCGGCAGTTAAATTAGCGGTGAACAGGCGACACAATCGTTAAATCAGCGGCGAACAGGCGACTCACTAGTACGGGAAGCGGCAACAGACGGCGCGGTATTTAAATCAGCGGCATCAGGCGACACAGGAGTCAGGGAAGCGGCGGGCGGATCGTGGAGTAAAGCGTCCCGCGCCAGGGAAGGCGCGGGCCGAGCTGTCATGGATGACGTTTTTTGCGTCTTTACGGAACGGGCCGCCCGCCGCTGACGCCCCCGCCCCGTCAGCCCACGCACCCGCGCCGCTGACGCCCCGCCCCGTCAGTCCACGCACCCGAGCCGCTGACGCCTCCGCCCCGTCAGCCCACGCACCCGTGCCGCTGACGCCCCGTAAACCACAGCCCACGCAACCACATGGCTTATAACCAACTTCTTACCCTCTACTTATTTACACACATTAAATTCGTTATTAATTAATCGGCATCAAATAAATAACGCACGTTAAGTAATTAATCTTGGTTCAAATCTCAAAAACAATCCTTTAAGAGAAATCTCACCTTAACCCAATTAATAAACGCTTGATTATTAATTTTGAATTTTTGCAACAATCCCAATCGTAAAATATATGAAAATAATATGAAGAAAGTCACCTTTTTACATCTATATATTTCCTCCTGTTACTGGCAGAAATAAAACTTTTCTGCCAAACCTGATATTCACACCGCACTCCATCAGCGCGGTGCTTCATCTTTTTCAAATTGAAACTTTTAAAAATCCTTATCTCAAAACCAATAACGGACGGTATCTGCAATGGCAAATAAAAGCAGAAGGTTGACTGTGCCTCAGCGCGTGACACGGCCTGAGACAAAAGCAAAACGCGTACGGTTAAGCGCGCTGGCAGTGGCGGTTTGCCTGGGAGCGGTAGGACAGGCAGCAGCGAACAACTATATCGAACAGGGCGTAGCGGGCGATCCAGCCAGCTGGCGCAGCAGCGAATATAACGCCGAGTGGGGACTGGGCGCGATCAACGCTGATAAAGCCTACGCCGCTGGCTACAGTGGCAAAGGCGTCAAAGTCGGCATCTTCGATCAGTCGGTCTATGCCAAACACCCCGAATTCGTCGGTACCGACAAAGTCATCAACCTTGTCACTGAAGGCATACGCGCCTACACCGACCCTTACATTCCGGTAAAAGCCGGCGATGCCTTCCGCTATGACGGCACGCCAAGCGTTGATTCAGATGGGGAACTGGGATCGCACGGCACCCACGTTGCCGGTATCGCCGCCGGCAGCCGTGACGGCGGAGCCATGCACGGCGTCGCTTATGACGCGCAAATTGTCAGTGCGGAAAATGGCGATCCCGGCCCGGAAGATGGCATCATTCTCGGTAACGATGGCGCAGTTTATAAAGCAGGCTGGGATGCGCTCAGAGAAAGCGGCGTGCGCATTATCAACAACAGCTGGGGCATCGGCATCACCGACAAATTTGCCCAGGGCGGCAGCGATCCCGCTTATCCGCACTTCACCGTCAATGATGCGCAAAAACAGTTCGACCAGATCAAACAGATCCTCGGCACCGTGCCCGGCGGCGCTTATCAGGGCGCTATTGAAGTTGCTCGCAGCGGCATCATCACCATCTTCTCCGCCGGCAACGATGACAACCTCAACAACCCCGACGCTATCGCGGGTCTGGCTTACTTTGTACCAGACATCACCCCCACCTGGCTCACCGTCGCCAGCGTCGCGCGCGATCCTGCATCCGCCAACAGCGTGCCTTACACCCTAAGCGGCTTCTCCTCCCGCTGCGGCTACACCGCCAGCTTCTGCGTCTCCGCGCCTGGCTCGCGTATTTACAGCTCGATAATCGAGGGCGACAGCATCGATAACCTCACCACCAGCTACGCCAACTACAGCGGCACCTCCATGGCTTCACCGCATGTATCAGGCAGTGCGGCAGTACTGATGGAACGCTTCCCTTATATGACCGGCGCGCAGATTGCGCAGGTACTGAAAACCACCGCCGTTGATATGGGTGAAGCGGGCATTGATGAACTCTATGGTTGGGGCATGATCGACCTCGGTAAAGCAATTAACGGGCCGGGCATGTTCTACACCGTAGAAGATATCCCTGAAGCGCTGCGCGTGCCGGATCCGGATGGCGTGGCCTATGGCCCAACGCAATTTGTCGCTAACATTCCCGGCATCGGCGCGACGGTAGATGCCGGCACCCCTTATCAGCGCATCTGTAACGAGGCGCAGTGTGATTTTGACGTCTGGTCTAACGACATCTCCGGCCACGGCGGTTTGACCAAAGAGGGCGCAGGATCGCTCTGGCTCACCGGCAGCAACACTTACTCCGGCCCGACGCTGATTAACGCCGGCCTGCTGGCGATTAACGGATCGGTCACTTCTGATGTCACGGTGCAGCAACAGGGCGTGCTGGGGGGATCGGGCAGCACTGGCGCATTAACCGTCGCCAACGGCGGTACCGTTGCGCCAGGTAACTCTATCGGCACGCTTACCGTCAACGGTGATGTTACCTTTGAACAGGGATCGCGCTACGCGGTAGAAGTCGCGCCGGAAGGACGCAGCGACCGCATCGCCAGCACCGGCGCAATCGCCATTAACGGCGGTGAAGTCAGGGTCTCGCTGGAAAACAGCAGCAACCTGCTTAGCCAGAGCGAACTACAAACGCTGACGGGGCGGTATAACATCCTGACCGCAGAGCAGGGCATCAGCGGTCAGTTTGACAGCCTGCTGCCCAACTATGCCTTTACCTTCCTCGGCACCTCCCTCAGCTATCAGGCGAACCAGCTCACGCTGGCGGTCGGACGTAACGATGCCACCTTCGCCAGCGTGGCGGAAACGGCGAATGAGCGTTCGGTTGCGCAGGCGGCGGAAGCGCTGGGCGCAGGCAACCCAGTCTATGAAAGTCTGCTGCTGAGCGGATCGGCTGGCGAAGCGCGTCAGGCGTTCCGTCAGCTCTCGGGTCAGGTGCATGCTGATATCGCCTCGGCGCAGATCAATAACAGTCGCTATCTGCGCGACACGCTCAACGATCGCCTGCGTCAGGCGGAAGGCCTGGCGAATTCGTCACAAATCAAAGCGGATGAGGGCGGCGCATGGGCGAAACTGCTGGGCGCGTGGGATCACGCCTCCGGTGATGCCAACGCCACCGGCTATCAGGCATCCACCTACGGCGTACTGTTGGGGCTGGATTCCGCCTGGGAGGACGATGCGCGCATGGGCGTGGCAACGGGTTACACCCGCACCTCACTGGATGGCGGCTACGGCGCCAGTGCGGATAGCGATAACTACCACCTGGGCGTCTATGGCGGCAAAGCGTATGGCGCGCTGGCGCTGCGTGCTGGTGCAGTCTACTCCTGGCATCGTTTCGATACCTCGCGTTCCGTGAGCTACGGCAGCCAGTACGATCGTGCCAACGCACAGTACAGCGCACGCACCGAGCAGTTCTTTGCCGAAGCGGGTTACAGCATCCCGGCAGGGCTGGTTAACCTCGAACCGTTCGCCAATCTCTCTTACATTAACTTCCAGAACAACCGCATTGCCGAACAGGGCGGCGCGGCGGCGCTGCATGGCGACAAGCAGCACACGGATGCCACCTTCTCAACGCTGGGTCTGCGTTCCGATCTGCAATGGGATGTTAACGGCGGAACATCAATCGCGCTGCGCGGTGAGCTGGGCTGGCAGCATCAGTACGGCGAGCTGGATCGGGGAACCGGGCTGAAGTTCAACGGCAGTAGCGCACCGTTTGTGGTGAACAGCGTCTCTGCTTCGCGCGATGGTGCTGTGATCAAAGCCAGCGCTGAGGTGGCGTTAAACAGCAACTCGCATCTGTCGCTGGGCTACAGCGGCCTGTTATCGGAAAACCATCAGGATAACAGCGTCAACGCGGGCTTTAGCTGGAACTTCTGATCGAATAATCCTGTTAGCGAGGGCCGCAATAGCGGCCTTTTTTATGGTCAGTTGTATGATAAATCCGCCAATGTTGATACTTCTCTGTGTTATCTGAATGCCTTCGAAAATATTTAACGGCAGGGCCTGTTTAATCAACAGGCATAAATTCTGGACAATGATTAGGTGGCCAATAATAATAGGCGCACTTAAAAATAGATAAGTGTTTTTTGCAAGTAAGCTGCTGGATAAGAAAGAATGTTTTTAATAAAGAGCCCGCAGTCTGGCAGAGTTTATCGTCTACTTGCGCTTAATAAGCATAATAATATCCTGATAATTTGGTTTGTTTTAAATAATTGTATCGCAGTCTGTTTTATTGTGCTGTTGGGTTAGGGTTTCGCCCTGTGCGTCTGTGTACAAAAAATAGGCTGATATTAACCAAGGTTTTTACACGTTATATAAAAAATATCGGGACCGATTTTGAAGAAATTAACAAATTTATTTCAGGTATGGATAAGGATTAAGGAGAGAACGTGAAACGCCGTCATCTAAGGAAAGTGGGGTCGCTGACTGCCGTCGCTATGCTGACTTCAAGCTGCGCCAATCTGCATCAGGCTGGACAAAATTATGGTACGGCTATTGGCTGTATTGGCGGAGCGGCATTAGGCGGGGGGATAACTTATCTCGTTACTAAGGATGCGACTAAAGCTGTCGCTGGCGGTCTGGTCGGCGGCATTGCCGGTTGTATGGCTGGCAACGCCTGGCAAAACCGCGAGAAAGCGCTGGCCCAAATTGCGGCTGAAGAGCATATCGTTATTAAAAGCCAGCCACTTCAAACTAAGGAGAAAAGCAGTACAGAAACCGTGGGACTGGTGGCCCAGGTAGAAGACAGCGGTATGTTTGATACGAACAGCGCTCAGCTTTCTGCTAACGGGCTGCGACAGATCAGGAAGATTGCCTCCGTTATGAAACAGGATGACCAAAATGGCGTTGTGTTGATTGTCGGCCATACTGATGCCACCGGAAGCGCCAGCTGGAACCAAAAGCTGTCGGAACAGCGAGCACAAAGCGTTGGTCGTATACTGCAGCAGGCAGGGATCAATCCGCAAAAGCTTTATTTCCAGGGCGCAGGATCGTCTCGTCCGCTGGCAGATAACACAACGTACGACGGACGAGCGGCGAACCGCAGGGTAGAAATCGTTGGTCTGGCAAACGAAGCTTTGCTTCGACAGCGGGTAGAACAGGAAGGCAACAACCTGGCCTATTTACGCTATGGCACTCAGTCCGCCAGTACTCAGCAGTCTAAACGCGCATCAGCGCCCGCAAAACGCCGTACTGTAAACTCCCACAGTGCCAAAAAAGAACCTTCAGTTGCGCCGGTCGCGCAGAGCAGAGGGACCGTTGCATCAACCGGGACGGAAAATAACAAAAATTGGGTAGATTTCGGCGGGCAGGCGGTCAACACGTCAACGCTTCCTTTGGCAGTGAACCTCAAGTCGCGCAGCAGCGGGTTTTCCTTGATTTCGCAGGCAAATGCCAGTGGCGTAATGGGAAGTTGCCTGACTGATAGCGCGCGCGTCGCGGGAGTAGCAAAAAACCTGGCCAGCGGAAAAGCGATCGATGCTCATCAAACCCGGGAATATTTCAACGGTATGAATGGCCGTGCATGGGCCGGACTGGTTAATAACCATCTGGTCACGCTGTCTCCGGTTAAAGTGCTTAAAGATAATGCCGCTGTGGTGGCCGATCCGAAAGTTTATATTACCCGCAATTACCAAAACAGCGGTAATCGTAAAGCTGATGCGCCAATAAGCGCCGTTGCTAATGCATGGGAAGGCGAAGACAGTATCCTTTATCGGGTTTATCTGCCGTCAGAGAAAAAACAGCCGCTTTCATGTATCGATCTGCTGGTGCCTAAAAATGCGACTAAAGCGCAGCAGGGCCAGCTTTTTTATACCAATCACAGCAATGCCTGGGTGGCGAATTACAGTCCGACCCGTAGTTAATCAAGGAAACAAAGAATGGAACTTTTCCAAAGCATCGCCGAGGCGATCTCCCTCTATCGCTATATTTTCTGGCCTTTACTGGCTTTGGCGATCTTAACAGTCGTTTTTATTCGCTGGTGGAACCAGGTTAGCTATTTCTTTCTTAATTTCCTCAGCAGTTTCCCTGTTATCGGTCTTATTGCCCGTCTTTCACGTAGCAATGAGCCTCGCCGCACAGAGTCGGATGGGAAGGCCTGGTATCCTGCTGAGAAAATGCTCTGTGCTAAGTACTGGCGTTATTATGAGTCCTTTAATCACAGCGCCAATTTTTATCATCAGTGCGTCAATTATTTGAACAAAGTGGACGAACGGGGGCGCAAACCGACCGGGCCTTTGCTGTGGTTCTGTAGCGTGGCGTTAGTCTTGCTTGAAGCTTTTATTTTCGCGTTGGTACTGTCGCCCTTTATCGCCAATAACATCTCTGCTAATCAGGCTGAATTTTCCGCCATTGTGATTTCTGTCTTAATCGGCGTGGTGCTGGTGCCAGCGACCCATTTAATGGGCGCAGAGCTGCATAAAAATACGCTGCTGAAAAAGATACGCTATTGGTATAACGATGCGCGTCATGATGGCAATGCTAAAGGATTATCCAAAGCCAACAACGTCTCGCTTGAAACCAGCGATGTTGATGACGAGCAGCCTAATTACATCCAGATGCGTAACCGTGTTAATACTAACGTTGAGGCCAAACCGCAATACTGGGCGACGGCCATTGCGCTGGCGCTGATTATTTTCTTTGCGGTAGGCGCCTATTTTGTTCGCGCAGCCACTATTGATGCGATTGATACGCAGGTGGTAAACGGCTCGCCTTTTAGTCAGCTAAGCGATACGCAAAGTTCGCCGTTTGAGCTGCCTGACGCGGCTATAGCGGATAATGCTAAAGCTGACAGCCAGGCGGCAGACGAGATCAACCACAACCGCGTTTTCGCCTCTAAGCTGACGTTTATTATTCTTTCAGTGATTTTCGTCGGCGTTCAGTTGATTGGTATTCTTATCGGCCTTTACCGCTCTTTTGCCGGTATCGAATCTAAGATGGCGGCGAAATATGTGGGTAACTTCAGTGGATCGGAAGAGTTTACCGCCTGGCACAGCGCTCGCCGCGAGCGAGTCGAGCGCGATGCACAAGAGAAGCTGAGTGCGCTCCAAAACCGTATGCTGATGAAGCGTACAAGTAGCCAGAGCCAACAGCTTAACGAACTGCTGACATTCGATGATTATATCAGCGGGAAAATGCGGAGTAAGGCCCGTGCTGAGCACGCGTTAAATGAAAATCGCAACAGAGATAACGCTCAGACGCAATCCAGCACGGCTCCCGAGCCGGTTATTCAGCAGACGCCTGCCGAATCGGCGCAGAGAGTGGAGCCGTCGACTAATCACAACGCACAGCCACAGGCCGCGCAGCAGAGCGAAAAAGAGCGTCTTGATGCGCTGGGAGAGTTGCTCGGCTTGGATGAAGAAGACCTGGCGCTGATTGCCGAAGATCAGGGGCTCTCTCTGGAAGCATTAGTGAAACGCCAGCGCGTTCAACAATTGCTCAACAAGACAAGGGCGAAGGGGGAGGCATGAAAGGATGGCTTGCGCTAATTTTGCTGGGTATGGCATGCGTAACGCAGGCGGCCGATCGTAATGATATTCCCAGCTGTTATCACTTTCTGAAACAGGATACCGTACGCCCGGATGATAGCGGGCGTGAGCTGATTATTATTATTGATCAAACCGTTAAGGTACCGCTGCCCCTGAAAGAATCAGTCTGGCAGCACGTGCTTCGCTACGTGCAGCCGGGCGATCGCGTTGTACTGTATCAATTCTCTGCACTATTACAGGATAACTATCTGAAGCGGGTTTATGACGGCAAACTGGAAGCGCTGTTTACCGATCAAAAGGCGCGTAACAATATGGGCATGGAGAGCTTGAAAAAGCTGGATGCCTGTTTGCTTCAGCAAAAACATTTTTTTAGCCAGGGCATCGGTAAGTTGATGGCCGCAAGCTTTGCCGCTGACAGCGACAGCGTAGCTAAAAGCGAAATCTTTGGCAGCCTGAAGCGAATTGCTGAAGATTTGAAAAGCGATCCAGCCAGAGAAAAATCTGTTTTGCTGGTATCAGATATGCTGGAAAACAGTGATTTTGTCAGTTTTTACAGTAATAACCACATCCGTTCGATAGTGGCTGAAAAGGAGATGGCAAAAGTGTCTGAACAGAACCTTATTGCTGATTTTAACGGGGCGAAGGTTTATATAGCTGGCGCAGGCCTTATCGATACCGCCGCTAAAAATAATTACCGTTCCGGTAAGGTGATGCAGCAGCTTGAAACATTCTGGCAGCGTTATTTCGAGGCGTCTCATGCGAAGCTGGTTAGCTTCGGTGCACCCGAATTAACGGTAGAGATTAAGTAAGCGCTTTATCCTTCCTGGTAACGCCTCCCGCTTCGGAAGGCGTTACCGGTTGCTTTATTAAACCGCTACAGCCCGTGGTTTATTTCCCTAAGTCGTTTCAGCAGAAAAATCGCTGCGAATACGCTCCTGTAAAGAAGCCAGTTGAATATGAATCTCATCTTTCAGCTCGCCGCTATACAGCACTGATGTTTCGAAATTTTTATACTCTCCCTGACGCTGTGCGCTAGCCCAGTTATAAGAACCGATACAGATAAAATTATTATCCGCCATCAGCAGCTTACTATGCACTTTGTTAACCACGCGCACGGCGATGCCATGTGCTGTCAGCTCCGTACAGCAAGCGCTAAACTGGGTATTTTTCTCTTCATCAAAACGATTGTTTGTAAACGTATTAAAGCGATAGTCCGTGTAGAGTTCGACGCTAATGTCGCGCCCCACGGCCTGTTGCATGGTGCTCAATATCCCACTTTCCCTGAGCCTGAAAAGCGAGACCCAAGGCGAGACAATGACTACCCGTTGCTGCGCCAGCTGTAGGATTTCGGTCAGGCATGCATCATGCGCTTCCGCATTATTAATCACCCGCGGCTCGCGGCAGCTTAATAGCAAGTCAGGACGTGCGCCTACGGAAAAAATTAGCTCGCTGTCGGTGCGACTGGCTAAATATTCGCCAAGTAAATGTCGGGGCGTTCCGCGCGGAGAGGCATCAATAGCCTCCATATCGCCAAAAACAAGAAAGCTATCTTTGGCGCGTGAAACGGCGACATTTAACATTGAACTGTCTTTATCGATAAATCTACCATTACTGTGGCGTGAATAAACCGCAGAGAAAAGAACGATTTTGCGTTCAGCCCCTTGAAGTGCATGCACTGTTCCAACAGTCATTTTCCCCTCGGTGCGTCCGACATCAATACCACGGCTTTTACAGGCTTCAGCGATGAGTCGCTCCTGCGCTTTAAACGGCGTGACAACTCCGACAATATTTTCCAGCTTAGCGCCGTAAAACGCTTCCAGCTCAGCGCGCTTATCTGCCAGCCAGTCGGCAATGGTATTGGCTTCAAGACGGTTAATGCGACTGCCGGCAGGAGGAGATTCGGCCAGACCGTCTATATGCAAATAGCCTAACGCCGGAAAAGGCGGCCGCTTTTCTGCGGCATCGACGCTTCCACGTTTAGGCTCCAGCAAGCCGTGATAGCACAGCTCATTACAGAAGGAGATGAGTTCGTCATAACAGCGTCGATGCTCTCTCAAAAACATACCTGCTTCTGCTTCCGGCAGATAGTGATAACGGCTGGCTTGCTGAGCAATCTGCATTACTGAACCTTCAACAACGGAACGTCCCTGTTGGCAAAGCTCATTGTAGTCAGCGGCGTTAGCTAATAGCTGATGCTGCATCAGATTGCCGATATCAATCACCGGCGACTGGCTGCTAACGGGCTGAATTTGATGCACATCACCGATCACCAGCGCACGCCTGGCCAACGCAAAAGAGGCAGCAGCAACGTCTGGCGCTACCTGTCCCGCTTCATCAATGATCAGCAGATCGATCTCATTGATCAGATATTCATTATTAAAAACGCCTTCGCTCTCAAAGACCTTATAGGTCATATACCCAGGCAGAGAATAAAGCGTTGAAACAATACAGGGCGTCAGGCACATGCGACGCGCCCAGCGGGCACGCACCGCCTTGAGACCCTGCGCATCATTGCCGTTGCGGTTTTTAATCAGCATCTCGCGGTCGTGCTCTTGATAGTCCAGGAGCCAGCGTGCCTCCCAATAATGTACCGCCAGTTGAAACAGGCGAAAGCGTAAAGAAACATCCAGCGCGCGGTCAATTTCATCCCAAGAAGCCGTTGCTGTTTTCTTATTTCTAAAAGGCGCGCTTAGCTGTAGCCATTCCTCTTCCGCCAGCTGATACTGCTTCTGTAAAGTCGCTATTTGACCCAGCTGTTGCTCCAGATATTCGATATTCTTCCGTTGCTTTTTAAGCCAATCTTCCAGTCTGGATTCCAGTCTTTCAGCGGAGTAATCATCAGCCAGCGTACAGGCCAGGGGGGAAAAGTTATTTTTGATAAATTGCTTACGCTTAGCCCTGCGTTTGTTCGCTACGGCAGGGACGACATCCAGTAAGCTCAACAGCAGGGATTCATCTGCACAGAATTTCAGCCAGCCAGTAAGGCTATCTTCAACGCCGATAAGATCTTGCTTATGAGTTAATAGCTCAGCTTGTAAAGCGGCCCGCCTCTTTTCAGGCTCCATCTGCTGACGCTTGAGTTGCAGCGTATCAAAATTTTGCCAGCCCACTTCAAGCTCGGCCATCAATTGATAGCAGGCATTAATTTCCTTCCAAATCTTTTGCTTAACTTGTTTTACCGTTGTCAGGTCCGTGCCTTGCCAAACCGCTTGCGCACGGGTCAAAAAGGCACTTTCCGCGCGGTCTACGTAGTCTTCATTTTCCAGCAGCTTATAAAAGGAGGGAGTGTGATAATGCTTTGCTGCTTCGCCTTCCAGGCTGGGGGCAGGGAAATATCCCCCGTAGCTTTTCATTTCCGGCAGCCAACGGCCACTTAAGGGATCATTATTCTCTTCAAAGTCTTTGCCAAAGGCCTCGATAATATTGGTTACGGCCTGATTATTAGTTGAGGCGGCGATAATCAATGGCGGTTGGGTTTCTTTCCATGCGGCCTCTACCCATAGCGAGGCAACAACAGAGAGGACAAAGGTAGTTTTACCCGTGCCGGGTGGGCCGTTAACGGCCAGGATCTCGCCGGGCTGCATGGTCATAACCTGGGCCAACGCATCGCGCTGGGCAGCGGCAAGAGGAAAACGTGAATTGGAATGCCCTGCGCGGGTCACCAGCTGCGTCAGCGCATTGGCGCAAGGAGAATGCTGCGTGTTGTTTTCAAGCGCGTAGCTTTCCGCCAGCGGCAGCGACTCTTTGCACTCAGCCAGCCAGTCGTAAAGTTTTAAAATCTGGTAGCTTCCGCTGATAGCATCCTCGATTTTTTTAAGATAGCCACCGTTCTGGTTGGTATAGCGCGCTTTAAGCCGTTCTCTGTCGCAGAGCTTGAACAGCTCACGGGCCGAAGCAATATAAAGACTCCAGGGAGACATTTCTTTATCGAAGTCGGGTTGCTTGCTGAAGAGCGCACTGGCTTCCTGCTCGCTATAAATTTGTATCGTTTGCTGATCCAGAAAACGGTCAAGATCCTGAACGGAGGCCAAAGTAAACTTATCGTCATACTGAGGAGAGAGAAGATCGCGCGGGATTTGTGGCTTGCCGGCAGGCAGAAAATGTCCCTCGCGGCTAAGCCAGACTGGGCAGATGACTGGCGTTATTGTCTCAGGGAAACCGGAAGAACTACTTTTGCTGTGCTCATGTTCCTGCTTAACCCGATAAGCCGCAGGGCGCAGCGTAAGCTTGATAAATTTTGTCTCATCAGGAACGTCTTTAAACAGCAGGTTCAGGACATCACTTTCTTTGTCCAGGCAACCTTGCCCGATGATTTCTGCCGGTACTTTTTGGTATTCGCTCAGTGCCTTATGGGTCATTGCGCCACTGCCGCTTTCAGCGTCTGCCAGTGAATTGCGCCAGTAGCGTAGCCATTGCCCGGCTTTTGCTGCACTCATACTTTTCATCCTTGCCTTATGCTTTTTTGACCCTGGCTGGTCTTTAATCAGTTTCGCTTATCATAACGCTAAAGTTTTAGCCCGTCGCTGGCAAGGTGCTTTCTCTTTGCAACGGGTATACCACCAGCTATCAGTAGCATGGTGGGCGCGTACGCTCGTTGATATCTATGCCCCGTGTTACTGCACCAAATGATGACTAATCGCATATTTCACAATATCGGCGTTGGTGGTGAACTTCATTTTCTTCATCAGGCGTGACTTATAGGTACTCACGGTTTTATTGCTGATCACCAGCGCATCGGCAATGGCATTTATCGATTCACCATGCGCCAGCATAATCATGATCTGACGCTCGCGCATTGTCAGGTTCTCATGCGGCGGTCGGTCGCCGCTCTGATACTGAGAGAAAATAATCTCCTGCGCCAGCTCATGATCGATATAGCGCGCGCCGCGTGCTACCTGCCGAATCGCGCTCAACAGCGCCTCCGGGTTTTTATCCTTGGTGATATAGCCCAACGCGCCGCAGTACAGCACCCGACGGGCAATCTGCGGTTCGTTATACATGCTCAATACCAGAATACGCAGCGCTGGATACTGCAGGGTAATACGGTTTATGAGATCTTCGCCGCTGATGCCAGGCATGGAAATATCCAGCAGCAGCAGATCGATGCCGCCTTCGCGCAGGCGCTCCAGCACCTGGCCGCCGTCAGCCGCTTCTCCGACGACATCAATGCCGTCATCCAGCAGAAAAATTTGCTTTAATCCCTCACGCATAATGGCGTGATCGTCAGCAATCATCAGGCGTATTGCTTGCGTCATGAGGTGCTCACTTATCAATCTTGTTAAACAGGGCGCGGGAAAGGCTGCGCGGGCGATGCGGAAAGCTCAGCTGTACGCGGGTGCCTTCGCCGGGACGGCTATCGATGCTGACCTCGCCGTTCAGCATCGCGGCCCGCTCCACCATGCCCGGCAGCCCCCAGGCGTTAGGGCGCACATTCTGCATATCAAAGCCTTTGCCATTATCCACCACATCGATCCGCAGCTTATCGCCATCCTGTTTCACAAAGATATACACGCTGCTGGCTTTGGCATGACGTTGCACATTGGTCAGCGACTCCTGCACCACGCGAAAGGCGGCGGTAACGCATTCGTCGCTCAGGCGCAGCTCTTTTCCCTGCGGCGGGATAAAAATGCAGCGGGTGGTATTGTGCTTGTTAAACTCGTCGCGCAGCCACTCCAGCGCCGGCACCAGACCCAAATTCAGCATATTCGGGCGCAGACGGGTAGAGACGTCGCGCACCACCTGAATAGTACTGTCCACCAGTTGCATCAGATGATCCACCTGCTGATGCAGCGCTTCGCCCGCCTCTGGCGACTGCATACGGATCAGCGATAGACCAACGCGCAGCGAGGTCAAATGCTGCCCCAGCTCATCATGAATCTCATGGGCAAGATGCTTGCGCTCCGCCTCGCGCTGGGTTTCCTGATTACGTGCCAGCAGGCGCAGCTGCTGATGTGCTTCACGCAGCTCCTCTTCCGCCAGGCGGATAGCGGTGATATCACGTCCGACGGTCAGCACGCTCTCTAACTCGCCGTGCAGATTGAACTCCGGCACGCTGCGTACGTGCAGAATGCATCGGCGGCTGCCCTGGGTAAGCGTCAGCTCGCCTTCCGCTTCGTTGCCGCTTGCCATACTTTGTGACACCAGCCGCAGCAGCGCCATGCCGGTCTCATTGTGCGGCACCGCTTCGGTCAGCTGCCGGTGATAGATCTCCTGTTCACGCCCTTCAAACCACTTCAGCACCGGTGGGTTAACATACACACAGCGCAGCGCCAGATCGAAACGGGCGATCATATCCGGCGAGTTCTCTACCAGCGCGCGGAACTGTTTCTCGCGCAGCTGCTGAACCGCCTCTTTCTGTTTTACCTCGCGCACGTCGCGCACCACGCACAGCGCATGCGGTTCGCCGCCGTGCAGATAGTGGCTGGAGCTCACCTGAACGGAGATCAGTTCTCCCCGGCTGGGCGTGTGCTGTGAGGTAAAAGTGATCCCTTCCGGGCGCATGGTCAGTTTCCACCATAACGCGGTAACATCATCATCCTGCAATTCATGATCGATAACGGCGAAACTAAGCTGCATTAAGGCATGCGGGGAATAGCCCATTAATTTGCACGCCTTCTCGTTAACATATTTTATCCGCAGAGTACGATCCACTAAATAAATCGCATCATGAATGCGATCCAGCGCGATAGAAGAAAGACTATCGGGCGGCGTCAGCGTAGGATTAAGGCAGTGAGAATAATTCTGCAATAACGCATCTCCATTTTCTGGCATCATTTATCAGCCCTCTGAAATTTCAGCGCCGAGCCAACAGAATAAACTTTCCCGCCGGATTTATCTTATTCGCGTAATGTCAGAATAATCTCAGGCATAAACACGATTTTTTAACGTTTCCCTGGCGCGGGAAAGTCGTGAACGAACGGTGCCCACCGGAATATTAAGCTGCTGCGCCACATCCTGATAGCTGCCGTCATGCCCGACTAAAATTGATAGCATGGTTTTCAGATCGTCCGGCAGGGTTTCGATTGAGGCCAGGGTTGCGCCTAAAACCCGTTCATTTTCCGTGATATCGCTCGGATCGCAGTCGTAATGCATATCGGTAAGAATATCATCATTCAGCGTATCAAATAAAAAGCGACCCTGCTGGGATTTATAATAATTGCGAATCAGATTAATCGCGATACCAAACATCCAGGTTTCCGGGCGTGAAGCGCCGATAAATTTATGGCCGTTACGCAGTACCTCCAGGCAGGTCATCTGCGCAATATCTTCCACATCCTCATGATTCGCCACACGCTTGCGAATGAAATTCAGTAATTTCTTATTATTTTTTTTAAAAACGTCCGTCCAGTCGATAGCAACAGCAGAGACAGTTATTGGCTGGTCGGTATTGATGTCGATCATTTTATTTTCTCCACAGGAATCGGGTGTGATTGCCCATTGGCTATAGCAAGCGCTGTGCCAGGAGAAATAAAACAACTAACAGCTTGTTTTTATTATTCGCTGTTTAATTTACCAGGATATTTCTGAGAAAAAACTGGCAAAAAGCATTTTATTCGCTGTGCCATTTTTTACACAAATTTCGCAGGTTAATTATTTCAAAGCGATAAAATTTTTTTATTTGTGAATTCAGGGAACCCGAACCGCAAAAGCGCCACATAACCGGGGTCAACCTGATGAGGAACGGGCGATGCTGAAGACCCCAACGCTGCCGCTAATGCCGCACCCTTTTAAAGCCCTGATGAAAGCCGCCGACGGCGGCACAGAGAAAAATGCCAGCCGGGTTGCTGAACAATCGGCTGCCGTCAGTGCCAACGATATGAAAGAAGAAGTGGGGCTGATGTTCTCCGAGCGTGCCGAAAGCCAGAAAAAGACCGAGCAGCGCCGTGTGCAGCAGCAGCACCTGCGTCACCGACAAAACGCAGGCAAGGTTGAACTGCATAAGCTTTACGCCATGCTCGACTCCGACGATCGGGCGCGGCGGGAAACCCACCTCGGCCAGCTGCGCGATGCGCTGAAGCGCAAGCCGCCAGCAGATACCGATGAGCTGCTGGCGCAGCTGGATAACGATCCGGCTCGCTGCGATCTGCTGCTGCGCGTGATGGAGCGTGAAGCGCGCGATCAGGGCGATGATGAGCTTTGTCACACCATTAACAACCATCTACAGACGCTGCAAACCCAGCATGGCGAACGCCTGCGCGCCGGTCTGAACACCGCCGCCGCCTTCGCGGAATTTACCGTGCATCCGCAACAGCGCCAGACGCTGCGCAACCTCTATTACGACAGCATTGTTCATCAGCAGTCGGCAATTGCGATGGTCGATCTGCTGCTGGCGCATACCGAACCGCAGCAGTTTGTCTCTGGCCTGCGCACCTTACAGCGGGCGCTGGCAGACGATATCGCCGCGCTGGCTTCTTCCATCAGCACCGGCGCGCTGCGCCATATCCAGACCGGCCTCGCGGAAGCGCGCCAGGTAAGTCATACGCTGGAAGAGAGCCAGAAGCTGCTGGAGCGCATGGCGGGAAAAATGACGCTGCATACCGTCAGCGCGGTGGATCTGACGCGCCGCCTGCTGCATCTCAGCCACCACGGCGCCTGGCAGCAGGATCTCCAGCAGTTAGGCGAAGATGTGGTGGCGCACCCCAGCGCCCGCCAGCTGTCGATGTTCTTTAACGCGGTCCTGCCGCTGGTGCGCAGCCTGCCGCTGGCGTTATGGAAAGTAAAAGATGGGCGAAAAACCGCGCTGGCGCTGCTGGCAAGTCACAGCGCCGCGCTGTTAAAGAATGAACGTAAACAGGCGCGTAACCCCTGAGCGCAAGGCCAGAGAGACGTAAGATGAACGGCTTATTTTTAATTCTCAATAAAATTGCCATCAGCGCCATGCAGCGCTCTGAGATTGTCGGCGCCGCCTTTGCCATGGCGCTGGTGTTTATGCTGATTATCCCGTTGCCGCTGGCGCTGATTGATACGCTGATTGCGCTGAATATCTGCCTCTCTTCGCTGCTGATCGTACTGGCGATGTACCTGCCAAAGCCGCTGGCCTTTTCTACCTTTCCGGCGGTGCTGCTGCTGACCACAATGTTTCGTCTGGCGCTGTCGATCTCGGTGACGCGCCAGATCCTGATCCAGCAGGACGCGGGCCATATCGTTGAAGCCTTTGGCAGCTTTGTGGTCGGCGGCAATCTGGCAGTGGGGATGGTGATGTTTTTGATCCTGACGGTGGTGAACTTTCTGGTGATTACTAAAGGATCGGAGCGCGTGGCGGAAGTCGCGGCGCGCTTTACCCTCGACGCGATGCCTGGAAAGCAGATGTCGATCGACAGCGATCTGCGCGCCGGATTGATCGATGTGCATCAGGCCAAAGCGCGGCGTAGCGATCTGGCCAAAGAGAGCCAGCTATTTGGCGCAATGGATGGCGCGATGAAATTCGTGAAGGGCGACGCCATCGCCGCGCTGGTGATCCTGTTTATCAACCTGATCGGCGGCATCAGCATCGGCGTGCTGCAGGTGGGCATGACGGCGGGCGAGGCGTTGCATGTATTCTCGATCCTCACCATTGGCGACGGGCTGATTGCCCAGATCCCGGCGCTGTTGATCTCGCTTACGGCTGGGATGATCATCACGCGCGTTTCATCGGACAACGACAGCGTGGAAGCGCCGAATATTGGCCGTGAGATCGCCGAACAGCTTACCAGCCAGCCGAAGGCATGGATCCTCGCCTCAATGGGCATGCTGGGTTTTGCGCTGGTGCCGGGGATGCCGGGATTGGTTTTTACCCTGTTGGCGCTGATCACCCTCGGCAGCGGCGGATTTCAGGTGTGGCGCGCCCGGCATACGCTGCGTCTTGCGCAGCCGCAAATTGAAAACGAAGTAATCCCGCCGGAGCTGAATGGTCGCGAGGATCTGCGCCAGTTCAACCCGACGCGGCCTTATCTGATCCAGTTTCCCACTGATTGTCGCGGCAAGGCGGAAACCCTCGATTTAGTGCAGGAGATCCGCCGCCTGCGTAACCGTATCGTCTATAACTTCGGCTTTACCCTACCGGCGTTTGACATTGAATTCAGCGACAAACTGAGCGCGGATGAATTCCGTTTCTCGGTGTATGAAATCCCGAAAGTGGCCGGCACCTTTAACACCGCCTGCCTTGCCGTGGAGGTGCGCTGGCTGGAGAGCCTGAGTGAAGAAGAGCAGCGCCAGCTACAGGCTGACAATCAGCCTGCGCTGCCGGAAACGGGCGGGGAGCAAGCGCCGTCGATCGCCGCGCCGAAACCTGCGCTGGGCCAGGCCGCGCGTCAGGAGGCGCACTATCTCTGGTTGCCGCCCGATCATCCCCTGCTGGAAAATCAGGAGGTGGTGCGCTGGACTGCTGCCGAGCTGCTGCTGAAACGCATGGAAAATGCCATTCACGCCAGCAGTCCGCATTTTATCGGCCTGCAGGAGACCCGCGCGCTGATGGGCTGGCTGGAGAGCGAGCAGCCGGAGCTGGCGCAGGAACTGCAGCGGGTAATGCCGCTGGCGCGCTTCTCCAGCGTATTACAAAAGCTGGTGGCGGAGCGTATTCCACTGCGTTCGGTACGCGCCATCGCCGAAGCGTTAATCGAGCATGGTCAGCATGAGCGCGATGTGTTTCTGCTGACCGAGCAGGTGCGCATTACGCTGAAAACCCATCTTTGCCATCAATACAGCCAGGCGGACGGCATCCATGCCTGGCTGCTGTCGCCGGAGCTGGAAGAGGCGCTGCGCGACAGCCTGCGTCAGACGCAGAACGATATTTTCTTCGCGCTGAGCCAGGAACAGATTCAGGCGGTGCATCAGCAAATAGGCCAGGCCTTCACCACCGGCAACGAACAGCAGGCGGTGCTGCTGGCAGCGCAGGATCTGCGTGGGCCGCTGCGCGCGCTAATCGCCGAATCCTTCCATCAGGTGCCGGTGCTCTCTTTTGCTGAACTGGAGCCGACGCTGGCGGTGCATGTGCTGGGACGTCTGGAGGCGGATGCTCTCTTTTATTCACTCACCAACTGGGAGGGAGAATAATGTTTGAACTGCGCGTACTGTCGGGGCTGCACTGCGGGGCCGCGCTGCCGCTCAGCGGCGATCGCTGGCAGATTGGCGCGTCGCCGCAGGCTGATTTGCTGCTCAGCGATGAAAGCGTAACGGGCTGCGAGCGCTGGCTGCATTGTCAGGAAGGGAGCTGGTGGCTGACGGAACAGGAAGAGGCCAGCGACCGGCAGCCGGTTACGCTGGAAGAACCCTTTGAACTGGCGGGCGTCTGGCTCTGCGTGGCGCAGGCCAGCACGCCGTGGCATGAGGCCGCCGCGCTGCCCGCCAGCGCCTTTGCTTCCGCGCCTGCCGCCGCCGTAGCGGAAGAGGTGGCAGCGCGTACCGGCACGCCACGCTGGATGCGCGGGGTGATATTCGGCCTGCTGCTGCTGTTCAGCTTCACCGTGGTGAGCTGGATCTTACAGCCCACGGTCGCCCAGCCCAACGCCGGTGAAAATTCACGCCCCGCCTGGGGAACGGTGGAGGATCTGCGTGCGCCGCTGCAAATCATGCTGCGCGAACGCGATCTGGCGAACAGCGTAAAAATCAGTCGTCAGGGCGATCGCCTGCTGCTGAGCGGTAGCCTGACTCAACCGCAAATCACCGTTTTTAACCGCATGATGACGCGCTTCTATGCGCGCTACAGCGCTGCTGCGCCGGTCACCAGCGCAGTGCGTCCGCTGGAGAAAAAGCTGCCGTTCCGCATCGTGCAAATTGCAACCGGATCGCGCGCCAATATTGTTACCGACGAGGGCGATCGGCTGTTTATCGGCGATCAGATTGGCGATCTGCGTCTGGTGGCGATCACCGACGATCGGATCGAGTTCAGCGGTCACGATCCTATTACGGTGAAATGGTAATGCGCATCGATCTTGATAGCTGGTTCAGCCAGCAGCAGCAGCGGCTGCGTCAGCCCGATGCGGTCAGCGTGTATGGCCGTATTACCGGCATCAGCGGCATTCTGCTGGAGTGCAGCCTGCCGCGTGCGCGCATCGGCGATCTCTGCCGTATCGAACGCGACGCGGAAGAGAGCGTGATGGCGGAAGTGGTGGGCTTTAACCCGCAGCATACGCTGCTGTCAGCGCTGGGGCCGCTGGACGGCATCGCGCAGGGGGCAAGGGTGACGCCGCTTTATCTGCCGCACAGTATCTCTGTTTCCGATGCGCTGCTGGGCTGCGTGCTGGATGGTTTTGGTCGTCCGATTGACGGCCAGGGCGTCGGTGCGTTTGCGCTGCCGGGCGAGGCGGAACGCACCATCCCGGTGCTGGGCGACGCGCCGCCGCCCACAGCCCGCCCGCGTATCTCAGCGCCGCTGCCAACCGGCGTACGCGCCATTGACGGCATGCTGACCATTGGCGTTGGCCAGCGCGTTGGTGTATTTGCCGGGGCGGGCTGCGGCAAAACCACGCTGCTGGCAGAGCTGGCGCGTAATGCGCCCTGCGATGCGATTGTTTTTGGACTGATTGGCGAGCGTGGCCGCGAACTGCGTGAGTTTCTCGATCATGAGCTGGATGAAGAGCTGCGCAGCCGCACGGTGCTGATCTGTTCTACCTCCGATCGCAGCAGCATGGAGCGCGCCCGCGCCGCCTTTACCGCGACCGCCATTGCCGAAGCCTTTCGCGAGCAGGGCAAAAGCGTGCTGCTGATCCTCGATTCCCTGACCCGTTTCGCCCGCGCCCAGCGTGAAATCGGCCTGGCGCTGGGCGAACCGCCCGGACGCGGTGGCCTGCCGCCGTCGGTCTATACCCTGTTGCCGGGGCTGCTGGAGCGCGCCGGACAAACCGAAAAGGGGGCGATCACCGCGCTCTACTCGGTGCTGATCGAAGCAGACTCCATGAACGATCCGGTGGCTGACGAGGTGCGCTCGCTGATCGACGGCCATATCGTGCTGTCACGCCGTCTGGCGGAGCGCGGCCACTATCCGGCGATCGATGTGCTGACCAGCCTGAGCCGCACCATGAGCAACGTGGTAACCCGCGAGCAGATGCGCGATGCCACACAGCTGCGCCGCATGATGGCGGCGTGGCAGCAGGTAGAGATGTTGATTCGTCTGGGCGAATACCAGCCCGGCCACGATGCGATGACCGATGCGGCAGTGGAGGCGCAGCCGGTGATTAACGGCTATTTGCGCCAGGCCACGCGCGCGCCCAGCGACTGGGAGACGACGCTGCATCATCTTTCAGAGGTAAGCCAACATGCGCCAGAGGATTAACCCCATTGAAGAACCGGCCCCGGAAGATCCTGCTGCCAGTTTGCGCGACGCGTTTGCCCAGCTGTTGCCGATCCGCCGTCAGCGCCTGCGTCGCAGCGAGCGTGAGCAGCGTCAACACGAGCAACAGCTGGAACAGCTGCGTGCGGAGGCGAGAAGGGCAGATGAACAGCTTACGCAGCGGCAAAGCGATTATCAGAGGCTGCGCGCCGGGTTTGATACCGCTTATCTGGGGCATCAACCATTTTCCCGGTTGCAGCGTGGCCTGCAGCAGGAGGAGAGGGCCGCCGGGGCAGTACAGCGCCAGCGCCAGGCGGTCTGCGAAAGCGCTGCGCAGTGTGCCGCGCAAAGCGAGAAGCTGGCGGCGGCGCGTACAGAAACTCAGCTGCGACAACGGGAGCTGGAAAAGCTGGAGATGCTGATGCAGGAAAATGAGGTGCCATCATGAACCCTTTTGCGGATCGAACCTTCGCCGCAAAGCCGCGGCCTGAACCGCAACCGCGCGAGCCACGTGAACCGCGCCCGCCGGAGCGCGAGACGACACGCGTCAGCGCAACGTCGAAGCCCCTGAAACCGCAACCAGAGCCAGCGCCGCAGGCAAAACCGCCCTTACGCGGGGCGGATAAAACGCGTCACGAACGCAGCCAGGGCAATACGCCAGGCAGCGCGACGAAACGCAGCGACGAGCCGTCTTCGGCCAGCCCGGACGGCCTGCTGTTCAGCGCGCTGCTGGATAGTGTCCCGCCGCCGCCCGCTTTCAATGGCTGCGGCGTGGGGCTGCATACGCCGCCGCGCCCTGCTCCTGAGACAGCACACAGCGCGCCCGCCGCCGCACCAATGGCGCTCTGGCAGCCGCTGGAGGCGGAGCTGGGGCGCATTACCGACCGTCAGCCTGACGGGCCGGTCGCGATGACGCTGCTACTGCCGCGTCTCGGTGCGGTGGATGCGCGTTTACAGCATCTGCCCGCCGGCGGTTGGGATATTGCGCTGCGCTTTTCACCGGCGGCGTTAAACGCGCTGGAAGCGCATCAGGAGCGCTGTCGCCAGGCGCTGCGGCGTCGAATGGCCAGCCGGGTGCGTCTGCGTTTTGAACAGCGGGGGGCCGCATGAAACTCTTTCTGCCACGCCGGGAGACGGATGAGGCACAGCTGCGTCAGCGTATCGGTGCCGGGCTGCGCTTTCACTATACGCTGGCGGGCGAGGCGGGCCAGCTGTTGCTTTTTCTTCCGAAGGATCAGTCAACGGCGGCACCCGGGCTGACGCTGGGCTGCAACAGCGGCGTCTTGCAATTAAGCGATGCGGAAGGGGTACTGGCGCTGATCTCCGATTGCCCCGCGCTGCCGTATGCCGAGGCAGAGAGCACGCCCTGGTACTGGCCGCTGTTTAATCAAAGCCTGAGTAATGAATTACAGCCGCTGTTTGGCAATCTCTCGCCGGTAAATAAAACAGAAGATGCACCATTTTCGCTTTGCCTGGAACTCAGGCTCGGTGAACTCCACTCAGAAAGTATGTTGATGGCATCCATTGCCACGCTGAACCGCCTGCTGGATCAGGCGGGCTGGCAGCCGGAGACGGCGGGGCTGCCGTCCGATTTGCCGCTGAGCTTTCCGCTGATCGTTGGCGCGCTCACGTTGAGCGTCGGACAGCTGCGTCAGCTGCGACCGGAAGATGTGCTGTTGCCGACGCACGCCGCTTTTTCTCCGTATGGAGAAGGCTCACTGCAGCTGGCTGGCCTGCGCCTGACCGGAGAGCTAACCGGTCAGGCGGATCGCGCCTTTTTTACTCTTTCTGATTTGGAGATCGCGCCTGTGACATTTCCCTACGATAACGATGATATGGCCCCCGCTACGCAGCCCGACGGGGCGTGGCAGAGCGAGCCTGCGCCCGCGCTGGATGGATTGCCGCTGGCGTTAACGGTGCGCTGCGGCCAGCTGCGTTTGACGCTGGGAGAGCTACAGCACCTGAGCGCCGGAACCACGGTTATGGTGGATAACGTGCGGCCAGGCGAGGCGCTGCTGTGTCACGGCGATTTTCCGCTGGCGAAAGGCGAACTGGTGGATGTGGAAGGGCGGCTGGGGTTACAGATCACCCATATGCTGCCGGGCAGTATTAATCCTCTGGGACACGGCGGGTAAAACGCGAATGGAGATGCAGTCGCTTAACCCGATGATGCTGGCGCTGTTCCTCGGCGTGCTGTCGCTGGTGCCGATGTTGATGATTATCTGTACCTGCTTCCTGAAAATTTCCATGGTGTTGATGCTGACGCGTAACGCCATGGGGGTGCAGCAGGTGCCGCCTAATATGGCGCTGTACGGCATCGCGCTGGCCGCCACGCTGTTTGTGATGGCACCGGTCTTTAATGATTCAAGCCAGCGTATCAAAGCGATGCCGCTCGATTTCAGCAGCATGGAGCGGCTGGAGTACACCTTCGGCAACGGCGCGGAGCCGCTAAGAAAATTCATGTCGCGTAATACCGACCTGGATATTCTGGTGCATCTGCAGGAGAACGGCGCGCGCATGTGGCCCAAAGAGATGGCGCAGAGCATTACGCCGCAAAGCCCGCTGCTGATTATCCCCGCCTTTGTGCTGTCGGAGCTGCAAAACGGCTTCAAGATCGGCTTTCTGATTTTTATCCCTTTTCTGGTGGTGGACCTGATTGTCTCGAACGTGCTGCTGGCGCTGGGGATGCAGATGGTTTCGCCGATGACGGTCTCGCTGCCGCTAAAAATCCTGCTGTTTGTGCTGGTCAGCGGCTGGACGCGGCTGCTGGACGGCCTGTTCTACAGCTATCTGTGAGGCGGCAATGGAGATACTGACTTTTTTCCGCCAGGCGATGCTGCTGGTGGTGCTGCTTTCTGCGCCGCCGCTGATTGTGGCGGTGCTGGTGGGCATCGTGATTTCGCTGGTGCAGGCGGCGATGCAGCTACAGGATCAGACGCTGCCGTTTTGCCTGAAACTGGTGGCGGTAGGCATCACCCTGGCGATGACCGGGCGCTGGGTAGGCGTTGAGCTTATTCAACTGACGCAGAACGCTTTCGCCATGATGTCGCGGGTAGGCAGCTGATGCTGTGGAGCGACGCGCTGGATCAGCTGTTTAACGCGCTGCTGGCGCTGTTGCTGGGCATGGCGCGCATTTTTCCCTGTCTGCTGCTGACGCCTGTATTCTCTTTTTCCGTGATTAAAGGCACGCTGCGCACCGCTATTGTGGTCGCGCTGGCGTTGTTTATCGCGCCGGTGTTATATGGCGATATGCTTAGCGCTTCCCTGTCGCTGATGGGGCTGGCGGCCATCGCCATTAAAGAGCTGATCCTCGGCGCGCTGATTGGTCTGATCCTTGGGCTACCGTTCTGGATGTATGAGTCGGTCGGCGCGCTGTTCGATAACCAGCGCGGTGCGCTGATGGGCGGGCAAATTAACCCGCAGCTGGGACCAGACGCCACGCCGCTGGGCTATCTGATGAAGCAGGTGATGATTCTGTTGCTGATAGTGGGGCCGGGGCTGGGCGCGATTACGCAGCTGCTGTGGGACAGTTATCGTATCTGGCCACCGCTGGCGTGGCTGCCGCCGTTGAGCGAGCAGGGCTGGCAAGTCTGGCTGGATCTGTTGAAAGAGACGTTTGTCGCCATGGTGCTGTATGCCGGGCCGCTGGTGGGGCTGCTGCTGCTGCTGGATTTCGCGGTAGGCATTATCAGTATTTACAGCCCGCAGATTCAGGCCACGGTGCTGGCGATCCCGCTGAAATGTTTGCTGGGGCTGCTGTTTTTTGTTTTGTATCTGCCGCTGCTCAACCATCTGGCCGGGGAGCGCCTGTTTGAGTTACGCGATTTGAGCGCGATATTCCCCCATTTGTTTGCGGCTAAGGGAGCGGGACATGAGTGAAAAAACCGAAGACGCAACCCCGCAAAAGCTCCAGGAATCACGTAAAAAAGGGCAGGTAAGCCAGAGTCAGGATATTCCCAAGCTGCTGATTTCCATTGGCATCCTGGAGGCGATTTTTGCACTGGTGGACAGCGGCATGCAGCGAATGGAAGCGATGATTATGCTGCCGCTGACGCGCATCGGTCAGCCCTTTGGCCACGCCATGGAGGAGGTAGTAACCGATTCGCTGCTGGTGCTGCTGCTCTTTTCCGCCATTATCGGCGCGATTGCAATTGTGCTGCGTATCGTGGGCGGCTGGCTGCAGTTCGGGCCGCTGTTTGCGGTGGAGGCGATGATGCCGAAGCTGGAGAGCCTGAATCCGGTCAATCACTTCAAAAATATGTTCTCGGCGCGCCAGTTTACCCAGTTGCTGACCAGCATTATCAAAGCGGGGGCGATTGGCATGGTGCTGTGGCTGGCGTTAGAACCGGAAATCGGTAATCTGGCGCGGCTGGCACAAACCGATCTCAACACCTTCTGGCATGGCGTGTTGATGCTGTTTGTTAAGGCGGCACGCCAGGTGCTGCTGGCGCTTCTGGCGCTGAGCGTGCTGGACTTCGGCCTGCAAAAATATTTTTACCTGAAACAGCAGCGCATGAGCCATGAAGATATCCGTAACGAATTCAAGCAGAGCGAAGGCGATCCGCATATGAAAGGGCACCGCCGACAGGTGGCGCATGAGATCTTAAACGAAGCACCGAAAGCGCCGCCTCGGGTTGCGGTAGAGGAGGCTGACGTGCTGCTGGTCAACCCTACCCACTTTGCCGTAGGGCTGTACTATCGCCCCGGCGAAACCCCACTGCCGCGTCTGCTGTTCAAGGCCAGCGATGATGATGCTCACCATTTGATTGAGCAGGCGCAGCGCGCAAAAATTCCGGTGATCCGTTATATCTGGCTGGCGCGTACGCTTTATCGCACCACGGCGGAAGGTGAGTGGATCCCGCGCGAAACCTTAAAAGCGGTCGCTCAGGTTTATCGTCTGCTACGCGAGCTGGAAGATCATTATCTGGATGAGGTGATAGAGCTGGAGGAGGAGTGATCATTTTAATAATGATTAGCAGTGAGAACCTTCTGGATTAAAGAGCTTTAAGACGATATAAATCGTCAACTTTTTCCACTGTTGCCGGATAATATCAAGGGCACAAAGATAGATTTTATTTAAAATGTTTTTTTAACAAGAAATGGCTAATGGACTGACCGTTATATAGCGGCGAAATATAACGTTATAATTAATGCTTGGTTAATTATTCAAATACTAATTATGATTATATTTATCAACTAAAATCGACAGTTGATAAAGTTTAACCTGCATCAATAGATTTTTAATTTTACTTAAAAAAATAACTTCCCTGCTTTTTTTTCAACAACGTTGCCTGTTAGCGTAAACCTGATTTTATCATCTTTTTTCAAAGCCAGATAAAATGCGTGCGTCAGGATCATGATGAACCGTTAATAAATTATCACAGCCGCTTTTTAAGCTGCGGCAGCTATTCGTATCATGGCTCTAATAACCACTTTGAGCTGATTTATAACAGAGTTAATAAAGTTAACGCTAACCCATTTCCTTATTATCACCGCCCGCATCCGCGGGCCCGCTGAGCACGGAACTCACCTATGTCTGAACGTATCACCGCACGGCTCCCGCAGGAGGGGCTGCTTTTCTGGAAGCTGGAGGGACGCGAGGCGCTGTCGCATCCCTTCGAACTCACCGTCACGCTGCTGGGCCCCGACGCCCGCGCCGACCGCCACGCGCTGCTGGGCCAGCCGCTGACGCTGGACATCCCCACCGGGCGCTTTCTGGCGGGCACGCGGCACCTCAACGGCAAAATCACGCGGGTGGCGGTGCACAGCGAGGAGCTGGGCGGCACGCGCCACGCGGTGTACACGCTCACGGTGGAGCCGGACCTGTGGCCGATGAAGCGGGACCGCAACGCGCGCATCTTCCAGGGGAAGACGGCGGTGCAGATAATCCATCAGCTGCTGGCGGAGTACGGGGTGCAGGTGGAGGACCGGCTGAAGGCCCGCTACCGGGAGTGGGAGTACTGCGTGCAGTACCAGGAGAGCAGCCTGGACTTCATCAGCCGGCTGATGGAGCTGGAGGGCATCTATTACTGGTTCCGCCACGAGGCGGACCGTCACGTGATGGTGCTGTCGGACGGGCCGGAGGCGCACGGGCCGTGGCCGGGTTACGAGACGATACCCTACCACGTCACGGGCAGCGGCGGGGTGACGTCGGAACAGGGGGTGAGCCACTGGGCGGCGGAGGACCGGGTGACGCCGGGCATCTGCAGCATCGACGACTACGA
>NZ_JBNJSM010000006.1:0-128349 GCF_050113775.1 Pantoea sp. FN0302
TGCTCTTGTGCCTTTTGCTGCCGCCTCACTGACTCCTGTAATTGTTTGCTGCCGCCTTACTGGTTTTAATTTTTAAAAGGTTAAGTAACGATAGCGGGATATAAGGGGAAGGAGAGGGACGGGCAGAATAGGCGGGCCTCCCGCGCCAGGGAAGGTGCGGGCGGAGGTCCCAGGGATGGGTTTATGCCGTCCCGCCGGAACTGCCCGCCCCTCTCGTGACCGGCACCCGTAATGTTTTATATAACCGGCATCTGACAAAGCCCAACCTCAGCCTGGCGGGCTAACAGAATGCCTGCGTACCAGCGTTGGGTTAAACGTATTCGTCACCTCCGGCAGCGGCTGATTATTTGCTAACGCTAATGCCAGCTCGGCAGCCTGCTGCGCCATCGTCACAATCGGGTAACGGATAGTGGTTAAACGCGGACGTACATAGCGCGACACCAGCACATCATCAAAGCCAATTAACGACATCTCCTCCGGCACGCGAATACCATTATCACTCAGCACGGCTAACGCACCCGCCGCCATCGAATCGTTATAACAGGCGACAGCGGTAAAATTCCGTCCACGCCCTAACAGCTCTGTCATCGCCTGCTCGCCGCCTACCTCGTCCGGCTCGCCAAACGCCACCAGCCGGTCATTACAGGGCAAACTGTGCTCCTTCAGCGCATCGTAATAACCCTGCAAACGCTCCTCGGCATCGGAAATCGTATGCGTCGAACAGATAAAGGCGATCTGATCGTGGCCCTGCTGAATCAAATGCCGCGTTGCCAGCCAGGCACCATAACGATCGTCCAGCGCAATACAGCGCTGCTGAAAAGCAGGCAAAGAGCGGTTAAGCAGCACCATACCTGGCATCTGCTGCATCAGCTTCTCCAGCTCCTCGTCAGGGATCTTCTTGGCATGTACCACCAACGCCGCGCATCGATGACGCATTAGCTGCTCAATCGCCTGCCGCTCTTTAACTTCATTGTGATAACCATTACCAATCAGCAAAAAATTGCCGGTCTGCCAGGCAATCTCATCAACGGCCTTCACCATCGCACCGAAAAACGGGTCGGAAACATCACCAACAACTAAACCAATGGTCTCCGTCGACTGTTGCGCCAGCGCACGCGCATTAGCGTTCGGGTGATATTGCAACGCCTCCATCGCGCTAAATACCGCCAGACGAGAATTTTCACTGGCCTTGGGCGAATTATTGATAACGCGAGAGACAGTGGCGACAGAAACACCCGCCAGTTTGGCGACATCCTTTATCGTAGCCATGAATAGAGAACCTTCCGGGGTAAACGTTTACACATACCAAGAGTGTTGCGGAAAAGACCCGCAAGTTCAACCGCACAGAATGTCAGCCCCGTCGCAAAGCGCGCCGATTATTGCGCTTTTATTTTTCATGCGGGAAAAGCTACCATGCCTCTCTTTTCCTTTCGCTGACGCCTGCACCCGCACCATGACGATCAAAAAAGTTCCACATCTCGCCCACTGGGGCGCCTTTACCGCCGTAACCGAAAACGGCCGCCTTACCGGCTGCGAACCCTTTTTTGCCGACAGCAATCCCTCACCGATGCTGCAAACCATCCCGCAACTGATCTATTCGGACAAACGTATTCAGCAGCCGATGGTGCGTCGCTCCTGGTTAAAGGCGCGGGAAAACAGCGATCGCACGCTGCGTGGACGTGAGGACTTCATCGCGGTGGGCTGGGAAACTGCGCTTGATCTGGTGGCAGAGGAAAACCAGCGCGTGCGCGAGCGTTACGGCGCCAGCGGCATCTTCACCGGATCCTATGGCTGGTCTTCAGCTGGACGGGTAAACCATGCGCGAACGCTGGTCCGACGCTTTTACTTCAACGGCGGCGGCGGGGTTGATCAAATAGGTAACTACAGTTGGGGCTCTGCACAATTCTTCCTGCCTTATGTAATCGGCACTTATATGCCGCTGACCGGACGCGTAACCGACTGGCCGAGCGTTATCGAACATGCGGAAGTGGTGTTGGCCTTTGGCGGCCTGGCGCTGAAAAATGCGCAGGTTGCATCGGGCGGAGCGGGCGAACATACCCTGAAACCAGCCCTGGAGCAGCTGGCGCGAAAAGGCACACGCGTTATTAACGTCAGTCCGCTACGCGATGATTGTCCCGCCTTCCTGAATGCCGACTGGATCGCGATTCGCCCTAACACGGATGTCGCTCTGATGCTGGCGCTGGGGTATGAAATTGAACGCCTTGGCGCGGCGGATCGTGACTTCCTGAATAGTCACTGCGTTGGTTATCCGCAGCTGCGAGAGTATCTGCTGGGACAAAGCGACGGCATAGCGAAAACGCCGCAATGGGCCAGCGCCATTACCGGCGTGCCGGCGGAACGCATCGCCGGGCTGGCGCGTCAGCTGGCGGGTAAACGCAGCTTTATCACCTGTTCCTACGCCGTACAGCGCGCACATCGCGGTGAACAACCCTACTGGATGATGATCGCGCTCTCCGCCATGCTGGGACAGCCGGGCCTGCCGGGTGCGGGCTTCTCGTTCGGGCATGGATCCATGAACAGCGTAGGCAACCCCAGAATCGATACGCCTGCACCGCAGTTGCCCACCGGACCCAACCCGGCCGGGCTGGCGATCCCGGTTGCGCGCATCTGCGATATGCTGCTGCAACCTGGCGAAAGCTATGCCTTTCAGGGAGCAACGCATCGCTATCCAGATATTCATCTGATGCACTGGGCGGGTGGAAATCCTTTCCATCATCATCAGCAGCTCAACCGGCTGGTAGAGGGCTGGCAGCGGCCAGATACGGTTATTGTGCAGGACATTGTCTGGACGGCGGCGGCAAAAATGGCCGATATCGTCCTGCCAGTGACCACTACCCTTGAGCGTAACGACATTGGCGGCTCTTCGCGCGATCGCTATGTTTTCGCCATGCATCAGGCGGTTGCCCCACAGCATCAGGCGCGTAACGATTTCGATATTTTCGCCGATCTGGCTGAGCGCCTCGGCTATCGCGAGCGCTTCACTGAAAACCGTAATGAGATGCAATGGATCGCCCATCTTTACCAGCAGTGCGGTGAAGCGCAGCAGCGCAAAGGGGTGCAGTGGCCGTCATTTGAGCAGTTCTGGCAGCGCGGCTATGCCGAGGTGCCAGCCAGCGAGCGCGACTATGTTTTTATGTCTGACTTTCGCGCCGATGCTCAGGCCAGCCCGCTGAAAACACCCAGCGGAAAAATTGAGCTATTTTGTCACGCTATTGCGGATTTCCAACTGGACGACATGGCGGGGCATCCGGAGTGGCGTGCACCGCAGGAGTGGCTGGGCAGTGAACAGGCGGATCGTTTTCCACTGCATCTGATCTCTGTTCAGCCCGCAGATCGCTTGCACAGCCAGCTGGATGCGACACCAAACGTCCAGGCGAATAAAACCGCCGGTCATGAAACGCTGTGGATGCATCCGCAGGATGCAACGGCACGCGGCATCAGCGATGGCGATGAAATCGAGGTGTTTAACGCGCGCGGCATGATGCTGGCCGGTGTGCAACTGAACCCCGGCCTGGCACCCGGCGTGGTGGTCATCTCTACCGGCGCCTGGTTCGACCCGGGCTTTGGCGGAGCCTGGCAACCCTGGGATCGCGCCGGGAATCCTAATGTTCTGACGCTGGATATTGGCACCTCGCTATTAACGCAGGGGCCGAACGCAATGTCCTGCCTGGTAGAGATCTGTCAGCGGAAAACATTGCAAAAGAGCTGATAAATCACATAGCTGGTTACATTTTGCGGGCAACTGTTGCGAATCATTGATAGCCGCCCGTCTCTGCCGCTTGGTACATTTTAAGTCCCAGAGGTATTGATGGGTGAACATCAACAAGTTTTTGATTACACCAACCTGCGCAGATGCGCAGGTTTTTTTTGCCCGCATTAAGGTCATGGACCATGCCCCGCATACAAAAATTTCCTGGAAAAGATCAGATTAAAGCGCCGTTCAATCCGTTTCGGTTTCGCCTTATTTGTCTGGGGGTGGTGGGATGTCTGGCTGTTTTGCTGGCCCGCGTCGCCGATCTCCAGTTAATCAATCATCCAAGGCTGGAACACGAAGCGGATCAGCGTTCGTTGCGTACCGTTACTCTGCCTACGAACCGAGGCACCCTGCTGGATCGCAATGGTGAGACGCTGGCGCTTAGCGTTCCTTCACGCGATATCATTGCCGATCCGCAGCGCGTACTGGAAGCGCAACCCGATTTCACCAGCCCTAAATGGCAATATCTGGCTAATGCGCTTAATCAACGCCCGGAACAGATACAGCAGCAAATTACCGCCAACCCGCATCGCCGCTTCCTTTATCTGGGGCGTAAAATTGAACTGGGCATCGCCAAAGATATCAGCAAGCTGCATCTGAAAGGCATCAGCACCGTTTATAATGACAGTCGGTTTTATCCGATGAGCGAAGCGGCGGCACCGCTTATTGGCATTGTCGGCGCTGATAACACCGGCCTGAACGGGCTGGAAAAAGGCTACGACAAAGTGCTGCAGGGGCAGCCGGGTTTCGAGAAATATCGCCAGGATCGCGAAGGCAACATCATCGCAATGATCGATTATCAGCCGCCGAAACAGCCGCCCACCGTACAGCTCAGTATCGATAAGTTCGATCAGTACACGCTTTACAGCAAACTGCGAGATGGGGTGCTGCTGAATAAAGCCGATTCCGGTGCGGCGGTACTGGTAAAGATTGATACCGGGGAAATCCTTGGGATGGCCTCTTATCCGTCATTTAACCCGAACAACTATGCGGACGTCTCGCCTGCCCAGATGCGCAACGTGGCGATCAATGACAGCTTTGAACCCGGCTCCACGGTAAAACCATTGGTGGTAATGGAGGGGCTGGAGCGTGGCCTGGTGCGGCCTGATTCCGTGCTGGATACCACGCCGTACCGCGTTAACGGTCACCTGATCCGCGACGTTGGCCACTGGCCGCGCCTGACCATGACCGGCATCCTGCAAAAATCGAGTGACATCGGCGTATCGCACATTGCGCTGGCGATGCCGGCAGAAGCGCTGGTAAATACCTATCACGCTTTCGGTCTTGGCAAGCCCACCGGCCTTGGGCTCACCGGCGAAAGCGTCGGCTATTTTCCGCTGCATCGTCAGCGCTGGGCTGATATTGAACGCGCAACCTTCTCGTTTGGCTATGGATTACGCGTAACGCCGTTACAGATCGCCCGTGAATATGCCACGCTGGGCAGCTACGGTATTTACCGACCGCTTTCCATTACTAAAGTTACGCCGCCGGTACTGGGTAAGCAGGTCGCTAATCCGGAAACGGTAAAAACGGTGGTGCATATGCTGGAAAGCGATGTGCTGCCGGGCGGCACCGGGATCCGTGCGGCGGTGTCAGGCTATCGGTTAGCCACCAAAACCGGTACGGCAGAGAAAATGGGCAGTAGCGGTAAATATGATGGCGGTTACGTTAACTACACCGCTGGCATTGCGCCCGCCAGCGATCCGCAGGTGGCTCTGGTGGTGATGATTAACCATCCAACCGCCGGCGATCACTTTGGCGGCTCGGTCGCCGCGCCGATTTTTGGCAACATCATGGGGCCGGTACTGAAACATATGAACATTGCTCCTGATGCGCTGGTAAACGCCGCCTCCCATTAATACATCCTTGCTCTTCGATATGATAAAAACCGTGCAGCCAGTGAGACTGCGCGGTTTTTTAATCTCTTAGCGTTGAGTTCAGCGTGCCTTTGCTGCATGGTTATAACCAGTTTTTTCGGCTGCTAAGGAGCTGGCATGCTTTTTAATTTCTTCCGTTTTCTGTTTCGTCTGCTGTGGCGCGTACAGCTGCGCGGCGATCTCTCCGGGTTGCGCAAAGAAAAGGTGCTGATTGCGCCTAATCACGCGTCGTTTCTGGACGGAGCCTTGCTGGCGCTGTTCCTGCCGGTAAAACCGGTTTTCGCCGTCTATTCCAGCATCAGCGATAAGTGGTATATGCGTCTGCTTAAGCCGATGGTGGATTTTGTACCGCTCGATCCTACGCGGCCTATGTCGCTTAAATATCTGGTGCGCACGCTTAATGAAGGGCGTCCGGTAGTTATCTTCCCGGAAGGGCGCATTACCATCACCGGCTCTTTAATGAAAATTTACAGCGGCGCTGGCTTTGTCGCGGCTAAATCGCAGGCGACGGTGGTGCCGATGCGCATCGAAGGCGCGGAATATACGCCTTTTGGCCGACTCGGCGGCATCTTCAAGCGTCGCCTGTTCCCGCGTATTACCCTGACGGTACTGCCGCCCACCCTGATACCCATGCCCAATGCGCCGCGCGCCCGCGATCGTCGCGCGTTGGCCGGTGAGCACTTGCATCATATTATGATGGAAGCACGCATGGCGGTGCGTCCGCGCGAAACCTTGTTCGAGGCTCTTCTTAGTGCCCGTACCCGCTACGGCTGGTTTAAGCGCTGTATCGAAGATATTAATTTTGCGCCGGACAGTTATACCGGGCTGCTAAAAAAATCGCTGGGCGTGGGGCGCATTCTGGAGCGCTACACGCAGTCGGGCGAATATGTCGGCCTGCTGCTGCCGAATACCACCGTGACCGCCGCCGCTATTTTCGGAGCCACGCTGCGCGCACGCGTACCGGCAATGCTGAACTATACCGCCGGGGTAAACGGCCTGACCAGCGCGGTGACCGCCGCCCAAATAAAAACCGTTTTCACCTCACGGCAGTTTCTGGATAAAGGCAACCTGTGGCATCTGCCGCAGGGGATCCCGCAGGTTCAGTGGATCTTCCTTGAGGATCTGAAAGATACGCTGACAGGTAAAGATAAGCTGTGGATCCTGGCGCATCTGCTGCTTCCCCGGCGCGCGATGCTGCCGCAGCGGGCGGAAGATGCGGCGATGGTGCTGTTCACCTCCGGCTCGGAAGGCAACCCGAAAGGCGTGGTGCACTCCCATAAAAGCCTGCTGGCGAACGTGGAACAGATTCGTACCGTTGCGGATTTTACGCCGCGCGATCGCTTTATGGCCTCGCTGCCGTTGTTCCATGCATTCGGCCTGACGGTTGGCCTGTTTACGCCGCTGTTTACCGGCGCGCAGGTGTTTTTATATCCCAGCCCGCTGCACTATCGCATCGTGCCGGAGCTGGTCTATGACCGTAACTGCACCGTGCTGTTTGGTACCTCAACCTTCCTTGGCAACTATGCTCGCTTCGCCAACCCCTATGATTTCGCCCGCCTGCGCTATGTGGTCGCCGGAGCGGAGAAACTGCAGGAAAGCGTGCGTCAGCTCTATCAGGAGCGCTTCGGGATCCGCATTCTTGAAGGCTACGGCGTTACCGAGTGCGCGCCGGTGGTATCGATTAACGTACCGATGGCGGCAAAACCGCATACCGTTGGCCGTCTGCTGCCGGGTATGGATTCACGACTGATGTCAGTGCCGGGCATTGAGCAGGGCGGGCGGCTACAGCTGCGCGGGCCGAATATCATGAATGGTTATCTGCGCGTGGAGCGTCCCGGCGAGCTGGAGCCGCCAGTGGCCGACAATGGCGAAGGCGTGATGGAGCCGGGCTGGTATGACACCGGCGATATCGTCAGCTTTGATGAGGGCGGCTTCTGTCAGATTCAGGGCAGGGCGAAACGCTTTGCGAAAATTGCAGGCGAAATGGTTTCTCTGGAGGTGGTTGAGCAGATCGCGCTGAAAGCCTCACCGGAGAAACAGCACGCCGCCGCCATTAAGCCGGACGGCAATCGTGGCGAAGCGCTGGTACTGTTCACCACCGACCGCGAACTACAGCGCGATCGCCTGCAGCAGGCGGCCCGAGAACTGGGCGCGGCAGAGCTGGCGATACCGCGAGATATTCGTTTCCTGCAACAGCTGCCGCTGCTGGGCAGCGGTAAGCCCGATTTCGTCACGCTGAAAAAAATGGTGGAAGAATGACACTCCCCGTGCATGGATCTTCATTAATGTCGCGCGGCATGCTGGCGGTAATTGTTGCCCAGTTTTTCTCCGCTTTTGGTGATAACGCGCTGCTGTTCGCAACGCTGGCGCTGCTGAAAAACCAACACTATCCCGACTGGAGCCAGCCGGTGCTGCAGATGGTATTTGTCGCTACCTATATTCTGCTGGCGCCTTTTGTGGGCCAGATGGCAGACAGTTTTGCCAAGGGACGGGTAATGATGTTGGCGAACGGCCTGAAACTGCTGGGCGCGCTGGTGATCTGCTTTGGCTTCGATCCATTTGTCGGTTATGCGCTGGTGGGCATCGGCGCGGCGGCCTATTCACCTGCCAAGTACGGCATTCTTGGTGAGATCACCAATGGCGAACAGTTGGTGAAAGCCAACGGCCTGATGGAGGCCTCTACCATTGCGGCGATCCTGCTGGGATCGATGGCGGGCGGCGTACTGGCGGACTGGCACCTGCTGGCGGCGCTGTTCGCCTGTGTGGTGGCCTACGGGCTGGCGGTCGCCGCCAACCTGTTGATCCCGAAGCTGCAGGCGGCGCGTCCCGGTCAAAGCTGGCATCCGCTGGCGATGACGCGTAGCTTTTTTCAGGCGGCACGGCTGCTGTGGCGCAATGGTGAAACACGCTTTTCGCTGTTAGGCACCAGCCTGTTTTGGGGCGCGGGCGTAACGCTGCGCTTTTTGCTGGTGCTGTGGGTGCCGGTTGCGCTGGGCATCACCGACAACAAAACCCCCACGCTGCTGAATGCGATGGTGGCGATCGGCATCGTGATTGGCGCGGCGGCGGCGGCAAAACTGGTTACGCTGAAAACCGTCGGGCGCTGTATGCCTGCAGGCGTTCTGATTGGCGTCGCGGTAGTGATATTTGCGCTACAGCATACCCAGCCGAACGCCTATGCGCTGCTGATGGTCATCGGCGTACTGGGCGGCTTTTTTGTGGTGCCGCTGAATGCGCTGCTGCAGGAGCGCGGCAAACAAACGGTCGGCGCAGGCAACGCTATTGCGGTACAGAACCTGGGTGAGAACAGCGCCATGCTGTTGATGCTGGGCCTCTATTCATTGGCGATCCGCCTGGGTGCGCCGCCGGTCGCAACCGGCGTGGGCTTTGGCGCGCTGTTTGCGCTCGCTATCGCCATGCTCTGGGGCTGGCAGCTGGCGCAAAAGCGTCGCGGATAGAAAAGTAAGCAGGCGCAGCGTTTAACGCTGCGCCGCTGTTTTACGGCGCGGGATAGGTGTAGCGCCGATGAATCGCTTCCAGTTGTTCCAGTAGCTCACCGCTGAGCGTCAACTGGTAACTGTCAATATTGCTCTGCAACTGTTCAGGCGTCGTAGCGCCCAGCAGCGTGCTGGCGACAAAAGGCTGCTGACGCACAAAAGCCAGCGCCATCTGTGCCGGATCGATCCCGTGGCTGCGCGCCAGATCGACATATTCCGCTACCGCCTGTTGAGACTGCTCGCCGCTGTAACGCGTAAAGCGGCTAAACAAGGTATTTCGCGCCCCGGCCGGACGCGCGCCGTTCAGATATTTACCGCTAAGCGTGCCGAAAGCGAGGCTGGAATAGGCCAGCAGCTCGACGCCTTCATGCTGGCTAATCTCCGCCAGGCCCACTTCAAAGCTACGGTTGAGCAGGCTATAGGGATTCTGGATGGAAACAATACGCGGCAGCTCATGCTTTTCCGCCAGCTGCAGATAACGCATTACGCCCCACGGCGTTTCATTCGAGACGCCGATATAACGGATCTTACCGGCGCGCACCTGCTCGGCCAGCGCCTCCAGCGTTTCCAGCAGGGTAACCGGCACGCTGGTATCCGTGTACTGATAGCCCAGTTTGCCAAAACAGTTAGTTTGCCGCTGCGGCCAGTGCACCTGATAAAGGTCGATATAGTCAGTGTTCAGACGCTTCAGGCTGGCTTCCAGCGCCACGCGAATATTTTTGCGATCCAGCACCTGAGCCGGACGAATACCGGCGTCACTGCCGCGTGATGGCCCGGCAACTTTAGTCGCCAGTACGATTTTGTCGCGGTTGCCACGCGCCTTTAGCCAGTTGCCGATATAGCTTTCGGTCAATCCCTGCGTTTCCGGGCGTGGCGGAACAGGATACATTTCCGCGGTGTCGATGAGGTTAATGCCGCAACTAACGGCTAAATCCAACTGGGCATGGGCATCGGCTTCGCTATTTTGCTCACCAAACGTCATGGTTCCCAATCCCAGCTGGCTGACTTCCAGCGTACTATGGGGGATACGGTGATAGTGCATTTGCCGGCTTCCTTTTGTCATTATGGGGAAAAACTTGGCGGTGCGATTTCAACAAGCACCATTTCGACTATAGCGGGCAGTGACGAGAGGGGAAAGAGGAGAGTGATGGTTCAATTTATCGATAAGCGCCGGAGGCTGTTGCAAAGTCGGCGCTTATATCTGATTACCGCTCAATGATGGAAGAGACCTCATCACCATTGATCTGCATTTCATTACCGGCCTGATCGGTATATTTGACCAGCCCCGTATCTTTATCAATTTCCGGCTTGCCGTCAGTCATAATCATATGACCATCCTTAGTGGACATGACGTAACTGCTGCTGCAACCGCTTAACAGCATCATCATGGTCAACACAGCCACGCTGGTAATCCGCTTCATTATCTTTTCTCCTGGTGGTTATTCCAACTACACAGTGTAGTAATAAAATATTTACTGCCCAGGATTAATCGCAGGATTCTGAAAAAAGCGCGGGGAAGGAAATATCCGGTCGCAGCCGGATATATTGAGGAACAGCAATTACTGAACGGATTTCTTGCCACGCAGCAGATTAAGGCTCTCTACCGCCATTGAGAAGAACATCGCGAAATAGATATAGCCCTTCGGCACATGGATATTGAAGCTTTCCAGAATCAACGTGAAGCCGACCAGAATAAGGAACGCGAGCGCCAGCATTTTCACTGACGGATGGCGATCGACAAACTCCCCGATGCCTTTTGCCGCGAACATCATTACGCCAACCGCAACCACTACCGCAGCCATCATAATAAACAGATGGTCGGACAGACCCACTGCGGTAATCACCGAGTCGAGGCTGAAAATAATATCCAGCACCATGATCTGCACGATAGCCCCGAAGAAGGAGTGCACGTTCGTTTTATGCTCCTCATTATCCCCTTCGATGCTTTCATGGATCTCCATGCTCGATTTCCACAGCAGGAACAGACCGCCGCCAAGCAGAATTAAATCACGCGCGGAAAAGGAGTGATCAAACAGGGTAAACAGCGGGTCGGTGAGCTTAATAACCCATGCAATAGAGGCCAGCAGCCCTAAACGCATCAGCATCGCGCCCATCAGACCAATGCGTCGTGCGCTATTCTGTTGATTTTTGGGTAGTTTTGCCACAACCAGGGAGAGGAAAATAATATTATCGATGCCCAGCACGATTTCAAGTATGGTCAGCGTGCCGAGGGCCAGCCAGGCATTGGGATCTGCAATCCAGTCAAACATTGTAACACTGCATCCTAAACGAAAGTTAAACGGTGATTATACGCATCGCCTCATACTCTGGAAAAAATTAAAGCAAAAAATGACGGGCCAGCAGCGGGGCGGTAAAACTTTTCTTCAGATAAAAACCGCGCGGCAGCGTCATAATCGGCTGACCATGCTCGCCAATGCCTTCAGTTAACGCCTTGCTGTTGGCCGCTTTGGGACGGATCTGCAACACCTCGCCGTGGCGGGCGGTGATGCGCTCCACCTGGCCTAATACAATCATATCCATCAGCTCTTCCCAGTCGCGCTGCAGCAATTCCTCTTCCTGCTGCGTCGGGCTCCACAGCAGCGGTGCGCCAACGCGTCGCGTCGCCAGAGGGATGGCTCGATCGCCTTCCACCGGGATCCACAGTACCCGTGCCAGCTTATGACGCACGTGGCTGTTTTCCCAGGTCACGCCGCTATTGCCGGTCAGCGGCGCAACGCAAACAAATGTGGTCTCCAGCGGGCGACCCTGCGCATCAATGGGAATTGTTTTTAACTCGACGCCAAGATGGGCAAAATCACGTTCCGGCTTGCTGCCGGCGCTGGCACCAAGATGCATCTCCAGCAGCATGCCGACCCAACCTTTATCACGACGTAAATCCGCAGGTGTGGCGATACCGGCCTGCTGCGCCAGCTCGCCCAGCGTATAGCCTGCCAGCGCCTGCGCGCGCGCCAGTAATGTCTCTTCATCTGGCGGTGGCGTAGTGAGAAAACGTGGCTCCATATCCCCTCTGTTTATTGCTCAAAAAATAACCACCTCGTTTAGGTATCTTTTATGTAGCCTGATGGGCGGTAAAACCAGGGAATAATAGCATGATAAATCTTGGGATTTTATTTTGCCGCGCAACAGGAAGAGCAAACGGCGTTGCTGTTTTACCCACATTGTCACCGGCAATGAACAGGATCTTACACCTGGTTATCCACAGAAACATGGGATAACTCAGCTTTTTCTCGCATACTGTTTCCATTTACAGCCTTGACGCAGGGCTTTTTTGCTGGGTGAAGCCATTTTGTGCATAACTTTATCGCATATTCTGTGGATAAAATCGGCGGTGGGCGATCTTTCGCCAGTAAAGGATCCTTGCGGGTATAAACAGTACGTCCAGGGCCTGAGTTGCGGCTAATAACAACAAAAACATGTTTAAAATAAATAAATTACAAATATTATGCCTGCCAGATGTTTCTGCGTTATTTCACGCTTTTCCCACTCGGTTACCATGTTCTGCACAAAGCTATCCACAGAAAAAGTGAATAAAATTGGGCTTTTTAGCCGTCAGCTGTTTATAACTATGATGAAAACTGTGAGTTATCCCCCTGTTATGCGTTATTCACAGCCTCAAGCAGTGGTTTACCGCCTGTAAGGAGTATGAAACAATCAGACTATCTGAATTTCAGTTTGAGGTAGTCCCGTGATCGACGATGATGGCTACCGCCCAAATGTTGGTATTGTAATCTGTAACAGACAGGGACAGGTATTGTGGGCCCGGCGTTTCGGACAGCACTCCTGGCAGTTTCCTCAGGGTGGCATTAATCCTGGCGAAACGGCGGAACAGGCCATGTACCGCGAACTCTTTGAAGAAGTCGGCTTGCACCGTAAAGATGTGCGCCTGCTCGCCTCTACCCGAAACTGGTTACGTTATAAGTTGCCGAAACGTTTGGTGCGTTGGGACACGAAGCCGGTATGTATCGGCCAGAAACAGAAGTGGTTTCTTCTGCAGTTGATGTGCAATGACGCAGATATCAACATGCAAACCAGCAGCACGCCAGAATTTGACGGCTGGCGCTGGGTCAGCTTTTGGTATCCGGTTCGTCAGGTTGTCTCCTTTAAACGCGACGTTTATCGCCGCGTGATGAAAGAGTTTGCCGCTGTGGTCATGCCATTGCAGGAGAGTGCAACGCAGCGCAATACGCCTGCTTATCGACGGAAAAGAGGTTAAGCCACGCTGATGATGCTGACTCAGTTGCGTGAGATTGTAGAGAAAGTGGCAGGCGCTCCGCGCCTCGAAGAAGCGCTTGAGATCCTGGTAAACGAAATCTGTTTCGCCATGGAAACTGAAGTCTGCTCCATTTATCTCGCCGATCACGATCGTCGTTGCTATTACCTGATGGCGACGCGCGGACTGAAAAAGCCGCGCGGTAAGATCGTCACGCTGGCTTTTGATCAAGGTATCGTCGGGCTGGTTGGACGGCTGGCGGAACCGATCAACCTGGCGGATGCGCAAAGCCACCCCAGCTTCAAATATATTCCTTCGGTTAAAGAGGAGCGCTTCCGCTCCTTCCTCGGTGTGCCGATCATTACCCGACGTCAGCTGCTGGGCGTGCTGGTGGTGCAGCAGCGCGAGCATCGCCAGTTTGATGAAAGCGAAGAATCTTTCCTGGTCACGCTCGCGACTCAACTTGCCACACTGATCACCCAATCTCAGGTTAGCCAGCTGTTTGGTCATTTCCGCCAAAAACGCGTGCGTGCGCTGGCGGCAGCGCCTGGCGTGGCGGTTGCGCCTGGCTGGGTCGATACCACGCAGCCCTCGCTGGAGCATGTTTTCGCCGCTTCGACGCTGGATGTCGGGCGCGAGCGTGAACGTCTGTCGCAGGCGATGAGCGAGGCAAGCAACGAATTTCGTCGCTTCAGCAAACGCTTCAGCGCCAGCGTGCAGAAAGAGAGCGCGGCGATCTTCGATCTTTATTCCCACCTGTTAACCGATGCGCGACTTAAGCAGGATCTGTTTGCCGAGATCGACAGCGGATCGGTAGCGGAATGGGCGGTGAAAAAGGTCATCGAGAAATTCGCCGCTCAGTTCGCCAGCCTGCAGGACACCTACCTGCGCGAGCGCGCGGGCGATCTGCGCGTGCTGGGCCAGCGCCTGCTGTTTCATCTTGACGATACGTTACAGGGCACCAACACCTGGCCGGAGCGGTTTGTGCTGGTGGCGGATGAGCTAACGGCAACCACGCTGGCGGAGCTGCCGCAGGAGCGGCTGGCAGGCGTCGTGGTGCGTGACGGCGCGGCTAACTCCCATGCGGCGATCCTGGTGCGGGCGATGGGCATTCCGACAGTAATGGGTGCGGATATTCTGCCTGAGCTGTTAAATAAGCGCTTGCTGATCGTTGACGGCTATCGTGGCGAATTGCTGATCGATCCAGAACCGGTACTGATCCAAGAATATCAACAGCTGGTCAGCGAAGAAAATGAGCTGAGCCGACTGGCGGAAGATGATGTTGAGCAGATCGCCAGGCTGAAAAGCGGCGAACGTATTCAGGTTATGCTGAATGCGGGCCTGAGTGCTGAGCATGAGCAGGCAATGGATAACTGGGTGGACGGCATCGGCCTGTACCGCACCGAAATCCCGTTTATGCTGCAAAATGGCTTCCCCTCCGAAGAGGAGCAGGTGGCACAGTATCAGGGCATGCTGCAGCTGTTTCTGAATAAGCCGGTAACCCTGCGTACGCTGGATATCGGCGCGGACAAACAGCTGCCCTACATGCCCATCAGCGAAGAGAACCCCTGCCTGGGCTGGCGCGGCATACGCCTGACGCTTGATCAGCCGGAGATCTTCCTGGTGCAGGTGCGCGCGATGCTGCGCGCTAACGCCGCCAGCGGCAACCTCAGCATTTTGCTGCCGATGATCACCAGCATCGATGAGATTGACGAAGCGCGTCGTCTGATCGATCGCGCCGGCAAAGAAGTGGAAGAGATGCTGGGCTATGAGATCCCTGAACCGCGCATTGGCATTATGATCGAAGTGCCCTCAATGCTGTTTATGATCCCGCATCTGGCCAGGCGCGTTGATTTTGTATCAGTGGGCACTAACGATCTGACGCAGTATCTGCTGGCGGTGGATCGCAACAATACCCGCGTAGCCAACCTGTATGATTCGCTGCATCCGGCAATGCTAAAAGCGCTGAAGTCGATTGCAGAATCTGCGCGCGAAGCGCAGATCGATCTCTGCCTGTGTGGTGAAATGGCGGGCGATCCGATGTGCGTGGCGCTGCTGATTGGTCTGGGCTATCACCATCTGAGCATGAACGGCAAAAACGTACCGCGTGTGAAGTATCTTCTGCGCCACATCGACCATGAAGAGGCACAGGTGCTGGCTGAACGCAGCCTGCAGGCGCAAACGGCAACTGAAGTTCGTCATCAGGTCGCGGCCTTTATGGAGCGACGCGGTTTGGGCGGGCTCATTCGCGGCGGCCGCTAAGGCATTTATCCACGTTTACATTTCGATGAACCCGGTATAAAACGGCTATGCTATCATGCCTGGCCGGTTTTTCCTGGCTGAGAGGCGCTGTGTATTACGCGGCGCGCAAGGAGTGAACTATCCATCGTCCAGCCTGTGGACGGATGACATTAATGGTGAAAGATGAATAGCTATCTGGCTTTCCCTCAATTCGATCCGGTGATTTTCTCCATCGGGCCCGTCGCCCTGCACTGGTACGGCCTGATGTATCTGGTTGGGTTTATTTTTGCGATGTGGCTGGCGGTACGACGGGCCAACAAGCCCGGCAGCGGCTGGAAAAAAGAGGAAGTGGAAAACCTGCTGTACGCGGGCTTCCTGGGGGTTTTCCTCGGTGGTCGCATCGGCTACGTGCTGTTCTACAACCTGCCGCTGTTTCTGGAGAATCCGCTTTATCTGTTCAAAGTCTGGGATGGCGGCATGTCGTTCCACGGTGGGCTGATTGGCGTTATCGTGGTGATGATGTGGTTTGCGCATCGTACAAAACGTCATTTCTTTCAGGTCGCTGACTTTATTGCGCCGCTGATCCCCTTCGGGCTCGGCGCTGGTCGTCTTGGTAACTTTATTAACGGTGAGCTTTGGGGCCGCGTCGCGCCGAACTTCTCCTGGGCGATGTTGTTCCCGGGTTCGCGCAGCGAAGATGTGGCACTGGTCGCCACGCACCCTGAATGGCAATCACTGCTGGCAACTTACGGCGTGCTGCCACGTCATCCTTCACAGCTCTATGAACTGGTGCTGGAAGGCATTGTGCTGTTTGCCATCCTTAACCTGTTTATTCGCAAGCCGCGCCCGATGGGCAGCGTTTCCGGCTTGTTCCTGATTGGCTACGGCGCGTTCCGCATTATCGTGGAGTTCTTCCGTCAGCCTGATGCCCAGCTGGGCCTGTTTAGCGGCATCAGCATGGGACAAATTTTGTCGATACCGATGATTCTGGCCGGCATTATCATGATGATTTGGGCGTACCGTCGTCGCCCGCAGCTACAAACAGGTGAACAGAAATGAAGCAGTATCTGGCATTAATGGAGAAAGTGCTGAACGAGGGCACGCCGAAAAACGATCGCACCGGAACCGGCACGCTGTCGATTTTTGGCCACCAGATGCGTTTCAATCTGCAGGAAGGCTTTCCGCTGGTGACCACCAAACGCTGCCATCTGCGCTCAATTATTCATGAGCTGCTGTGGTTCCTGAACGGTGACACCAATATCGCCTATCTGAAAGAAAATAACGTCTCGATTTGGGATGAGTGGGCCGATGAAAATGGCGATCTCGGACCGGTCTATGGCAAACAGTGGCGCAGTTGGGGCGCGGCTGATGGTCGTGAAATCGACCAGCTGACGAAGGTGCTTGAGCAGCTGAAAAACGATCCCGACTCGCGTCGAATTATCGTTTCAGCCTGGAACGTTGGTGAACTGGATGAGATGGCGCTGGCGCCGTGCCACGCGTTCTTCCAGTTTTACGTGGCGGATGGCAAGCTCTCCTGCCAGCTTTATCAGCGCTCCTGCGATGTGTTCCTGGGGCTGCCGTTTAATATCGCCAGCTATGCGCTGCTGGTGCATATGATGGCGCAGCAGTGTGATCTGGAGCCGGGAGATTTTGTCTGGACCGGCGGCGATACGCACCTTTACAGCAACCATCTGGAGCAGGCGCGGTTGCAGCTGACGCGCGAACCGCGTCCGCAGCCGAAGCTGGTCATCAAACGCAAGCCCGCCTCGCTGTTCGATTACCGCTTCGAAGATTTTGAAATCGAAGGCTACGATCCGCATCCCGCCATTAAAGCGCCGGTGGCGATATAACTCCGGCACGCCAGCAGCGCACACCCGCGCCGCTGGCGTCTGTTCTTAGTAGGTAACAGGCGGCTAGCGCCATCCTGCGCTGTTGGTAGAGATTAGCCTGCGGCAGCTGTTGATACTTTTATAACCGCTGCTTTTCCTTCATTAATTCTCTATTTAAACAATCGACATGCAGCACTGAACCCAGCTGCAGAAACGTCATGCACCTTGTGGCGTGGCAGACGTCACAGCGCAGCGCAAATAGCTGTAAACCGATTAAAAAAGCGGGAAGCAAGCCCGCAATCCATCAATATGGCACTGGTCGCGACGCTTCAGCCCGGCACAATAGCGCCATGAAAAAAACGCGTACCGATGGATTTACCCTGGTGGAGCTGCTGCTGGTGCTGACGATAGCCGCGTTGCTGAGTCTCGCTTCGTTGCAGGGATGGCAAAGCTGGCAGCAGCGTCAGCGCATGCAGGAAACCGCCCGGCAGCTGCAGCGCTTTTTACACGGCGTGCGCGCCTGGGCCAACTGGCATAACCGGGAACAGCCGTTATGGCTGTTAACGGGCGAAAGGTGGTGTCTTGGCAGCGGCGCCGTGCCTGCGGCGGGCTGTGCTAGCGGCAGACGTTTACAGCTGCTGGCGCCGCATTCGCAGGTCCATATCATTGCCATTGAAGGTGCGCCGGGGTTTTACGGTAAACGCAACGTGGCAAAAGCAGGGCACATTATTTTTGGCGAAGGCTCGCTGCGCTGGCGCATGATTATCTCCTCACGCGGCCGTATTCGGCTTTGCCAGGTTGCGCCATGTTTGTGAAACAGGCTGGCTTTGGTCTGATGGAAATGATGATCGCAATGGCGTTGAGCGGCATTTTAATGCTGGGGGCGCTGCGTCTGTTGCCGCACCTGCAGCGGCAAAATATACAGCTGCAAAGCCAGATGCGTTTACAGGAAGAGCTGCAGCAAATAATGAGCGTGCTGGAAAAAGCGATTCGGCGAGCGGGTTACTGTCACGGTTTCTGCCAGGGAACACCGCTTATCATTCAACAGCGCTGTCTGTTGATCCGGTGGGATGAAAACAGCAACGGTCGCTGGGAAGGGCCGGAGCATGAGGAGAGCGAATGGTACGGATACCGGCTCCGCAATCAACGGCTGGAAATACAGCGCGGCGTGAGCAGCTGCAACGGCAGTGGCTGGGAGAGCCTGTCCGATCCGGCCACGCTAACCATTGGCGAACTGGCTTTCACCCGCGTCGGGCAGCAGGTGAAGGTGACGCTCGGCGGCGAATCATCAGGCTTTCCCACGTCAGCACTCAGGCTGCAAAGCATCATCAGCACCCACAACTTGCCTTAAGAGAAGATGGCGGCATGGCCATAGCGATGGTGCTGCTAATGCTACTGCTCGGCTCTGGCCTGCTGCATGCCACACGGCAACAGCTGGACGGTGCGCTGTCGCTGGTTACGGATGAACGTCAGTTCCTGCGGGAGCATTACCATGCGCTTTCGGCGCTGGCCTGGGGCGCAAGGCTGAGCTGGCCGACTCAACAGGGCTGGCACTGCCAGCAGCAGCCGACATATGGCTGGCGCGCCTGCATACTGCTCAGGCATAACGGTGAAGCACTGCTGCGCGGTGCCGGAGAGTCATCAACAGGGGAGGCGCTGGCGCTATGGCAGTGGTTGACGCCAGTAGCTGAGGGGCGCTGGCAACCGCTGGCACATGGCTGGCTCGATTTTTGCCCGCTTCCTCTGTCAGAGGGCTGCCTGCCTGATGTCGGGTGAAAGAGGTTTCAGCATAGTGGAAACGCTGCTGGCGTTGCTGCTGTTTGCCATGAGTTTAACGGCGCTGCTGCACTATCAGCAGATGCTTGCAGCTGGCTTTTATCAACAGTGGCAACAGCGCGAAGCGTGGCGCATGGCGGCGCTGCGTCTGCAGGGGCAGGAGAGCGAAGGCTGGCAAACCTCGCTACACAAACTGCCTGCGGTAGAGGGCTGCCTGTTATGGCGGGCCACCGCTTTCCGGCCCGGCCTCTCTGCTGTTACGCTGGACCAGCTGCGCTGCGATAATAGCGTTCCGCATCGTTGAAGCCGCCTACGGACCTATTGTTATTCATCGTACTTTTGCGCTTTTTTTGCGCGACGGTTGCATTAGCCAATTTAAGGGGTAGAGTGTCCCCGCGCTAACGCGCCGTAGCAGCACTGAACAGGAGCCAACATGTTTACGGTTTATCACTCCAACCAGCTCGATATTCTTAAATCGCTGGCGGCGTATCTGATTGAAAACGAACCGTTACGCGACCCTTTTCAGTCCGAGGTGGTGCTGGTGCAAAGCCCGGGCATGGCGCAGTGGCTACAGATGCAGCTGGCGCAACAGTTCGGTATTGCGGCCAATATCGCTTTTCCGCTGCCCGCCTCTTTTATCTGGGATATGTTTGTGCGCGTCTTGCCCGGCATCCCCAAAGAGAGCGCCTTTAATAAAGCCAGCATGAGCTGGAAGCTAATGACGCTGCTGCCCGATCTGCTGCGTCAGGAGGCGTTTAGCCCGTTGCAGCACTATCTCAACGACGACGATGACAAACGTAAGCTGTTCCAGCTGGCTTCGCGCGTGGCCGATCTTTATGACCAGTATCTGGTCTATCGCCCGGAATGGCTGAACAGCTGGCAGCAGGGGAAAGTGATCGATGGGCTGGGCGAGGCGCAGCAGTGGCAGGCCCCGCTGTGGGCCGCGCTGGTGGAATATACCCGCGATCTCGATCAGCCAGAGTGGCACCGCGCTAACCTGTATGCGCGCTTTATTCAAAAGCTGGAAAGCAGCGAATCACGTCCGGCGGGCCTGCCCGACCGCGTCTTTATCTGTGGGATCTCCGCGCTGCCGCCAGTCTATCTGCAGGCGCTACAGGCGCTGGGCAAGCATATCGATATTCATCTGCTGTTTACCAATCCTTGTCGGCACTACTGGGGCGATATCCAGGATTACGCGTTTCTGGCGAAACTTCAAAGCCGCCGCCGTCGCCATCATCAGCAGCAGCAGGACATTGCCCTGTTTCGTGATCCCGACGCAGCCTCTTCATTATTTAACGATGCCGGAGAGCAACAGCTGACCAACCCGCTGCTGGCCTCGTGGGGCAAACTGGGGCGCGATAACCTCTATCTGCTGGCACAAATGGAGGCGAGGGAAATTGATGCTTTTGTCGATGTCCCGGAGGACACGCTGTTGCAGGTGCTGCAGCACGATCTGCTGGAGCTGGAAGATAACGCGGTGATTGGACTGGATGCGGAAGAGCTGAAAAGCAGCCATAAAAAGCGCTGCCTCGATCCTCGGGATCGATCCGTGGTGGTGCATGTCTGTCACAGCCCGCAGCGTGAAGTGGAAGTTTTGCAGGATCAATTATTGGCTATGATGGAGGCGGATCCCTCGCTGACCGCTCGCGATATTATCGTGATGGTGGCTGATATTGATGCCTATACGCCATATATTCAGGCGGTATTCGGCAACGCATCCTCAGATCGCTATCTGCCTTTTGCCATTTCGGATCGCCGCGCCAGCTTCGCCCATCCAGCGATTATGGCCTTTCTTAACCTGCTCGCTTTGCCGGAAAGCCGCTTTGCCTGTGAAGAGGTGCTGGCGCTACTGGAGGTACCGGCACTGGCAACGCGCTTTGCTATTGATGAGGAAGGGCTGCGCCGTTTGCGTATGTGGGTAGAGGAATCCGGCATTCGCTGGGGGCTGGATGATGATAACGTGCGTGAGCTGAAGCTACCGCCCACCGGCCAGCATACCTGGCGTTTCGGCATCACGCGAATGTTGCTCGGTTATGCCATGGAGAGCATGCATGGCGACTGGGACGGCATCCTGCCTTACGATGAGTCCAGCGGGTTAATCGCCGAGCTGGCCGGTAATCTGGCAGAGTTGCTGATGCAGCTTAACCACTGGCGTCAGGTGCTGGCTGAGCCGCGTACGCTGAGCGACTGGCAACCACTGTGCCGTGAAATGCTGCAAACCTTTTTTGCTGCCGATGTGAATACCGATGCTGCGCTGATGCTGATTGAAGAGCAGTGGCAGCAGGTGATGGCCTATGGTCTGCAGGCGCGCTACGTTGATAGCGTTCCGGCTACGCTGCTGCGCGATGAGCTGGCCTCGCGCCTCGATCAGCAGCGCATCAGCCAGCGTTTCCTGGCCGGGCCGGTTAACTTCTGTACCCTGATGCCGATGCGTTCGGTGCCGTTTCGCGTGGTATGTCTGCTGGGCATGAATGATGGCGTCTATCCGCGTACGCTGCCGCCGCTGGGGTTTGATTTAATGGCGCAGCAGCCGCAAAAGGGCGACCGCAGCCGCCGCGACGATGACCGCTTCCTGTTTCTTGAGGCTTTGCTTTCAGCCCAGCAGAAACTCTATATCAGCTATATTGGCCGCTCGATTCAGGATAATACGGAACGATATCCTTCGGTGTTGGTCACTGAACTGGTGGACTATATTGGGCAAAGCTTTCATCTGCCGGGCGACGAGGCACTGGATGTAGACAGCAGCGCTCAACGGGTGCTGGCGCATCTGCACTGTCTGCACAGCCGTATGCCGTTCGATCCGCAAAACTTCGCGCCGCAGGCGGAGTATCGCAGTTTCGCCCATGAGTGGCTGCCTGCTGCGCGTGGCAGCGGCGAGCCGCATCCACCATTTATGCAGCCGCTGCCGCCACTGGAGCTCCGTGAGCTGAGCTTTGAACAGCTGCTGCGTTTCTGGCGGCATCCGGTTCGCGCTTTCTTTACTATGCGCCTCGGCGTGAGTTTTGCGCTGGAGCAGACCGAACTGCCAGATGCCGAACCCTTTGTACTGGATGCGCTCGATCGCTATCAGATCAACGCCCAATTGCTAAACGCGCTGATTGAAGAGCAAGATACCCAACGACTGTTCAATCATCATCGCGCGGCGGGCGTGTTGCCCTATGGCGCTTTCGGTGAACTCTTCTGGCAAACGCAGCAGGAAGAGATGACGCCGCTGGCTGAACAGGTCAGGGCGTTGCGCGCTGAAAGTCGCAGTATGGAAATCGACCTGACCATTGCAGGCGTCAAACTTAACGGCTGGTTGCCGCAGGTGCAGGATAGCGGCCTGCTGCGTTGGCGGCCTGGCGTGTTGAACTTCACCGATGGGCTGGCGCTGTGGCTGGAGCATCTGGCGTGGTGTGCGCTGGGTGGAAAAGGGCAGAGCCGCATGCTGGGACGCAAAGAGAGCAGCTGGTGCTTTGACGCGATCGATGCGCAGCAGGCGCAGGAGTGGCTTACGCGCTATGTCGAAGGCTATCGTGACGGCATGTGTTCACCGTTGCTGCTGCTGGCGAAAACCGGGGGTGCCTGGCTGGAGGCGAGCTATGACGTTAAAAACGACATCATGCTAATGGATGAGGCCACGCAAACCAAAGCGCGGGCGAAGCTGTTAACCGCCTGGCAGGGCAACTATCAAATGGAAGGCGAGGGGAGCGATCCCTATCTGCAACGGCTGTTCCGTACGCTGGAAGCGGCGCAGCTTGATGCCATTTGCGCTGCAGCCGAACAGTGGCTGTTGCCGCTGCTGCGTTTTAACCGCAGCGATACGCAGAAAAATGATGAGTAGCCAGTTTGACCTACAGTAGATGCGCCTGGCGGGAAGCCAGCCCGCCAGATTTCAGTGGTGATAGTTGTTTTGATCAGCGACACCGCGTTGGAAAAAGGATAACACTCAAGGGGATTAAATGAGAAAGTACGCTGTCTGGACAGCCAGTCTGTTACTGATTTTCACCATGTTTAGCCAGCTGGCCAGCGCTGAAAAAGGCTGGCAGCCTCTCGATCGGACCATTCAAAAGAGCAATAAAGATCCGCGTCACTATCAGGCGATTCGTCTGGATAATGAGATGACGGTATTGCTGGTTTCCGATCCCCAGGCAACGAAATCGCTGGCGGCGCTGACGTTGCCAATTGGTTCGCTGGACGATCCCGATCGGCAGTTGGGCCTGGCGCATTATCTTGAGCATATGGTGTTGATGGGCTCGAAGCGCTATCCACAGCCGGATAACCTGGCGGAGTTTCTGAAGAAACATGGCGGCAGCCATAATGCCAGCACTGCCTCTTACCGTACCGCTTACTATCTGGAAGTGGAAAATGGTGCGCTGGCCCCGGCCGTCGACCGCCTGGCTGACGCCATCGCCGAGCCGCTGCTTGATCCGGTTAATGCCGATCGCGAGCGGAATGCCGTTAACGCTGAACTGACGATGGCGCGTTCCCGTGACGGACATCGGATGGCTCAGGTTGGAGCGGAGACATTAAATCCGGCGCATCCAGCGGCGCGCTTCTCGGGCGGTAACCTGGAGACGCTGAGCGACAAACCAGACAGCAAACTACAGGATGCGCTGCGTCAGTTTTATCAGCAGCACTACTCGGCTAACCTGATGAAAGCGGTTATCTACAGCAATAAACCGCTGCCGGAGCTGGCCGCTATCGCCGCGCAGACGTTTGGGCGCGTGAGCAATCGTCACGCCAGCGTCCCTGCGATCAACGTGCCGGTGGTCACCGACCAGCAAAAAGGCATTATCATTCATTACGTACCGGCCCAGCCGCGTAAACAACTGCGCCTGGAATTCCGAATTGATAACAATAGCGATCGCTTTCGCAGCAAAACCGATACGCTGATCGGTTACCTGATTAGCAACCGCAGCAAAAATACGCTTTCCGACTGGCTGCAAAGTCAGGGGCTGGCCGATTCCATTGATGCTGGCGCCGATCCGCTCATTACGCGTAACGGCGGTATATTTGGCATTAGCGTTTCGCTAACCGATAAAGGCCTGGCGCAGCGCGATCGGGTAGTCGCGGCGATTTTTGATTATCTGGCCATGCTGCGCGATAAGGGTATTGATAAACGCTATTTCGATGAGATGGCGCATGTGCTGGATATCGATTATCGCTATCCGTCGATTACGCGCGATATGGATTATATCGAATGGCTGGCGGATACCATGCTGCGGGTGCCGGTCGAGCATACGCTTAATGCCTCCTACCTCGCTGACCGCTATGATCCGGCGGAAATCAGCGCGCGCCTGAAAGAGATGACGCCGCAGAATGCGCGCATCTGGTATATCAGCCCCAACGAGCCGCATAACAAAGTCGCTTATTTTGTCGAAGCGCCTTACCAGGTGGATAAAATCAGCGCCGAACTGTTCAATAAGTGGCAGCAGGAGGCCGAAAATATCAAGCTGGATCTGCCTGCTCTGAATCCCTATATCCCCGATGATTTTAATTTAATTCCGGCATCTGAAAAGCCGATAACCCATCCGCAACCGCTGATTAATGAGCCGGGGCTGCGCGTCTTTTATATGCCAAGCCGCTATCATGCCAGCGAGCCGAAAGCCGATATTATGCTGGCATTACGTAATAAGGCGGCGATGGATAGCGCCCGTCATCAGGTGCTGTTCGCCCTGAATGATTATCTGGCGGGTCTGGCGCTTGATGAACTGAGCTCACAGGCGGCGGTCGGCGGCATTAGCTTTTCTACCAGCGGAAGTGATGGGGTCATTTTTAGCGCCAGCGGCTTTACTCAACGTTTGCCCAAACTGTTGGTTACCCTGCTGCAGGGCTACGTCAATTATGTTCCGACGGAAGATCAGCTGGCGCAGGCCAAGTCCTGGTATAAAGAACAACTGGATGCGGCAGAAAAAGGCAAAGCGTTTGAGCAGGCGATTCAGCCGGTACGGATGTTGTCGCAGCTTCCTTATACCGAGCGCAGCGAGCGCCGTAAGCTGCTGGATTCCATTAGCCTGCAGGAGTTGAACGACTATCGCCGCATGCTGGCAGAGCAGGCGACGCCGGAGATGCTGGTCGTGGGCAACATGACCCCGCAAATGGTGACGTCGTTGGCGCGTGAAGTTAAGCAGCAGGTTAACTGTCAGGGCAAAAGCTGGTGGCACAGCGAAGATATTCTGATTAACCAGCCGCTGCGCGCCAATATTCAGAAGGCGGGCAGCAGCAGCGACTCAGCGCTGGCTGCGGTTTACATTCCTGTGGGCTACGGTGAAGAACAAAGTATTGCTATCAGCTCGCTGTTGAGTCAGATTATTCAACCCTGGTTTTATAACCAGTTACGTACTCAACAACAGCTGGGCTATGCGGTCTTTACCTTCCCGATGTCAGTGGGACGCCAGTGGGGCATCGGTTTTCTGCTGCAAAGCAACAGCAAACAGCCCGCTCTGCTGCTGCAACGCTATGAAGCTTTCTATGCCGATGCTGAAAAGCGGCTGCGGGGGTTAAGCCAGCAGGATTTCGCCCAGTATCAGGCGGCGCTGATTAATGAACTGCAGCAGCGTCCGCAAACGCTGGATGAAGAGGCGGCGCGCTATGGCAAAGATTTCTATCGGGAAAATTACGCTTTTGATACCCGTGAACAGGTTATTGAACAACTTAAAACGCTGACGCCGCAGAGCCTGGCAGATTTCTTCCACCAGGCGGTGATCGCTAAGCAGGGACTGGCTATGCTGTCGCAGATTTCCGGCAGCCAGCATGGAAAAGCTGACTATGCATCACCGCAAGGCTGGAAAACCTGGCCGAACGTCAGCAGCCTGCAGCAGACGCTGCCGGTGACAAGCGAGAAGAAATGAGTGACAACAATCCCCAGCGGCTCGATCCGCTAACACTGCCGCTCCGTGGAGAGCGGCTTATCGAGGCGTCAGCGGGAACCGGGAAAACCTTTACTATCGGCATACTCTACCTGAGGCTGTTGCTTGGCCTCGGGCAGGATAATGCTTTTCATCGTCCGCTGTCGGTGGAAGAGATTTTGGTGGTGACCTTTACCGAGGCGGCCACCGCTGAACTGCGGGGACGTATTCGGCAGAATATCCATGAGCTGCGGCTGGCCTGCGTGCGCGGCAGCAGCGCCAATCCGGTGCTGGCAGCGCTGATGCAGGAGATTAGCGATCCTGCTGATGCCGCCGCGCTGCTGCTGGCCGCCGAACGGCAAATGGATGAAGCGGCGATTTTTACCATCCACGGGTTTTGTCAGCGGATGCTGAACCTCAACGCCTTTGAATCCGGGATGCTGTTTGAGCAGCAGCTGATTGAAGATGAATCTGCGCTGCGCCGTCAGGCCGCCGCCGACTTCTGGCGTCGCCACTGCTATCCGCTGCCGCTGACGATTGCCAAAGTCATTGCGCAGGAGTGGACCGGACCGGAACAGCTGCTCGCCACCTTAATGCCATGGCTGCATGGCGAATCGCCAGCGTTAAAATATGCGCCGGATAGCGAAGAAACGCTGGCGCAGCGTCATGAGAAAATCGTGGCGCGCATTGATAACCTGAAGGCGCAATGGCGTGCGGCGGCAGCAGATTTGCGCGAGCTGATTGAAAAATCTGGCGTTGATAAGCGGAGTTACAGTAGTAAGCATTTACCAGCCTGGCTGAATAATGTGGCAACCTGGGTAGAAGAAGAGACCCAGGGCTATACGGTGCCTAAAGATCTGGCGCGTTTTCGCCAGAGCGTGCTGCTGGAGAAAACCAAAAAGGGCGAGCCGCCACGCCATCCGCTGTTTACGGCGGTAGATGACTTCTTCGCCGAGCCGCTTTCGCTACGCGATCTGATTATTGCCCGGGCGCTGGAAGATATTCGCCTGGCAACCCGCAGAGAGAAAAAGCTACGGGCGCTGCTCGGCTTTGATGATTTGCTGAGTCGTCTGGATGAAGCGCTGCAGCAGCCCGGCGGCGATTTACTGGCGCAAGCCATTCGTGCCCGCTATCCGGTTGCGTTGATCGATGAGTTCCAGGATACCGACCCGCAGCAGTATCGTATTTTCCGGCGGCTTTATATCGCCCAGCCGGAAAATGCGCTGCTGCTGATAGGCGATCCCAAGCAGGCGATTTACGCCTTTCGCGGCGCGGACATTTTTACCTATATGCGCGCCCGTAGCGAAATCAGCGCGCACTATACGCTGGACACTAACTGGCGTTCATCGCCAGCGATGGTCGCCAGCGTCAACCAGCTTTTTTCCCGGCTGGAGAACCCGTTTTTATTCAGCCAGATCCCTTTCATTGAGGTGAACGCCGCGCCGCCCAATGAAACGCGCGGTTTCCATCTTGATGGCACGGTGCAGCCAGCGCTGCGCTTTTGGCTGCAGCCCGGCGAAGGCGTGGGCGTTAGCGAATACCAGCAGTGGATGGCGCGTCAGTGTGCGGCAGAAATCCTCCACTGGCTGCAGGCTGGCCTGCGGGGTGAAGCGCTGGTGGGCAAGCAGGGCGACCAGCGGGCGGTCAGAGCCTCCGACATTACCGTTCTGGTGCGCAGCCGCAGCGAGGCTGCGGTGATACGCGATGCGCTGGAAAGTCTTAATATCCCTTCGGTCTATTTATCTAACCGCGACAGCGTGTTTACTACGCCGGAAGCGCGTGAACTTTTGTGGCTGCTGCAGGCGGTGCTGGCACCGGAGCTGGAGCGTACCCTGCGCAGCGCGCTGGCCACCAGTATCCTGGGGTTGGACGCCGCCACCATCGACGCCATGAGTCAGGATGAAGATCGTTGGGACGCGCTGGTTGAAGAGTTTGCGGCCTATCGTCAACGCTGGCAGCAGCGCGGCGTGCTGCCTATGCTGCGTGAATTAATGACCCGGCGCAGCATTGCAGAAAATCTGCTGGCCTCAGAAAGCGGTGAACGGCGTCTGACCGATCTGCTGCATCTTGGAGAGCTGTTACAGGAGGCCGCCGCGCAGCTGGATAGCGAACATGCGCTGGTGCGCTGGCTGGCACAGCAGGTCGCGCAGCCTAACCATCAGTCCGCCAGTCAGCAGTTGCGTCTCGAAAGCGACCGTCATCTGGTGCAGATTGTGACTATTCACAAATCCAAAGGGCTGGAGTATCCGCTGGTCTGGCTGCCGTTTGCCGCTAACTTCCGCGAGGCGGCGCAGGGACTATATCACGATCGACAGACTTTTCAGGCGTTGCTGGATTTGAGCGATGATGAAGAGAGCCTGGCGCTGGCCGAGCAGGAAAGGCTGGCGGAAGATTTACGTCTGCTCTATGTGGCGCTGACCCGCTCTGTTTATCACTGTAGCATCGGCATTGCGCCGCTGATTAAGGGCAACCGTAAAAAAGAAGGTGACAGCGATCTGCACAAAAGCGCGGTGGGCTATCTGGTTCAGCGTGGTGAAGCGCTAAACGCCAGCGGATTACAGCAAGCGCTGTATGGCCTAAGCAACGACGCGGTAGAGGTAGTGATGCCGGAAGAGGCTGCGGAAGGGCGCTGGCAACCGGAAGGCGATAGTATGCCGGAGCTGGAGAGCCCGGTGATATCCCGCCCGCTGCAGGATCACTGGCGCGTTACCAGCTACTCCGGTCTGCAACAGCATGGCCCGACGGTTGCGCTCGATCTGGCACCGCGTTTTGATGTCGATGCGGCAGGAGAAACCACAGACGTTGTTGCGCCAGCACTAACGCCGCATACCTTTCCGCGCGGCGCTTCGCCGGGCACCTTTCTGCATGGCCTGTTTGAAACGCTGGATTTTAACCAGCCGCCGGATGAGGCATGGCTGGCGGAGCAGCTACAGCTGGCTGGCTTTGGCGAGCAATGGTTGCCGATGCTGTGCGACTGGATTAGCCGGGTATTGCAAACGCCGCTTAATCAGGACGGCATTCATCTGGCGGGATTAACGCCGGGCCGCTATCTGGTGGAACTGGAGTTTTATCTGCCGATGCATCAGCTGCTGACCGCGCCGGCGCTGGACGCGGTAATGCGTCAGCACGATACGCTGTCGGCACGCGCGCCGGAGCTGAATTTTCAGCAGGTGCAGGGGATGCTGAAAGGCTTTATCGATTTGGTCTTTTGCTGGCAGGGAAAATATTACCTGCTGGATTATAAATCTAACTGGCTGGGCGAAGAGAGCGCCGCCTATACGCCGCAGGCGATGGCGGAAGCGATGATTAGTCACCGCTACGATTTACAGTATCAGCTTTATACGCTGGCGCTGCATCGCTATTTGCGCCATCGTGTAGCGGATTACGATTATCAGCGCCACTTCGGCGGTGTGTTTTACCTTTTTTTGCGCGGAATGGACGGCAGCGCCAGTGAAAACGGTGTGTTTCATCACCGTCCGTCTGCAGATTTTGTCATGGCGCTGGATCGCCTGTTTACCGGAGACAAGGTGGAAGCGGAATGAGAAAAATCAGCGAGTTGCTGCGCGAGGCGGTAGAAAAACGCCTGATACGCGCGCTGGATCTGCAGTTCGCCCATATGCTGGCGGATGATGAGCAACCCGCGCTGATGCTGGCTGCGGCCTGCGTAAGCGCCGAGGCGGGAGAAGGACACGTTTGCCTGCCGCTCGATCATTTTCGTGACGGTCAACTGTTCGCCGGACGTCAGCCGGAGCTGGCGGCGGAAATCTGGCGCACAGTAGGTCAGCCGGAAGACTGGCAGCGTTTGCTGCTGCAAAGCCACGCGGTAAGCGATGGCTCAAAGCCGACGCCGCTGGTGGTCGCGCAGCAGCGGCTTTATTTGCACCGCATGTGGCGAGGCGAAGGCCATGTGGCGCGTTTTATCGCCACCGAGCAGGCGGTGCCCGCTTTCAATGACGCCGATTTGCAGCAGATATTAAATGAGCTGTTCGGCGATCGCCCGGACGACTGGCAGAAGATCGCCGCTGCCGTGGCCATTACCCGTCACATCTCGGTGATTTCCGGTGGGCCGGGTACCGGAAAAACCACCACCGTGGCTAAACTGCTGGCGGCGCTGATTCGCCTTTCGCAACAAAAACTGCGTATTCGTCTGGCCGCGCCCACCGGTAAAGCCGCCGCGCGGTTAACGGAGTCATTAGGCAAGGCGCTGCAGGCGTTGCGGCTAAGCGACGCTGAGCGTACAGCCTTTCCTGAAGAAGCGACCACGCTGCATCGTTTGCTGGGCGCGCAGCCCAACAGCCAGCGGCTGCGCTACCACGCCGGTAACCCGCTGCATCTTGATGTGCTGGTGGTGGATGAAGCCTCCATGGTGGATTTGCCGATGATGGCAAATCTGATTGCCGCTCTGCCAAAACATGCGCGGGTCATTTTCCTGGGCGATCGCGATCAGCTGGCATCGGTCGAAGCGGGCGCGGTATTGGGCGATATTTGCCGCTGCGCTGAAGCGGGCTACAGTACGGCGCGTGCCCGGCAGCTGGCTTTGCTTACCGGCTGTCAGCTGGATGGGGCGGACGGGGAAGATATGCCTAACGTACGCGACAGTATCTGTCTGCTGCGCAAAAGTTATCGTTTCGATGCCCGTTCCGGTATCGGCCAACTGGCGCAGGCGGTAAACGCGGGTGATGCCAAAGCGGCGGAAAAGGTTTTCGGCGCGGGCTTTGAGGATATTTGTCGCAGCGAGCTAAGCAGTGCTGAACATTACCAGCAGCTTTTAGAGCAGGGCATTGCAGGTTATGAAGAGTATTTAACGCTGCTCCAGCGCAATGCGGATGCGGATGAGGTGTTGGCAGCCTTTGCCCGTTACCGGCTGTTATGTGCGCTGCGCGAAGGACCATTTGGCGTGGCGGGTTTGAATGAGCGTATCGAACGCCAGTTGCTGAAGCAGCGACGAATTCGGCGTCCGCAGGCGCAAAGCCGCTGGTATATCGGTCGGCCGGTAATGATTGCACGCAACGATAGCGCGCTGGGGCTGTTTAACGGTGATATTGGCGTTGCGATGAATGATGCCAGCGGCGCGCTGAAGGTGTTCTTTCCACTGCCCGACGGCACGATTAAGGCGGTACAGCCAAGTCGTTTACCGCCACACGATACCGCCTGGGCGATGACGGTGCATAAATCGCAGGGCTCGGAATTCGAACATACCGCGCTGGTGTTACCTAACCACTATCTGCCGGTGCTGACGCGGGAACTGGTTTATACCGCCATTACCCGCGCGCGCAGCCGGTTAACGCTTTATACCGATCGGCAAATTTTTGCGCGCGCGGTTGCCGTGCGTACCCAGCGGCGCAGCGGACTGGTGGAGCGTCTGCGCGCCCCACATCAGGAGATCCTGTTCTAAACCGGTCAGGTCAAATCGGCCATCAAGACTTTAGAACGACGCTGGTAGTTATACATTTGCTTCTTGCTTTCCGGCAGCAGCTCGATATCTACCGGCGTAAAGCCGCGCTCCTGGAACCAGTGGATGCTGCGGGTGGTTAATACAAACAATTTTTTCAGCCCCAGCTGACGCGCCTGCAAAGCAACGCGCTGTAGCAGCATTTCGCCGCGTGAAGAGCTGCGATAGTCAGGGTGAACCGCCACGCAGGCCATTTCACCAATCTGCTCATCCGGGAAAGGATAGAGCGCCGCGCAGGCGATGGTCAGGTTATCGCGCTCGATAATGGTGAATTTATCGATCTCCATCTCCAGCTGTTCACGCGAGCGACGCACCAGAATTCCCTGCTGTTCCAGCGGACGGATCAGCTCCAGAATGCCGCCGATATCGTTGATGGTGGCGCGTCGGATCTGCTCTGCGGATTCCATCACGATTTGCGTGCCGATGCCGTCACGGGAGAACAATTCCTGTAACAGCGCGCCATCTTCCTGATAGCTGATCAAATGACTGCGACGCACGCCGCTGCGGCAGGCCTTAACCGCACCGCGCAAAAAGCGCACCGTTCCTGAAAGGTAGTCACCACGCTGTTCCAGGGTTTCAATACGCGCCTGCGCCTCGTTCGGGAACAGTTCAGAAATAATATTGCCTTCATCATCCGTTGCGCCCTGCTCAGAGCAGAAGCCGATCATTTTTTCCGCTTTCAGTTTAATTGCCAGCTGCGTGGCTACCTCTTCCGACGTCAGATTAAAACTTTCGCCAGTCACCGACACGGCTACCGGGCCAATCAAAACAATGGCGTCGCTGTCGAGCTGACGGTGGATTGCCTCTTCATCAATACGGCGAATACGGCCGCTGTGGCAATAGTCGATGCCGTCATCCACGCCCAGCGGCTGAGAGATAATAAAGTTGCCGCTGACCACATTGATATGCGCGCCCTGTAGCGGCGTATTGCTCAGGCTCATCGACAGGCGGGCGGTAATATCCAGCTGCAAACGTCCGGCGGCCTGCTTAACCAGCTCAAGGGATTGCGCATCGGTTACGCGGGTATGCTTGTGGTAGACCGGTTCCAGCTGATGTGCCGCCAGGCTGGCATCGATTTGTGGCCGTGCGCCATATACCACTACCAGACGAATGCCGAGGCTGTGCAGCAGACCAATATCGTTAACTATGCTGGAAAAGTTATCATGCTCAATCGCCTCGCCGCTGAGCATAATGACAAAGGTCTTATCCCGATGGGCGTTAATATAGGGAACGGAATGGCGAAAACCCTGAACCAGTGCGGTACTACGTTCCTTCACGGCAAACCCTCTTTTGCATGACTATTCGGTTTTTGTGTATTTTTATTCTTTTGTTGCCTGAAGTGCAAGCGGCTTTTATTATCGCTTATCATTTTTCACAATCGGATAATAAGGTTAACAGGCTGCATTTAAGGCTTTTTTCCGGATGACAGCATAAAAGCGATTGGGTTAAAGTTTTCGCCACATTTTTTTCTGGCTTTTTTTTAGACACAACACAGTATCTGGAGCGGCATGTCCGAATCTAATCCCGTTATCAGCCGTCGTCGGCTGTTACAGGGCGCTGGAGCAATATGGCTATTGAGCGTTAGCCGGGTGGGGTTAGCGGCCAGCAGTCATATTGTTGCGGTGCGCATCTGGCCTTCTTCCAGCTATTCCCGCCTGACCATTGAATCAAGCGTGGCCCTGAAATATAAGCAGTTTGCCCTGAGTCATCCCGAACGTGTGGTGATCGATATTGAAAACCTGCACTTGAATCGGGTACTGAAAGGGGTAGGGCATCTGGTGCAGAAAAACGATCCCTATATCAAAACGGCACGTGTGGGCCAGTTCGATAAAAACACCGTACGCATCGTGCTGGAGCTAAAGCAAAATGTCGCGCCGCGCCTGTTTACGCTGGCGCCGGTAGCTGGCTTCCAACATCGCCTGGTGGTGGATCTCTATTCGGCGTACGACACCCAGGACGATCCGCTACTGGCGTTGCTCAAGGATTATAATCAGGGCGATCTGGAACGTACGCAGCCCGCCGAGGCGCCGCTGCCGGGTAAAGCCGGGCGCGATCGTCCTATCGTTATCATGATCGATCCGGGACACGGCGGCGAAGATCCCGGCGCGCATGGCCTGCATAAGACGCGTGAAAAAGATATCGTGCTGAAAATTGGCCGCCGCCTGAAGGCGCTGATCAATAAAGAGCCGAATATGCGTGCTTATATGACGCGTAATGAAGATGTCTTTATACCGCTGAAGGTGCGGGTGGCTAAAGCGCGTAAGCAGCGGGCCGATCTGTTTGTTTCCATTCATGCCGATGCCTTTACCAGCCGGGCAGCACGCGGCTCCTCAGTGTTCGCGCTCTCCACTAAAGGCGCAACCTCAGCGGCGGCGCGTTTTCTTGCCCAAACGCAGAATGAATCAGATTTAATTGGCGGCGTAAGTAAAAGCGGCGATCGCTATCTTGACCATACTATGTTCGACATGCTGCAAAGCCAGACCATTACCGATAGCCTGAAATTTGGTAAGGAAGTGCTGACGCGTATCGGCAAAATTAACCACCTGCATAAGCGCAGCGTGGATCAGGCAGGATTTGCGGTATTAAAAGCGCCCGACATTCCATCGATTCTGGTGGAAACAGCCTTTATCAGTAACCCAGCGGAAGAGCGCAAGCTGCGTACGGCGCGCTATCAGCAGCAGGTGGCTGAAGCGATTCTTGGCGGCATCAAAGCCTATTTTTCAAAAGGGGCGGCGCTGGCGCACCATAAGAAGTGAGAGTACCGGGGAGCGCGCTTGCGGGCGAACCGGTTTTTTACCAAACGCCAGATACAAAAAAACACCCTTAAGGGTGTTTTAATGATTGGTTGCGGGAGCCGGATTTGAACCGACGACCTTCGGGTTATGAGCCCGACGAGCTACCAGGCTGCTCCATCCCGCGTCCGGATGTTGTCGCTTCCGTCACGACACTCTATTGCGTACTGCTTAATTGGTTGCGGGAGCCGGATTTGAACCGACGACCTTCGGGTTATGAGCCCGACGAGCTACCAGGCTGCTCCATCCCGCGTCCGTGGAAGCGCACTATACTCTTACCGGATTATGATGCAACCCCTTTTTGAAAATTAATTGGGATAATAGCGCCAGTTGTTGAATATCTCCGCGTCTTGCTGATTAATTAAACAAATGGCGCGACTCTTTTTCCGGTAACGCATTTCATTCTTATTACCCCTTTGCTATCTTGCCCTGCACGCAGCTGAGGTGAGAATACAATGAAAGGACGTTGGACGAAGTATTGGGTTACGGGCGCGCTGTTAGCACTGCTGGCGGGCTGTTCCTCTAAGCCGACCGATCGCGGTCAGCAATATAAAGATGGCAAAATCGAGCAGCCTCTGGCGCTGGTGAATCAGCCGAATGCCAAAGGGCGTCCGGTTAACGGTAAAGATTTCGGCGATCAGGTCAGTGAAATACGCTTTGCCTCTTCTTCTTTATATACACGTCAAAATAATACCTATAGCGCTATTGAGAACTGGTTGCTGGCAGGGGGCGATACACGCCAGCTGCGACTGTTTGGCCTGGATGCGTACCAGATGGAAGGGGTGGATAATTACGGCAACGTCCAGTTTACCGGTTATTACACGCCGGTTATCCACGCGCGCTATACGCGCCAGGGCGAGTTCCAGTATCCGCTGTACCGTATGCCGCCGCGTAGTAAAGGCCGCAAATTGCCGAGCCGGGCACAGATCTACAGCGGCGCGCTGGATGAGCGCTATGTGATTGGCTACAGCAATTCGCTGATGGATAACTTTATTATGGATGTGCAGGGCAGCGGCTATGTGGATTTTGGCGATGGGCGTCCGCTGATGTTCTTTGGCTATGCCGGTAAAAATGGCTGGGCCTATCACAGCGTCGGTAAAGAGCTGATCGATCGCGGCGAAGTGAAACGCGAAGATATGTCGATGCAGGCGATCCGTAAGTGGGCCGATGAGCACAGCCCGGAAGAGGTGCGTGCGCTGCTGGAAACCAATAACTCTTTCGTTTTCTTTAAGCCGGAGGAGTTTACGCCGGTGCGCGGTGCCAGCGCGGTGCCGCTGATTGCGAAAGCGTCGGTTGCGGCGGATCGTTCGCTGATCCCGCCGGGCACGGTGCTGCTGGCAGAAGTGCCGCTGCTAAATAATGACGGCAAGTTCACCGGTAAGTATGAGATGCGTTTGATGGTGGCGCTGGATGTAGGCGGGGCCATCAAAGGGCAGCACTTTGATATTTATCAAGGCATTGGGCCGGAGGCGGGGCATATGGCCGGCTTCTTTAATCACTATGGCCGCGTTTGGGTGCTGCGCGCTGCGCCGGGCACTGGCACTACGCTGTTCAGTAACGTGCAAAACAACCAGAATGGTTCAATGCTGGTCAGCGCCAGCCAGTAAACTTCTGTATAGCGGGCCGTTCTGGCCCGCTATTGACTATCAACAAAGGTTATTTCATGAGAGTTCTCTCTGACGCCTGGCGGCAGCGCTTTGGCGGTACGGCGCGTCTCTATGGTCAGGACGCATTACAGCTGTTTGCCGATGCGCACGTCTGCGTGATCGGCATCGGCGGCGTTGGCTCATGGGCGGCGGAAGCGCTGGCGCGTACCGGTATCGGTGCTATTACCCTGATCGATATGGACGACGTCTGCATCACTAATACCAACCGGCAAATTCATGCTTTGCAGGGCAATGTCGGCAAGGCAAAAACGGAAGTGATGGCCGAGCGTATCCTGGCGATCAATCCGGAATGCACGGTTCACTGCGTGGACGATTTTATTACGCCTGATAATACTGCTGAGCTGATGGGCGCAGGCTACAGCTATGTGATCGATGCCATCGATAGCGTGCGGCCCAAGGCGGCGCTGCTTGCCTGGTGTCGCCGCAATAAGATCCCGGTGGTAACCACTGGCGGCGCTGGCGGACAAATCGATCCTACCCAGATCCAGGTGAGCGATCTGGCGAAAACCATTCAGGATCCGCTGGCGGCGAAGCTGCGGGAGCGGCTAAAGCAGGATTTTGGCGTGGTGAAAAACAGTAAAGGCAAGCTGGGCATCGACTGCGTGTTTTCTACTGAAGCACTGGTTTATCCTCAGCCGGACGGCAGCGTTTGCGCTTCACGCAGCACGGCAGAAGGCCCGAAGCGGATGGATTGCGCCTCTGGTTTCGGCGCCGCTACGATGGTAACGGCTACCTTTGGTTTTGTGGCGGTATCGCACGTGCTTAAGAAAATGTTGGCGAAGGCGGCGCGTCAGGGGTAGCCGCCGCTGCGCGGACCGCCTGGGCCAGCGCGTCCAGCCCGCTGCTGCGCGAGGCGCTCAGCTGTTCGCGCAGGCCCAGCTCATCAAATAGCTGCAGCGGATCCTGCTGCAGCAAGGTTTCCGGCTGCTGCCGTTCAACTGCCGTAAGCAGCACCGCCAGCAGGCCGCGAACGATTCTTCCTTCGCTGTCACCGTAAAAATGCAGGGATCCGTCAGGCAGGCGCTGATGACCCAGCCAGACGCGATTTTCACAGCCGCTCAGCTCAATTTCCGTGCTTTTCAGCGCATCCGGCAGCGGCGGCAGCTGTTTGCCCAGCAGAATCAGCTGACGATAGCGTTCTTCCCAGCCGGGGCAGGCAACAAACTTTTCTTTTAATGATGAAACGGTGATCAGTGCAGCAAACGGATGTGGAGCGATAAGCGTCATAGTGATTACTCTGCCAGTAAAGTGATGGCGTTATGGATGGCGCGCACCAGCGCATCGACATCCTGCAGGCTATTATAAGGGGCAAATGAGGCGCGCAGTGTACCGCTGACGCCCAGCGCTGCCATTAATGGTTGCGCGCAGTGCTGACCGGCGCGTACCGCCACGCCGCTTTCGGCCAGCAGCGTGACCACGTCGCTGTGATGAATATCGGCAATATCAAAAGAGAGCAGGCTGGATTCACCGCTGCGGAAGCTACGAAAGCCGGGAATCGCCTGTAGCTGTTCTTCCGCCAGCGTCGCCAGGCTACAGCTCCAGCGTTCTGCCGCCTCGATATCTACCTTTTCCAGCCATTCCAGCGCGGCGCTCAGGCCGATAACGCCTGCGACGTTTGGCGTTCCGGCCTCAAAACGCCAGGGGATCGGCTGCGGCGTAAAGCCATTAAAATCCACATGGCTAAGCATTTTGCCGCCGCCCTGCCAGGGAGCCATCGCTTCCAGCAGCGCCGGTTTACCGTACAGCGCGCCAATGCCCATCGGCCCGTAAAGTTTGTGGCCGGAGAAGGCATAAAAATCGATATCCAGCGCCTGCACATCCGGCGGGCAGTGCACCACGCCCTGGGCGCCGTCTACCATAACCAATGCCCCGGCGGCATGCGCCAGCTTTATCGCCTGCGCCAGATCGGGACAGCCGCCGGTCACGTTGGACATCTGGCTCAGCGCCAGCAGACGCGTTTTACCGGTTAATAGCGTGGGTAACAGCGCCATATCCGGCAGGCGATCCGGGCCCAGCGGCCATTTCACCACCCGTGCACCGGTCTGTTCAGCAACCATTAGCCAGGGCACCAGATTGGCATGATGCTCTGCTTCGCTAACGATAATCTCGTCGCCAGGCTGTAAGGTAGGTCTGAATGCGCTCTGCGCCACCAGGTTGATCGCTTCGGTGGTGCCGCGTGTCCAGATAATCGTCTGTGGATTTGGCGCATTAATCAGGCCAGCCACCTGCGCACGCGCGCTTTCATAACGCTCAGTAAGCTTACGCGCCGCCGCATACTGGCTGCGATGCACGGTACCGGCGCTCAGGCTGTAATAGTGATCGGTGGCCTCAATCACCGCCTGAGGTTTTAATGCGGTGGCGGCGCTGTCCAGATAAACGCCCGCGTTTGCCAGCGCCGGAAACTGCTGGCGGAACTGGGCGGGATTAAATAGGGTCATGCGGTTCTCATTACAATAAAGGTTTAGCTTCTGCGGCCAGGAACAGGCCGAATAGCGCCTAAGCCACTGGCAAAGCAGCAAATCCGCGTTATGCTGAAAAGGCAAGGTTTAAACTGTTTACCGCCGATTTACCAGAGCGAATGTTGCTGCTGAGCACCATTCACGCTGGCTGATTAGGACGGTTGGTTTATCGCATTTAATCTGCAAGGAGATAGAAAATGAAAAAACTCGCCGCAGTACTGGCCGCCTGTGCCATGACATTTACTTTAGCTGCCTGTTCCAGCAATTACGTTATGCATACCAATGATGGACGCACGATTGTTGCCGATGGTAAGCCTATGGTAGACGATGATACCGGTATGATCAGCTATAAAGATGCTCAGGGCAACGAGCAGCAGATCAACCGCTCAGATGTCAAAGAGATGGTAGAGATGGGCCAGTAATTTCAGGCAAAAAAAAGCACCGCTTATGCGGTGCTATTAAAATCACTATGGACAGACAGGGTAAATCTACAGGAATAAAAGGTAGCCAGGCTACCCGATCTGAAAAGCGTCAGATCAAATTGCAAACACAACATCACGACCACAAGCCAAAAGCCCTCTGAAATCAGTAGTTTCCTACCTATTCTGAAAACTTTTCGTTCCGGCTCAGGAAGTGCGGCAACTATAGGTATTTGCTGGAGCTTCCTCAACGGACAATTTATAATGTCTCGGATAAAAAAATCTAATACGTAACGCGGCGCTTTCGGGTTGCGTCAAAGTGTTTCAGCCAAGATTTGGAAACCATGTCAAAACGTCTTCCACCATTGAATGCCCTGCGCGTTTTTGATGCAGCAGCGCGTCATCTTAGCTTTACCAAAGCGGCTGAAGAGCTGTTTGTTACCCAGGCAGCCGTAAGCCATCAGATTAAGTCTCTGGAAGATTTTCTCGGTCTGAAGCTGTTTCGGCGGCGTAATCGTTCGTTATTATTGACCGAGGAAGGTCAAAGCTACTATCTGGATATTAAAGAGATTTTCTCGGCGCTTAATGATGCGACGCGTAAGCTGCAGGCGCGCAGCGCCAAAGGCGCGCTGACGGTAAGCCTGCTGCCGAGTTTTGCGATTCAGTGGTTGGTGCCGCGTCTCTCCAGCTTTAACTCAGCTTATCCGGGAATCGATGTGCGTATCCAGGCGGTAGACCGTGAAGAGGAGAAACTGGCCGACGATGTGGACGTGGCGATTTTTTATGGTCGCGGCAACTGGCCGGGGCTGCGTGTAGAAAAGCTATACGCTGAATATTTGTTGCCGGTTTGCTCGCCGCAGCTGCTTACTGGCGATAAGCCGTTAAAAACGCCAGCCGATTTAGAACATATGACGCTCTTGCATGATGCTTCGCGCCGCGACTGGCAATCCTATACGCGCCAGTTAGGCTTGCAGCATATTAATGTGCAGCAGGGGCCGATTTTTAGCCACAGCGCGATGGTGTTGCAGGCGGCGATTCATGGACAGGGCGTGGCGTTGGCGAACAATGTTATGGCGCAAAGTGAAATTGAGGCTGGTCGCCTGGTTTGTCCTTTTAATGATGTGCTGGTAAGTAAAAACGCTTTTTATCTGGTTTGTCATGACAGCCAGGCAGAACTGGGTAAAATAGCCGCCTTTCGACAATGGATTCTGGCAAAAGCCGCAAGCGAGCAAGAAAAATTCCGCTTCCGCTACGCCAATTAACCTGTTTATTTAACCGCGACGGAGTGACCCGGCGCGTTATGTTACGAGGATCGTTCGATGTCCAGTCGTGCAATGTTAATTTTTTCAGCCATCAGCGGATTTTTCTTTGTCGCTTTTGGCGCATTCGGTGCGCACGTCCTGAGTCAGTCTCTGGGGCCCACAGAAATGGCCTGGATTCATACCGGTCTGGATTATCAGGCCTGGCATACGCTGACCATTATCGGCCTGGCTGCGGCGATGCTTCGTCGCGCAAATATCTGGTTTTACTGGAGCAGCGCCTTTCTGGCCCTGGGCGTAGTGCTGTTTAGCGGCAGTCTTTATTGTCTGGCGCTGTCGCATTTGAAGATGTGGGTGTTTATTACGCCAGTAGGCGGCACCTGTTTTCTGATTGGTTGGATTTTAATGTTAATCGGCGCGCTGCGTCTGAAGAGAAAGGCAGATCGCCATGAATAAAGTGTTGTTGTATTGCCGTTCCGGTTTTGAGAAAGAGTGTGCGGCAGAGATTACCGATAAAGCGGCGCAACGTGAAATTTATGGTTTCGCTCGGGTAAAAGAGAATTCCGGCTATGTGCTGTTTGAGTGTTATGAAGCGGCCGAGGCCGACAAGCTGGCGCGCGAACTGCCTTTCAGCGAGCTGATTTTTGCTCGTCAGATGGTGGTGGTGGGTGAACTGCTGCGTGATTTACCGCCTGAAGATCGTATCTCCCCAGTGGCCGGGATGATAAACGGCGTGGTAGAGAAGGGCGGCGACCTTCGGGTCGAGGTGCCGGATACCAATGAAGCGAAGGAATTGCTGAAGTTTTGTCGTAAGTTTACCGTTCCGCTGCGTAGCGCGCTGCGTCAGCAGAAGAGTTTGCTGAATTACGAGAGCGCCAGCCGACCGGTGATCCATGTGTTCTTTATCGCTTCTGGTCACTGTTATGTGGGTTACTCTTATCCCAACAATAATTCGCCGTTTTTTATGGGTATACCTCGGCTTAAATTTCCTTCCGATGCACCAAGTCGTTCGACTCTCAAGCTGGAAGAGGCATTTCACGTGTTTATTCCGGCTGATGAATGGGATGAACGTTTGGCTAGCGGGATGTATGCGGTTGATCTTGGAGCCTGTCCGGGCGGCTGGACATATCAGTTAGTGAAACGCAGCATGATGGTGCATGCGGTAGATAATGGCCCGATGGCGCCTTCTTTAATGGATACCGGGCAGGTGACACATCATCGTGAAGATGGGTTCAAATATCGTCCCACGCGCAGCAATATTAGCTGGGTAGTGTGCGATATGGTGGAAAAACCGGTGCGCGTGGCTAATTTGATGGCGGAATGGCTGATCAACGGCTGGTGTCGCGAGGCGATTTTTAATCTGAAGCTGCCGATGAAGAAGCGCTATGAAGAAGTATCGCAGAATCTGGCGATGATTCAGGAGAAGCTGCAGGAGAATGGCATTAACGCCCAGATTCAGGCACGTCAGCTTTATCACGATCGCGAAGAGGTAACGGTGCATATTCGCCGCATTTGGGGCGCAGCGCCGGGCCGTCGCGACGAACGGTAGAACATCTTACACCCACGCTAATCCCGGGCGAATAGTATTGCTTCCGCTAAGGGATTAGCGATTAAGTTAACTACAAAAAGCTTTTAATAGATATAAGCGCAGAACCCAATGTAGTTGCGTCTGGTCTGGTTTAATATTCGCGACGGGGCTCTGGTTTGCAGGTCATAACCATTTATTAAAAGTGGTTTCCTCAGCCCCGGCAGCAGCCAGGACCGGGTTTCACTTCTGCAGGCGCAACGCCTTTAAATTACCGTTAAGATTAAGATCGGTACGCAGCGTAGCGACACGCTGGCTAATAAATGCCATCTCACGCTGTTCGATTAACTTTTTACGCCACTTATCTGGTACGGCATCAAGCTGTTGATAGAGCGTTTCCAGAGAACCAAACTGCTGTAATAACTGACTGGCGCTTTTGGGACCAATGCCTGCGACGCCGGGTATTTTGCTACTGCTGATGCCTGCCAGCCCCCAAAAATCGGGCAGCTTCTCTGGCGTAACGCCAAATTCCTGTTCAATAAAAGGTAAGTCCAGCCACCGTTTCTGAAAATAATCGCGAATGCGAATCTCAGGAGCCAACAGCTGACAATACCCTTTATCCGTTGAAACAATGGTCGCCTGATGGCCGCTTTGCGCCACCTTCACGGCCAGCGTAGCCGCCAGGTCATCGGCCTCATCACCTTCAGCGGACCAGCAGGAAACGCCCGCCTGACGAAACGCCATCTGCAGCTCGGGCATTTCTCGCTGCAAATCCTCCGGCATTGGCGGACGGCCCGCTTTATAATCGGGTAACAGCTGATGCCGCCAGCCTTCGCGACGTAGTTCATCATCAAATACCGCAACGGCATGCGTCGGCTGTGTATGGCCTAATAACTGCTGTAATGCCGCTACGCAACGATCCTGACAGGGCGAACCCTGCACGGCATGAATACGACGAATAAGATTGAGCGCATCAACAATTAATAAATGAATAGTCATAGTTAAAGGCGGGCAACCTGAAGCCGCCCGTTTGCGATTATTTAATGATTTCGTAGCACGGTATATAGGCCGTGCCCGGCAGCTTCATGCGGTGCTGAGCCACGAAGCCCTGCAGCAGATCGTCCATGCGATGCATAATGGCCGGGTCGCCATGAAGCCTGTAGGGGCCTTTCTGCCGAATCTCGCGGATACCCATCTCTTTCACGTTACCGGCAACGATACCTGAGAAGGCGCGACGTAAGGCCGCTGCCAGTTTTTCCGGCGGCTGATTAGGATAGAGATTAAGATTGGCCATGTTTTCATGCGTAGGCAGGAACGGAACCTGTAAGTCTGGCTCAATACGCAGCGACCAGTTAAAGCTGTAAGCATCACCGCTTTCACGACGGTTCTCTTTAACCTGCGGCATCGCTTTTTTCATCTGGCGCGCCACTTCGGCGGCATCGTCAATAATAATGGTGTAATAACGACGCGCCTGCTCACCTACGGTATTCACGATAAACTCATCCAGCACGCGGAAATAATCGGCGCTCTCTTTGGGCCCGGTCAGAATCAACGGCAGCACCTGATCGTTATTCTCCGGATTCATCAGAATACCCAGCAGATAAAGCAGCTCTTCCGCCGTACCGACGCCGCCCGGGAAAATGATAATGCCGTGAGCGATACGCACAAACGCTTCCAGGCGCTTTTCAATATCCGGCATGATAATCAGCTCATTGACCAGCGGGTTCGGCGGCTCGGCAGCAATAATCGATGGCTCTGTCAGACCGATAAAGCGCCCTTCACGGTAGCGCTGCTGCGCATGACCCACCGCAGCGCCTTTCATCGGCGCTTCCATTACGCCAGGTCCGCAGCCGGTACAGATATTGAGTTCGCGCAGGCCGAGTTGGGTGCCGACATTGCGGCAATATTGATATTCGGTGGCGTTAATTGAGTGCCCGCCCCAGCACACCACCATATTAGGGTTTTCGCCTACGTGCAGGGCGCGGGCGTTACGCAGGATAGAGAAAACCAGATTGGTAATATGGATGGAATTATCCAGATCGAGTTGCTGAAAGCGGCCTGCCGTTTCGAACTGACCCGTAACAAACAGAATATCGCGCAGTACGGCAAACAGGTTTGCCTGCAAAGAACGAATAATACGTCCGTCAACAAAGGCCTCTTCCGGAGGATTGATCAGTTCCAGTTTTACGCCGCGCTCGCGGCGTAGCACATTAATATCGAAGTTTTCAAAGCGGGAGAGCAGTTCATGGCTGCTGTCGGTCTGGCTACCGGAGTTAAGCACGGCGAGAGAACAGTTGCGAAACAGCTGATAGAGATCGCTGCTGGCCGTACGTTTCAGCATGTCGACTTCTAATTGCGACAGCAAATCCATTGAGCCAAGTGGGCTGATATGTGTAATCAAGTGCGCTCCTTTACACCCGCCGGGGTGACAAATGACACCGTGCCGTTACGATAACCGCACGGTGACGAGAAAATCCCTGGACGGTAGCGTATCGCTACCGCTGCTTCTCAGAGTAGCTTGCTGTACTGAAGTTCCTCAACCGATTCCTGTAACAGCGCGCAGTCCTGCGAGGAACTGCGCAATTTACTGACGCACCAGGCGCGAATGGCTGGGCGAAAAATCAGTATTGCTGCGCCATGGATTAATATCCAGTCCGCCGCGTCGCGTATAGCGGGCATATACCGACAGCGTCTCCGGCTGGCAGAAGCGCAACAGATCGTTAAAGATACGCTCCACGCACTGCTCATGGAACTCATTATGATGACGGAACGAGACCAGATAGCGTAGCAAGGCCTCACGCTTGATGCGCGGCCCGCGATAGCGAATTTGTACCGAGCCCCAGTCAGGCTGGTGAGTAATCAGACAGTTCGATTTCAACAGATGGCTGACCAGCGTCTCTTCAACGATCTCTTCGCCTTTGGCATCGGCCAGATAATCAGCGTTGAATTGATAGTCATCGATGCTGATATCCTGCTCATCAATGCAGAAACCATCGAACTGACCAATGGGTTGCCCTTCAATCTCTTGCAGGCGAAACAGCGCCACGCTGACTTCACCCTGCGCGCAGGCGCGTAAATCGCGCTCCAGCGTTTGGCGCACTTCGCCCCAGTCGGCAAAGCGTGTCTGATTAAAACTGTTAAGATAGAGTTTAAAACTTTTTGATTCGATGAGATTAACGCTATCCGCCCGCAGCACGACCTCGCCCACAGCAACCTGAGGAACGCCTTTCGCATTCAGCCACGAGAGCTCATACAATGTCCAGATATCGGCACCATGGAAGGGCAGATGAGTGGGGTAAAGACCCAAAGGCTCACGATTCAGCGAGCGGGGCACCGCCTGCAGCAAGCCAGGTTCATACCGATCCTGATATGCGGTTGGCTTGCCCAGCGTCAGGCCGGCAAGCGCTTGATGTTGTTCATAAGAAGACATAACGTAACCTCAAACCCGTCGGGGAAGACGAGTTGCGTCTTTTCCTGTGATAAAGAAACGGTAAACAAGGCTGTAAGTGTAACTCAGTCAGCCTGGAGTAAAAAAAGATGAATGATCTTATTGCCGCCGCGTTGCGGGACTTCACTCAATACTATTGCCAACGTTGGCTGCAGGATTATGGCCATCTGCCTGCCAGCGCCGAGTTATACGAAATTCCTTCGCCCTGCGTGACAGAAAATCGTGACGAACGCGTGCTGTGGCAGCCGCAGCCTTTTAGCCTGGAACCGCACCTTGCGGCGGTAGAACGGGCGCTGGAGCTACAGCTACAGTCTTCGGTGGTGAGTTATTATACAACGCAATTCGCCGGAGATATGCAGGCGACGCTCGGGCAACGGCCAATCACTTTACTTCAGGTATGGAGCGAGACCGATTTTGAGCGAGTACAGGAAAATCTGATTGGGCATTTGGTCATGAAAAGGCGTTTAAAACAAACTCCAACCCTGTTTATTGCCACCACATCTTCTGATTCAGAAATTATATCGGTGTGCAATTTAACGGGTGAAGTGATCTGTGAAACACTGGGAACGCCACGACGTGAAAAACTGGCAGCGGATCTTCGGACGTTTCTTAAGGCATTACAACCGGTTACTGAGGTGAGTTAAGCGATCGACTTATCATACTGTGAGACATCTCTTACATTAGCTGTAAGAGATCGCCAGAAAAAACCACAAGAAAATTGAAAGTTTTTTTGTGAAAATAATGTAAATCATCAACTTAGTGAAATCTGCCTTTTCAGATTTTTGCCAGGCTTAACTGTTAAAGGAAAAGGTATCTTGTTTCCTGTGCTGGCTAAGGCAAACTGTACATTATCGGAAAGGGAATCCGTGGATTGGACAACGTCAGGGAAGGCGTTCATCAGGATGATGTGCCGCACAGGGAAAGGCGTTAAAGGATGGCTTCAGGACGAAGCTGAATATTCCAGGATGGAATAAAAGGACACCTCCAGGATGGAGAATGAGAGCCAGACAGGACGACTGGTGGGCCAGGAAAGCCAATGGAGTATCGCCATGAAGGCGTGTTTGTCAGGATGACAACAGGGAAAAGTTTTCATGGATGAGCAGGGAGCACCAGAGTAGCGGGACTGCTGCAAACGAACCGGGGGCACTGTTAATACAGTGCCCCCTTTTTTTATGCTGCGCGTTTTCCCGCCGCCCCGGCGATGCTATGCTTGCCGCCCTTAAAATTTCACCCGTTGTGAGGATGCCCATGCACCGTGAACATCAGGTTCGCCAGGGGTTGCTGGCGGTCGAAGCATTACTGAAAACGTATGCGCTATGGCAGAGCGAAGCGCCTGAGGCGGCTGCGTTCGACAGCACACAGCCGTTTTTCCTCGATACCATGCAGCCGCTGGAGTGGTTGCAGTGGGTCTTGATCCCCCGGATGCACGCCTTGCTCGATGCCGAGGCTGCGCTACCGCAGAATTTTGCTATCGCGCCCTATTATGAAATGGCGCTGGAAACCGGAATGCCGGGTCGGCGCGAGTTGCTGATTCACCTTAGCGCGCTTGATGCGCTGTTTATAACGGATCGTTGATGCTGGAAATTATCTATCAAGATGAGTGGCTGGTCGCGGTAAATAAACCGGCCGGATGGCTGGTGCATCGCAGCTGGCTGGATCGCAAAGAGAAAGTCGTGGTGATGCAAACGGTGCGCGATCAAATTGGGCAGCACGTATTTACCGCGCATCGCCTCGATCGTCCTACCTCCGGCGTTCTGCTGATGGGGCTTTCCAGTGAGGTTGGTCGTTTGCTGTCGCAGCAGTTTGAGCAGCACCAGATGGTAAAAACCTATCATGCCGTGGTACGTGGCTGGCTGGAGGGCGCGGAGCGGCTCGATTATCCGCTTACCGAAGAGCTGGATAAGATAGGGGATAAATATGCCTCGCCGGATAAAGGACCACAGCCGGCGGTAACCCACTGGTGCGGACTGGCAATCACGGAACAGCCGGTGGCAATTGGCCGATATCCTACTTCCCGCTACAGCCTGGTGGAGCTTCAACCTGCAACGGGACGCAAACATCAGCTGCGGCGTCATCTCTCTCATTTGCGTCACCCGATTATTGGCGATACCACCCACGGTGATTTACGTCAGAACCGCGGTGTGGCGCAGCATTTTGGCTGCGACCGCTTAATGCTGCACGCCAGCAGCCTGGCGCTGAACCATCCAGTTACCGGCGAGCCGCTTATTTTACGGGCCGGGCTCGATCATGAGTGGCAGCGTCTGATGCAGCAGTTTGGCTGGCAACACCATCTCCCTGATATTCCCAGGGTTGAGTTTGCACAGACGCCAGGCCAGGATAGAGAATCACATTAAGGGAGAAGTTTATGGCGCAGATAGGTATTTTCGTCGGAACGGTTTACGGCAATGCGTTGCTGGTCGCGGAAGAGGCGGAGCCGATCCTGCAAGAGCAGGGACATCAGGTACAGATTTTTGAAGATCCCAGCTTTAGCGACTGGCAGCAGTATAGCGACAAAGTTGCGCTGATTGTTACGTCCACGACCGGGCAGGGTAATTTTCCTGACAGCATTGCCGGGCTGTATCACGACGTAAAAGATAAGCTGGGGCATCAGCCGCAGCTGCGCTATGGCGTTATCGCGCTGGGCGACAGCAGCTACGATCACTTCTGCGGCGCAGGGAAAACCTTTGACGCCCTGCTGCAGGAGCAGGGCGCAATGCGTACAGGCGATGTACTGCTGGTGGATGCGATGGAATCACCGGAGCCGGAAAGCGTGACCTCGCCCTGGGTAGAAAACTGGGGCAAGCTGCTGTAATCCCTCCCGCTTCGGTAAGCGTTGCTTTTCGCCGGTCAGGTTACCGGAGCGGGATTAAACACCGCCAGTGCATTGCGAATGCCCCAGCGGTCGGACCAGGTTTGCTGACGACCGCTGGCGATATCCAGAATCAACGTGAATAAACGCCAGCCCACCTGTTCAATGCTCTCTTCTCCGGTCGCAATAGTGCCCGCGTTAATGTCCATTAAATCGTGCCAGCGGTTAGCTAATGCGGTGCGCGTCGCCATTTTGATCACCGGAATGGCGGCCAGGCCATAGGGCGTGCCGCGTCCGGTGGTGAAAACCTGTAGCGTAATGCCGGAAGCCATCTGCTGCGTGCCGCAGACAAAATCGCTGGCGGGCGTGGCGGCATAAATCAGCCCGCGTTTCGTGGGACGCTGTCCCGGCGACAGCACCTCAACAATGGCACTGCGTCCTGACTTGGCAATCGAGCCAAGCGCCTTTTCCACCACATTTGCCAGCCCACCTTTTTTATTGCCCGGCGAAGGATTGGCGCTACGATCGGTTTGGCCCTGACGCAGATATTCATCATACCAGGCCATCTCTTCCAACAGTCGCTTACCGGTTGCCTCATCTACCGCGCGCGGCGTTAATAAATGTATCGCATCACGAACCTCGGTAACTTCGGAAAACATCACCGTTGCGCCGCAGCGCACCAGCAGATCCGAGGCGTAGCCCACCGCAGGATTTGCCGTTACGCCGGAAAAAGCGTCGCTGCCTCCGCACTGCATACCCACAATCAGCTCAGAAGCGGGGCAGGTCTCTCGCTGTCGCTGGTTCAGGCGCTGCAGGTGCCGGTCCGCCACGCGCAGGATTTCCTGCACCATCGCCTCGAAGCCGACATGACGTTCATCCTGCAAACGCACAATATCTTCTTCGCCGAGGGAGATTGCCTGTACATCATCGCCGTTAGCGGCTAACAGCCGCTCCGGCTGGAGTTTCTCGCAGCCAAGGCTCACCACCATCACCTCACCGCCAAAGTTGGCGTTCAGCGCCAGGTTATGAATGGTGCGGATAGGGATAATAGCTGCTGGCGCATTGATCGCCACGCCGCAGCCGTAGAGATGATTCAGCGCCACCACGCCATCGACGTTGGGGTAACGCGGCAACAGCTCGCGCTCAATAATGTTGACCACATAATCCACTACGCCAGCCACGCAGTGTACGCTGGTGGTAATTCCCAACAGATTACGCGTGCCGACGCTGCCATCGGCGTTGCGGTAGCCTTCAAAGGTATAACCCTCCAGCGGCGGCAGCGGCTCCGGCACGCGCGTCGCCAGCGGCAAGCTTTCCAGCGGCGGCGCTTCCGGTAGCGCTACCAGCGACTCTTCAATCCAGCTGCCCTGAGCAATATCACGCAGCGCGTAGCCAATCACTTCGCCATAACGGCGAATGGTTTCGCCGCGCGCAATCGCGCTGAGCGCCACCTTGTGCCCCTGAGGAACATGTTCCGTCAGGCGCAGGCCGCAGGGAAATAGGCTGCCAGCCGATAAACCGTTGTCATTCACTACGATAGCGACATTGTCGTCTTCGTGTACCCGAATGTAGCGCGGCGTCTCTTCGAATATTTTCATTGCTTCGGTATCCAGTAAATGGAAAAGGGTGGAAAGGGAGATGGCGCTGGTGAAAACCGCGTCTTAGGTTTTTGCTGTGAAAAGTATAAGAAGCGGCAACAGGGCGAGCATTATGCAAATGACCTGGTTTCTGTTTGCCGTTTAATTCATTTTCAGGCTTTAGAACAAATGCAAGTGAAGAGGCTCACAAACCCAACCCGCACTCCCGCTGGCCCTCAGCCTGTCGGCCTGAAAAAAGCGATTCCGTGAGCCGTGCCGCAGCGAATTATGCAAACGCCATAAAATAAGCATTTTTCACCATCAAATATCGGGCTTTATTCCAGTGAATTGCCCCGTTGCGCTCCATATACTTTTTCCCAGCTTTGACGACTGGTGAGACAACAGCGCTGCGTAATCGATGTTTTTGCTAACAAATAATTATCGCCATGTTTAACCCAACCTCATTCTGATACTCAACGCGAAGTGTATGCAGTCAGAGTGGAAAGTAGCGTACCGCTATATTTCAGGAGTGCATCATGAATTCATACAGCCAGGCGGAAAGCGCCGTGGAAAAAAGAACCAACGCACGATACTGGATCGTTGTGATGTTGTTTATCGTCACATCTTTTAACTATGGCGACCGCGCCACGCTTTCGATTGCCGGCTCTGAGATGGCGAAAGATATTGGCCTCGATCCGGTCGGCATGGGCTATATCTTCTCGGCGTTCTCATGGGCTTATGTGATTGGCCAAATCCCCGGCGGCTGGCTGCTTGACCGTTTCGGCTCGAAGCGCGTCTATTTCTGGAGCATCTTCATCTGGTCGCTGTTTACGCTATTGCAAGGGTTTGTTGATATTTTTGAAGGATTTACCGTTATCGTTGCGCTCTTTATGTTGCGTTTTCTGGTGGGACTGGCGGAAGCGCCATCTTTCCCCGGCAACAGTCGGATCGTTGCCGCCTGGTTTCCAGCGCAGGAGCGCGGCACCGCAGTAGCGATTTTTAACTCAGCGCAATATTTCGCCACCGTTATTTTCGCGCCAATTATGGGCTGGTTAACCTCGCAGGTAGGCTGGGCGCATGTCTTCTGGTTCATGGGCGGGCTGGGCATCATCCTGAGCTTTATCTGGTTGAAGGTGATCCACGATCCTAACGATCATCCAGGCGTTAACCGGGCCGAGCTGGAATATATGGAGAAAGGCGGCGCACTGATCAATATGGATGCGAAAAAGAGCCAGGAAAAAGTCAGCGGACGTGAAAAGTGGCTCCAGATTCGTCAGCTGATCACCTCGCGGATGATGCTCGGGATCTATCTCGGTCAGTACTGTATCAACGCCCTTACCTACTTCTTTATTACCTGGTTTCCGGTTTATCTGGTGCAGGCGCGCGGTATGTCGATTCTGAAAGCGGGGTTTATCGCCTCGGTACCGGCTATCTGCGGCTTCCTTGGCGGCGTGCTTGGCGGAGTTATCTCTGACTGGCTGATGCGTAAAACCGGCTCGCTGAATATCGCCCGTAAAACGCCTATCGTTCTCGGCATGCTGCTCTCCATATCAATGGTGACCTGTAACTATGTTGATACCGAATGGGTCGTGGTGTTCTTTATGGCGTTGGCTTTCTTCGGTAAAGGCATCGGCGCGCTCGGCTGGGCGGTCATGGCAGATACCGCTCCTAAAGAGATCAGCGGCCTCAGCGGCGGCCTGTTCAATATGTTTGGCAATATTTCCGGTATCGTTACCCCTATCGCTATTGGCTACATCATCGCCACCACCGGTTCTTATAACGGCGCGCTGATCTATGTGGGGATCCATGCTTTCATTGCGGTGCTGAGCTACCTGGTATTGGTGGGTGACATCAAACGCATTGAGCTGAAAAAAGTAGCGTAAGGAGAGGCGATGAATACGCAAAGCACGCCCGTCATTACCGATATGAAAGTGATTCCGGTTGCCGGTCATGACAGTATGCTGCTCAATATCGGCGGGGCGCACAGCGCTTACTTTACCCGCAATATCGTGGTGTTAACCGATAGCGCCGGGCATACCGGCCTGGGTGAGGCACCAGGCGGGGAAACCATCTTACAGACGCTAACCGAGGCGATCCCGCAGGTGGTTGGGCATGAAGTCGGCCGCATGAACCGGCTGGTACAGCAGGTGCATAAAGGTAATCAGCATGCTGATTTCGATACCTTCGGCAAAGGTGCCTGGACATTTGAACTGCGGGTCAATGCGGTGGCCGCGCTGGAGGCTGCTCTGCTCGATCTGCTGGGGCAGTGCCTGAATGTGCCGGTAGCCGAGCTGCTTGGGCCAGGCAAACAGCGCGATGAGGTCACGGTGCTGGGCTACCTGTTTTATATCGGCGACCGGCAGAAAACCGATCTGCCTTACCTGAGCGGCGAACGGGCAACACATGAGTGGTATCACCTGCGCCATCAACAGGCGCTGGATAGCGCGGCGGTGGTTCGGCTGGCGGAAGCGGCCCAGGATCGTTACGGCTTTAAAGATTTCAAATTAAAAGGGGGCGTGCTGCCGGGCGAAGAGGAAATAGAGACTGCGCGTGCGCTGAAAAAACGCTTCCCGGACGCGCGGATTACCGTTGACCCTAACGGTGCCTGGATGCTGGATGAAGCGATCGCCCTTTGCAAAGGGCTACAGGATGTTCTCAGCTATGCCGAAGACCCTTGCGGAGCGGAACAGGGATATTCCGGGCGTGAGGTGATGGCGGAGTTTCGCCGCGCCACCGGCCTGCCGGTCGCGACGAATATGATCGCCACCAACTGGCGTGAAATGCAGCACGCCATCATGCTGAACGCGGTGGATATTCCGCTGGCCGATCCGCATTTCTGGACTTTAAGCGGCGCGGTGCGCGTTGCGCAGCTCTGCGACGACTGGGGCCTGACCTGGGGCTGCCATTCCAACAATCATTTCGATATTTCTCTGGCGATGTTTACCCACGTCGGCGCGGCCGCGCCGGGTAAGCCGACCGCCATCGACACTCACTGGATCTGGCAGGAAGGCGATCGGCATTTGACTAAAGCGCCGTTGCAGATCCGTCACGGCAAAATTGCCGTGCCCGATAAGCCCGGACTGGGTATTGAGCTGGACTGGGAACGCCTGCAACAGGCGCACGAGCTGTACAAAACCTTGCCGGGCGGCGCGCGGAACGATGCAACCGCGATGCAATATCTTATTCCCGGCTGGACTTTCGATCGCAAGCGCCCGGCGTTCGGGCGCAGCAAAGCATAAGGAATCGACCATGAGCCAACAGAACGCCACGCCGAGAATTACCGCTATGCAGGTCATCCCCGTTGCCGGTCACGACAGTATGCTGCTCAACCTGAGCGGGGCGCACGCGCCTTTTTTTACCCGCAATATTGTCATCATCAAGGATAACGCTGGCCATACCGGCGTAGGTGAAATTCCCGGCGGCGAGAAAATCCGCCAGACGCTGGAAGAGGCCGCGGCTCTGCTTATCGGCCATACGCTGGGCGAATATAAAAACCTGCTCAGCCTGGTGCGCACCACCTTTGCCGATCGCGACGCCAGCGGACGCGGTACGCAAACTTTTGACCTGCGCACCACCATTCATGTGGTTACCGGTATTGAAGCCGCGCTGCTTGATCTGCTGGGGCAGTTCCTTGGCGTTAATGTTGCCAGCCTGTTGGGTGAAGGGCAGCAGCGCGATCGGGTTGAGATGCTCGGCTATCTGTTTTACGTGGGCGATCGCCGCAAAACGACGCTGCCCTACCAGAGTGAGCCGGATGCCAGTTGCGACTGGTATCGCCTGCGTCATGAGGAGGCGCTGACGCCGGAAACGGTCGTCAGGCTGGCCGAGGCGGCGTATGAGAAATATGGCTTCAACGATTTCAAACTAAAGGGCGGGGTGCTGGCAGGCAGCGAAGAGGCGGAAGCGGTAACCGCGCTGGCGCAGCGTTTTCCGGAGGCGCGCATTACGCTTGATCCCAACGGCGCCTGGTCGCTGGAAGAGGCGATTAAGCTGGGTAAACAGCTGCGCAACGTACTGGCCTATGCGGAAGATCCGTGCGGTGCCGAGCAGGGTTATTCAGGACGTGAAGTGATGGCGGAGTTCCGTCGCGCCACTGGTCTGCCGACCGCCACCAATATGATCGCCACCGACTGGCGTCAGATGGGGCATACCCTGTCGCTGCAGTCGGTGGATATCCCGCTGGCCGACCCGCATTTCTGGACCATGCAAGGCTCGGTGCGTGTGGCGCAAATGTGTCATGAGTTCGGCCTGACCTGGGGTTCCCACTCCAATAATCATTTCGATATTTCGCTGGCGATGTTTACCCACGTTGCCGCCGCCGCGCCAGGCAAGATTACCGCCATCGATACGCACTGGATCTGGCAGGAAGGCAACCAGCGCCTGACGAAGCAGCCGCTGGAGATCAAGGGCGGCATGGTGCAGGTGCCGCAGAAGCCAGGGCTGGGCGTTGAGCTGGATATGGATCAGGTAATGAAAGCCAATGCGCTTTATCAACAGCATGGGCTGGGCGCGCGCGATGATGCGCAGGCAATGCAGTTCCTGGTGCCGAACTGGCGCTTTGATAACAAACGTCCGTGTCTGGTGCGCTAAGCGCGCTTAACCGAGAGGAAACAACATGTCCTGGTCCAACTATTTTCGTCAACGTCTGCTAAGCGGCGAAACGCTGATCGGCAGCTGGTGTTCGCTGGCAAATCCTATTACCACAGAGGTTCTTGGCCTGGCGGGTTTCGACTGGCTGGTGCTGGACGGCGAACATGCGCCGAACGATATCACCACCTTTGTACCGCAGTTGATGGCGCTTAAAGGCAGTCCCAGCGCGGCGGTGGTTCGTCCGCCCTGCAATGAGCCGGTGATTATCAAACGCCTGCTGGATATTGGCTTTTATAATTTTTTGATCCCGTTTGTGGAAAGCGAAGAGGAAGCCGCACTGGCGGTGGCCTCAACGCGCTATCCGCCCGCCGGTATTCGCGGCGTCTCGGTTTCGCATCGCAGCAACATGTACGGCACGCTGCCGGACTACAACCTCGATATTAACAGTAATGTCAGCGTGCTGGTGCAAATTGAGAGCCAGCAGGGTGTGGAAAATCTCGACAGCATTGCGAATGTTGATGGCGTGGACGGCATTTTTGTCGGCCCGGGCGATCTTTCCGCTGCGCTCGGCTATCTGGGGCAGCCTGCCCATCCTGAAGTGTTAAAAGTTATTCAGCATATCTTTGCGCGGGCGAAAGCCGCAGGCAAACCGAGCGGCATTCTGGCCCCGGTCGAGGCTGACGCGCGCCGCTATCTGGAATGGGGTGCAACCTTTGTTGCCGTGGGAAGCGATCTGGGCGTGTTCCGTAACGCCACGCAGGCGCTTTGCGATCGTTTTAAAAAATAGCTTAACAAGGGGAATAGCAATGAAAGTGGGATTTATTGGTCTGGGCATTATGGGCAAACCGATGAGCAAAAACCTGCTGAAAGCGGGTTATACGCTGGTGGTTCGTGATTCCAATACGCAAAACGAGGCGGAGCTGGTTGAGCTGGGCGCCACCACGGCGAAAACGCCGAAGGAGGTTGCCGAACAGTGCGATGTCATCATTACCATGCTGCCAAATTCGCCGCACGTTAAAGAGGTGGCGCTGGGCGAAAATGGCATCATCGAGGGGGCGAAACCCGGCACGGTACTGATTGATATGAGCTCGATTGCGCCGCTGGCCAGCCGCGAAATTCATCAGGCGCTGACGGCAAAAGGCATCAGCATGCTGGATGCGCCGGTGAGCGGCGGCGAACCCAAAGCGATCGATGGCACGCTGTCGGTGATGGTGGGCGGCGACAAAGCGGTTTTCGACCGTTATTACGATCTAATGAAAGCGATGGCCGGTTCGGTTGTGCATACCGGTGATATCGGCGCAGGCAACGTGACCAAACTGGCGAACCAGGTCATTGTCGCGCTGAATATTGCCGCGATGTCAGAAGCGCTCTCGCTGGCGACCAAAGCGGGCGTTAACCCGGATCTGGTTTATCAGGCTATCCGTGGCGGGCTGGCAGGCAGCACGGTGCTGGATGCCAAAGCGCCAATGGTGATGGATCGTAACTTCAAACCGGGTTTCCGTATCGACCTGCATATTAAAGATCTCAGTAATGCGCTGGATACCTCGCATGGGGTTGGCGCGCAGCTGCCGTTAACGGCCGCCGTCATGGAAATGATGCAGGCGTTAAAAGCAGATGGCATGGGCACCTCCGATCACAGTGCGCTGGCCTGCTATTATGAAAAGTTAGCGAAGGTTGAAATTTCACGCTAGCCATCCGCACCGGTTACAGAGCCGGTCAGGCTGACCGGCTTCGTTTTCTGGCTGCGGCCAGCTCAACAGCGCTCGGACTACTTATGAAAATCGTTATCGCACCGGATTCGTATAAAGAGAGTTTATCCGCCCTGCAGGTCGCTTCGGAGATTGAAAACGGCTTTCGGGCAATCTTTCCCGATGCTGAATATGTCAAACTGCCGGTGGCGGATGGCGGTGAAGGCACCGTAGAGGCGATGGTAGCGGCCACGCAGGGTAAAATTGTCAGGTTACGGGTTACCGGTCCTTTAGGGGAGCCGGTTGATGCTTTTTATGGTTTGTCTGGCGATGAAAGCTGCGCGTTTATTGAGATGGCCGCAGCCAGTGGCCTAGAGCTGGTGCCGCCCGCGCAGCGCGATCCGCTGGTCACCACCTCCTGGGGCACCGGTGAGCTTATCGCTAACGCGCTGGATCGCGGCGTACAACATTTTATTATCGGCATCGGCGGCAGTGCGACAAACGATGGCGGCGCCGGGATGGTGCAGGCGCTGGGGGCCAGGCTGCTTAACGCGCAGGATGAGCAGATTGGTTACGGCGGCGGAGCGTTACCGCAGCTGGCGCGCATTGATATCAGCCAGCTCGATCCGCGCCTGCGTCAGTGCCGCTTTGAGGTGGCCTGCGATGTTACCAACCCGCTCACGGGCGATGAAGGGGCTTCGGCGATTTTTGGTCCGCAGAAAGGTGCGACGCCAGCGTTAGTTACCCAGCTTGATAGCGCGTTGGCGCACTACGCGGGCATTATTCAGCGCGATCTCGATATTGACGTGCTGCATATCCCCGGCGGCGGCGCGGCGGGGGGAATGGGCGCGGCCCTGCATGCGTTTTGCCAGGCAGAACTGCGGCGCGGAATCGAAATCGTTACCGAAGCGTTGGGGCTGGATGAGTTAGTCAAAGATGCCACGCTGGTGATCACCGGCGAAGGCCGTATCGACAGTCAAACCGTTCACGGCAAAGTGCCCATTGGCGTGGCAAAAGTCGCGAAGCGCTACAACAAGCCGGTAATTGGCATTGCCGGCAGCCTGACGGCAGATGTCGGCGTGGTTCACCAGCATGGCCTGGACGCGGTTTACAGCGTGATCTATTCCATCTGTACGCTGGAAGATGCGCTGAATAACGCGGCGCAAAACGTACGTATGACGGCACGCAATATCGCCGCAACCCTGAAAATCGGTCAGGCTTTTAATCAGGACTGACTCAAAATGTGGCGCGCCTCCTGCGCCACATTTTCCATCTCATCCAGCAGCTCCAGCAGCTCAGGTTCCAGCGCCATCACTTCGCCATCCAGCCGCAGGCTATGTTCAATCTGTCGGCACAGCTGTTTCATGCGCGGTACGCCGCTGTAGCTGGCGCTGCCGTGCAGTTTATGGATGATTTCCCGCAGCCCATTCTGACGGTTTTCCGCCAGGCTCTGCTCGATTTTCTCCTGCACCTCCGGCAGAAAATCAAGCAGCATTTTCAGCAGGTCGCGTGCCAGATCGGGTTTGTTGGCCGCCTGACGCAGCGCCAGCTGCCAGTCAAGGGAGGCTGGAATTGCAGGCGCTTCCGGCACGCCCGGCAGAAGCGTTGGAGAGTAGCGCGCCAGCAGGTGACTGAGTTTCACCTCATCAATCGGCTTGGCAAGATAATCATTCATTCCCGCTTTGATTAAATGTTCGCGCTCGCCATCAATGGCATGGGCAGTCACTGCGATAATCGGCGTATTGGCATGCTGGGGCAGCTCACGAATCAGCTCGCTGGCACGAATGCCGTCGATTTCCGGCATCTGAATATCCATCAGAATAATATCCAGCGCCTGCTGACGGGCGACCTCAATCGCTTTTTCGCCGCTGTCGCACAGCACAATATTTTCCACCTGCTCCTCCAGCAGCGCGCCAATCAGCTTGAGGTTGGCGGGATTGTCATCAACCGCCATGACCGCCAACGGCAGACGCGCGCGGGCGGGCAGGTCATAGCGTTTGCGCGCCTGCAAATCGAGCATCACCGGCAGCAGCCGCGTGCGGGTTACCGGCTTGCATAAACAGGCATCGATACCGTGTGTTTTTAACTGCTCCGCCTGCAATAACATCTGGCTGGAGAGGGCCATAATTACGCAGTCGGCGCGTGCCTTCAGGCTGTTAATAAAAGCCTGTGATAGCACGCTGTCGCTGCTTTGGCAGACAGGCAAACCGATCAGCAGCATATCGTAACGCGTCTCGGTAAGGCCTTCGAGCGTCAGGCTGTAGCTGACCGTAAGCGGCATGGCGCTCAAAATATCCAGCGCCGCCTGCGCTGCGGCCGGATTCGCCTCAACATAGGCAAGACGCTTGCCGCGCAGCCCATCCAGCGCGCGAGGATCGCTGGCGGCGTTTGGATTCAGTGCCAGGCTGACATGGAACCAGAATGTCGACCCCTGGCCCAGACGGCTGTGAAAAGCGATATCGCCGCCCATCTCTTTCACCAGCTTCTGGGTAATAACCAGCCCAAGACCGGTTCCGCCGTGACGCCGGGAAATACTGGCATCGGCCTGACGAAAAGCCTCAAACAGCTGCGACTGCTGTTTCTCAGCAATGCCAATACCGGTATCGTGTACCTGCACTTCCAGCTCGACGCTGCTATTGCTTAAGCCGCGCTTTTCCACACGAATATCAATATTGCCGCGTTCAGTAAACTTCACCGCGTTACCGATCAGGTTGGTTAAAATCTGCTGCAGGCGCAGCGGATCGCCAATCACATTATCCGGCACCTCGCCCTGAACATTAATCGTCAGCTCCAGTCCTTTATCATGGGCGGAAGGCGCCAGCAGCACCAGCGTCTCATCCAGCGTGGCGCGCAGCGGGAACGGAATTGTTTCCAGCACCAGCTTCCCGGCCTCCAGCTTCGAGAAATCCAGCACGTCATTGATGATGCTAAGCAGGTTATTAGCCGAGCGTTCGATGGTATGCAGGTAGTCGCGCTGCGTGGAGGTGAGCGGTGTTTTTAAGGTCTGACGCGTAAAGCCGATAACGCCGTTAAGCGGCGTGCGCAGCTCGTGCGACATATTGGCAAGGAATTCTGATTTGATGCGGGCCGCCTCCTGTGCCCGGCGCTTGGCCAGATCCAGCTCAACGTTCTGGATTTCCATCTGCTCCAGCGTTTCACGCAGGTCAGAGGTCGCCTGATCGATATTCTGCTGCATCTCTTCATGGTAGGCAGTCAAAGACATCGCCATGGCGTTAATGCCGTTTTTCAGCATATCCAGTTCGCCAAGCATATAGCCTTCAACGCGGCTATCGAGCTGACCGCGACGAATACGATCCACCGTGCTGACCATATTGCGTATCGGACCGGTAACGTCGCGCATCAGGCGATAGGCGAACATCATGGCGATACAGAGACAAAACAGCAGCAGCAGCGTAGAGACAAACACTTCTTTATATTGCTGAAGCCTGACCGACTGCAGATCCAGTTCAATCGCCACGTAGCCCAGCGGATTACCTGTAGGCTTAACGTCCCGCCCAGGCGATTCATCCGGATAGTAATTTTCTGATACCACCGGCGTGCGCAGAACAATGACATTACCGAGGCGTTCTATCGTTGTCAGTTTAGGTGGCTTAGCGCCGCCTGACAGGCGCAGCAGTTCCTGATTCAGGTGATAGTTAGAGGTAACAAATATCTGATGATTGTTATCAAATACCGTAATGGCGCGCACGATATCGGAATGACGGCGATGCAAAAGGCTCACCAGCTGACGTACTGATTCGCGGCTGTGAAAGGTCATGCCATATTCACTGGAAACCGCCAACGGTTCGATGATATTTGCCCCGGCATCCACTAACTGGCGCTGTAGCTCGTTATAGCGATGCACCACAAAAAAAGTACTGAGCAGCAGACCAATCATTAAGGTCGGGGCCAGTATTAAAATCATCATCCTTGCCCGCAGGCTGTATTTGGTCATGATAGTCCGGTATGAGACAATTACGCTGGGCAGTAACGCCGTCAGTCAGGCGTAACTTCGCATAGCAATTATTCAGAGATTTTATTCCACTATGGCGCAATTCTACTCCGCAAAACGGCGTGTGACGACCCGACAAACAATTACGGTCACTATTCACGATCTTGATGCTTTTGGTCAGGGCGTGGCTCGCCATCAGGGCAAGACGCTATTTGTCAGCGGCGCACTGCCGGGCGAGCAGGTAGAGGTTGAGCTGCAGGAGGATAAACGTCAGTACGCACGCGGTCGTGCACGACGTATTCTTCAGCCCAGCGAGCAACGCGTTACGCCGCGCTGCCCATATTTTACCGTTTGCGGCGGTTGTCAGCAGCAGCACGCTTCGCAGGAGCTGCAGCAGCAGAGCAAGGCCAACGCGCTGGCGCATCTGCTCACGCGGGAAACCGCACAGCCAACCCGGGTAGATGAGATTATCGGCGACAGCGCTTACGGCTATCGCCGCCGTGCGCGTCTTGGTCTGCAATATCAGGCCAAAACGCAGACGCTCACGATGGGCTTTCGTAAAACCGCATCAAACGATCTGGTTTCCATCGACCATTGCCCCATTTTGAAGCCCGAGCTTGATGCGCTGCTGGTGCCGCTCAGGGCCTGTCTCGCCTCGCTACAGGCAGTACGACGTCTGGGGCATGTTGAACTGGTGCAGGCGGATAACGGTCCGGTGCTGGTGTTGCGACATCTTGATGCGCTAAGCGTTGGCGATCGGCAAAAGCTGGAACGCTTTTCGCATGAGCACCAGCTGGCGTTGTTTCTGGCGCCGGATAGCGAGCAGTTACAACAGATTAGCGGCAAGCCGCCTTACTATATGTCGCATCAGTTGAAACTGAGCTTTAGTCCGCGCGATTTTATTCAGGTCAATGACGCGGTCAATCATAAAATGGTGGCGAAGGCGCTGGAGTGGCTCGATCTGCAGCCGCACGACCGGGTGTTAGATCTGTTTTGCGGCATGGGAAACTTTACCTTGCCGATAGCAAAGGCTGCACAAAATGTTGTGGGTGTGGAGGGCGTAGCAGCTTTAACAGCACAAGGTGCGTATAATGCCCGCCAGAATTGTCTTGAAAACATCACCTTTTTTCATGAGAACCTGGAAGAAGATGTGACGCGCCAGCCCTGGGCGGCGCACGGTTTTGACAAGGTGTTACTGGATCCGGCACGTGCAGGCGCAGCAGGCGTGATGCAACATATTGTTAAACTTGCGCCACAACGTATTGTTTACGTTTCCTGTAACCCGACTACACTTGCCCGCGATAGTCAGGTACTGCTGTCGTCCGGTTACCAGTTAGAAAGGGTTGCGATGCTCGATATGTTTCCGCATACCGGTCATCTTGAATCCATGGTGCTATTCGGTAAAACATAAGTATCTTTACAGGTTGCCAGGAGAGGTTATGGTTGCGGTAAGAAGCGCACATTTGAATACGGCGGGTGAGTTCGCGCTCGATGAATGGATCACCAGTTTGGGGATCGTGAACCCGCAATCAAGTGAACGACTGGCCGATACCTGGCGCTATTGTGAGTCTGTCACTCAGGCGCATCCCGATCAGGCGTTGCTGCTGTGGCGCGGCATTGAAATGGTCGAGATCCTGTCGATGCTGAGCATGGACAATGACACCCTGCGCGCCGCGCTGGTTTTTCCGCTGGCGGATGCTGACATCGTTTCAGAAGAGAAGCTGGAAGAAACCTTTGGCAAGGCGATCGTTTCGCTGGTGCATGGCGTGCGCGATATGGATGCCATTCGTCAGCTTAAGGCGATCCATAACGACTCGATGGCTTCCGAGCAGGTGGATAACGTGCGCCGCATGCTGCTGGCGATGGTGGAAGATTTCCGCTGCGTGGTGATCAAGCTGGCTGAGCGTATCGCCCATCTGCGTGAAATGAAGGATGCGCCGGAAGATGAGCGCGTTCTGGCAGCCAAAGAGTGTACCAATATCTACGCCCCGTTAGCCAACCGTCTTGGCATCGGGCAGCTCAAGTGGGAGCTGGAGGATTTCTGCTTCCGCTATCTTCATCCAGACGAATACAAACGTATTGCAAAGCTGCTGCATGAGCGGCGTATCGACCGCGAGCAATATATCGAAACCTTCGTGGAAAGCTTGCGCACCGAGATGACGCGCGAAGGCGTGAAGGCTGAAGTCTATGGCCGTCCAAAACATATCTACAGCATCTGGCGCAAGATGCAGAAGAAGTCGCTGGCGTTTGACGAGCTGTTTGACGTGCGGGCGGTGCGAATTGTCGCCGAGCGTTTGCAGGATTGCTATGGCGCGCTGGGGATTGTGCATACGCTGTATCGTCATCTGCCGGATGAGTTTGATGACTATGTGGCGAATCCAAAGCCCAACGGTTATCAGTCGATCCATACCGTGGTGCTTGGCCCCGGCGGCAAAACGGTTGAGATTCAGATCCGTACCCGGCAGATGCATGAAGACGCAGAGCTGGGGGTGGCTGCCCACTGGAAATATAAAGAGGGCTCCGGTGGACAGGCGCGCGGCGCACATGGACATGAAGAGCGTATCGCCTGGTTGCGTAAACTGATCGCCTGGCAGGAAGAGATGGCGGACACCGGCGAGTTACTGGAAGAGGTGCGCAGCCAGGTATTTGACGATCGCGTGTATGTGTTTACGCCGAAGGGCGACGTTGTGGATCTGCCTGCAGGCTCGACGCCGCTTGATTTCGCCTATCACATTCACAGCGATATTGGACACCGCTGCATCGGTGCCAAGATTGGCGGCCGTATCGTGCCCTTTACCTATCAGTTGCAGATGGGCGATCAGATTGAAATCATCACGCAAAAGCAGCCCAACCCCAGCCGCGACTGGCTAAACCCTAATCTCGGCTATGTCACCACCAGCCGTGGCCGCTCTAAAATCCACGCCTGGTTCCGCAAGCAGGATCGCGATAAGAATATCGTGGCGGGCCGTCAGATTCTGGATAACGAACTGAATCAGCTGGATATTAGCCTGAAAGAGGCGGAGAAGCTGCTGCTGCCGCGCTATAACGTGGGTACGCTGGATGAATTACTGGCGGCCATCGGCGGTGGCGATATACGTCTGAATCAGATGGTTAACTTCCTGCAGGCGAAGCTGAATAAGCCAAGCGCGGAGGAGGAAGACCGCGAGGCGCTGCGCCAGCTGACGCAGAAAAGCCATACGCCGCAGCGCGCCGGAAAAGAGAGCGGGCGAGTAGTGGTGGAGGGTGTCGGCAATCTGATGCACCACATTGCCCGATGCTGTCAGCCGATTCCTGGCGACGATATCGTAGGTTTTATTACGCAGGGGCGGGGGATCTCCATCCACCGCGCCGACTGCGATCAGCTGGCAGAGCTGATGTCGCATGCGCCGGAGCGAATTGTGGATGCGGTCTGGGGCGAAAGCTACTCCAGCGGCTATTCGCTGGTGGTGCGCGTGACCGCCAACGATCGCAGCGGGCTGCTGCGCGACATTACCACTATTCTCGCCAATGAGAAGGTGAACGTGCTGGGCGTCTCCAGCCGCAGCGATACGCGTAAGCAGCTGGCAACCATTGATATGGATATTGAGATTTACAATCAGCAGGTGCTGGGTCGCGTTCTGGCGCGCCTTAATCAGGTTCCCGACATTATTGACGCCCGACGTCTTCATTAATTATCTGACATGCCGTGCCTGGCGCGGCATGTCGCTCCCGCTTATTGGTATTAAGGTTTCACTATGACTGCTCTTGATCGTCTGCTGACTATTATGCAGACGCTGCGCGATCCGCAGCACGGCTGCCCCTGGGATCGCGAACAAACTTACGCCACGATTGCCCCCTATACATTAGAAGAGACCTATGAGGTGATCGATGCCATTCAGCGCGAAGACTATGACGATCTGCGCGATGAGTTGGGCGATCTGCTGTTTCAGGTGGTTTTTTATGCCCAAATGGCGCGGGAAGAGGGACGTTTTACTTTCGATGATATTTGTCACGGCATCGCCGATAAGCTGGAACGGCGTCATCCACATATTTTCGCCGACGCGCAGGTAAAAGACAGCGAAGAAGTGCTGCATAACTGGGAGCAGATCAAACAGCAGGAGCGCGCCGGGAAGGCACAGCACTCGGCGCTGGATGATATTCCACAGGCGTTACCGGCACTGATGCGTGCGCAGAAAATTCAGAAACGTTGCCGCAGCGTAGGCTTTGACTGGAACTCATTAGGGCCGGTCGTTGATAAAGTGCATGAAGAGATTGATGAGGTGATGCACGAAGCGCAGCAGGCAGTGGTGGATGAGGCGAAGCTGGAAGAGGAGGTCGGCGATCTGCTGTTTGCTACCGTGAACCTGGCGCGTCATCTGGGCACCAAAGCAGAGACGGCGTTGCAAAAAGCCAACGTGAAGTTTGAGCGACGTTTTCGACAGGTCGAGCAGATTATTGCGGCGCAGGGCATGAATATGAGCGACGCCACGCTGGAGCAGATGGAAGCTGCCTGGCAACAGGTTAAAGCGGGGGAGAAAGCGGCAGGCTAATCAGCCTGAATGCGGCCTTTTGACTGACCGACATGCTTGTAAAGTTAAAATCCCGCCGCCCCCAGCGGGGGACAGACTGCTGCGTAAAGACGTCGTTAATCCATCCTGGAGACTCCGCCGCGTCATCCCTGACGCGGAGGCTTTCCTTCGTAGCCTGTCCCCCGCTTCCCCGGGCACTGATTGCCAGAATATTTTTTGCCATTCCACCTGATTTTTAGCTTACTCGTTTCAGCTTTTAGCAAAAAATATTCGCTCACTATGACCCAAATCAACCCTCCAGACCCATTGCCCAGGTAAGGTAGGCCGTCATCAGGTGTGGCGATGGCGGCAATGATCAATTGTGAGTAAGAGGTGAATCCAGTATACTGTTTTCCCGTCCTGGTTATTCCACCGTCTTTAAACCTCAACTCTCAGGTTCAGCATGACAACGAACTATATTTTTGTGACCGGCGGGGTCGTATCCTCTCTGGGTAAAGGCATTGCCGCAGCCTCCCTCGCAGCCATTCTTGAGGCGCGTGGCCTGAATGTGACCATCATGAAACTGGACCCGTATATCAACGTGGATCCAGGCACCATGAGCCCGACGCAGCACGGTGAAGTCTTTGTTACCGATGACGGCGCTGAAACCGATCTCGATTTAGGTCACTATGAACGTTTCATCCGCACCCGGATGTCGCGTCGCAATAACTTTACCACTGGCCGCATCTATTCTGAGGTGCTGCGCAAAGAGCGCCGCGGTGATTACCTGGGCGCCACCATTCAGGTTATTCCGCACATCACTAACGCCATCAAAGAACGCATTATCGAAGGCGGCGAAGGCCACGATGTGGTGCTGGTGGAAATCGGCGGTACCGTCGGCGATATCGAATCCTTGCCTTTCCTGGAAGCCATTCGTCAGATGGCGGTAGATGTCGGACGCGAACATACCCTTTATATGCACCTGACGTTAGTGCCTTATATGGCCGCAGCGGGTGAAGTTAAAACCAAGCCGACGCAGCACTCTGTTAAAGAGCTGCTCTCCATTGGTATCCAGCCTGATGTGCTGATCTGCCGTTCCGATCGCGCCGTGCCGGCTAACGAACGGGCGAAAATCGCGCTGTTCTGTAACGTGCCGGAAAAAGCGGTTATCTCTCTGAAAGACGTTGATTCCATTTATAAGATTCCTGGCCTGTTGAAATCACAGGGCCTGGACGATTATATTTGTAAACGATTCAGCCTGAACGTGCCGGAAGCTAACCTCTCTGAATGGGAGCAGGTGATTTACGAAGAATCGAATCCGGGCGGCGAAGTCACCATCGGTATGGTCGGCAAATATGTTGAACTGCCGGATGCGTATAAATCGGTGATTGAGGCGCTGAAGCATGGCGGCCTGAAAAATCGCGTAACGGTTAACATCAAGCTGATCGATTCGCAGGATGTGGAATCGCGCGGCGTTGAAGTCCTGAAAGATCTCGATGCGATTCTGGTGCCGGGTGGCTTTGGCCCGCGCGGTATCGAAGGCAAAATTCTCACCGCTCAATATGCGCGTGAAAATAATATTCCTTATCTGGGCATTTGCCTGGGTATGCAGGTGGCGCTGATGGAGTTTGCCCGTAACGTTGCGGGCATGGCTGATGCCAACTCAACGGAATTTGTGCCAGACTGTAAATATCCGGTGGTGGCGTTGATCACCGAATGGCGCGATGAAAACGGCAACGTTGAAGTTCGCAGCGAGCAGAGCGATCTCGGCGGTACCATGCGTCTCGGCAGCCAGCAGTGTCAGCTGACCGAAAATAGCCTGGTGCGTCAGATGTACGGCTCCGATACCATCGTTGAGCGTCATCGTCACCGCTATGAAGTGAACAACATGCTGTTAAAACCTATCGAAGCGGCGGGTCTGCGCATTGCAGGTCGCTCCGGGGACAATCAGCTGGTTGAGATTATCGAAAACCCGAACCACCCGTGGTTTGTTGCGTGTCAGTTCCATCCGGAATTTACCTCAACGCCCCGCGATGGTCACCCGCTGTTTGCCGGCTTTGTGAAAGCTGCAAGCGAGTACCAGAAGCATCAAGTGAAGTAAGCGTTTTTATAACAGTGCGCGAACGTTTCGCGCACTGTTTGTCTGAGTTTTAGCTTAACTTGTACTGAGGAAAAACTAATGTCCAAAATCGTTAAAGTCATCGGTCGTGAAATCATCGACTCACGTGGTAACCCGACTGTTGAAGCTGAAGTTCACCTGGAAGGCGGTTTTGTAGGTATGGCTGCCGCGCCGTCAGGGGCTTCTACCGGCTCTCGCGAAGCGCTGGAACTGCGTGACGGTGACAAATCTCGTTTCCTGGGTAAAGGCGTCACCAAAGCCGTTGCTGCGGTTAACGGTCCGATTGCTGAAGCTATCCTGGGTAAAGATGCCAAAGATCAGGCGAACATCGACAAGATCATGATCGACCTGGATGGTACCGAAAACAAATCTAACTTCGGTGCTAACGCGATTCTGGCTGTTTCTCTGGCAAGCGCCAAAGCTGCTGCCGCAGCTAAAGGCATGCCGCTGTATGAGCACATCGCTGAACTGAACGGCACGCCGGGCAAATTCTCTATGCCGCTGCCGATGATGAACATCATCAACGGTGGTGAGCACGCTGACAACAACGTTGACATCCAGGAATTCATGATCCAGCCGGTTGGCGCTTCCTCTGTGAAAGAAGCGATCCGCATGGGTTCTGAAGTGTTCCATCACCTGGCAAAAGTGCTGAAAGCGAAAGGCATGAACACCGCTGTGGGTGACGAAGGCGGCTATGCGCCGAACCTGGGTTCCAACGCGGAAGCGCTGGCCGTTATCGCTGAAGCGGTAAAAGCAGCAGGCTACGAGCTGGGCAAAGACATCACTCTGGCGATGGACTGTGCGGCATCTGAGTTCTACAAAGATGGCAAATACGTTCTGGCTGGCGAAGGCAACAAAGCGTTCACTTCTGAAGAGTTCACTCACTTCCTGGAAGATCTGACCAAACAGTATCCGATCGTTTCTATCGAAGACGGTCTGGACGAATCTGACTGGGAAGGCTTCGCTTACCAGACTAAAGTGCTGGGCGACAAAATCCAGCTGGTGGGCGATGACCTGTTCGTCACCAACACCAAGATCCTGAAAGAAGGCATCGAGAAAGGCATCGCTAACTCTATCCTGATCAAATTCAACCAGATTGGCTCTCTGAGCGAAACCCTGGCTGCTATCAAGATGGCGAAAGATGCAGGCTACACTGCCGTTATCTCTCACCGCTCAGGCGAAACTGAAGATGCTACCATCGCTGACCTGGCGGTAGGTACTGCAGCTGGCCAGATCAAAACCGGTTCTATGAGCCGTTCTGACCGCGTAGCTAAATACAACCAGCTGATTCGTATCGAAGAAGCGCTGGGTTCTAAAGCACCGTTCAACGGTCTGAAAGAAGTGAAAGGTCAGTAATAAGACTTTTCAGCTCGCATCTGAATAATGTGACCTGCGTATTTTCTGAAAAGCCCCGTCTTGTGATGGGGCTTTTTTATTATTACGTTGTTAATTAACCAGTTGCGGTGTAAAAGCACTTTTCCAGAACTGTCTGATTTGGTTTAAGGAAGGGTTAATTCTTAACAGAAATATGTAAACCTTACGTCATTAATTGTAATGATACGGAAGGTTTAAAATGAAATATCGCGCTGATATTGACGGTCTACGCGCACTTGCCGTGCTGCCGGTGATCGCCTATCACCTGGGCGTGACCGGTATACCTGGTGGATTCACCGGGGTTGATATCTTTTTCGTGATATCGGGCTATCTGATCTGCGGCATTATTTATCAGAGTGCCATGAAAGGTGAGTTTTCTTATCTGGAGTTCTACAAGCGACGCTGCTTACGTATTTTGCCGCCGCTGTTTGTTGTGCTGATAGCCACCTTGTTGTTTGGCTATCATAACCTGCTTCCGGCGCAGTTTACCGAACTGGGCAATAGCGCTATCGCCACCACGCTTTTCTCTTCAAATATTTTCTTTTGGCAGCAGACCGGTTACTTCGCCGGCCCCGCAGAACTAAAACCTCTGCTGCATACCTGGTCTCTGGCGGTAGAAGAACAGTTCTACATTCTGTTCCCAATCGTGCTGCTGTTTGCCGTACGCTGGTTCCGTCATCGTGTTACTCAGGTCATGCTGGCCATCATCGCCGTGTCGTTTCTGCTTAGCGTGGTTGGCGTGCTGAAAAAGCCCGACTTTACCTTTTATATGTTGCCTACACGCGCATGGGAGCTGGCAATTGGCGGGCTTATCGCGGTTTCGACCCTGGAAACACGTATGGCGACCGTGCGTCAGGAAATCAGGCATCTGATGAGCCTTGCCGGCCTGGCGCTGATTCTGTTCGGCTTTTTCTGGCTCAGCACCAGCAAGCCGTTTCCGTCGTGGAACGCGCTTTGGCCATGTCTCGGAAGTTTCCTGCTGATTCTGGCGGGCCGGGAGGCCATCGTAAACCGCATTCTGGCATTAAAGCCGGTGGTTTATATCGGCATGATCTCCTACTGCCTCTATCTCTGGCACTGGCCGCTTATCGTTTACAGCAAGATGTTCCTGAATATGAATGAGGGAATGCGCGATCTGCTGGTGCTGACGCTGACCTTTGGGCTGGCTATTGCTTCCCGCTATCTGATTGAAATTCCTTTCCGTTACAAGCTGTCGAACCTGAATCCGGTAGCGGTTTCCGCCTTCTCTGTGGTCGGCCTGGTGCTTATCGCGTCGGCTACACTGTATAAAAGCCATGTCAGTAATGAGTCCGGTAAATTTTCCGATCAGGCGCTGGCGGTAGCGAAATTCTCTCAATATCGTAATACCGATGAATATTTTTATCAGTTCCGTTTAGGTAAATGCTTTATTGATGGCAACAGCGAGGCGAAAGGGCATTACGATCGCGATTTCTGCCTGAAAACTTCCGCCACGGAAAAAAATTATCTGCTGGTCGGTGACAGCCACGGTGCCCATCTTTGGCGTGCGCTTAGCCTTGCGGCAGGAGAGAGCGTTAACCTGATGCAGGCCACCTCAGCAGGCTGTAAGCCGGTATCGCACCAGTCCATCAATAATAAATGTACGGAACTGATGGATTATGTTTATCAGCAGTGGCTGCCCAACCATAAAGTGGATGGCATCATTATCTCTGCTCGCTGGTTGCCGGAAGATATCGCGCCGTTGAAAGCGACACTGGAAGCGCTAAAAAAAGTCACCAACAACATCACCGTTATGGGGCCGACGATTGAGTATGCTGAGGCGCTGCCGGATCTGCTGGCCTACCAGGAGAACGGACGTAAAGATTTAGTCTCAAGCTCTACCAACCGCAATATCAAAGGCATCGATCTACGCATGCAGCAGGCGGTAGCGGAAGAGAAGGTTGGTTATATCTCGGTGTACAACATCATGTGTCCGAATGATGTTTGCCACGCGTTGGCTTCAAACGGTCAGCCAAGCGCGTTTGATTATGGACACTTTACGTTAAGCGGCGCGAATGATGTTGCGCGCCAGGCGATAGTAACGATGCACCATAATAAATTCCTGTAACAGGCAAAAGCCGCCCGGCCTGATAGCGGGCGGCTTTTTCTCTCTTCAGTTTGTGCCTTTTCTGTCCATGATATTTGGCGTCCCTCCCTTCATCTGCCATAATCTGCGCCCTTAATTCTCCTGACGTGAGTGCGTGATGCAGTACCCGATTAATGAAATGTTCCAGACGTTGCAGGGCGAAGGTTTTTATACCGGCGTTCCGGCAATCTTTATCCGCTTGCAGGGATGCCCGGTTGGCTGCAGCTGGTGCGATACCAAACACACATGGGATAAGCTGGCCGATCGGGAAACCTCGCTGGGCGATATTCTGATAAAAACGGTGGAAAGCGATGCCTGGGGCGCTGCCGATGCCGCTGCCTTATTACAAACCATCGATCAACAGCAGTGGACCGCACGCCATGTGGTGATTACCGGCGGCGAGCCGTGCATCCACGATTTAACCCCGTTGACCGACGCGCTGCAGCAGGCTGGCTTCAGCTGTCAGATTGAAACCAGCGGTACGCATCCGGTGCGCTGTACGGCGCAAACCTGGGTCACGGTATCGCCTAAGGTTAATATGCGAGGTGGTTATGATGTGCTGGACCAGGCGCTGGTGCGTGCCGATGAGATCAAGCATCCGGTGGCACGTCAGCGTGATATCGATGCGCTGGATCAACTGCTGGTTCGCGTAGAGGATGATAAAGCGCGGATTATTGCGCTGCAGCCGATCAGTCAGAAAGAGGACGCTACGCGTCTCTGTATTGCCACCTGCATTGCCCGGAACTGGCGGCTTTCGATGCAGACCCATAAATATCTCAATATTGCCTGATTAACGCCCTTGCCTGCGGGTGGTACACTTCTGTTTTCGGAATGACCACACCAAGGGAAGGGTTATGCCTCATCTACCGTTTAATCAAAACATCTCCGGCTGGCTTAGCCAGTATCCGCAACCGCATCTGTTTCCGGCATTAACCTCTTTGATCGACGCTGATTGGGTGGTGATAGGTGCCGGTTACGCCGGGCTGGCATTTGCCCGACGGCTGGCAACGCTAAAGCCCGCATGGAAAATTGCAGTGCTGGAGGCTGGCACAGCTTATGAAAGCGCGTCCGGTAGAAATTCCGGCTTTATCATCGGACTGCCACACAATATCGGTAGCTCAACGGCCGAGCTAAAAAAAGCTCATGATTATCGTCAATTGCTGCAGGCGGGCATGCAGCGGCTGAAGGGATTAGTGGACAAGCATCACATCGAATGTGAATGGGAGAGCGCCGGAAAATATCATTGCCAGGTCGCGGCTGGACAGGAAAAGATTTTACAACGTTACTGTTCCAGTCTGGAGCAGATGGCGGAAGATTATCAACTGCTGAATAGCGATGCCTTACAGGAGAAGCTGGGCACCCGTTTTTATCATAAAGCGATCTTTACCCCGAATACGGTATTAGTGAATCCAGCCCTGCTGATTTCTGGTCTGGCTGCTACGCTGCCTGATAATGTCTCTCTGTGGTACCACAGCCCGGCGCTGACCATCGATTATCATCAGGGCGTGACCGTTTATACTGCAACTGGCGCGGTGCGGGCTAAAAAAGCGATGCTGGGGACCAATGCCTTATCGGGGCATTTGCTGCCCGGCCTGCGTCGCCAGGCAGCAATGGCGACTTTCGCCAGCCTGACGCCGCCGCTCACTCAACAGCAGCTTGCACGACTGCCAAAAATGGACAGTTGGGGCCTGACGCCAGTAAATGCTATCGCGGGTGCCACGCTCCGGTTTACGCAGGATCGCCGTTTCCTGATTCGTCAGCATGTGATCCCTGCACTACAGGGTATGATCAGCGCACGTCAGACGCAGCAGGCGGCCCGCCTGCATTCTCAACTCTTCCACAAAATCTATCCGCAGCTTAAAGACGTAGCGTTTAGTCATTGCTGGTCGGGAACCATTAGCGTGACGCGTAACGGTGCACCGCAATGGGGCCGTATAAATAAATATCTTTATACTGCTGGCGGCTGCAACGGCGCGGGGATCTCAAAGCAAACAATTGCCGGAGAGCTGCTGGCGGATTATGCCGTGGGGGAAGATAATCCGTTGCTGGCTGAAATGCAGGCGCTGGGTAAAGCAAACTGGCTTCCCCCGTCGCCTGTGCTGAATATCGCTATCAACGGTGCGTTACAGAAAGAACGCTGGCTGGGAAAAAAAGAGCGATAAACGGTGCTTATTCGCCGCGATACACGCAACCGGCGGTGCAGGTTTCTTTGATCATGACCGCGCTAAGCAGCGGCACTACCGGTTTCATCTGTTGCCAGATCCACTGCGCCAGCACTTCGCTGGTGGGATTTTCCAGGCCTGCAATATCGTTCAGATAATAGTGATCCAGACGATCGTATACCGGTTTAAAAGCGGCCTTCAGCTCGGCGAAATCCATAATCCAGCCGGTATAAGGGTCGACATCGCCGGTGATTTCAAGACGCACCAGGAATGAGTGACCGTGCAAACGTCCACACTTATGGCCTTCAGGCACATGCGGCAGATGATGGGCGGCTTCGAACTGGAAATCTTTAAAAAGCGTAGTTGCCATAATCGGTATCTCAGTTGTTGCAAAAACCGGCGAAGTCTACCGGAAAAACAGTTTTTTCGCACCCGTTTCCCCCGCTACCGCTATTTTTAACGCTGCGCAATAAATGCTCACTGATTAACTCTTTGATAAGTAAACTCTTTAATAAGAAGCTAAAGCGTTAAGCTTTATCACCAAAAGCGTTTAGGCGTTTTGGTTATTTATTATTTCTAACCCTTATTTACCGGTTAATATGCGACTCGGTAACCTCTACGCTATCTTCCGTCTCTGAACGGTTTGGCATCACTGATACTGGAATCATCAAGGCAATGACGACTCAGGCTCCCCCAGGTTCTTTGCTCCCGCTTCAGCCGGAGCAACTCGCCCGCTTGCAGGCGGCGACCCAAGATTTATCAACGACGCAGCTGGCATGGATTTCTGGCTATTTCTGGGGGGTGGTTAACCAGTCGCCCGGTGCTGTTGCCGCCGTGCAGAGCGCGCCCGCGCCCGCCGCAGAGGCACCAGCCATTACGCTGCTCTCCGCTTCGCAAACCGGTAATGCGCGCCGTGTCGCTGAGCAGTTGCGTGATGATTTACTGGCAGCGAAACTGAATGTGAAGCTGGTGAATGCCGGTGACTATAAGTTCAAACAGATCGCTCAGGAAAAACTGCTGGTGGTGGTGACCTCTACGCAGGGCGAAGGCGATCCGCCGGAAGAGGCAGTTGCGCTGCATAAATATCTGATGTCCAAAAAGGCACCGAAGCTGACGGAGACCGCGTTTGCGGTGTTTGGCCTGGGCGACACGTCATATGAGTTTTTCAGCAAGGCCGGAAAAGATTTCGATACCAGGCTGGCTGAGCTGGGCGCGGAACGGCTGCTCGATCGCGTTGATGCTGATGTGGAATTTGCTGCTGATGCGGAAAAGTGGCGTAAAGAGATCGTTGCGCTGCTGCAAAAGCGCGTTCCCACCGACACGCCGGCGCAGGCCGTTGCTACCGCCAGCGGCACCTATAATGAAGTTTTCACCACGCCCTATACGCGTGACGAACCGCTGGTCGCCACGCTTTCGGTTAACCAGAAAATTACCGGCCGTGGCTCCGATAAAGATGTGCGCCATATTGAAATCGATTTAGGCGATGCCGGGCTGCGCTATCAGCCGGGCGACGCGCTTGGCATCTGGTATGAAAACGATCCGGCGCTGGTAAAAGAGCTGACTGAACTGTTATGGCTGCGCGGCGATGAAATTGTTGAGGTGAAAGGGCAAAGCCTGCCGCTCTCACAGGCGTTGCAGCAGCATTTTGAGCTAACGGTTAACACGCCGCAAATCGTTGAGCAGTACGCCAAACTGGTACGCAACGAAAAGCTGCTGGCGCTGGCGGCGGATAAGGCCCAGCTGCAGCATTATGCGCAAACCGTACCGATTGTGGATATGGCGCGTCAGGCACCTGGCGAGCTGAATCCGGAGCAGTTGCTGTCGCTGTTGCGTCCGCTGACGCCGCGCCTCTATTCCATCGCCTCTTCACAGGCTGAGACGGAAAACGAAGTGCATATCACCGTCGGCGCGGTGCGTTATGAAATTGATGGTCGCCCACGTGCGGGCGGCGCTTCCAGCTATCTGGCCGACAGGCTGGAGGAAGAGGGAGAAGTGCGGGTGTTTATCGAGCATAACGATAACTTCCGCCTGCCTGCCGATCCTGATGCGCCGGTGATTATGATTGGGCCGGGTACCGGGATCGCGCCGTTCCGCGCCTTTATGCAGCAGCGTGAAAACGACGGTGCCAGCGGGAAGAACTGGCTGTTCTTCGGCAATCCGCATTTCACCGAAGATTTTCTTTATCAGGTGGAATGGCAGCGCTATGTCAAAGAGGGGCTGCTGACCCATATTGATTTAGCCTGGTCGCGCGACCAGCAGCATAAAATTTATGTTCAGGACAAAATCCGCGAGAAAGGTGCGGAAGTGTGGCGCTGGCTACAGGAAGGCGCACATATTTATGTCTGCGGCGATGCCAACCGTATGGCAAAAGACGTTGAGCAGGCGTTACTGGAAGTGGTAGCCGGGCAGGGCGGAATGGACCTTGAGTCGGCTGATGAGTTTTTAAGTGAGCTGCGCATTGAGCGCCGTTATCAGCGAGATGTTTACTAATGAGTGAAAAACACCCAGGACCGCTGGTCGTCGAGGGAAAACTCTCCGATGCGGAGCGCATGAAAAAAGAGAGCAATTTTCTGCGCGGGACGATTGCCGAAGATTTACACAATGGCCTGACCGGCGGCTTTAGCGGCGATAACTTTCTGCTGATCCGTTTTCACGGTATGTATCAGCAGGATGACCGAGATATTCGCGCCGAACGTGCCGAGCAGAAGCTGGAGCCGCGTCACGCGATGATGCTGCGCTGTCGTTTGCCGGGCGGCATCATTACGCCGAAGCAGTGGCTGGCGATTGAGAAGTTCGCAACGGAAAACACACTATACGGCAGCGTCCGTCTAACGAACCGCCAGACTTTCCAGTTTCACGGCATTCTGAAAAAGAATGTGAAACCGGCGCATCAGATGCTGCACGAAGTGGGGCTGGACGCGATCGGCACGGCGAACGATATGAACCGCAACGTGCTGTGCAGCTCTAACCCGGTGGAGTCTGAACTGCATCAGGAAGCGTATGAGTGGGCGAAGAAAATTTCTGAGCATCTGCTGCCGCGTACCCGTGCTTATGCCGAGATCTGGCTGGACGAGAAAAAGGTCGCCACCACCGAAGAGGAGCCGATCCTCAGCGCAACCTATCTGCCGCGTAAGTTTAAAACCACCGTTGTGGTACCGCCGCATAACGATGTCGATCTGCACGCGAACGACCTGAACTTTGTCGCCATCGCCGAGAACGGCAAGCTGGTAGGCTTTAACCTGCTGGTAGGTGGCGGTTTGTCCATCGAGCACGGCAATAAAGAGACTTACGCCCGTACCGCCAGCGAGTTTGGTTATCTGCCGCTGGATAAAACGCTGGCGGTTGCCGAAGCGGTGGTAACGACTCAGCGCGACTGGGGCAATCGTACCAATCGTAAGAATGCCAAGACCAAATATACCCTTGAGCGCGTTGGCGTTGAGACGTTTAAAGCAGAAGTGGAGCGTCGGGCCGGGATCACTTTTGAGCCGATCCGTCCTTATGAGTTCACCACGCGTGGCGATCGCTTTGGCTGGGTGAAGGGAATTGATAATAAGTGGCATTTAACGCTGTTTATTGAAAATGGCCGTCTGCTTGATTATCCGGGACGTCCGTTGAAGAGCGGCATTGCGGAGATTGCCAAAATTCATCAGGGCGATTTCCGTTTGACTGCCAATCAGAATTTGATTGTGGCGGGCGTACCGGAAAGCGAGAAGGCACGCATTGAGGAGATCGCTCGCTCACATGCATTAATGGAGAGCGTGACCGCGCAGCGTGAAAACTCAATGGCCTGCGTCGCGTTCCCGACCTGTCCGCTGGCGATGGCGGAAGCGGAGCGTTTTCTGCCTGCCTTTGTGACGCGTGTGGAAGAGATTATGTCGAAGCACGGCGTCGGCAATGAGCATATTGTGTTGCGCGTGACCGGTTGTCCTAACGGCTGCGGGCGCGCCATGCTGGCGGAGCTGGGGCTGGTAGGTAAAGCGCCGGGACGTTATAACCTGCATCTTGGCGGCAACCGCAGCGGCACACGTATTCCGCGTATGTATCGTGAAAATATCACTGAAGATGAGATTCTGGCGCATATCGATGAGCTGGTAGGTCGTTGGGCGCAAGAGCGCACGCCGGGCGAAGGCTTTGGGGATTTCACCATTCGCGCCGGTGTTGTCAAACCGGTGGTCGATCCAGCCCGGGATTTCTGGGAATAACGGAGGGGATGATGCCTGTACTCGATCTTGCAGCACTGAATGAGTTACCGAAAGTTGAGCGCATCATGGCGCTGGCTGAGGTGAATACGCAGCTGGAAGCGCTGTCCGCCGAGGATCGCGTGATCTGGGCGCTGGAAAACCTGCCGGGTGAGTTTGTTCTCTCTTCCAGCTTTGGTATTCAGGCGGCAGTATCGCTGCATCTGGTTACGCGCCAGAAGCCAGACATCCCGGTGATCCTGACCGATACCGGCTATCTGTTCCCGGAGACGTACCGCTTTATTGATGAGCTGACAGAGAAGCTGGATCTGAACCTAAAGATATTTCGTGCGGAGCAGTCGCCGGCGTGGCAGGAAGCGCGTTACGGTAAGCTGTGGGAGCAGGGCGTGGAAGGGATTGAGCGCTATAACGAGATCAATAAGGTTGAGCCGATGAATCGTGCGTTACAGACGCTCGGCGCACAGAGCTGGTTTGCCGGTTTGCGTCGCGATCAGTCCGGCAGCCGTGCAAATTTGCCGGTGCTGGCGATACAGCGCGGCGTGTTTAAAGTGTTGCCCATCATCGACTGGGATAACCGTCAGGTTTATCAATATTTGCAGCAGCACGGTTTGGGCTATCACCCGCTGTGGGATGAAGGCTATTTGTCCGTGGGCGATACGCATACCACGCGCAAGTGGGAGCCGGGTATGGCCGAGGAGGAGACGCGTTTCTTCGGTTTAAAACGGGAATGCGGGCTGCATGAGTAAGTTTGCGCAGCGAGTTTAAGAGAAAGGCGGCTGAAAGGCCGCCTTTTGTTTTCAGGAGGCTTTACTCCGGCCCCATTCGCCGCTTCCCTGTGCATCAGCGTTGTCTGTTTGCCGCTGGCTTAGCTTTTGTGGAGCAGCGGCGGTTTGGCGCTGGCTGCGATCCGGCACAAGGTTCAGCGGCGGACGGGGCGCTCCGTAAAGACGTCGTGAACCCATCCCTGGGGACTCCGCCGCGTCATCCCTGACGCGGAGGCTTTACTCCGGCCCCGTCTGCCGCTTCCCTGTGCATCGGCGTTGTCTGTTTGCCGCTGGCTTAGCTTTTGTGCAGCCTGTTTACCGTTTCTTGAACATCCAGATGATTTTCACCACTGCTAATGTAGTAATGACGCTTTTTTAAGGTTAAGTATCGTAAGTGCGGAATTAGGGGAGAGGGAAGGACGGGGCCGGGAGGCGGACCTCCCGCGGCAGGGAAGGCGCGGGCGGAGGCCCCAGGGATGGGTGCATGCCGTGCCGCCGATGGCCCCGTCCTTCCCGCGACCGGCACGGAGTTTGTTACAGACCGGCACGGAGTTTGTTTCAGACCGAAGCCGACTTTGCTTTAAATACACCGGCACGGAGCCTGGTTCAGACAAAACAGCCGCGCGCACTCCGCTAACGCTTAACCCTCAGCCAGCGCCTTTAACGCTTCTGAGGTCAGCGAAATATTCACCTTCATCACCTCATAATGTGCCACTGCTACAAAAGGATCTTCTGCCAGAATTGTATCCAGACGATCGCGATCGATATCCTTCGCCATAATCACTCCGCCGCTGCGTGGATCCTTACGGCCTGCGGCGATAAAAACCTCAGCAGCAAAATAACGTTTCAGCCAGTCAACATGCGCTTCGGTCAGGGCCTCAACCTCTTCAATCGGGCGATGGTAGCTCAGATTAATAATGTACATTATGACTCCTTATGAGTAGCAGGTGGATTAGCCAGCTCGTTAATCAAAGGAAACAGAATCCGCACGCTATCGCGCGCTCGCGCGCTGATGCGTCCAGGTAACCATCGATCAAGATAATTCAAATTATCCCGCGCGGTCTGATGATGACTGACGCCCTGCGGAAAATGGCGAGAAATGGCCCGCTGCTGCGTCCCATCTTTCTTGCCTAAATCCCAGTTCGCAGCACGCACCGTCAGCAACGGAAAACCCGCAGCATCAAAAGCGTTAGGCAGTGGATAAGGCGCGCTATGGGCTGGACGCGTGGCGGCGTTAATACCGTAACGATGAGCAATATCCAGCGCCCGATCGCGCGTCTGTTTGATCACCGCAGAAGCAGTATTCTTTCCGCTGTTAAAATAGAGCCGATCGCCCACAATCAAACTATCAAGATCGATCACTAACAGCGTATTCTTGCGATCGGCGGCTTTCATCCGTGAGATATAGGCATCCATACCCTGTAAATCATCCTGATGAGCGCTGAGCGCTACAAAACGCACGCCATAATGCAGCGGCTTATGACTAAGCTGCTGCGCCAGCTCCAGCATCACGCCAAGCCCGGATGCGTTATCATCCACCCCCTGAAGACGCAGCCCGCCGATATCCTTCTCGGTTTCCTCTTCGCTCACTGGCCGCCAGGTATCCAGGTGCGCAATCACTAAAATCTCCTGCGGTACCTCTCCGGCACGCGCAGCAATCACCGACGTGGCGGTAAGATTGCGCCAGTGCGTTTTGCCATTATTGTCGCGCCAGGGGGCCCGGGTTTTAAAATCGCGCTTATCGCTCTTATAACCCATCTCTGCAAACTGTTGCTGAAGATAGTTGGCGGTCAACAGCTCTGCCGGACTACCCGCCATGCGGCCAGGAAACCAGGTGGCGATATGACGTAATTGCTGCTCTGCAAACTGGCCGGGAACCGGGGTGCTGGCGTTAACCGGCAAACTGATGCCGCAGCTGAGCAACGCGGCCAACGCGCTCAGGCGGAGCAAGGAAAACATACCATAGTCCTTAGACGTCATCCGATGACGCGAAAACGAAATAATTTTGCTTCGATAGTATGAAATTGTGATACAGATTGCACAATTTCAATTGCTCTTAAATACCCGAAATATCATCTGTTAAGCACCTTTTATGCAAAGCTTTGCCAGGCCTATATTCCATTCAGTAACTACTCATTCCAATTCGTAATTTCATCTGCCTGAAGCTGCAGTCGTATAGTCGCGTTAACTTTTTGTTATTCAATATAAGGTCGACGTGGATTATCTCCCTATATTTGCCGATCTAAAAGCCAGGCCGGTGTTGGTTGTCGGTGGCGGCGACGTGGCGGCGCGCAAAATTGAACTGCTGCGGCGCGCTGGCGCGCAGGTCCAAATCGCCGCGCGCGCGCTTTGCCCGGAACTCCAGACGCTGGCGGATAACCAGCAGGTTGAGTGGCTGGCAACCCAATTTGAAGAACAGCAGCTCGATCGGGTTTATCTGGTCATTGCCGCAACCGATAACAGCGAACTGAACGCTCAGGTTTTCGCTGCGGCTAATGCGCGTCGGCTGCTGGTTAACGTCGTCGACGATCAACCGAAATGCTCCTTTATCTTCCCGTCAATTGTTGACCGCTCGCCGCTGGTGGTTGCTATCTCCTCCAGCGGTACCGCGCCGGTTCTGGCTCGTATGCTGCGTGAAAAACTGGAAGCCTTGCTGCCGACTAACCTCGGCGCAATGGCGCAGGTAGCGGGCGAATGGCGCGACAAAGTCAAACAGCGTTTCAGCAAAATGTCCGATCGCCGTCGCTTTTGGGAGCGCGCCTTCAATGGCCTGTTTGCCAGTCAGATGGCGGCCGGCAACGTGCAGGGCGCAAAACAAACGCTGGATGCGCAGTTAACCGATGAAACGTCTCATCAGGGCGAAATTATTTTAGTGGGCGCAGGGCCAGGCGATGCCGGGCTGTTGACGCTGCGCGCTTTGCAGGTGATGCAGCAGGCGGATGTCGTGCTCTATGACCACCTGGTAAGCGAGGAAATTCTGGATCTGGTGCGTCGCGACGCCGACCGGCTGTGCGTGGGTAAACGTGCTGGTGCGCATTCAGTGGCGCAGGAAGAGACTAACCGCTTACTGGTATCGCTGGCCAGCAAGGGCAAACGCGTGGTGCGCCTGAAAGGCGGCGATCCCTTTATCTTTGGTCGCGGCGGTGAAGAGCTACAGGCCGCCGCCGCCGCAGGCATTCCTTTTCAGGTGGTTCCTGGCGTAACCGCCGCCTCCGGCGCTACCGCCTATGCCGGGATCCCATTGACCCACCGGGATTATGCCCAGAGCGTGCTGTTTATTACCGGCCATTGCCGTGCCGATGGTCAGGCGATTGACTGGCCGTCGCTGGCGCGCGCGCAGCAGACGCTGGCGATCTATATGGGCACGGTAAAAGCGGCGGAAATAGCCGGACAGCTGATCGCTCATGGCCGCGCGGCATCAACGCCGGTTGCCGTCATTGGTCGCGGCACGCGTCAGGATCAGCAGGTGCTGACCGGAACGCTTGCCGAACTGGAACAGCTGGCGCAGCAGGCGCCGACGCCTGCGCTGCTGGTCATTGGCGAAGTGGTTAATCTCCACGCGCAACTGGCCTGGTTTCAACATTCAGTACAGCAGGCCGGACGTAATTCCGCCGTTGTGAATTTGGCTTGAGGAAAAATCATGGATCAAAAACGACTGACTCATCTGCGTCAACTGGAGGCGGAAAGTATCCATATTATCCGCGAAGTGGCGGCTGAATTTGGTAATCCGGTAATGCTTTACTCCATTGGTAAAGATTCATCGGTCATGCTGCACCTGGCTCGCAAAGCCTTTTATCCCGGCACGCTGCCGTTCCCGCTGCTGCACGTTGATACCGGCTGGAAATTCCGCGAAATGTATGAGTTTCGCGATCGTACGGTAAAAGAGATCGGCGCGGAGCTGATTGTTCATCGCAACCCGGAGGGCGTAGCGATGGGTATCAATCCCTTTGTTCATGGTAGCGCCAAGCACACCGACATTATGAAGACCGAAGGGCTGAAGCAGGCGCTGAACAAATATGGTTTCGATGCTGCTTTTGGCGGCGCGCGTCGCGATGAAGAAAAATCGCGTGCAAAAGAACGTATCTACTCGTTCCGCGATCGCTTCCACCGCTGGGATCCGAAAAACCAGCGCCCGGAGCTGTGGCATAACTACAACGGGCAGATCAACAAAGGCGAAAGCATCCGTGTCTTCCCGCTTTCCAACTGGACCGAGCTGGATATCTGGCAGTACATCTTTCTGGAAAATATTGAAATCGTACCGCTCTATCTGGCCGCTGAGCGTCCGGTGCTGGAGCGTGACGGCATGCTGATGATGATTGATGACGATCGTATCGACCTGCAGCCAGGCGAAAAGATAACGCCGCGGATGGTGCGCTTTCGTACCCTGGGCTGCTGGCCGCTGACCGGCGCGGTGGAATCGTCAGCGCAAACGCTGCCGGAAATTATTGAAGAAATGCTGGTTTCCACCACCAGCGAGCGACAAGGGCGCGTTATCGATCGCGACCAGGCTGGCTCAATGGAGCTGAAGAAACGTCAGGGCTATTTCTAAGGGGACGCCAGATGAATACCGTTATTGCACAACAGATCGCCGACAAGGGCGGGGTGGAAGCCTGGCTGCACGCGCAGCAGCACAAGAGCCTGCTGCGTTTTCTCACCTGCGGCAGCGTGGACGATGGTAAAAGCACGCTGATTGGTCGTCTGCTGCACGATACGCGCCAGATTTATGAAGATCAGCTCTCCTCGCTGCATAACGACAGCAAACGCCACGGCACCCAGGGCGAGAAGCTTGATTTGGCGCTGCTGGTGGATGGCCTGCAGGCAGAGCGCGAGCAGGGCATTACCATCGATGTCGCTTACCGCTATTTTTCCACCGAAAAGCGGAAGTTTATTATTGCTGACACGCCGGGACATGAGCAGTACACGCGCAATATGGCTACCGGCGCCTCCACCTGTGATCTGGCGATTCTGCTGATTGACGCGCGTAAAGGCGTACTGGATCAGACTCGTCGTCACAGTTTTATCTCTACGCTGCTGGGGATCAAGCACCTGGTCGTAGCGATCAATAAAATGGATCTGGTGGAGTACAGCCAGGATCGTTTTGAGCAGATCAAACAGGAATATTTTGATTTCGCAGCGCAGCTGCCGGGCGATGTGGACATTCGGTTTGTTCCGATGTCGGCGCTGGAGGGCGATAACGTCGCCACGCAAAGCACCACCATGAACTGGTACAGCGGCCCCACGCTGCTGGACGTACTGGAAACGGTGGAAGTTAATCGTGTAGTAGAAAGTCAGCCGATGCGTTTTCCGGTGCAGTACGTTAACCGGCCTAACCTCGATTTCCGTGGCTATGCCGGTACGCTGGCCTCCGGCATTCTGCGCGTGGGCCAGCGCGTGAAGGTGCTGCCTTCCGGCGTTGAGTCAAGCGTGGCGCGCATCGTAACCTTTGATGGCGACTTGCCGGAAGCGGGACCGGGCGAAGCGGTGACCATCGTATTAAACGATGAAATTGATATTAGCCGTGGCGATCTGCTGGTGGCGGCGGATGAAACGCTGAAAGCAGTGCAGGGCGCTTCGGTTGATGTTGTCTGGATGGCGGAACAGGCGCTGACGCCAGGTCAGAGTTTTGATGTGAAAATTGCCGGTAAAAAAAGCCGTGCCCGCATCGAAAGCATCGATTATCAGGTCAATATCAATAACCTGACCCATAACAACCAGATAGAGGCGCTGCCGTTGAATGGCATCGGGCTGGTAAACGTCACCTTTGATGAGCCGATGGTTCTGGATGCCTATCAACAGAATCCGGTAACCGGCGGGATGATCTTTATCGATCGCCTGACAAACGTCACCGTGGGTGCCGGAATGATCCGTCAGCCTCAGCAGCAGGCTACTGCCAGCCATGGCGAGTTCTCTGCCTTTGAGCTGGAACTGAATGCGCTGATCCGTCGTCACTTCCCGCACTGGGAAGCGCGCGATCTGCTGGCGGGCAAGCAATAAGATGGCGACGCATGACGAGAATGTGGTCTGGCACGCACACGCGGTAACGCGTGCCGATCGTCAGCAGCAGCATGGGCATCAGGGTGTGGTGCTTTGGTTTACCGGCCTTTCGGGGTCGGGTAAGTCAACGGTCGCCGGGGCGCTGGAACAGGCGCTGCATCAGCTGGGCGTCAGCACGTATCTGCTGGATGGCGATAATGTCCGGCACGGCCTCTGCCGTGATTTAGGCTTCAGCGACGCCGACCGTAAAGAGAACATCCGTCGCGTGGGCGAAGTGGCCAGGCTAATGGTGGATGCCGGATTAGTGGTGCTGACCGCCTTTATTTCACCGCACCGCGCAGAACGGCAAATGGTGCGTGAAATGCTGGGCGCAGGGGAGTTTATCGAAGTATTTGTCGATACGCCGCTGGCGATCTGCGAAGCGCGCGATCCCAAAGGGTTGTATAAAAAAGCGCGGGCGGGCGAGCTGCGTAACTTTACCGGAATCGACTCAGTTTATGAGGCGCCGGAACAGCCGGAAATCCATCTTGATGGCGAACAATTGGTAACAAAATTGACGGCGCAACTGTTAGATCTGCTGCGTCGGCGCGATATTATCAAATCCTGAGATTGCAGCGGCAAACGGCCAGAGAGCGGGCCGTGATGCGCAACAACAGGATACCTATGCATAATGTTACACCCCTGCTGGCCCGTAAAACTCACAGTGACCAGGACGACCGTGCCTGGTCCTTTCCCGGCGGCGTAATCGGTTTTGTTTCTTACTGGTGCGCTCTGGCGATCCCTTTCCTGCTGTATGGTTCCAATACGCTGTTTTTCCTGCTTTATACCTGGCCATTCTTTCTGGCGCTGCTGCCGGTGGCTGTGTTGATCGGTATCACCTTTGGTCTGCTGCTGCGCGGTCATCTTATCTGGACGTTGCTGCTGACGCTGGTCACCGTAACCTGTGTTTTATGGCTGCTCTTTTCCTGGCTAACCGGTTGGTAAGGCACGCTGTCGCTGACACCACAAGCAGCAGTGGCAGCCCTGCAAGGCTCAGGTTTATCTCCTGCCGCTGATGATCAAACGCGACCACGCGTTACAAATCTTTACCTGCAGCACTATTTTCAGGCACACCGAGCAGAAAGCGGCGCAATTTAACCGGCAGAGTGGAGTCCGGTGAAAAGTTATGGGATGATTGGGCCGTTTTTCAGGGGGCGGGGATGGGAAAACTGACGCTGCTGTTACTTGCATTACTTGTTTGGCTACAGTATTCGCTGTGGTTGGGCAAGAATGGTATTCATGATTACACCCGCGTCAGCGATGACGTAGTGGTACAACAGGCGAGTAATGCCAAATTAAAAGCGCGTAACGATCAGCTGTTTGCCGAAATCGACGATCTAAACGGCGGTTTGGAAGCAATTGAAGAGCGTGCGCGCAATGAGCTGGGGATGATTAAACCCGGAGAGACCTTCTATCGCCTGGTGCCGGATCAAAACAAACGTAACGGGCAGCAGGCTTTGCCAAATCAACAACGATAGCAATGACCACTATAACTGACGCCTGGCCGGATATTATCGCCGTGGTGCCCGCTGCCGGTATCGGTAGCCGTATGCAATCGGGGCGCCCTAAGCAGTACCTGACCATCGGTCAGTCCACCATTCTGGAGCACAGCATCGCCAGCCTGCTGGCACATCCGGCCATTAACCGGGTGATTGTCGTGCTTAGTCCGGACGATAACTATTTTCCGCAGCTGCCGCTGGCTAATGACAGCCGTATTCATACGGTAACCGGCGGGAAACAGCGCGCCGATTCAGTGCTGGCGGGCCTGCAGGCGGTTGAACAGGCTGACTGGGCGCTGGTACATGATGCGGCTCGTCCCTGTCTGGCCGCTGAAGATTTAAGCCGTTTACTGTCGCTTTGCCGTCACAGCCGCGTTGGCGGCATTCTCGCCGCACCGGTATGCGATACCATGAAGCGCAGCGAACCGGGCAAAGACGCCATCGCGCATACGGTTGAGCGGGAGGCCTTATGGCATGCGCTGACGCCGCAGCTGTTTCCTTTAGCATTGCTGCGTCAGTGTCTGGAGCGCGCCCTGCACGAAGGGGCCACCATTACCGATGAGGCCTCGGCGCTGGAATATTGTGGTTATCATCCTGAACTGATCGCTGGCCGCAGCGATAATATAAAAGTCACCCGCCCGGAAGATCTGGCGCTGGCGGCGTTTTATCTTACTCAACGACATAACAAGGAGTACGCATAATGCGTATTGGTCACGGTTTTGACGTCCATGCTTTCGGTGGCGAAGGCCCGTTGATTATTGGCGGCGTGCGGATTCCGTTTGAGCAAGGCTTTATCGCCCATTCCGATGGCGATGTGGCGCTGCATGCCCTGACGGATGCATTGCTGGGAGCCGCTGCCATGGGAGATATCGGCAAACTTTTTCCCGATACCGATCCTGCGTTTAAAGGCGCGGATAGCCGTGGGCTGCTGCGTGAAGCCTGGCAACGTATCCAGGCAAAAGGCTACCGGCTGGTTAATGTCGATATCACTATCATCGCACAGGCACCGAAAATGCTGCCGCATGTGCCGCAAATGCGCATCAATATCGCTGAGGATCTCGGCTGCCATATGGATGATGTTAATGTCAAAGCGACGACTACTGAAAAGCTTGGCTTTACCGGACGCGGCGAAGGCATTGCCTGCGAAGCCGTGGCGCTGATCGCGCGGACGGAGGCATAATGGCTTTACCTGAATGGCAGTGGCTTTACGGCAAGCCCGCGATCCGCGGGCAGTTAAAGGCCAGCCCGGAAGATTTCATGGTGGTTGAAGATCTCGGCTACGAGGCTGACGGCGAAGGTGAGCATCTGCTGGTGCGCATCCGTAAAACCGGCTGTAATACGCGCTTTGTCGCCGATGCGCTGGCAAAGTTTGCAGGTATTCATCCGCGTGATGTCAGCTTTGCTGGTATGAAAGATCGCCATGCGGTGACTGAACAAACGCTCTGTTTGCGTCTGCCGGGTAAAGAGACGCCAGATTTTTCCGCGTTTAGTCTGGAAGGCTGTGAGATCCTGCATCTGGCGCGCCATAAACGTAAATTACGTACCGGCGCGCTGGCGGGCAATGCTTTCAGGCTGGTGCTGCGTCAGATCAGCGATCGCGCGGCGCTGGAGGAAAGGCTGCTACGTGTGCAGAACGGCGGCGCGCCTAACTATTTCGGTCAACAGCGTTTTGGTTTTCAGGGCAACAACCTGGAGCAGGCGAAACGCTGGGCCAGTAATGAAATCCGCGTGCGTGAACGGAGTAAACGCAGCTTTCTGCTTTCCGCCGCGCGCAGCATTATGTTTAATCAGGTGGTCAGCGATCGTCTGGCGCAACAGGGCAACCTGACCCAGGCGATAACGGGCGATGCGTTGCAGTTGACCGGTCGCGGCAGCTGGTTTGTTGCGACAGAAGAAGAGCTGCCGCAGCTGCAGACGCGGATTGATAATAATGAATTGCGCATTACCGCGCCGTTACCCGGCAGCGGGGAGTGGGGAAGCCGTGACGCCGCGCTGGCTTTCGAGCAGCAAAGTCTGGCCGACAGCCTGGCGTTTATCCAGTTGCTGGAGCGGGAACGGGTAGAAGCCGCTCGCCGGGCGATGTTGGTTATTCCGCGCGACCTGCACTGGAACTGGCGCGATGATGCCACGCTGGAACTCAGTTTTTGGCTGCCAGCCGGCAGTTTTGCCACCAGCATAGTCAGGGAACTTTTCGAACAGGAAGGTAACGATGCGGATATTGCTGAGTAATGATGATGGGATCCATGCGCCAGGCATTCAAACGTTGGCAAAAGCCCTGCGTGAAATCGCCGAGGTGCAGGTGGTCGCGCCCGATCGTAATCGCAGCGGCGCTTCCAACTCGCTGACGCTGGAAACCCCCTTACGTACTTTTTCTTATCCCAATGGGGATATCGCCGTGCAGATGGGGACGCCCACCGACTGCGTATTCCTTGGCGTCAATGCGCTGATGCGCCCAAAGCCCGATATTGTGGTTTCCGGTATCAATGCCGGGCCTAATCTGGGCGATGACGTGATCTATTCCGGCACGGTAGCGGCGGCGATGGAAGGGCGACATTTAGGGCTCCCTGCGCTGGCGGTCTCGCTGGACGGTCAGCATCACTATGAAACTGCCGCTGCGGTCACCTGCGCTATTTTGCAGGGATTGCAGCGTGAGCCGCTGCGCACCGGCCGTATCTTGAATATCAATGTTCCCGATCTGCCGTTAGATCAAATCAAAGGTATTCGCGTTACTCGCTGCGGCAGCCGTCATCCCGCCGATAAAGTTATTCCACAGCAAGATCCGCGAGGCAATACGCTTTACTGGATCGGCCCGCCGGGCGATAAGCATGACGCCGGCCCGGATACCGATTTTGCCGCTGTTGATGAAGGCTATGTCTCTGTGACGGCGCTGCATGTCGATCTCACCGCCCATCAGGCGCAGGACGTGGTGGCCGGCTGGCTGACCAAAGCCGGAGTCGAGTCGCTATGGTAAGCAGACGCATCGAGGCTTTGCTGGATCAGCTACGCCAGCAGGGCATCGAGGATGAACTTTTACTGAAAGCGATTGGCGACGTGCCACGCGAGCGCTTTGTTGATGAAGCGCTGGAACATCAGGCATGGGAAAACATGTCACTGCCCATTGGATCCGGGCAAACCATTTCGCAACCTTATATGGTGGCGAAAATGACTTCTTTGCTGGAGCTGAAGCCAGATTCACGCGTACTGGAGATTGGCACCGGCTCCGGTTATCAAACGGCGATTCTGGCCCATCTGGTCGATCATGTCTGTTCTGTTGAGCGTATTAAAGGGCTGCAATGGCAGGCGAAGCGCCGCCTGAAACAGCTTGATTTGCATAATGTCTCGACGCGCCACGGCGATGGCTGGCTGGGTTGGGCTGCACGCGCGCCGTTTGATGCCATAATTGTCACCGCTGCGCCGCCGGAAATCCCTGAGGCTCTGCTGGCTCAGCTTGATGAAGGCGGCATTATGGTTTTGCCGGTTGGGGAAGAAATACAGCAGCTGAAACGCATTCGACGTAAGGGCGGTGAGTTTATTGTCGATGTTATTGAGCCGGTACGTTTTGTGCCGCTGGTGCAGGGCGATCTCGCCTGACGGCCCGGCACCAGACTACGCATTTCTTCACAACTGATTAATAGCACGGGAATTGGGTTGTTGTTAGTATCAGCCATTCCATTCGTCAGCAATGGATAGCGAACGTGAACGCTTACGTTCGTCGTTTCAAGGCTCGTCACAGGTTTGTTATCACGGGGGATAAATGAGCACAGGAAGCCCACTTTTTACTTTGAGCCGCCTTGCGGCTGTTTCATTAATTGGATTTTGGCTGACGGGTTGTACTTCTGATAATAACGCTCAGGCTCCTATTAGTACGGTTGGCGGTCAGTCTCAGCCTCGGGGCGGTAATATAGCCTCTGGCGGTATGTTAAGCGGCGCGTCATCCTCCAGACCGGTATTTGCGTCCGGTTCGAACAATAGCAACGCTAATGTAATGACGCAGAATGGTCGTATCGTCTACAAGCGCAGTTATGAGAATATTCCGAAAGGTAGCTATAGCGGTGAGACATATACCGTTAAGCGAGGCGATACGTTGTTCTATATTGCCTGGATTACCGGCAATGATTTTCGCGATTTAGCCCAGCGCAATAACATCGCTGCGCCTTACAACCTCAATGTGGGTCAGGCTTTGCAGGTTGGTAACGGCTCAGGTTCACCGATTACCGGTGGCAATGCGATCACGGTCGCGGACGCTACGCAAGGGGGCGTGCCGACCACGCCTGGCTCAACACAAATCAAATCTTCTACAGTTGCGCAGCAACCGGTTATTACGTATTCTGATGATTCAGGAAAATCAGGTGGGGGCAAAATGTTGCCTTCAGCGGGGAATACAACTGTTGCAACGACAACAGCCCCGGTTACCGCACCGCCGACGGTAAGCAGTACAACGTCCAGTTCAACCCCTGTGGCTGGTTGGCGTTGGCCCACCGACGGTAAGATTATCGATAACTTTTCTGCTGCAGAAGGCGGCAATAAAGGTATCGATATCGCAGGATCGCGAGGACAGCCAGTGGTTGCCACCGCATCCGGTCGTGTAGTGTATGCAGGTAATGCGCTGCGCGGTTACGGTAATCTGATTATCATCAAACATAACGATGATTACCTGAGTGCCTACGCCCATAACGACACTATGCTGGTCCGGGAACAACAAGAAGTTAAGGCGGGGCAGAAAATAGCTACTATGGGTAGCACCGGAACCAGTTCAGTTAGATTACATTTTGAAATTCGTTACAAGGGGAAATCCGTAAACCCGTTGCGTTATTTACCGCAGCGATAAACGGGCAGAGCCTTGAAGTTCTGCCCAGGGATCACGGGTAGGAGCCGCTTATGAGCCAGAATACGCTGAAAGTTAATGAGTTACATGAAGATGCGGAATTCGACGAGAACGGAGCTGAGATTTTCGACGAGAAGGCTCTTGTTGAAAATGAACCTGGTGATAATGAACTAGCTGAAGAAGAGTTGTTGTCACAGGGTGCGACGCAACGTGTTTTAGATGCGACGCAGCTTTACCTCGGTGAAATTGGTTATTCGCCGCTTTTAACGGCAGAGGAAGAAGTATTTTTTGCTCGCCGCGCACTGAAAGGCGACATTCCTTCTCGTCGTCGCATGATCGAAAGTAACTTACGACTGGTGGTAAAGATTGCTCGTCGTTACAGCAATCGTGGTCTGGCGCTATTGGACCTGATTGAAGAAGGTAACCTGGGCTTGATTCGTGCTGTTGAGAAGTTTGACCCCGAGCGTGGGTTCCGTTTCTCAACGTACGCCACCTGGTGGATTCGTCAAACGATTGAACGGGCAATTATGAACCAAACCCGTACAATTCGTCTGCCGATTCACATCGTCAAGGAGTTGAACGTTTATCTGCGCACCGCGCGTGAACTGTCGCACAAGCTGGATCATGAGCCGAGTGCGGAAGAGATCGCCGAGCAGCTGGATAAACCAGTTGATGACGTAAGCCGTATGTTGCGTCTCAACGAACGCATTACCTCAGTTGATACGCCATTAGGCGGAGATTCTGAGAAAGCGCTGCTGGATATCCTGGCCGATGAGAAAGATAACGGTCCGGAAGACACCACGCAGGACGATGACATGAAACAGAGCATCGTTAAGTGGTTGTTTGAGCTGAATGCCAAGCAGCGTGAAGTATTGGCACGTCGTTTCGGCCTGCTGGGCTACGAAGCGGCAACGCTTGAGGATGTGGGCCGTGAAATCGGTTTAACCCGCGAGCGTGTACGTCAGATTCAGGTTGAAGGTCTGCGTCGTCTGCGTGAAATCCTGCAGGCGCAGGGCCTGAGCATTGAAGCTCTGTTCCGCGAGTAACAATGTTCCTGCAATAGGGTAATGCGAAAGCGGTGGTCTCAGACCACCGCTTTTTTATTGCCTGTATTCAGCGATCGCGGCTGAATACAGGCAGGTTTACAGCAATGATTTAAGCCGATAAATCCATTCCAGAGCCTGACGCGGTGAAAGGGTATCGGGATCCAGCGCTTCAAGTGCTTCAACCGCAGGCGACGTTTCTTCGACCAGCAGCGGCAGTTGTGGACCATCAGCCTTTGTTGCCGCAGCCGTGCCCGATAACGCCTCCAGCTCTTTCAGCTTTTGCCGGGCGCGCTTAATGACTTCTTTGGGGACGCCTGCCAGCGCAGCAACCGCCAGGCCATAGCTTTTACTGGCCGCGCCTTCCTGTACGCTGTGCATAAACGCAATGGTATCGCCATGCTCCACGGCATCCAGGTGGACATTGGCCACGCCTTCCATTTTTTCTGCCAGGGTAGTCAGCTCAAAATAGTGGGTAGCGAACAGCGTCATTGCCTTAATACGACTGGCAAGGCTTTCAGCACAGGCCCAGGCAAGAGAAAGACCGTCATAGGTTGAGGTTCCGCGACCAATTTCATCCATCAACACCAGGCTGTGTTCTGTGGCGTTATGCAGAATATTCGCCGTTTCGGTCATCTCCACCATAAAGGTTGAACGGCCTGAGGCGAGATCGTCCGCCGCACCGACGCGCGTAAAGATGCGATCGACCGGACCGATAGTCGCCTGCTCTGCCGGAACAAAACTGCCAATACAGGCCATCAGCACTATCAGCGCTGTCTGACGCATATAGGTACTTTTACCACCCATGTTCGGACCGGTAATCACCAGCATGCGGCGCTGCGGTGAAAGCGAAAGCGGATTGGCAATAAAGGGTTCTTTCAGCACCTGTTCAACCACGGGGTGACGGCCGCCGGAAAGCTTGATGCCGGGCTTATCGCTTAATGTCGGACGCGTATAGTTCAGCGTCCAGGCGCGTTCAGCCAGATTGGTTAAGACATCAAGTTCGGCCAGCGCAGCGGCGCTTTGCAACAACGCATCCAGGTGCGGCAGCAGCAGATCGAAAAGCTCCTCATACAGTGCCTTTTCCAGCGCCAGTGCCTTACCTTTAGAGGTAAGCACTTTATCTTCATACTCTTTCAGCTCTGGAATAATGTAACGTTCAGCATTTTTCAGCGTCTGACGGCGCACATAATGGATCGGCACCAGATGGCTCTGCCCACGGCTAACCTGGATGTAATAACCATGTACCGCATTGAAGCCGACCTTTAGCGTATCCAGCCCTAGCTTTTCACGTTCGCGGATTTCAAGACGATCGAGGTAGTCGGTTGCGCCATCAGCCAGCGCGCGCCACTCATCCAGCTCGGCGTTATAACCCGGCGCGATTACGCCGCCGTCACGCACCAGTACCGGTGGCGTTTCGATAACGGCACGTTCCAGCAGCTCACGCAGTTCGCTAAATTCCCCCATCTGCTGACGCAACGTGGGAAGATGTCCGGCATCCACATCGGCTAACAGAGTGTTCAGCTCCGGTAACTGTTGAAACGCGTGGCGCATACGCGCCAAATCGCGCGGGCGTGCAGTGCGCAGCGCCAGGCGCGCCAGAATGCGTTCTAAATCGCCAACCTGACGCAGGATCGGCTGCAGTTCGCCACTGAGATCCTGCAGAGCGGCAATGCTTTCCTGACGTTGCGCGATCACGCGGCTGTCTCTGACCGGCGTATGCAGCCAGCGTTTCAGCATGCGGCTGCCCATCGGCGTGACCGTTTTATCCAGCACGGCGGCCAGCGTATTATCAACGCCGCCCGCCAGATTCTGGGTAATTTCCAGGTTACGGCGCGTAGCAGCATCCATGATGATGCTGTCCTGCTGGCGCTCCATCGTTAACGAGCGAATATGCGGCAGCGAGGTGCGCTGCGTATCTTTGACATATTGCAGCAGGCAGCCGGCGGCACGCAGGGCGACATGCGCATTTTCAACGCCGAAGCCGGTAAGATCGCGCGTACCGAATTGCAGGTTAAGCTGCTGACGCGCAGTATCCAGTTCATATTCCCAGAGCGGACGACGGCGCATACCGCGACGATTTTCAATCAGATCCATCGCGGCAAAATCTTCCGGATAGAGCAGCTCGGCCGGGTTAGTGCGCTGCAGCTCAGCGGCCATTGCTTCGCGGTCTGCCGGTTCGCTCAGCAGAAAGCGGCCCGAACTGATATCCAGCGTGGCATAGCCGAAACCGCGCGCGTCCTGCCAGATAGCCGCCAGTAAATTGTCCTGACGCTCGTTAAGCAGGGCTTCATCACTAATTGTACCCGGCGTGACGATACGCACTACTTTGCGCTCAACCGGGCCTTTGCTCTGCGCCGGATCGCCAATCTGTTCGCAAATCGCTACCGACTCGCCCAGCTGTACCAGCCGGGCCAGATAGTTTTCCACAGCATGATAAGGCACGCCCGCCATGGGGATCGGCTCGCCAGCGGAGGCGCCGCGCCTGGTCAGGGAGATATCCAGCAGTTGAGAGGCGCGTTTGGCATCGTCATAAAACAGTTCATAGAAATCACCCATGCGATAAAACAGCAGGATGTCGGGATGCTGTGCCTTCAGGCGAAGGTACTGCTGCATCATCGGGGTGTGGTTACCAATATCCATATCTGTCGATCCTTTCACGGTCATGTCACTCAACTTGCATGTTCCTGTTGGTCTCAGCGGCGGTCTGGGGATTCAGGCGGATCCTATCGCTAAAGTATCAAAAGCGCTACCCGACGTTAGCAGGCGTAACGTCAGAAAGGGAGGGTTATTATCTACCGCTACCCACTTCTTCGGCTCGGCTCGCAAAGTATAAGAAGCTTGTGCCAGGTCAAAAGGGCAGAGTGAATAACGCTACCCACAGCAAAATTAAGGTTATAGAATGAGCGCCTTTTTCATAACCCACTGGGTCGTAACTTTTTGAGGTTGTAATGCAGACTTTACCTTCTTGTCCTGAATGCCATTCTGAATATACCTGGCAGGATGGCGACACGCTGAACTGTCCTGAATGTGGTCACATCTGGTCGCAGCAGGAAACGGGAGCGCCAGGGGATCAGGGGCTGGTTGTGCGGGATGCCAACGGTACTCTGCTGGCAGATGGCGACAGCGTAACGGTCATCAAAGATCTGAAGGTTAAAGGCAGCTCTTCTGCGCTGAAGATCGGTACAAAAGTTAAAGGGATCCGCCTGGTGGAAGGGGATCATAACATCGATTGTAAGATCGAGGGTTTTGGCCCGATGAAACTGAAATCTGAGTTCGTTAAAAAGAACTAAGTTTCCTGCAACGTCAGGCAAAGCAGCTAAGCATTGGCTTGGCTGCTGCCTTTCTGTTTAGCTGAACAGCAGCTCGATGGCGTCGCACTGCGCCTCGCTCAAGGTTCCGCCGCTATTACGTGAGCGCGGCGTCATGTAGCCATATTTACGTGCCACCGCCGTTTTAATCGTGGTCACAAAGTCATCGCCCACCGTATAAATTGCCATCAGTTTACCAATGCGTTGCTGAAACTGCGTGAGCGCAGCCAAATCTCCATCCCGCCAGCTTTGCATCGCTTCGGCAAACATCGCCGGCACCAGATTATTTAACCCGCTAATCACGCCTGCGCCGCCAGCCAGCAGGTTAGGCAACAGATATTCATCATAGCCAGAGAGCACGGCAAAATCGCTGCGCACCTTTTTGGTTTCTTCTATTAATGAACGGTTATGTGACAGGCAATCCGTGGTGTCTTTGATGCCGATGAAATTGGGCAGTTCTGCCGCCAGTTCCGCCACCAGCATCGCATCAAGATCGCAACCGGTACGCGCCGGAAAATTATAGGCGAACCATTTGCCTTCCAGCTCACGATCGAGCTGTCGATAGTAAGCTAACAGCTGTTGTCGGGTTTGCCCGTAATACCAGGGCGGCAGCACCATTACGGCATCAAAGCCGCTCTCCCAGGCAAGATGCGCTAACTCCAGCATGTCGCTGTTACAGCTGCTGGAAATATTGGCCACCATGCTGAGACGGGACATGCTGCGGGCTTCACGTATTAATAATTTACGCTCTGCTTGCGTTAGTGAAACAAACTCGCCGATGCTACCCATCAGCAATAGCGTATCAATGCCGGATGCGTCCAGACGCGCAAAATGCTGCGCCAGTGCATTCAGATCTAAATGGTTATCTGCCGTAAATGGGGTTACCGAGGGGCACCAAACGCCGGAAAAAGCAGGCTGATTTTGCATATTGTTCTCCGCAGGCGACAATTGAAACGGTGTTTTAAATTAATCATTTTTATCTGTGCGTGTCACAGCAAGTAGCACGATAATCCAACCGCGATCTCAATTATCGTCTTTACTTAACGCTCTTTTCTAAAAAATGCGGCGTGATTTATCCATCTTGCTGTTTCATCCTGTTTAACGAACGCTGAAATAGCATCCATACTGAATCTCAATGGCAATTTCCTGTGGCGCTAATATGTTGACTGGTAACCTTGCTAAGTCAGTTCGTCGCCCGCATATAAAGCAGGAACCTGCCTCGCAAAATAACCATGCTGTCCGGACGAAACGGCAAAAAGGTGACGCCTTGCGCGCGCTTTGTTGTTAACGTTGGGCAGAGCATCCAGGGATGAGAGAATGACTGACGAACAACTGAAAGCGTTAAGCGCCCTTAACGGAAAGCTGCTGCTGCAGCGCCAGGCAAAGCTTACCACCGCCGAATCTTGCACCGGCGGCTGGATTGCTAAAGTTTTGACCGATATCGCCGGTAGCTCCGCCTGGTTTGAACGCGCTTTTATCACCTACAGTAATGATGCCAAGCAGCAGATGATTGGCGTATCTGAACAGAGCTTGCAGCAGTGGGGCGCAGTCAGCGAACAAGTGGTAAAAGAGATGGCCGCTGGTGCGTTAAAAGAGGCCAGAGCGGACTTCGCCATTGCCGTTAGCGGCATTGCCGGACCGGACGGCGGCACCACGGAAAAACCGGTCGGCACCGTCTGGTTCGGCTTTGCCACAGCAGCAGGCGAAGCGGTGCAAAAACGCTTTGTATTTCAGGGTGATCGAGAGGCTGTGCGGCGGCAAGCGGTAGCGACGGCGCTGCAGATTTTACATGATGATTTTCTCAAAAATTTGACTTGATACTGTATGATTATACAGTATAATTACCATCCAATGAACGAGAGCACTGCACACAACCGTGGCGTGCTTTACCCCGGCATGATTAGGAGTAAAAATGGCTATTGACGAAAACAAGCAAAAGGCTCTGGCAGCAGCGCTGGGCCAAATTGAGAAGCAATTTGGTAAAGGCTCCATCATGCGCCTGGGTGAAGACCGCTCAATGGATGTGGAAACCATCTCGACCGGTTCGCTTTCGCTTGATATCGCCCTTGGTGCTGGCGGCCTGCCAATGGGCCGTATGGTTGAAATTTACGGTCCGGAATCGTCCGGTAAAACCACGCTGACGCTACAGGTCATCGCCGCCGCTCAGCGTAAGGGCAAAACCTGTGCCTTTATCGATGCCGAACATGCGCTGGATCCGGTTTATGCGAAAAAGCTGGGCGTTGATATTGATAACCTGCTCTGTTCTCAGCCGGATACCGGTGAACAGGCGCTGGAAATCTGTGATGCGCTGGCGCGTTCCGGTGCGGTAGACGTTATCATCGTCGACTCCGTTGCGGCGCTAACGCCGAAAGCGGAAATCGAAGGTGAAATCGGTGACTCACACATGGGTCTCGCCGCACGTATGATGAGCCAGGCGATGCGTAAGCTGGCCGGTAACCTGAAGCAGTCCAATACGCTGCTGATCTTTATCAACCAGATCCGTATGAAAATCGGCGTTATGTTCGGTAACCCGGAAACCACGACCGGTGGTAACGCGCTGAAGTTCTACGCCTCTGTGCGTCTTGATATTCGCCGTATTGGCGCGATCAAAGAGGGCGATAACGTCGTCGGCAGTGAAACCCGTGTCAAAGTGGTTAAAAACAAGATTGCCGCGCCGTTTAAACAGGCTGAATTCCAGATCATGTACGGTGAAGGGATTAACATCTACGGCGAGCTGGTGGATCTTGGCGTGAAACACAAGCTGATCGAGAAGGCGGGTGCCTGGTATAGCTACAATGGCGATAAAATCGGCCAGGGTAAAGCGAATGCCAGCAACTATCTGAAAGAAAACAGCGCTGTGGCTAACGAAATCGAGCAGAAACTGCGTGATATGCTGCTGAACAATCCTGTTGAGGAAGGTAAAGCGGCCGTCCCGGCGGAAAATTACGAAGATACCGCTAGCGAAACTAACGAAGACTTCTAATTCCTCACCCCGGTCAGCCTGGCTGCCCGGGGTTTTTTTGTTCTAATACTTTGTATCCTGCCGCAATTCTCGCTACCCTCGCTTTTTACTGCTTATCTAACCTACCAACCTGACGGAAGCGTAATGACTGACAAGCCCGCAACTCCGGTCACTTTTGCACGCCTGTTGGATCGTGCTACGCGTATTCTTGCCATGCGCGATCATAGCGAAGCCGAGTTCCGTCGTAAGATGGCGCAGTCAGCTGCGCGTGCCGCGATGCGCCATGATGAACCGGCTGAGGAAATTCCGGAAGAGCTGATAGAACAGGTTATCGCCTGGTGCTATGAGCATAGCTGGCTGGACGATGTCCGTTTTGCTCAACGTTTTGTTATCAGCCGCAGCCGCAAGGGCTATGGCCCGCAGCGTATCCGCATGGAGCTGGCGCAAAAGGGAATAGGGCGCGAACTGGCGGAAACCGCCCTGAGCGAGGCGGAGATCGATTGGGGCGCTCAGGCTTTAGACGCGGCCGAACGTAAATTTGGCCTGCCGTTGCCGCAGGAATGGAAACAAAAATCCAAAGTGCTGCGTTATCTGCAGGCTAAAGGGTTTTTCATGGAAGATATCCAGTCGATTTATCGAAATAATGATGATTGAACCGCGATGGGATTTTACTTCCCTCGGAAGAAAATTTATCTTATTCCCACTTTTTGTTGGTAACTCTTCACGCAGCCGTGTGGAACGCCCGCCCGGTGCCAAGGGAAGAACCTTCGTTAGCGTATTCCAGGATATTTATGAGCAAGAGTACTGCTGAGATCCGTCAAACGTTTCTCGATTTTTTCCATAGTAAGGGACACCAGGTTGTTGCCAGCAGCTCCCTCGTACCCCATAACGATCCGACGTTATTGTTTACTAACGCCGGGATGAACCAGTTTAAAGACGTTTTCCTTGGACAAGACAAGCGCAGCTACTCGCGTGCCACCACGTCGCAGCGTTGCGTGCGTGCCGGTGGTAAACATAATGACCTGGAAAACGTAGGCTATACTGCGCGTCACCATACTTTCTTTGAAATGCTGGGTAATTTCAGCTTCGGCGATTATTTCAAGAAAGAAGCGATTGCTTTTGCATGGGAGCTGCTGACGTCAGCGCAGTGGTTTAACCTGCCGAAAGAGCGCCTGTGGGTGACCGTGTACGAAACCGATGATGAAGCCTGGGATATTTGGGCCAATGAAATTGGCGTGCCCGCTGAGCGCATTATCCGTATCGGTGATAATAAAGGCGGCGCTTACGCTTCAGATAACTTCTGGCAGATGGGCGATACCGGACCATGCGGCCCGTGCAGCGAAATTTTCTACGATCATGGCGACCATATCTATGGCGGCCCGCCGGGCAGCCCGGAAGAAGATGGCGATCGCTATATCGAGATCTGGAATATCGTCTTTATGCAGTTTAACCGTCAGCCTGACGGTACGATGCTGCCGCTGCCTAAACCTTCTGTTGATACCGGCATGGGTTTGGAGCGTATTTCTGCGGTGCTGCAGCACGTTAACTCTAACTATGAAATCGATCTGTTCCAGAAGCTTATTGCTTCTGTGGCAGAGGTCACAGGCAGTACCGACCTCAGCAATAAATCGCTACGGGTTATTGCCGACCATATTCGTTCCTGTGCTTTCCTGATTGCCGATGGCGTAATCCCTTCAAATGAGAACCGTGGCTATGTGCTGCGTCGTATCATTCGTCGTGCGGTGCGTCATGGCAACATGCTGGGCGCTAAAGGTAGCTTCTTCTATAAGCTGGTTGGCCCGTTGATTGAAGTGATGGGCAGCGCTGGTGAAGATCTGCAACGCCAGCAGACACAGGTAGAGCAGATTCTTAAAACTGAAGAAGAGCAGTTTGCTAAAACGCTGGAGCGTGGTCTGGCGCTGCTGGATGAAGAGCTGGCGAATCTGCAGGGCGATACGCTGGATGGCGAAACCGTTTTCCGCCTGTACGATACCTTCGGCTTCCCGGCAGACCTGACGGCTGATGTGTGCCGTGAGCGTAATCTGAAAATTGATGAAGAAGGCTTTGAGCAGGCAATGGAGCGTCAGCGTCAGCGCGCTCGTGAAGCCAGCGGTTTTGGCGCTGACTACAGCAATGTTATCAGCATCGATTCCGCTTCATCTTTCAAGGGGTACGACAACCTTGCGTTAAAAGCCGCTATAACTGCCATCTATGTTAACGGCCAGCCGGCAGATGAAATCACCGCCGGAGAAGAAGGGGTGATTGTACTCGATGAGACGCCGTTCTATGGCGAATCAGGCGGGCAGGTAGGCGATACCGGCGTGCTGAAAGGGCTTAACGCTGAGTTTAACGTAAGCGATACGCAGAAATATGGTCAGGCTATTGGTCACACAGGCAAGCTGATCTCTGGTCACCTGCGCATTGGCGATCGACTGGATGCTCAGGTTGACGAGGCGCGTCGTGCGCGCATTCGCCTGAACCACTCAGCCACGCATCTGTTACATGCTGCGCTGCGTCAGGTTCTGGGAACGCACGTTGCTCAGAAAGGCTCGCTGGTAAACGATAAATATCTGCGATTCGATTTCTCGCACGCCGAGGCGATGAAGCCGCAGGAGATCCGTGAGGTTGAGGACATCGTTAACGCGCAGATCCGTCGTAACCTGCCGGTTGAGACCCATATCATGGATCTCGAAGAGGCCAAAGCGAACGGTGCAATGGCGCTGTTTGGCGAGAAATATGATGCGCGCGTGCGCGTACTCTCAATGGGCGACTTCTCGACCGAGCTGTGTGGCGGCACGCACGCCAGCCGCACGGGGGATATCGGTCTGTTCCGTATTACCTCTGAATCAGGCACGGCCGCAGGTATTCGTCGTATCGAGGCGATAACGGGCGAAGCGGCGCTGGCGCAGGTCAACGCGCAGGCTGAGCAATTGCATGATATCGCGCAGCTGGTTAAAGCCAACAGCAGTAATCTGAATGAAAAAGTGCGTGCTATGATCGATCACGCGCGCGCGCTGGAAAAAGAGTTGCAGCAGTTAAAAGATCAGCAGGCGGCTCAGGAAAGCGCTTCGCTGAGCAGCAAAGCCAAAGATATCAACGGTATAAAATTATTGGTCAATGAGCTGAGCAATGTCGATCCTAAACTGTTGCGAACCATGGTTGATGAGTTAAAAAATCAGCTGGGCTCGGCAGTGATCGTCCTGGCGACGGTAGCAGACGGGAAAGTTTCTCTGATTGCCGGTGTAACAAAAGATCTTACCGACCGTGTTAAAGCGGGCGAGCTGATTGGTGCGGTGGCGCAGCAGGTTGGCGGTAAAGGCGGTGGACGTCCGGATATGGCGCAGGCGGGTGGTACGGATGCACAGGCGCTGCCTGCTGCGCTGGCCAGCGTTGAGTCCTGGGTGTCTGCTAAACTGTAAGGGATAAAAAAGCAGTGCGGAAAGCGCCGTGGATAGCCTCCGCTGGCGCTTTTTAATGCAAACCGTACTCTGTAATAACAAAGTCAGGTTGCGGGTAATGATTTCGGCTAAACTAACTATCAGCAGAATGTATTAGCGTGACAAGATGCGTTGATGTATTTGTCATCATCTACGTTTAGCGCTATATGATGGATAATGCCGGGGACCCGACAGGCCCGACTCTTTTAATCTTTCAAGGAGCAAAGAATGCTTATTCTAACTCGTCGAGTTGGTGAAACCCTCATGATTGGCGATGAGGTGACGGTAACGGTACTGGGAGTGAAAGGTAATCAGGTTCGTATTGGTGTGAATGCGCCAAAAGAAGTTTCAGTACACCGTGAAGAAATCTATCAGCGTATCCAGGCTGAAAAGAGCCAACCACAGTAAAAGCTATACCGAATCCCGCGCCTCGCTCTCATTACCGCGAGGCGCAATGTTTTTCCCGCCCTGTTTTTTTCTCTGTTGTTTTCCCCTGATTGTGAACTGTCTCCTGTTTCGCTGTTGATAAATCACTCTTTTTGTCGGCAAAATACGCGAATTGCGTGGCTTTTGTGCAAACAAACATTTGTTGGGAAAAATTGTTTGACTTATAAGTGCGGGAAAGTAATATGTGCGCCACGCAGTGCCGATGAGCGGAAACAAAGTTCAGCAGCACAGTTCGCAAGAACGCGTAAGGTGAGATGGCCGAGAGGCTGAAGGCGCTCCCCTGCTAAGGGAGTATGCGGTCAAAAGCTGCATCGAGGGTTCGAATCCCTCTCTCACCGCCATTTAATGATGCATCCGTAGCTCAGCTGGATAGAGTACTCGGCTACGAACCGAGCGGTCGGAGGTTCGAATCCTCCCGGATGCACCATCTCCAGGAAGTAAAGCGATACAGTGTTAGCAGCCTGTGTCACGGTGAGTTGTCAGCACCCTGTGTTATACAAGAATTTGTAATGCATCCGTAGCTCAGCTGGATAGAGTACTCGGCTACGAACCGAGCGGTCGGAGGTTCGAATCCTCCCGGATGCACCATTTTCTCTGAAGCGTTAACGTCTTCTTTAGTATTTCCTCAGGTCAGTTGCAGTTCCCCCTGTTTTTCCGATGCATCCGTAGCTCAGCTGGATAGAGTACTCGGCTACGAACCGAGCGGTCGGAGGTTCGAATCCTCCCGGATGCACCATCTTCAGATTTTCTCCTCTGTTTATTCTCTGGTACTCCTCTTCACACTCTTGCGTTACCCTTTATTCTCTCGCATTACTTTTTATTCTCTCGCGTTACCTTACAAATTTTCCTGTTGCGTTTTCTCATTACCTTCTTTAGCGACCCCCGTACGACCTCATTCAGGTTCCTGAACTCTCTGACCTTTTTCTGATTCCTAAATTTCCCAATAGATTCAAAGCATTTGCTGTTCATTGCTACCGGCGACAACCCGCATACTTTACGTTAAAGTAAAGGGGCATTTATTCACAGCCGGGAGAGGATATGTACGATCGCTATGATGGTCTGATTTTTGATATGGACGGTACACTCCTCGATACCGAGACGACTCATCGTCAGGCCTGGGATCGAGTGCTGACGCGTTATGGTTTGTCGTTTGATGAACAGGCGATGATTGGGCTGAATGGCTCACCAACATGGCGTGTGGCGGAATTTATCATTGCCAGCCATCAGGCCGATCTGGATCCTTTCCAGCTGGCTGCTGAAAAAACAGCCGCCGTGAAAACCATGCTTTTTGACAGCGTTCGTACTTTACCGCTTATCGAGGTGGTGAAAGCTTATCACGGGCGCAAGCCTATGGCGGTGGGGACCGGCAGTGAACATGCAATGGCCGATGCTTTGTTGCAGCATCTGCATCTGCGTCATTATTTTGACGTTATCGTTGGTGCTGATGATGTAACGCGCCATAAACCTGAACCCGACACTTTTTTGCGCTGCGCTGCGTTAATGGGCGTGGATGCTGAAAAATGCGTGGTGTTTGAAGATGCCGACTTTGGCCTGCAGGCAGCGCAAGCCGCTGGTATGGCTGCGGTAGATGTTCGCTTATTGTGAATGACATTCTGAGTTACGGTTCGTTATTTGCCAGCAGTTTTTTGAGCGCCACGCTGCTACCGGGTAGCTCTGAGGTGCTGCTGGTTACGTTACTACTGGCAGGGAATTTGCCGGCATTAGGTCTGATTTGTGTCGCAGCCGTGGGGAACACGCTCGGCGGATTAACAAACGTTGTTATTGGTCGCTTACTGCCGCCAAAGCAGGGGCGATGGCATAACACAGCAATGGCGTGGTTGCGTCGGCTTGGTCCTGCAGCACTGTTATTCAGTTGGTTACCGCTGATTGGCGATCTGCTGTGTGTACTGGCTGGCTGGTTGCGTTTCTCATGGCTCCCGGTAGTGCTGTTTTTGGCTATTGGCAAGACTCTGCGTTACGTAGTGGTCGCGACCGCAACTTTACAGGGCATGGCGTGGTGGCATTGATTCCTTCAGGATCGGGGCTACGGTAAACATTATGCTAAACAAAAATAAATTATTCTCTGAGCGGGAGGTCACTTTGATCCCGGACGTATCACAGGCGCTTTCCTGGCTGGAAGCACATCCTGACGCCCTGAAAGGTATTGGTCGTGGCATTGAGCGTGAAACGCTGCGTGTCAGGCCAGACGGTAAACTCGCGACCACCGGTCATCCGGCGGATCTTGGCGCAGCGTTGACCCATAAATGGATTACCACTGATTTTGCTGAATCACTGCTTGAGTTTATTACACCCGTCGATCGCGATATCGATCATCTGCTGGCGTTTTTACGCGATATACATCGTCATGTCGCCCGCGAGTTAGGTGAAGAGCGTATGTGGCCTTTCAGTATGCCCTGCGTGATTGAAAACAGCGATGCTATCCAGCTGGCACAATATGGCAGCTCGAACATTGGACGTATGAAAACGCTCTATCGCGAAGGTCTGAAAAACCGCTACGGCGCGCTGATGCAGACTATTTCCGGCGTGCATTACAACTTCTCGCTACCGCTCTCTTTCTGGCAGGCGTGGGCTGGCGTTAAAGATATGGAAAGCGGCAAAGATGTCATCTCTGCCGGCTATTTACGCTTGATCCGTAACTATTATCGCTTTGGCTGGGTTATTCCCTATCTGTTTGGCGCTTCGCCTGCGGTTTGTTCTACTTTCCTGCAGGGGAAAGAGAGCAGCCTGCCTTTTGAGCGCAACGAGCGCGGTATGCTCTGGCTACCCTATGCTACCTCGCTGCGCTTAAGCGATTTGGGGTATACCAATAAATCGCAGAGCAATCTGGGCATTACGTTTAATACCCTGAACGGCTATGTCGAGGCGTTGAAAAAGGCGATTAAAACCCCTTCTGAAGAATATGCGCGTATGGGCGTAAAAGATGAAGAAGGGCGCTGGTTACAGCTTAATACCAACGTGCTGCAGATAGAAAACGAACTCTATGCGCCTATTCGTCCCAAACGCGTTACGCGTTCTGGCGAGGCGCCGTCTGATGCGCTGGCGCGCGGCGGCATTGAATATATTGAAGTGCGTTCGCTGGATATTAACCCTTTCTCACCGGTTGGTGTGGATGAAACGCAGGTGCGCTTCCTGGATCTGTTTCTGATCTGGTGTACGCTGGCAGACGCGCCGGAAATGAGCAGCGCTGAACTGCAATGCACGCGGCAAAACTGGAATCGCGTTATCCTTGAAGGTCGTAAGCCGGGTCAGACCATCGGCATAGGCTGTGAAGATACCCGCCAGCCGTTAACGATGGTGGGCAAAGCGCTGTTTGCCGACCTGAAACGCGTAGCGGAAGTTCTCGATAGCCAGTCGGGATCGCCAGATTACCAGCAGGTGTGCGATCGCCTGGTCGCCTCTTTTGACGATCCTGAGTTAACCTATTCTGCGCGCATCTTACAGACGATGCTGGATAACGGCATCAGCGGAACCGGGCTGGCGCTGGCCGAGCAGTATCGTCAGATGCTGACGGAAGAGCCGTTGCAGGTATTAACCGGGGAAGACTTCACTCAGGAAGCGATACGCTCACGTCATGCGCAGCAGGAGCTGGAAGCGGCAGATACCCTGAGTTTCGCTGAGTTTTTGGCGAGCAAGAAAGGATAGAAAAGAAAATGGCCACAATCACTGTGGCCAAACTAACATCTCTGTTGTCAGGGATGATGATAACAAATGCGCGTCTTTCACTTATTCAGACGCACGGCGAACAGAAAAGTTTCATCGTTCACAAAAAAATTTTTAGCTGAGGTAACGATATGCCATTACTGGACAGTTTTACCGTTGATCATACCCGTATGGCCGCGCCGGCAGTACGCGTCGCCAAAACCATGAATACGCCTCATGGCGATACCATCACGGTATTTGATCTGCGTTTCTGCGTACCCAATAAAGAAGTTATGCCGGAACGCGGTATCCACACGCTTGAGCATCTGTTCGCAGGCTTTATGCGTAACCACCTGAATGGCGACGGCGTAGAAATTATTGATATCTCTCCGATGGGATGCCGCACCGGCTTTTATATGAGCCTGATCGGTACGCCTTCCGAGCAGCGCGTTGCTGATTCATGGAAAGCGGCGATGAATGATGTGCTGAAGGTCAATGACCAGAATCAGATCCCGGAACTGAACGAATATCAGTGCGGGACCTATCAGATGCACTCGCTGGATGAGGCCAAAGATATTGCCCGTCACATCATTGAGCATGACGTACGCGTTAACCACAATGATGAACTGGCGCTGCCGCAGGATAAGCTGAAAGAGCTGGAAATTCACTAAGCGTAAAGCATAAAAAAGGGCCGCATTTGCGGCCCTTTTATTGGCGGCGAATCAGGAGCCAATACTGGATTGCAGCGGCTGTTGAGGCGTTACCCTTATCTGCTTCACCATATTGTCCTGCACATCAAGAATATCGATATCATAGTTATTTATCTGGATGCGCGTGCCTGCCTGCGGGATCTCTTCCAGCTCTTCCAGCAGCATGCCGTTAACCGTACGCGCCTCTTCCTGAGGTAAGTGCCAGTTAAATGCTTTATTGATTTCCCGCACGTTAGCCGTGCCTTCAATCAACACCGAACCATCGCTTTGCGGCATCACTTCTTCAGCCAGTGAAGGAGACATGGAGGTTGTAAAATCACCTACAATCTCTTCCAGAATATCTTCGATGGTAACCAGTCCCTTGATATCGCCATACTCGTCCACCACCAGCCCAACTTTCTTCTTGTTGCGCTGAAATTTAACCAGCTGCACGTTAAGCGGCGTGCCTTCCGGCACGTAGTAAATTTCATCAGCAGCGCGCAGCAGGTTCTCTTTGGTGAACTCTTTTTTCTCGGTCATCATGCGCCACGCTTCGCGTACGCGCAGCATAGCCACGGCGTCGTCCAGCGAGTCACGATATAATACGATGCGTCCATGAGGAGAGTGGGAAACCTGGCGTTCAATGGATTTCCACTCATCGTTGATATTGATGCCGACGATTTCATTCCGCGGCACCATGATGTCATCCACGCTCACCTTTTCCAGATCCAGCACCGACAGCAGCATCTCCTGGTGACGGCGCGACATAAGCGAGCGGGATTCATACACAATGGTGCGCAGCTCATCTTTATTCAACGCTGAACTGATTGAACCGTCCGATTTGATGCCAATCATACGCATCAGCAGGCGGGTAATGGTATTTAGCAGCCATACCAGCGGCATCATGATAATTTGCAGCGGGCCAAGCAGCAGGCTGCTGGGATAGGCAACTTTTTCCGGGTAAAGCGCGGCAATGGTTTTTGGCAGAACTTCCGCGAAAATCAATACCGCAAAAGTCAGTATGCCGGTGGCAATGGCGACGCCTGCGTTACCATACAGGCGCATCCCAACGATAGTGGCGAGCGCTGAGGCGAGGATGTTGACCAGGTTGTTGCCGATCAGCACCAGGCTTATCAAACGGTCTGGTCGTCGCAGTAATTTCTCCACGCGACGTGCGCTGCGGTTGCCGTTTTTCGCTTTATGGCGCAGCCGGTAGCGGTTAAGGGTCATTATGCCGGTCTCGGAGCCGGAAAAATAAGCCGAGACCAGAATCATCACGACCAGCGTAATAATCAGTGTGGTGGTTGAAACGTGTTCCAACGCGAAATCCTTTTATCAATCAGTGAGTGAGCAGATGCTGTAGTACGCGGCTGCCGAAGTAAGACATGGTCAACAACAGCGCACCACCACAGTTAAACCAGACGACGCGGCGTCCACGCCAGCCTTCATGATAGTGTCCCCAGAGCAAAACGATATAAACAAACCAGGCCAGAATCGACAGCACGGCTTTATCTACGTTTTCGGGGGAAAAGAGATTATCCATATAAAACAGGCCAGTACAGAGTACCAGCGTCAGCAGTACGACGCCAACCTGCGTGATATGAAACATTTTGCGCTCGATGGTCATCAGCGGCGGTACATCGTTACTAAAGGCTAAGCGCTTATTTTTCAGCTGGTAATCGATCCAGGCCAGCTGCAGCGCGTAGAGTGCGGCGATAATCAGCGTGGCATAGGCAAAAAGCGCCAGCCCGATATGGATCATCATGCCAGGTGTGGTTTCCAGATGCGTAATAAACGCATTCGGCACGAAGGTCGCAAAGGCGAGATTGATAAGCGCAAAGCTATAAACAATCGGCAGCAGCAGCCAGCCACGATTACGCGAAGCGACAATGGTCATGATGATGCAGATCAGCAAACTTACCAGCGAACCAATGTTCAGCAGGCTAAGGTTTTGAGCGCCATTAACGAAGATGCGCTGCTGAAGCGCCACCGCATGCGCCGCCAACGCCAGCGTTGCCGACAGAACGGCCATGCGTCGCCAGGCGCCGTTATTCCGCAGCAGGCTGGGAATGATCAGAGCAAGGCTAAATGAGTAGGCAAAGAGCGCCAGAATCGCGAAAGCAGACATAGAATGGTCAAATATCGGAAAGATGAAGAAAAACGCAGTATAGCGCCAGCCGGAGTTTGCTCCAAACGTTCTCATTGTGGATTGCAGAGATCGCCAATGCTTCGTGTTATAATCCACCACATTGTGTCGCCCAGGCGGCTCTGTTTTATCTTGAGCGAGAGACAATGTTTGATAATTTAACCGATCGATTGTCGCAAACCCTGCGCAATATCAGCGGCCGCGGAAGGCTGACCGAAGAAAACGTCAAAGAAACCCTGCGTGAAGTGCGCATGGCGCTGCTGGAGGCGGACGTTGCGCTGCCGGTAGTGCGTGAATTTATTAACCGCGTAAAAGAGCGCGCGGTTGGGCACGAAGTGAATAAAAGCCTGACGCCGGGTCAGGAGTTTATCAAAATTGTGCGTAATGAGCTGGTTGAGGCGATGGGATCGGAAAACCATGCCCTTAACCTCGCCGCGCAGCCGCCAGCCGTGGTGCTGATGGCCGGCCTGCAGGGTGCGGGTAAAACCACCAGCGTTGGTAAGCTCGGTAAGTTCCTGCGTGAAAAGCACAAGAAAAAAGTGCTGGTTGTTTCTGCCGACGTCTATCGTCCGGCGGCGATCAAGCAGCTGGAAACGCTGGCACAGCAGGTAGGCGTGGATTTTTGCCCGTCTGACCTGAGCCAGAAGCCGGTTGATATCGTTAACAACGCGCTAAAAGAAGCAAAGCTTAAATTCTACGATGTGCTGCTGGTGGATACCGCCGGCCGTCTGCACGTAGATGAAGCTATGATGGATGAGATCAAACAGGTACACGCCGCGATTAATCCGGTGGAGACGCTGTTTGTGGTCGATGCCATGACCGGTCAGGATGCGGCAAACACGGCGAAGGCGTTTAACGAAGCGCTGCCGTTAACCGGCGTTATTTTGACCAAGGTCGACGGTGATGCTCGCGGCGGTGCGGCGCTCTCTATTCGTCATATCACCGGCAAGCCGATTAAGTTTATGGGCGTCGGTGAAAAGACCGAAGCGCTGGAGCCGTTTTATCCCGATCGTCTGGCGTCACGTATCCTCGGCATGGGCGACGTACTGTCGCTTATCGAAGATATTGAAAGCAAAGTCGATCGTGCCCAGGCAGAAAAACTGGCGAACAAGCTGAAGAAAGGCGACGGCTTTGACCTGAATGACTTTCTGGAACAGCTAAAACAGATGCGCAATATGGGCGGTATGGCCAGCCTGATGGGAAAACTTCCCGGAATGGGGCAACTGCCGGATAACGTTAAGTCGCAGATGGATGACAAAGTACTGGTGCGCATGGAGGCGATGATCAACTCCATGACGCGCAAAGAGCGTGAAAAACCTGAGATTATCAAGGGGTCACGCAAGCGTCGTATCGCCGCAGGTTCCGGTATGCAGGTGCAGGATGTCAACCGTATGCTCAAGCAATTCGACGATATGCAGCGCATGATGAAAAAGATGAAAAAGGGTGGCATGTCAAAAATGCTGCGTGGAATGAAGGGCATGATGCCACCGGGCTTTCCGGGGCGTTAAGCCGTTCCAATGTAAAGTCCCGACAGCTTGCTCACTTTAGATTGCTTTTTGCGCCAAAATGAGTAAAATTTTCGGGCTTTTTATACGACACCCGGGCCCCGTTCCTCGATGGGGCCCGGTTGTTTTATTAACTGAAGAGGATGTTATGGTAACAATTCGTTTGGCACGTCACGGCGCGAAAAAGCGTCCGTTCTATCAGGTTGTCGTTACTGACAGCCGCAACGCACGCAATGGTCGTTTCATTGAGCGTGTAGGCTTCTTCAACCCGATCGCATCTGGTCAGGCTGAAGCACTGCGTCTGGACCTGGACCGTATTGAGCACTGGGTTGGCCAGGGCGCTACGCTGTCCGATCGCGTTAACGCGCTGATCAAAGAAGCTAAAAAAGCAGCTTAATCTGTCACGGTGGTTAGCATGAGCAAACAACTCGCCACACAGCCTCCCGTTAATCCCGTTACGTTGGGAAAAATGGGAGCGGCCTACGGCATTCGGGGTTGGCTCAAAGTGTTTTCTTCCACCGAAGATGCCGACAGCATCTTTGACTACCAGCCCTGGTTCATTCAACGCGCCGGTAAATGGCAGCAGATTGAGCTGGAAAGCTGGAAGCACCACAATCAGGACATCATCATCAAAGTCAAAGGCATTGATGATCGTGATGCGGCGGCTCAGTTGACTAACTGTGAAATTTTAGTCGACTCCACGCAGTTGCCGAAGCTGGAAGAGGGTGATTACTACTGGAAAGACCTCATGGGTTGCAAAGTAGTTACCGTTGACGGCTATGAAATGGGAAAAGTCATTGATTTGATGGAAACCGGCTCAAACGACGTACTGGTCGTGCAGGCAAACCTGAAAGATGCGTTCGGTGTGAAAGAGCGGTTAATTCCGTTTCTTGATGAACAGGTTATCAAGAAAGTCGATCTCACTACCGGCACCATTGAAGTAGATTGGGATCCTGGTTTTTGACCTCCGAACAAAACGGTAATCCAACGGCGTGCTCTATGTGGATTGGTGTAATTAGCCTGTTTCCAGAGATGTTTCGCGCTATTACCGACTACGGGGTAACTGGCCGGGCAGTAAAAAATGGCCTGCTCAGCGTCCAAAGCTGGAGTCCGCGTGACTTCACGCATGACCGGCATCGCACCGTGGACGATCGTCCTTATGGCGGCGGTCCGGGGATGTTGATGATGGTACAACCCTTACGGGATGCCATCCACGCAGCGAAAGCGGCGGCGGGAGAGGGCGCTAAGGTGATTTATCTGTCACCTCAGGGGCGCAAGCTCGATCAAGATGGAGTTTGCGAACTGGCAACGCAGCAGAAATTAATTCTGGTTTGCGGACGCTACGAAGGGATCGATGAGCGCGTGATCCAGACTGAAATCGATGAAGAATGGTCGATTGGGGATTACGTACTCAGCGGTGGAGAGTTGCCAGCGATGACGTTGATTGATTCAGTTGCCCGGTTTATACCTGGTGTGCTGGGCAAGCAGGCGTCAGCCGAAGAAGATTCGTTTTCTGAAGGTTTGCTGGACTGTCCGCATTATACCCGCCCTGAAGTGTTGGAAGGGCTGGAGGTTCCGCCAGTATTACTGTCGGGCAACCATGCTGAAATTCGCCGTTGGCGCCTGAAACAGTCGCTTGGCCGTACCTGGCTTAGAAGACCTGAACTTCTGGAAAACCTGGCTCTGACTGAAGAGCAAGCAAAGTTGCTTAGCGAGTTCCAGCAGGAATTCAGCGCGCAACAAAACTATGATGCGGAAGGCTAGCCTTCCGATAAGATCAGTTTACCCAGGATAAGAGATTTAATTATGAGCAACATTATCAAGCAAATCGAACAAGAGCAGATGAAGCAGGACGTACCTTCTTTCCGTCCGGGTGATTCCGTGGAAGTGAAAGTATGGGTCGTTGAAGGTTCTAAAAAGCGTCTGCAGGCATTCGAGGGCGTGGTTATCGCTATTCGTAACCGCGGTCTGCACTCTGCATTCACTGTTCGCAAAATTTCCAATGGCGAAGGTGTTGAGCGTGTATTCCAGACTCACTCACCGGTCATTGACAGCATCACCGTGAAACGTCGTGGTGCCGTGCGTAAAGCGAAACTGTACTACCTGCGTGAGCGTACTGGTAAAGCAGCTCGTATCAAAGAGCGCCTTAACTAAGAGCTCGCGTAAGCGACATCTTAAAGTTAATAGCAATAAAGGGGTTAGCATCAAGCTAACCCCTTTTTTTATTGTCACCCTTAAACCACCTCCTGGGGAGGTGGTGATTGATCCTGTAAGGCTATAGCCCGAAGAATGCCCATGTCGGAATATCTCTGCTTACTCACCACAAGTAAAAGGAGACAAACCGACATGGGGCTTTACAGGAGTTCATTACATGTATATTGGCGTTGCAAATACCACATAGTCTGGACGCCGAAGTATCGCTTTAAGATACTTCGGGATAAGGTTGACCGTGCATGTGAAGCATCCTGACATAGTGGATAGTGCATCATCATTTTATCCCCCGCAATCGTGATCTTGTCGGGATGACAAACCACAATCTTGCTTTTGCAAGATGAAGTTTGCACTTTTTCATTCCTCAGCTTGCTCATACCCCACATCCGAAAGCTTAACCTCAAGCTCTAAGCCCGTTGTGTATTCGTTCCCGTTTAGGTTATGCACCACCCGGCTGATTATCCACGCCTGTTCGTCTATAACGCGCTTAAAGCCTCTGACCGCTATCGGCGTTTCAGGAAATAGATCAGCACGGCCAATCGCCAGCGACATTGAAAACTCCGCGCTGTAGTTTGTCCCACTTTGCCTGAGCGGCGCGCATAGCCTGCGCCTTTGTCGCGTAGATGGTCGTCAGCTCCAGCACGTTGTCAGACTCACCGACCATGTACTCGCCCTCGCGCGCTTCCTGCTCTTTTTTAGCTTTGGGTTTTGCCGTGACTTTGGTGGCTTTTGAGTGCTGCAGCGCGCGCAGATGCTGCTCTTTAGGCTTGCGCTTGAGCTTCACCTTCTGCTTTTGTGGTTTCGGGGCTTTGGTGTGCAACCATTTCGCCGTGACGCCGGTGTAGGCTTCGCGGTCAGCAATCGCAAACTGGTGCCGGTCGCCGTCGCCGCGTTCAAGGGGCATCAGTGGAATGGTCCTGCCACTGGCCGTCTTGCAGCTAAACTCGATTTTTCTGTCCGCGCCGTCGCTGAATAATTTGGTGTGCGTATGGGTCACTTTATCGATGACATACATGCCGTGGATCATACCGGTTCCGTCAATCAGCGGTCACGCTCTGCCCTCGTCAGCCATCAGCTCGATGGCGGTCAATGACAGACGTCAGCCGGTGATTTCATGCATCGCTTAAAAACGGGAAAGTCCCGGATAAATGGCACAAAAAAACCGGCATTCTGACTGCCGGTCTTGTTGCTTAATTCAGGAATCAGTTCTGCCATGAAATGATGTCGTCCAGACCAGAGAGCAGGTCGGGAAAGTAACTTTCATCAATATCGAAGGAATCCTCAAGCGTAATACTGTCAGCATGGTTTTCAGGCTTCAGTACCATGCTGACGCCAACAGCCCCGGCAAAATGTGCCTGATGAAACTTAAGCACAACCTGCTCGAATGCCGAGGTTAAATTAATATCCTTAAATTTCGCCCCTGACTTTAAGGTCTGATGGAAACCATGTGTATCATTCCTGAATTGCTCTAACTGACCGACAAAAAACTCTGCAGCAAACTCCGTTTTTAAGGCAGGGATTGAGAATTCAACCCATACCATAATACGGCTATAGGTAGGCTCTTCGGGCTCAGTCAGTCTTTCATAAGGCGTTAATTTAAGGTGTCTGTTACCGCTTGTGATATCTATCATGATCCCCTCTTCACGGCATGTACTGAAAATGCATGATAGTCCAGTCAGCTTCCCTGACCAAAACCTCAAGACGGTATGACTTGTAAATATAAGTGCCTTTATTTTGCCTGTCTTCCACAAGCTTATACATACGAGCTTCGTACCGGAAAAGCCCTGGCTTTTTTAGAGGGGCTGGCGTTCTGATACCATAACGAATGGCCTTTTCCTGAATCTGTAAAGGCACATAGCGGCCGGGGGTTAGCATATGTTTTGCCGATGACTCACTCATCCTGAGCGCGCGAGCTGATAAGCCCATTTTAAGGCGGCCACGCAAGATACTGATGGTGGCCTGACTCAATTTGACGGTTACAGCCGTTTTGACACCACTCTCAAGTAACGCTTTACCAGCCCGAAAAAGTCGAAATGCACCAAAGGCAATTAAAGCGAGGTCTGTAGGGTCAATGAGAGGAGCTTCTAATGGCGCTTCTTCCAGTCTGACAAACACGCCATCGGCATCATAAATTTGCCACAAACCGTGAGCCTGAGCGACGGAATAACCAATACACATCCCGCTTTCGTCATCAACGATGGGTTTTGAGTTCAGTGGAGGGTTGCGGGGGCGAAATTCGAAATATTCACCGGCTGGCAATATTGACTGGAAGGTGTAAAAACGTCCTGGTTCGTCTGTAATTAATCCAACACTCATTGTCATGATTTCCTTTTGGACTGTAGTGGTCAACTAAAACTGGCCACCGCTTTAGAGTTTTTCCAGTATCGATTTTCCGATTCGTTTAAAGGTAATCCACCGTTATATTCGTGTGGCCTGAGCGCACTGTAATATCCTACGATATAGTCCTTTATTGCCCAGGCAGCATCGCTGAAGCTTGTGTAACCCGTCACTGGCACCCACTCGTTCTTAAGGCTTCTGAAGAAGCGTTCCATATGTCCTGTTAATGTCCACGCAGCATGAACGTCATAGCACTCCCCTTTTTTATGCGCAAAAAAGTGTGGCTCTTTAGCCAGCTTCGCTAATTCATTGCGCCAGCCGGCAGTTGTATAAAAAATGTCATAAACGGCGGAACCTCTTATGCCCGCAGTCTACACAAAGGGAATCGTGTATTAGTTGTACTGATGTTCTTTTCACCAGATTAAACACGAGTTTGAACTAACAACCTTCAGCAATCGGCGTGGCGATGACCTTATCGCAACCGAATCCTTGTTGATTTAACTCTGGAGTCTATCGAACATGACTAACGGCATTCAGCGTCAACCGGCGGTGCAAAATTTTTCCCGTCCAATCAATAACCAGACCGATGCTGCAGGCAGCAGCCAGACACAGGGCGTGCGTAGCCACGGGACCAGCGCTGCCGGGCATGCAGGCACTGTAACGGCAGCAGGAGGCGTTGATGCACAACGCCAGAAGAACATCACCGAATTGAAAAACCTGATGAAGGAATTTTTCACCGCCGGTGAAGGAATGGAAGCGCTGATTGATTCGCGCGCCACCGAACTGCACGAAATGGGTTACAACCCGGACAGCGCCCGCAGCGTACTGACGAAAGGCAAGAAGCTTGATGCTGCTACCGATGCAGCCCTGGGCGCGCTGGGCGCGGTTGCCTTTGCAACCTCCTCTTTTCCGGCAGAAGCACTGGCAAAAGTAGCGAACAACTACTTTGGTTTTCCCCCAGGCACGCTGACCGCTGAGGCGGTTAACGGTGCCATCGGCGGAGGCACGGCCATGGTACTGAAATCATTCTGGGACAAGGTATCGGCCAATGCGCAGCATGATGCGAAATGGATGGATGCTAATATGGATAAACTGGAACCGGCAATGCAGGAAACGGTCAAACATCGCGAAGGGTTGGGCCACAATATGAAACAGGCACTATTGGGCGGAACCGGTTATAACGCACGCAATGTGATTACCGGCACGGTAGCAGCCAGCGTAGCCGGGCTGTCAGAGAAACAGATCTATGCGGCTAATACAGCAACCAGTACGCCGCTGACCGTGGCGGCGGGCGCTCTTAGCGGGTACGTACAGAACAAAGCAAATAATCTGCATGGTCCTGAGTTTCTGCTGGGACGCACCGACTGGAAAGAGCGCTTCAGGCAGCTTGATGACACTCAGGTTATGGATCAGGTTGTAAAGGGCGGCGCAAAACGGTTAGCGGACGCTGCGCAGGGTTTGGTTTCTCCACGCCAACTCGCCAAAGGTGGCATGAATATTTTGTCAGGCAATATGGTTGCCGAAACGATGGCGCTTGGCGCTGGTCTGGCGGGCGTGAATAGTCTGCGCAATATGACCCGTCATGCAATGGAGAAAGAGACGGGCAATATTAACGTGCAGCAGGCAGTCGAGCAGTTGGTTAACCTTTTTGGTGCTGCCGCTGCTTATGCCGGTCAGGGCGTCGCGGGAACCATCGCCGGTAAGCCCGTCGACACCAATGAGCAGGCGATAGACAGCTTCTTTGATAAGCATCCCGCGCTGGATATCAATAATAGCCGACGCAAGGATAACGCCGCTGAAAACGCGGCAACCGGTAATCCGCTAACGGCAAGCGCGTCAGGGCAGGGCGGAACAGCGGCTACCGACAATGATAACGCGCCAGCCGATCAGACAGTGGATATTCCTTTGCGCCCGCTAACCCAGTCAGGTAATCAGGCGACCGCTTCCTCTTCACGAGCCGATAACGCATCCCAGCAAAGCCTTGATAGCGCTTTTGTCGCCCGTCCAAAAAGTGCCAGCAGTCAGGAAAGCTTTCAGTCAGCCATTAGCAGAGCAAGTTCTCCTGAGGAGTTAAGCGCGCTTCAGGCACAGCAAAAAATTGCCGCAGCGTCAGGTGAATGGCCGTTAAAAAATACGTGATGAGCAGGCGGGCAGCTTTAAACGCTTGCTCTGCCAGTTAAAAGTTAAACAGGATAGCGGCAGATAAGAAATGGCGCGCGTCCGGTCAGGGATGACCTATAACGTAACCGCAGGATGACCCGTGATGAAATCTTCGCGCTGCAAATGATAGATCGCGGCGGTAACAGGCCCGCTGTCCAACACGATCAGCCCATAACGCAGAGCGATTAACTGTGCGCCACAGCTAATCGCCACCGCCCGGCTGGGCGCGTTGGCTTCAGCGGCTAAAATTTCAATGACGTTAATTTCAGGGCGACGAAAACCCTCTCTGGCCAGCTGCATCACAGCCTGACGGGCGATGCCTTTGCGTTGTTCTTTCTGACGTACCCAATAGCCTATAGCGCAGTGTTCACCAGGCGTTTGCCCATAGCGAATTCCGGCAGCGCCCAGAAAACGATGATCGCTGACGGCAAAAATTCCCATTTCATTTGCTTCGCCTTGTTCCCGTTGACGATCGATCAGGCGGAACCATTCAATAGCTTCATCAGGCTGATAATTCTCATGCGCCCAGGACATCCATGGTTTTAGCGAAGAGAGCGACTCATTAATTGCCGCTGCGTAGTCAGCGGCATCCGTGGCCAGCATCGGCCGTAAATAAATTTCCATGTAGTCTCCGTAGAAGCATTTACTCAATAGCCAGCGGAAAAGAGAGCGTTATAAGGGCTTGTTAAAAAAAGTATTGTTGCTTAATTTCTCGCTAATAGCCTGGAGCGGCTTAACATTTCTTAAAGAACATGAACAACTGACATGTAAACTTTATTTTACATAATGGATTTGAGGTTTGTCGTTGGCTTTCATGCATAAAATCATATTATTCATATGTTTATATTTATAAATTTGGCGCGTGGATTATTCTAGTAAAAAAAGATATACACATCGGTGATGGTCTGTATTTCCTGTGTTACATTATTTGCTCACCGCAATGACGAAAAGGCCAGAAAGAGGATCGCCAACATGCAAAAAGACGCGCTGAATAATGTCCATATCACAGAAGAACAGATTTTGATCACCCCGGAACAGCTGAAACAAAAGTTTCCGCTGAACGCCGAGCTAGAGGCTCAGGTTGCTGTGGCACGTCAGACCATCTCTGACATTATTGCCGGCCGGGATCATCGTCTGTTAGTGGTATGCGGCCCCTGTTCTGTCCACGATCCGGAAGCAGCGCTCGCTTATGCTCGTCAGTTAAAAGATCTTTCTGAGCAGTTGAAGGATCAGCTCTATATCGTCATGCGCGTCTATTTTGAAAAACCTCGCACTACCGTTGGCTGGAAAGGATTAATCAATGATCCCTGTATGGATAACTCTTTTGACGTGGAAGCGGGCTTACATATTGCCCGGCAGCTGCTGGTGAATCTGGTTGAAATGGGATTACCGCTGGCCACTGAAGCGCTGGATCCCAACAGCCCTCAATACCTGGGCGATCTTTTTAGCTGGTCAGCTATCGGTGCGCGTACCACAGAATCACAAACGCATCGTGAAATGGCTTCCGGGCTGTCAATGCCGGTTGGCTTTAAGAACGGCACGGACGGTAGCCTGGGCACCGCTATTAACGCCATGCGCGCCGCAGCCATGCCGCACCGTTTCGTTGGCATCAATCAGGCCGGTCAGGTTTGCCTGCTTCAGACACAGGGCAACCCGGACGGGCACGTTATTTTACGTGGTGGCAAAACCCCAAACTATAGCCCGGCGGACGTTGAGCAGTGCGAAAACGAGATGTTGAAAGCGGGATTACGTCCGGCGCTGATGATAGATTGCAGTCACGGCAATTCAAATAAAGACTATCGCCGCCAGCCTGGCGTTGCTGAATCCGCCGTTGCGCAAATCAGGGACGGCAACCGTTCCATTATCGGCCTGATGCTGGAAAGCCATATTCATGAAGGCAGCCAGTCCTCTGAGCAGCCTCGCAGTGAGATGCGTTATGGTGTATCGGTTACCGATGCCTGTATTAGCTGGGAAACTACCGCGCAGCTGTTACAACGTATTCATCGGGAGCTCAGCGGCGTACTGGCGGCGCGTTTGTCACAGGAGAGTTAAAAAGAGATGGTGGCTGAACTCAACGCGCTGCGTGATCAGATTGATGAGGTAGATAAGGCATTGCTCGATTTACTGGCTAAACGGCTGCAGCTGGTGGCCGAAGTCGGGGAAGTAAAAAGCCGCTATGGCTTGCCGATCTATGTGCCTGAGCGTGAAGCAAGCATGCTGGCTTCGCGTCGTAAAGAGGCGGAGGCGCTCGGTGTGCCGCCGGACTTGATTGAAGATATATTGCGTCGCGTCATGCGGGAATCCTATTCCAGCGAAAATGATAAAGGCTTCAAGACGCTCTGTCCTGAACTGCGTCCGGTAATTATCGTCGGCGGTAAAGGACGTATGGGGCAGCTGTTTGAGAAGATGCTAATGCTCTCCGGCTATCAGGTCAAAATCCTCGATAAAGAGGAGTGGGAGCAGGCGCCGTCGTTATTGCAGGATGCGGGGATGGTTATCGTTAGCGTGCCTATCCATTTGACCGAACAGGTGATTGCCCGGCTGCCTCCGTTACCGGACGATTGCATATTGGTGGATATCGCCTCGGTAAAAAATCGGCCATTACAGGCGATGCTGGCGGCGCATTCGGGGCCGGTATTAGGGCTGCATCCCATGTTTGGCCCCGACAGCGGCAGCCTGGCGAAGCAGGTTGTGGTGTGGTGTGATGGTCGTCAGCCAGAGGCTTATCAGTGGTTTCTGGAGCAAATCCAGGTGTGGGGCGCGCGGCTACATCGCATCAGCGCCGCTGAGCACGATCAGAACATGGCCTTTATACAGGCGCTGCGTCACTTTGCTACCTTTGCTTACGGCTTACATCTTGCTGAGGAAAATGTTCAGCTTGAGCAGTTACTGGCGCTTTCGTCGCCAATTTACCGGCTGGAGCTGGCAATGGTGGGGCGGCTGTTTGCACAGGATCCGCAGCTTTATGCCGATATCATTATGTCTTCAGAAAGTAATCTGGCGTTGATTAAGCGTTACTATCAGCGTTTCGGTGAAGCCATTGCGTTACTGGAACGGAGCGATAAACAGGGCTTTATTGATAGCTTCCGTAAAGTCGAACAGTGGTTTGGCGATTATGCACCGCGCTTTATGCTGGAAAGCCGTTCGCTGCTGCGTTCGGCTAATGATAATCGGGTGTAGCCTGCGGAAGGTGTAATCCGCGTAAAATTAAAGCCCGTTCTGACAACGGGCTTTTTTGTTACGCCTGCGGTGGCTGTCCGTTAGAGGCGGTTATACCGCCGTCAACCGGCAAATTAACGCCGGTGATATAGCGGGCATCGTCACTGGCCAGGAAGGCGATGGCGGCAGCGATATCTTCTGCTGCACCCGGACGACCAAGCGCAATACGCTCGTTAAACTTCGCCATCAGCTGGGCATTGTTCTGCATCTCTTCGGTCATATCCGTGATGGTCAGGCCCGGGCAGATGGCATTGACCCGCACGCCATCTTTACCGTAATCCATCGCCAGAGCGCGCGTGAAGTTAGTAATAGCCCCTTTCGCAGCATTATAGATACTCATACCCCAGTCGCCGCCCAGTCCGGACACGGAAGAGATGTTGATAACGTTGCCGCCGCTTTCCAGCAGCATTGGCATGAAAGCGCGAGTACAGTAGAAAACGCCATCAAGGTCGGTAGACATGACCTTTTTCCAGTCTTCATCGCTGGCTTGATGAATTTTTCCTGATGCATTCACACCGGCATTATTGATCAATACATCCGCATGACCGTAATGCTCGCGTACCTGTTCTGCCAGGGCCTCTACATCTTCCCGTTTCGACACGTCGGCAACAACAACCAGATGATCGCCCGCTTTAAGCGTGGCAAAGGTATTATTGAGTTTTTCCCGGGTACGTCCTGTCAGCACCACACTTGCGCCTTCTTGCGCAAAGCGTTTGGCGCTTGCCGCACCAATACCTGAGCCTGCACCGGTAACCACAACGACTTTGTTACTGAAGCGATCCATTTTGCCTCCTTGTTACTGACAACTCGCTAATCCCGATGATTAGCAGCCTGTTAAGCCTGGCATAACAGCGACACGCGGCAGCAATAAAAGGCGAAAATGCATATAAGCTTATGTTTGTAAAGGTTTATTAATCTTTAGAAATTGTTAATGCCATCAAGCTAACGTGGTGCTAACCTCGCCGGCGCGTCGTGGCTCGTTAGTTATCGCCACGATAGTGGGTATGATAAAAGCGCATATACCAGCGATCGGCCTGCTGCTGCATGTCAATATCCTGGAATTTTGCCGGATACAGCTTTTTAGCCAGCCAGAGTTCGCCCAGCCCCATTGCTTCAGGCATGGGATAGCCCCAGGCCTTAGCATATTCCGGCATCAGCCAGACGCGCTGGTGCTGTACTGCATCTATTACCTGCCAGACCGGCTGCGTTTTGATCTCATTAACCACTTGCGGATAACGATTCTGTATCAGGATCACTTGCGGGTTCCAGGCTACCACCTGTTCCATGGAGACCTGTTTATAACCGAGCACTGTCGCTGCGGCGACATTCACCGCGCCGGCATGCGCCATCATCAAACCGGTATATTTACCGGAGCCATAGGTGGTTAGCTCAGGATTAGCGATATAAACCCGCACGCGCTGGCTGTCAGGAATATCGCGCAGACGCGCCTGAATAAGCTCGCGCTGGCTGAAAGCGGCGGTTATCAACTCTTCGGCCTGCTGCGGGCGATTAACCACCGTGCCAATCAGGCGGATGCCTGCTTTAAGCCCCTCATCATAGGCCTTATTTTCATCTTCCAGCGTCGGGTTTAGCTTGGCCAGCTGTTCCGCTTTCCCGCTGCGTAGGGAAATAGCGATCGTAGGAATGCCGAGGTGTTGAAGACGTTCAATCATGCTGCGTGGTGCATAGTTGGCGACAAACACCACCTGCGGATGGAGCGCGACCAGCGCTTCGGGATCAACATGCGTCAAATCGCCAGGCGCAGGCACGGTTGCCAGCGATGGTGCCAGACGCTCATAGTCAGCGCCCAGCTGTTCTCGCCAGTTATTCAGCACGCCGACAATCTTATCTGTTGCGCCCAGCTGTACCAGCAGATTAAGGGTTTGATGCTGTAATACCACAATGCGATCAACGCGATCGGGAATGATAACCTTACGGCCGAGCTGATCGGTAATTTCTCGATCGGCATGCGCGTATAAAGAAGGCAGGACAAGGCAGAAAAGCAGGGAGATAATTTTAAGCATCATAAGCCTCATTGATTCGCTATATACTTTATTATACAGCGTTGGGTGGGCTGAAAAATGATGCGGCGCAAATAACCCGTGCTGCCAACCCCGTCAGGTTGGCAGCATGCTTTATTGCGGATCGACCGGCACAATATTCTCGCCGGGATAGCAGCCTAATACCTTTAACGAACGGGTAATGGCACGCAGCTCCTGCAGCGCCTGCTGCATCTCATTTGTACGTAGGTTGCCCTGTACATCCAGATAGAACATCTCTTCCCACGGATTGCCGTTGATAGGACGCGACTCCAGTTTGCTCATGATAAGGTTGTGCTGACGCAGCACCAGGAGCGCCTCAACCAGCGCGCCGGATTGCTGGCCGGTGGCCATAATCAGGGTGGTTTTCGCTGGCACCTGTTCAGAAACATCAACAGGCTTACGCGCCAGGACAATAAAGCGGGTAATATTCTGCTGTTGATTCGCCAGATGACGTTCCAGTACCTGCAAATGATAAAGCTCACCGCCCGCCTCGCTGCCTAATGCGGCAACTTTTGGTGAGTTGAGCGCAGCGACTTTCTCCATCGCTGCCGCAGTGCTTTCGGTATATTCAATTTTCCAGTGCGGGAAACGGTTTATAAACTGGCTGCACTGCTGGAAGGGCTGAGGATGACTGTAAACCGTTTCGATCTGCTGTAGATCGGTCGAGCCGGTTACCAGAACACAGTGATCGATAGGCACCGTCATCTCACCGACAATCGACAGGCTGGTTTGCTGCAGGAGGTCGTAAACTTCATTGATTGAGCCAGAGCTGGTGTTCTCAATCGGCAACACGGCGTAATCCGCCTGACCGCTTTCTACTTCCTGAATAATATCCTGGAATTTTTGACAGCCGCTCTCAATTACATTTTCAAAATGGCGTGCGCCATATTTACGCGCCGCCAGATGAGAGTAAGAGCCTTTAGGACCAAGGAAAGCAATACGCGCTGATTGTTGATTGGTTTGGTTGAGATGCTTTTGCAGCAGCGCCTGCTGGGTAAGAACGGAATCTTCGATAATCAGCTGAAACAGGCGCGTAATAAAATGGGCATCCAGTTGATGGCTTTTGCCAAGCGTAATTAAGCGCTCCAGCAGATCGCGCTCACGATCGATATCGCGTACCGGACGATGCGTAGCCATCTTAGCTTTAGCGACTTCAATTGCCAGCGTTCGTCTTTCAGCGAGCAAACCCAGCAAATTTTCATCAATGGCGCTGATTTTATTGCGCAAGGCCAATAGCGGATTTTCCGGTTTCATAGCTTTACCTGTCAGATGTCCATAATAAAAAAGCCTCCCGGTGTGGGAGGCTTTATTGTTCGTCTTCGCTTTCTTTTTTCTGCGACGAAACGCCTCCCAAATCAGGGGAAGGTAAAAAAGAAAGCGAAGAAAAACGAAAATTTCATCATATAACCTGCTGTTGTGGATGATGTTAAAGTAACCGTAGCCTTTTGCTACTGTCAATAAAAAACGCGCCCGCAGGCGCGTTGTACCGTTAATTGCGCCCGGATAAACAGGGGCGCATCAGAATTTATACTTCATCATCAACATCAACCGGCGTTAAGCCTTTCACACTGGCAGCGGCACGACGCGCTTCGCCTTTATGCTGAACTTTGTTTAGCTGGCGTTCCAGTTTACTGATGAGCTCATTGATAGCGGCATACATATCTTCATGGGTTGCGCTGGCGACCAGCGGGCCATTAGGCGTGTTGATTGTTGCATCAGCAACATATTCCTTTGGCGCTTTTGAAAGAACGATATGCGGATTGATTAAATGAGTCTGCCACTTTTCAAGCTTGGAGAGACGGTCTTCGACATGCTGGCGGATAGCCGGGGTGATTTCCATTTGTTTACTGGTAATGTTCACAATCATCATGTTTACCTCTCTGTCATTGCCGTCGTAGTAAGTTTAGCATACCGGGAAGAGAAGGGATTTTTGTGACGAAAATCACATTAAGCTGTCACTTTTTGTCAAGGAAATGAAATCTGTGAGGGGGTACGGTAAATGTGCTGAAACCCCTTGTAGAACCCTTTGTCACAGGGCAAACTCAGAGAGTTAACAGCAGGGAATAAAGAAAAACCTGCTGTTTTTGTAAACAAAAAAGCAGCCTGCAGGCTGCTTTTTTGCTGTGCGGCTTAATCAGGCCTGGTTTGCAGCGATAAGCTTTGCGACTTTGTCTGCCTGCGCATTCAGTTGCAGCTTGCGATAGGCATTTTCCATTAGCGGCAGCGCGGTGCGCGTCGCCTGAGTATCTGGATAATTTTTCAGCATTTGCTCAACGCGATTGACTACCGCGACATAGGCTTCGCGTTTCGTGTAGAATTGCGCCACGGAAAGCTCATATTTTGCCAGGCGATTTTTCAGATAGACTAAGCGCTGGCGCGCATCGGTGGCATACTGGCTGTTCGGCCAGCTACGCAACAGCTGAGAAAAGTCACGGAAGGCCGTGCGCGCATGTTCAGGATCGCGATCGGAGCGATCGATACCAAAGAAGCCTTGCAGAGCGGAATCGTCTAACGCCATATCCGTCAGGCCCTTCATATACAGAACATAATCGATGTTCGGATGTGTCGGGTTCAGGCGCATAAAGCGATCGATAGCAGCCTGGGCCATCGGCAGGTCAGCGTTTTTATAGTAGGCGTAGATCAGATCCAGCTGAACTTGTTGGGCGTAAGGGCCAAATGGATAACGGTTATCCAGTGCTTCCAGTTGCGTTATTGCGCCTTTAAAGTTACCGTCCTGCAGTTTTTGCTGAGCCGTTGCATAAAGCTCAGAAGGCGGACTGTCAGGCACTTGATCCTTAGAGCTTGAACAACCCGCAAGAGCCAGGCTCAACGTGGCTGCAGCCACCAGATATTTCATACGCGTCATGACGATTTGATTATCCTCAGAGTGTGTTATTGCGGAAGCTGTCCATTAAGCTCCCGATAGTGACCAGGTACGATAGCACATTATATTAAACGGCATCGCCGTGAAAACCCAACGTTAACGAAGAAGCTGTTTATGGCACAACAAGTAAAACTCACCGCAACGGTCTCCGAATCGCAACTCGGACAACGCTTAGATCAGTCTTTGGCGGAATTGTTCCCTGATTATTCGCGTTCGCGCATAAAAGAGTGGATTCTCGATCGTCGTGTGAGCGTCAACGGTAACATCGTTGATACGCCCAAGGAAAAAGTATTGGGCGGCGAAGCCGTGGCAATCGAGGCGGAAATTGAAGAAGAAGCACGCTGGGAAGCGCAAAATATTCCCCTGGATATCGTCTATGAAGATGAACATATTCTGGTTATTAACAAGCCGCGCGATCTGGTAGTGCATCCGGGCGCAGGAAATCCGGACGGTACCGTCCTGAATGCGCTGCTGCACCACTATCCGGCCATTGTTGACGTACCGCGTGCGGGCATCGTCCACCGTCTTGATAAAGATACCACTGGCCTGATGGTCGTGGCGAAAACCGTCCCGGCGCAAACGCACCTGGTTGAATCGTTGCAGCTGCGTGAAATTACCCGTGAATATGAGGCAGTTGCCATCGGCAATATGACTGCCGGCGGCGTTGTTGATGAACCTATTAGTCGTCATTCAACCAAGCGTACCCATATGGCCGTTCATCCGATGGGAAAACATGCGGTAACGCACTATCGGGTTATGGAGCATTTCCGGGCCCATACGCGTCTGCGTCTGCGTCTGGAAACCGGCCGTACTCACCAGATTCGTGTGCATATGTCGCACATTAACCATCCGCTGGTGGGCGATCCGCTGTATGGCGGTCGTCCGCGTCCGCCGAAAGGCGCTTCAGATGCGTTTATCGCAACGTTACGCGGCTTTGATCGCCAGGCGCTACATGCCACCATGCTGCGCCTTTATCATCCGGTAACCGGTATTGAGATGGAATGGCATGCGCCACTACCACAGGATATGGTCGATCTGATTGATGCGCTGAAAGCCGATACGGACGCATTTAAGGATCAGCTGGACTGGCTATGAACGATCTGATTGTTCCTGACTGGCCAGCACCAGCAACGGTACGCGCCTGCAGCACCACGCGTGCCGGTGGCGTTAGCGCGGCACCGTGGGATTCGCTTAACCTGGGCGATCACGTCGGCGACCAGCCCGCAGCGGTGCAGGCTAACCGGCAACGCCTGGTTGATATGGCCGATTTACCCGCGATGCCCTGGTGGCTTGAGCAGGTTCATGGCACCGAGGTTGTTCGCCTTGATGAAAGGCCGCCAGCCACGCGTCGCGCTGATGCAGTCTGGAGCAATCAGGCCGGAAGGGTTTGCGCGGTGATGACAGCCGACTGCCTGCCGGTTCTCTTTTGTTCTTTTGATGGTAAAGAAGTCGCGGCAGCCCATGCGGGCTGGCGTGGACTCTGCGCTGGGGTCCTGGAAAATACGCTTCGTCAGTTTTCCGCTCCGCCTGAAGAGATTCACGTCTGGATGGGCCCGGCAATAGGGCCAGAAGCCTTTGAAGTCGGCCCTGAGGTCAGAGCCGCCTTTATGGCCCATGATCCGGCGGCAGCTGGCGCTTTTCGTGCTGCTGGCGATAAATTTTATGCCGATCTGTGGCAGCTGGCGCGTCAGCGTCTGGCAGCTCAGGGCGTGGCTTCTGTTAGCGGGGGTGGACGCTGCACCTGGCATGATTCTGCTCATTTTTTCTCCTGGCGACGCAGCGGTACTACCGGACGTATGGCAAGTTTGATCTGGCTGATATAACCTTACGCCACAAGACGATCCAGGGTGCGCTTTTTTTCACCGTAATACAGATCAAAGACCTTGAAAATCTGAGGCCAGGCCTCATTTCATCTCCAGTAGCATTTTGACCTGTATTGGGAGGAATCATGCGTCTGGATCGTCTTACTAATAAATTCCAGCTTGCGCTCGCCGATGCTCAATCCCTCGCCCTTGGGCGCGATAACCAATTCATTGAACCTCTTCACTTGATGAGCGCTTTGCTCAATCAGGAAGGCGGCACTGTGCGTCCTTTACTGGCGACCGCAGGGGTGGATGTAGGTGGATTACGTAACGGTGTTGAGCAGGCTATCAGCCGTCTGCCACAGGTAGAAGGTACTGACGGCGACGTCCAGCCTTCCGCCGATCTGGTGCGGGTACTTAACCTGTGCGACAAGCTGGCGCAGAAGCGCGGCGACAACTTTATTTCATCAGAATTATTTGTTCTGGCTGCGCTTGATTCGCGCGGTTCGCTGGCGGATTTAATGAAATCCGCAGGGGCGACAAGCGACAAGCTAACAAAAGCCATTGAACAAATGCGTGGGGGAGAAGGCGTGAACGATCAGGGAGCCGAAGACCAGCGCCAGGCATTGAAAAAATACACTATCGATCTCACCGAGCGTGCGGAACAGGGCAAACTTGATCCGGTGATTGGCCGTGATGAAGAGATTCGCCGTACTATCCAGGTACTGCAACGGCGCACCAAAAATAACCCGGTGTTGATTGGTGAACCAGGCGTTGGTAAAACCGCCATTGTTGAAGGACTGGCGCAGCGTATCGTTAATGGCGAAGTGCCGGAGGGGCTGAAAGGCCGTCGGGTACTGGCGTTGGATATGGGATCGCTGGTGGCTGGCGCTAAGTATCGCGGAGAGTTTGAAGAGCGTCTGAAAGGGGTGCTGAACGATCTCTCTAAGCAGGAAGGCAACGTTATTCTGTTTATCGATGAGCTGCATACTATGGTCGGCGCCGGGAAAGCGGATGGCGCTATGGATGCGGGCAACATGCTGAAGCCTGCGCTGGCGCGCGGGGAGCTACACTGCGTTGGCGCAACCACGCTTGACGAGTATCGGCAGTATATTGAAAAGGATGCCGCGCTGGAGCGTCGTTTTCAGAAAGTCTTCGTGGCGCAGCCGAGCGTTGAAGATACCATCGCTATTTTGCGTGGCCTGAAAGAGCGTTATGAGCTGCATCATCATGTACAGATCACCGATCCTGCTATCGTCGCGGCTGCCACGCTGTCACATCGTTATATCGCCGATCGCCAGTTGCCAGATAAGGCAATCGACCTGATTGATGAAGCCGCTTCCAGTATCCGTTTGCAAATCGATTCCAAGCCAGAAGCGCTGGATCGTCTGGAGCGTCGCGTTATCCAACTGAAACTGGAGCAACAGGCGCTGAAGAAAGAGTCGGATGAGGCCAGCATCAAGCGTCTGGAAATGCTGGAAGACGAACTCAATCAGAAAGAGCGCGAATACGCTGAACTGGAAGAAGAGTGGAAAGCGGAAAAAGCGTCGCTCTCAGGCACCCAGAACATTAAAGCAGAGCTGGAGCAGGCGAAGATTGCGCTGGAACAGGCGCGTCGTTCCGGCGATCTCGGGCGTATGTCTGAACTGCAATATGGCAAAATCCCTGAGCTGGAAAAACAGCTCGCGGCAGCCACGCAGTCTGAAGGCAAAACCATGCGTTTACTGCGTAACCGGGTGACGGACGTTGAGATTGCAGATGTACTGGCGCGTTGGACCGGTATTCCGGTTGCGCGGATGATGGAAGGCGAACGCGAAAAACTGCTGCGCATGGAGCAAGACCTGCATCAGCGGGTCATAGGCCAGAATGAAGCAGTAGAAGCGGTTTCTAATGCAATACGCCGTAGCCGTGCTGGTTTATCCGATCCGAACCGCCCGATTGGTTCATTCCTGTTCCTGGGGCCGACCGGGGTCGGTAAAACCGAACTGTGTAAAGCGCTGGCTAATTTCCTGTTCGACAGCGACGACGCGATGGTGCGTATCGATATGTCGGAGTTTATGGAGAAACATTCGGTGTCGCGGCTGGTGGGGGCACCTCCGGGCTACGTAGGGTATGAGGAAGGGGGATATCTTACCGAGGCCGTACGGCGTCGCCCTTATTCTGTGATTCTGTTGGATGAAGTAGAAAAGGCGCATCCTGACGTCTTCAATATTCTGTTGCAGGTGTTGGATGACGGCCGCCTGACGGATGGGCAGGGACGTACCGTTGATTTCCGCAATACCGTGGTGATTATGACCTCTAACCTGGGGTCCGATCTGATTCAGGAACGGTTTGGCGAGCTGGACTATAGCGCAATGAAGGATGTAGTGATGTCGGTAGTGAGTCATCATTTCCGTCCTGAGTTTATTAACCGTATTGATGAGGTTGTGGTGTTCCATCCGCTGGGTGAAAAACATATCGCCTCTATTGCTAAGATCCAGCTGCAACGGCTGTACAAGCGTCTGGAAGAGCGCGGCTTTACGGTGAATATGTCTGAAGAGGCATTAAAACTGCTGGGGCAGAATGGGTATGACCCGGTATATGGCGCTCGTCCGTTAAAACGTGCGATTCAGCAGCAGGTAGAAAACCCGCTGGCGCAACAAATATTGTCTGGAAAACTGGTTCCGGGCAAAGCGATAGATATAGATGTGCAGGATGGCATTATTACAGCACGTCAATAAATCATGTAAAAATGGGCCGAAAGGCCCATTTTTGTCTCTGTGAAGTGCTTTTTTGCATGGTTTATAGGCATAGTGCGCGAAATGTGAACGGTTGAATTTATTTTTGAAATTAGCACTTGCGAGGTCTCAAGAACTCCCTATAATGCGCCTCCATCGACACGGCACAACGGCTTACGCCACGCGGTGTTGAGCGGTTCAGCAAGATGAATCGCCGGAGAAAAACTTCTGAAAAAGAGGTTGACTCTCAAAGAGGAAAGCGTAATATACGCCACCTCGCGACAACGGTATCAGGTGCCGGTCGCAACGCTCTTTAACAATTTATCAGACAATCTGTGTGGGCACTCACGGACGGGATATCGCAAAAACTATTGCAGTATCAAGTCTCAGAGTGAACACGTAATTCATTACGACGTTTTTCTTTGAGCATCAGACTTTTAAATTGAAGAGTTTGATCATGGCTCAGATTGAACGCTGGCGGCAGGCCTAACACATGCAAGTCGAACGGTAACAGGGAG
>NZ_JBNJSM010000007.1:0-122119 GCF_050113775.1 Pantoea sp. FN0302
CTCCCTGTTACCGTTCGACTTGCATGTGTTAGGCCTGCCGCCAGCGTTCAATCTGAGCCATGATCAAACTCTTCAATTTAAAAGTCTGATGCTCAAAGAAAAACGTCGTAATGAATTACGTGTTCACTCTGAGACTTGATACTGCAATAGTTTTTGCGATATCCCGTCCGTGAGTGCCCACACAGATTGTCTGATAAATTGTTAAAGAGCGGCGCCACATTCTTCAGTGGCGCGGGCTGCGTATACTACGCTTTCCCGCTGAAGAGTCAAGAGTTTATTTTCTTTTCCCTTCCTGACAAGGCCGACTAAGAAGTCGTTGTTCCGTGTCAGTGGAGGCGCATTATAGGGAGTTCTTTTTGCCTGACAAGTACTAATTTCAAAAATAAATTCAGATGTTGTTTTTTTCATCAAAGTGCGAGTTTTTCCAGCTTTTCGAAGCCATAACGCTGTAAAACGGGTGTTAATTGTACTGTTTCCGGCTTCATTTCCATACAAAAAGCCAGATTGGCATCTGAAGAGCAGGCGTTTGGCGCTTCATGCTCAAGCAGCCATACGGTACGCCGTGCAATAGCCGCCCCTGAATCAATCAGTCGAGTGCCTTCAGGTAATACCGCCTGAAGCTCTTCCGCTAACAAAGGAAAGTGGGTACATCCCAGCACAACGGTATCGGGCGGTTCAGACATACGCAGCCAGGGCTGTAAAATCCGACGAATAGTTTCAAGAGGGATGGTTTGCCCGTGGAGTTTCATCTCTGCCAGTTCCACCAGCTCCGCTGAACCCAGCATCTCGGTTTTACACTCGCTGGCAAACTGCGCAACCAGCTCGCGCGTATAAGAACGGCGTACTGTTGCACGCGTAGCCAACAGCCCAACAATACCGTTTCGGGTTAGCCGGGCGGCAGGCTTGATGGCAGGTACGACGCCGACAACCGGAAAGGCGAAATGCGCACGTAATGCAGGCAGTGAAACGGTGCTGGCAGTATTGCAGGCCACAATCACCATAGATAATGGATAGCGTCGCGTTACTGCTTCCACGATAGCCACTACGCGATCGACGATAAACTCTTCCGATTTCTCACCATACGGAAAAGCGACATTATCAAAAGCGTAAAGGTAATGCAGATCCGGCAGCAGTTGCCGGACCTCATCATAGACAGAAAGCCCACCGACGCCGGAATCAAACACCAGCACGGTAGGCCGCAGATTAGAAGCTGTAGATTCCGCTGAGGTAGTACTCTCGTCCTGCAGTTGGATAGCCATACACTGTCTCATAATCTTTATCGAACAGGTTGGCAATTCTACCACGAACCGTCAGGCGAGAGGTGAGCGGATAAGAGACGGCAACATCCCAGAGGCTGACACCGCCCATTTTTATCCGACGAGAGGGATAGCTATTAAAGTCCTGATCGTAGCGTTGGCCTAAATAGTGCCAGGTTAAAGACCAGTCAAACTGATGCAGCGTCCAGTCCAGCTGGTATTTGACCTGTTGTTTGGCGCGGCGTAGCAGTATCTGATCGGTTTCGCTGTTGCGCGGATCAACATAATCATACGATACCTGATGACTGAATGGCCCGGTATCAAATTGCGCGGTAGCTTCGACGCCTTTAATACGCGCTTTGCCAATATTGTAGTAACGAAAAGTCGTAGGATCGCTGCTAATCAAATTATCAACATCGTTGCGCCAGGCGGAAAGACGCCAGTTTACCGGCCCGGTTAATCCTTCTACGCCCCCTTCCCACTGCTTGCTTTCTTCTGGATTAAGCTCACGATTGCCATAATTAGGGCTGTAAACCTGCGACAGACCCGGGGCTTTAAACGCTGTACCGTAAGAAGCGAAAAGGCGATATCCTTCCACGAACTCCCAGCCGGCGGCAGTTTGCCAGGTGCTATGCCAGCCAAACTGGTTGTTATCATCGCCGCGCAACGCGCCTTCCAGCGTCACGCTTCCCACCTGCTGCTGACCGGTAATATAGATACCGGTGTTGCGCTGTTCATAACCCTCATTTAAATAGTTAGTGCCGGGTTCGGTAGTCTCTTTTTGCCAGTCGATGCCTGTGCTTATTGCACCATTACCTACCTGGAAAGTATTGCCCCACTGCAGGTTATATTGTTCAAGATCATCCAGCGTGTCGTGAGCGCTATAACGGCCAATACGCCGGTCATAATAATAATCTTTACTATGACTGTAGCTTGCGATCAGTTGAGTAGAATAGATGCCGTCGTGAAAACGCAAGCCACCATCCCAGGTTCGACTATAGAGCTGACGCGTATCCAGCAATACGCCGGGAACAAACTGATAGTTGTCGTAGGTATATGAGGCATCAATATCAGTACGGTTATCGAAACCATAACCACGTACAAAACCACTAAACCGCTCGTCAAACTGATGTTCTAACGAGCCATAAAGCGTTTTACTCATAAAACCATCGCGGTCTGGCTGCGCCGGACCACTGGCGCTTGGGAATCCCGCTTTAACATCATATCCTTTGGTATAAGTGTAATCGCCCGCCAGGGTTAATTTAGTGGCCTCGCCCAGCATCTGTTGCGTTGTGCCATCATAGGATTGGTAACCGTTAGATCCCATGCCAGCGGTTAAGGTCGTACCCGGCTGCGCGCGTCCGGTAATGATATTGAGAACGCCGCCGATAGCATCAGAACCATATACAGCAGACCGCGCACCACGGATATATTCTATCCTTTGCACCAGCGAAAGCGGAATTTGACTTAAATCGGATGAGCCGCTGATACCTGCCTGATTCAGCCGCACGCCGTCAATCAGAATCAGTACATGCCTTGACTCGGAGCCACGAATAAACAGCGAGCTGAGTTGTCCCATGCCGCCGCTTACCGCAGTATCGACGCCGGGCAAACGCCGCATAACATCGACCAGGCTTTTCGCCTGCCAGCGATCGATATCTTCGCGAGTGACAACGGTCGTTGGAGCCAGCACGGAAGAGACAGGCTGAGCGTAACGATTTGCCGTCACTGTCATAGCCTCATCACTGTTTGCGGCAATGCCGGATTGCGCCCAGAGGGAAACCGCCGCGACAGCCAGTGCCAACGGCGTTTTTTTCATTATAATCATCGGTTTCAAGCATCCAAAAAACACAGCAGGATGCCGCATGCATACGGCCAATAGTACGCGATAGCCGTAAAGTGCGACGTGTTGCCGGCAGGTCTTCGGGCTTGGAATCGATTAAATGGCGAAGACTTCCCATCAAAAGACAGTGTCTGCGTTAGCAATCGCCACGACATTCCTTACCGCTGCGCGTCAGCTCCAGAATTTCACTGGATTCCCTTTTAACTCAGCAGGAGGCCGGCTCGCGCAGTCTACAATTGAGGATTATGGAAGTCCAGACTTCTGGCCCGCCATAACAGAGACGATCACAGCACTGGACATCACCTGGTGAATCCCTACAATCGCCCGGCAAGTTTGCCATTCAATCAGGAAAAGCCATGACGCCCGAAAAACTGCCTGTCGACCAGTATGAAACCCAGCTCGCGGAGAAAATGACGCGCCTGCAAAACATGATGGCACCGTTTTCTGCGCCTGCCGTTGAGGTCTACCGCTCGCCGGTCAGCCACTATCGTATGCGCGCCGAATTTCGTATCTGGCATGAGGGTGACGACCTTTACCACATCATGTTTGATCAGCAGACGCGCGATCGTATTCGTGTCGATCAATTTCCGGCCGCAAGTGAACTGATTAATCAACTTATGCCGTTGATGATCGCCGCGATCCGCCGTAACGATGCGCTACGCCGCAAGCTTTTCCAGATCGATTACCTTTCGACCATGAGCGGTCAGGTGGTGGTATCACTGCTTTACCACCGCAAGCTGGATGATATTTGGCAGCAGGCGGCAGAAGCGCTGCGTGATGATCTGCGGGCCCAGGGCTTTGACTTACAGCTTATTGGCCGGGCGACAAAAACCAAAATCTCTCTTGACCGCGATTATGTCGATGAGCGCTTGCCGGTAGCCGGCCGCGAAATGATTTACCGTCAGATTGAGAACAGTTTTACTCAGCCTAACGCAGCAATGAATATTCAAATGCTGGAATGGGCGCTGGATGTGACAAAAGGCGCTACCGGCGATCTGCTGGAACTCTATTGCGGCAACGGCAACTTTTCTCTGGCGCTGGCCCGTAATTTCCGTCGCGTACTGGCAACGGAAATCGCCAAACCTTCCGTAGCGGCCGCTCAATATAATATCGCGGCGAACCAGATCGATAATGTGCAGATTATTCGCATGTCGGCAGAGGAATTTACTCAGGCGATGAATGGCGTTCGCACCTTTAACCGTCTGCAGGGCATTGACCTTCAGGCGTATCAGTGCGAAACCATTTTTGTGGATCCGCCGCGCAGCGGCCTGGATGAGGAGACGGTAAAACTGGTGCAGGGCTATCCACAGATTCTCTATATTTCCTGCAACCCGCAAACACTGTGCGCCAACCTGGAAACGCTATCGCAGACGCACGATATTATGCGTCTGGCGCTGTTCGATCAGTTCCCCTATACCCATCATATGGAATGCGGCGTACTGCTCACGCAACGTTAAAAATGCAGCGGGACAGTAACGCCCACATAATCAGGATCGGGATGCTGCGAACGTTCGGTACAACGGCTGCGCTCGGCTTTGCTGTCCGCTTTCTTGCTGGCGGAAAGGCAGTCGTTGTATCTCTGTGACGGGCTGCGTTCATCGCCATGGATGCGTCCCTGGGATGAAGCCGGGTAAATAGCCTCGCCCGGTGTCCAGCTGCTGCCCTGATAATCGCTGCAGCTGACGCAAAGTACCAGCATTAGGGCGGCTGAAAAGCCATGTTTATTCATGCACTACCTCCTTGTAAACTTTATGGATTTGGCGCAGTCGCCCTGACTGCGCCAGGCATCTTAACGTCGGCGGCGCAGCCTGGTGCCAATCCAGAAAATCAGCGCCACCATTAATACGACGGGCAGAAAATTAGAGCCGATTTCCGGGTAGTCGGCACGTACAGTCGCGCTATACAGCAGAATACCCAGCAGGAAAAAGGCCGCGGCAAGCGAAGGCATCCCTTCCGGCATGGCGCGATTAAGATAGCGTTGATGCAGGCACCAGGCTGCAAGACCCAGCGCGATAAGCGGAAAAATCGAAAACGGCACGAAAGAATTAAAAAGCACTGAAAAAGAGCCATTGATCGTCAGGCCAGTAATAAACGCCAACAGCAAGGTTCCTTTATCGCGTGGATTTTTATCTGTCATGTCCTCTCCTTTTTATATTTAGTTATGGTTATCAAGCGTAACGGCCATGCGCTCTTGTTCCCGACGATACCAGTAGTAGGCGCCTTTAGAAATCATGCGCAATTGTAAAACCAGCCGCTCTTCCAGCTTGCGTCGTTGTTCAACATCAACATCCAGCGCCTCGGCGCCCGCGTTAAAAACGATAATGACCATCGCTTCCGCCTGCGCTTCGGTAAAGCTACGCGGCATACGATTTTCTAATTCAAGGTAATCCGCCAGTTCGGCAATAAAGTGCTGAATTTCACGTGCAACGGCGGCACGAAAGGCGGCAGAAGTGCCGGAGCGTTCCCGCAGCAGCAGACGAAACGCATTGGGATTACTGTCGATAAATTCCATAAAGGTGGCGACGGAGGTTTTGATCACGCTGCCGCCTTTGGCAATACGCTGGCGCGCCTGACGCATTAACTGTCTTAACATCAGTCCGCTTTCATCAACCATGGTCAATCCCAGCTCATCGACATCGCGAAAATGGCGGTAAAAGGAGGTTGGGGCAATTCCGGCTTCACGAGCAACTTCCCGCAGACTCAGGCTGGCAAAACTACGCTCGGCACTTAATTGACTGAATGCCGCTTCAATTAGCGAACGTCGTGTACGTTCTTTTTGCTGTGCTCTAACGCCCATTTTTCTGCCTGTTAGCCTGCCGGAAGCCCACTATAACAAATTACTCAGCATACAGTCCGTCAAAGTTTGTGACCGACTGTTAACCTCTTTATTTAGCTAATTGAGGCTAAAATCATTCAGGGAATTGGGATGTACGCGCCGGGATGTTAGAATCTCGTTGCTAAAATGTATATAAAATAAAGGAAGTGCCGGTATGCAACATGCTTACGATTACGATGTTATTGTGATTGGCTCCGGTCCGGGCGGTGAAGGCGCCGCAATGGGCCTGGTGAAACAAGGGGCCCATATCGCGGTAATTGAGCGCTATCACAATATAGGCGGCGGCTGCACACATTGGGGGACGATACCGTCTAAAGCATTACGACATGCAGTAAGCCGTACCATCGAGTTTAACCAAAACCCTTTATACAGCGATCACTCCCGTCATCTTCGCTCTTCATTCGCCGATATTCTGAATCATACAGAAAACGTCATTAGCCAGCAGACCCGTATGCGTCAGGGCTTCTATGAGCGTAACCGCTGTGAGCTTCATCAGGGCGACGCCCGTTTCATTGACATGAATACCATTGCGTTAACCCGACCTGATGGTTCCGTTGAGCGGCTGACAGCAGAGAAGTTCGTCATTGCCTGCGGTTCACGCCCTTATCATCCGATTGACGTTGATTTTACCCACCCGCGCATTTATGACTCCGACTCCATCCTTAACCTTAATCATGAACCGGGCCATGTCATTATCTATGGCGCAGGTGTGATTGGCTGCGAATACGCTTCTATTTTCCGTGGCCTGAATGTGAAAGTGGATCTGATCAATACGCGCGACCGCCTGTTGGCTTTCCTGGATCAGGAGATGTCCGATGCGCTTTCTTACCATTTCTGGAACAGCGGCGTGGTTATTCGTCATAACGAAGAGTTCGAGAAGATCGAAGGCGTTAACGATGGCGTGGTAATTCACCTGAAGTCAGGTAAAAAAGTCAAAGCAGACTGCCTGCTCTATGCGAACGGACGCACGGGCAATACAGACTCTTTGTCGCTGGAAAACGTTGGGCTGGAAGCGGATGGACGTGGTCTGCTAAAAGTTAACAGCATGTACCAGACGGCACAGCCGCATATCTATGCGGTAGGCGATGTCATTGGCTATCCAAGCCTGGCTTCCGCCGCGTACGATCAGGGACGGATTGCCGCTCAGGCCGTGATAAAAGGTGAAGCGACGGCGCATCTGATTGAAGATATTCCGACTGGCATCTATACCATCCCGGAAATCAGCTCAGTAGGGAAAACCGAACAGCAGCTGACGGCGATGAAGGTGCCGTATGAAGTGGGCCGGGCACAGTTTAAGCACCTGGCGCGCGCGCAGATTGTCGGGATGAACGTTGGCAGCCTGAAAATCCTGTTCCACCGTGATACCAAAGAGATCCTGGGTATTCATTGCTTTGGCGAACGTGCGGCCGAGATTATTCATATTGGCCAGGCGATCATGGAGCAAAAAAATGGTGGCAACACGATTGAATACTTCGTGAATACCACCTTTAACTACCCTACGATGGCGGAAGCATACCGCGTTGCCGCGCTAAACGGCTTAAACCGCCTGTTTTAACGTGGTTTCCATATAGTTCTGCATTTGGCTACGGATAGCCTCGGCCAGTTGCTCATAGCGGCTGCGCAGAGGCGATCCCGGGCGGTAAACCAGAGCGATAGTACGCTGCGGCACCGGCTTATAGCAGGAAACGTAGGTTATGCCGTCGCGGGTGCGATCCTGAGGAACCGCCAGCGCAGGCAGCAGAGTAATGCCGCTTCCTGCCGCAACCATATTGCGCAGCGTTTCAAGACTGGTAGCACGGAAGTGCGTATCTTCATCAGCGCCCGCCTGGAAGCAGAAACCCATCGCCTGATCGCGCAAGCAGTGACCATCTTCGAGCATCAGCAGTTTCTCACCAGCAAGATCGGACATCGGCACACGATCGCGATCTTTCCACGGATGATCCTGCCAGATCGCCAGTTTCATTGGCTCATCAAACAGCGGCACTTCGATAAAGGCTTCGCTCTCTTTTACCAGCGCGATGATTGCGCAGTCGAGCTTCCCGCTATCCAGCTGGCTTAACAGCTGCTGCGTTTGCGCTTCGTGCAAATACATTTCCAGCTTGGGAAAACTTTGATGCAGCTGAGGAATAATATGCGGCAGCAGATAAGGCCCCACCGTTGGGATTAAGCCAATATGCAGCGGACCGGACATCGCTTCGCCCTGCTGGCTGGCCATCTCTTTCAGCACTTTGACTTCACGCAAAACGGTGCGCGCCTGATCCACCAGCAGCAGACCCGCCTGGGTAAACAGCACCTTACGACTGGTGCGCTCCAGCAGCATGACACCAAGCTCATCTTCCAGCTTACGGATCTGACCGCTTAAGGTAGGCTGACTAACGTGGCAGGCGTCGGCAGCGCGACGAAAGTGGCGGTGTTCAGCCAAAGAGACAAGGTATTCAAGATCACGAATATTCATTTTATCCTCCGAGCCACGATAGCCCGTGGCAATGAATAGAATAGCAATGAACGATTAGCCCTATCAAGGGTAGATGGGAATAATGCACACCAGAAGCTAAACACATCAAGCGCAACGCTAATTAAGAGGTATTGATTCTTATGTTTGCAAGTCAGGAAGGTAAACGCGTCCCACAGGTAACTTTTCATACGCGTCAGGGCGATAGCTGGGTCGATGTTACAACTGACGAGCTGTTTAAGGGCAAAACCGTAATCGTATTTTCACTGCCGGGCGCGTTTACGCCAACCTGCTCTTCCAGCCATTTACCGCGTTACAATGAACTGGCAGGCGTCTTCGCTCAGCATGGCGTTGACAGCATTTTGTGCGTTTCAGTTAATGACACCTTTGTGATGAACGCCTGGAAAGCCGATCAGCATGCCGAAAACATTACCTTTATTCCGGACGGCAACGGCGAATTTACGCGTGGCATGGAGATGCTGGTTGAGAAAGCTGACTTAGGTTTCGGTCCGCGCTCATGGCGTTACTCAATGCTGGTTCGTGACGGCGTAGTGGCTAAAATGTTTGTGGAGCCGAATAAACCGGGTGACCCGTTTGAAGTTTCCGACGCTGATACCATGCTGCGTTACCTGGCGCCAGAATTCAAAGTGCAGGAGTCTGTCTCGTTGTTTACCAAACCCGGCTGCCCGTTCTGTACCAAAGCGAAGCAGATGCTGCTCGATCGTGGCATTCAATATGAAGAAATCGTTCTTGGACAAGATGCTACCACCGTTAGCCTGCGTGCGATGACCGGTCGTGCAACGGTACCACAGGTCTTTATCGGTGGACGTCATATCGGCGGCAGCGATGACCTGGAGAAATTTTTCCACTTTGCCTGAGACTGAGAATCCGGAAACCGGCTCCGTTACCCTGGTCGGTTTTCAGATGTGCCCATAACAAAAAAGTATCTGAAGTCAGAGGTTGGCGGGCTAGTATGCCCGCCTTTTTTTGATATATCAGTAACCGGACGAATATTTCATTTAAAGTAGATTAATATTTTCAGACTACCCGATTTGCCTTCCATCAGATTATCAATAATGTCTTCCGCCACGATCAGGCCTGGCTGATAGCCAACGAAAGGTCCTGCAACCGCTCCCGCCATAGCGCCTAATACCGTATGACTTATCCGGCATATAAATTTAGCCGCATGACACAATATGCTGGCGAAGGATGTTTATGCGGAGGGTTAAAAAAGGAAATGAAGGAGTGATATAGCGAGGCACGGAAGAGGAGTGGTCAACATTGGTTGTTAAATCAACAGCGCGCTTTTACATTTTATCAGCCACAAAACAGGCGTTGTTTTGTGGCTGAATCTTTTATCAAAACACATTATTCCGATCAGTTTATTGTTCGGTTACCGGTAAATTACCGATCGCTGAGTCTTGCCTTTGCCTCAGCTATCGCGTTGGCAACCTGTTGTGGTGCCACGCCACCTTTGGCATTACGCTTATCCAGGCAGGACTGAAGCGAAAGAATTGGGTAAACATCCTGTTCGATTTGCGGACTAAACTGCTGAAGCTGTGCCAGCGTTAACGCTTCCAGCGCCACGCCCTGGCCGATTGCCGCCACCACCGCTTCACCCACAATATGATGCGCTTCGCGGAACGGGATGCCTTTCGCCACCAGATAGTCCGCCAGTTCGGTCGCATTAGCATAGCCCTGCTCTGCCGCTTCCTGGCAGCGTGGACGTTTTACCTGAATGCCATCCAGCACCAGCACCGACATATGCAGACAATCAAGCCAGGTATCAAGCGCGTCAAACAGCCCTTCTTTGTCTTCCTGCATATCTTTGTTGTAGGCCAGCGGCAACCCTTTCAGCGTCATCATCATGCCGGTCAGCGCACCCTGCACCCGACCACACTTGCCCCGGATCAGCTCCAGCGCATCAGGATTTTTCTTTTGCGGCATCAGTGAAGAGCCGGATGTCACGCGATCGGATAACTCAACAAAGTTGGCTTCACCGGTATTAAAAAAGATCAGATCTTCGGCAAAGCGCGACAGATGCACCATGCCGATCGCCGCATCGGAAAGCAGTTCCAGCGCATGATCACGATCGGAAACGCTGTCCAGGCTATTACGTGTGGCACAGGCAAAGCCCAGCCATTCGGCCAACTGCTCGCGATCGATTTCATATGCGGTTCCAGCCAACGCACCGCTACCCAGCGGGCTGACATCCAGGCGTTTCAGCGTATCCTGCAGGCGGCTCTCATCACGCGCCAGCATTTCAACATAGGCCAGACACCAGTGCGCGAAAGTCACCGGCTGCGCGCGCTGCAGGTGGGTATAGCCTGGCATAACTGCATCCTGATTGGCTTCTGCGGTATCCACTAATGCCCGTTGCAGTTCGCGCACCGCGCTCAGCAGCAGCAAAACCTGCTCTTTGCACCAGAGCTTTAAATCGGTCGCAACCTGATCGTTACGGCTACGCCCGGTATGCAGCTTTTTGCCCAACGCGCCCACTTTTTCAATCAGACGGCCTTCAACCCAGCTATGGATATCCTCAGCGTCGCTTTGCAGAATCTGCTGTGGATTAGCACGAACTTCTTCCAGCAGCGTATTCAGCGCAACTTCCAGCTGCTGCTGCTCATCCTGAGTTAATACGCTAACGGTCACCAAGGCTTTTGACCAGGCGACAGAACCGATAATATCCTGTTCTGCCAGTCGATAATCAAAGCGCAACGAATCATTGAACTGCTTAAACCGTCCATCCGCCGCCTGTGTAAACCGTCCACCCCATAGTGCCATCTTGAATGCTCCTGAAATCTGTTGCGCGCAAGGCTCAGCCTGGCTTGTTATCAGGGCGGCTTCAACGCCTGCCGCCCGTTGCCGTCCCGGTTATTTCTTCTCGTTCAGCGCCCGAATGCGTGAAGAGAGAGAGAACAGACGGATAAAGCCGCCCGCATGGCTGTGATCGTAAACTTCATCTTCGCCAAAGGTTGCGAACTCTTCAGAATAGAGGCTGTTTGCCGATTTTTTCTGAATCGCCGTTACCTGACCTTTATAGAGCTGCAACACAACTTCGCCGTTGACTTCGGTAGCCAGTGACTCAGCGGCAGCCTGTAAGGATTTACGCAGCGGAGCGAACCAGCGCCCGTCATAAACCACATATGACATCTCCAGGCCTAACTGCTCGCGCCATTTAAAGCTATCGCGATCCAGTACCAGCTGCTCTACGGCACGCAGCGCATTGACCATAATGGTGCCGCCAGGCGTTTCATAGCAGCCGCGGGATTTGATGCCTACCAGACGGTTTTCCACGATATCGATACGTCCCACGCCGTGCTTCGCGCCCAGCGCGTTGAGTTTATCAAGGCACTGGAACGGGCTCAGCTGCTCGCCGTTAACTGCCACAACGCGGCCTTTTTCTACCGTTACCGTTACCTGCTCTGGCTGATCCGGCGCTTCCTGAGGATCCACTGTCCAGACCCAGCAATCTTTATTCGGCGCGTTCCACGGGCTTTCCAGCACGCCGCCTTCGGTAGAAATATGCCAGGCGTTTTCATCACGGCTGTAGATTTTTTCCAGCGAGGCGGTGGTCGGGATATTGCGCTCTTTCAGGTAATCCAGCAGCGCTTCACGCGAGCGCAGGTTCCACTCACGCCACGGTGCCACCACTTTCAGCTGCGGAGCCAGCGCGGTGTAGGTGGTTTCAAAACGCACCTGATCGTTACCTTTACCGGTTGCGCCGTGACATAAAGCATCAGCACCCACTTTTAACGCCAGCTCAACCTGCGCTTTGGCAATGATCGGACGCGCCATAGAGGTGCCCAGCAGATAGCTGCCTTCATACAGCGCGCCGGTTTGCAGCACCGGGTAAACGTAATCACGGATAAACTCTTCACGCAGATCGGCAATATGGCATTCTGACGCACCTGACTGCAGCGCTTTCTTCTCTACGCCGACTAAATCTTCGCGATCCTGACCAATGTCCGCGACAAAAGCGACCACTTCACAGCCGTAATTCTCTTTCAGCCACGGAATAATGGCAGAGGTATCCAGGCCACCGGAGTAAGCTAAAACGATTTTCTTGATGCCTTGATTTTGCATGTCTTAGTCCTTGAATATTTTTACTTTATGCGTGGATCCGGGTGCCGATAGACACACCGTTAAACAGAGAGGGCAATTGCTCAGCATGACGCCAGCTGGCGATATCGACCGGACGCCCCAGCGTACGTGCCGCATCCAGAGCCGCATGGACTTTCACAATCATACCGTCGGTAATAATGCCCTGAGCGATCAGCTGCTCCGCTTGCATCGCCGTCATTTCAGGAATGCGCTGACCTTTGCCATCCAGAATACCGCTGACATCTGAAAGCAAAACCAGATCCGCGCCAAGTGTCGCCGCTAACGCTGTTGCCGCCTGATCGGCGTTAACGTTCATCAACTGACCCTCTTCCGTGATGCCGATTGAGCTGATAACCGGCATATACCCTGCCTGCAACAGCGTGTTCAGCAACGCCGGCGAGCCTGGCAAAGCGTTACCGACATGGCCCAGCTCATCATCGAATTGAGCTACATTCGCCATGCCGCCATCGCCCAGGCAAAGTCCAACCGCCTGAATATGATGTTTCTTTGCCCAGGCCAGTAGGGTTTTATTAGCGGTTCCCGCCAGCGCGCCGGTGATAATGTCGATCTGATCGGCGGGCGTAACGCGCAGGCCATTTTTCTTTTGCACCGGCAGCGCCAGCTTTTTCATCAGTTCATCAACCAGACATCCGCCGCCGTGAACGATCAGCAGAGGACGCTGATGTGCCTCCCGATAAGTTACCAGCGCCGTAAACAGACGCGCCAGCGCTTCTTCGCTATCCAGCAGCACGCCGCCCAGTTTGATAATTAATGGAGTGGTCATAGTATTTATCCGCTTAAATAAGTGACTGGGTTTCCGGGAAACCGAAACGAATATTGAGACACTGCACTGCCTGCGAGGCTGCGCCCTTCAGCAGGTTATCTTCCGCCGCCACCACAATCAGATGCTCATCCTGTACGGCAAAGCCGATATCACAGAACGGCAGGCCCACCACGGATTTCAATGCCGGCACGCCCTGCTCATAGATACGCACCAGCGGTTTATCCTGATAGGCGTTATGGAAAGCTTCGGCAATATCCTCGCGACTGACGCCCGGCTTCAGGCGACAGGTAATAGTGGCAAGAATGCCGCGAGGGAAATTGCCGAGATGCGGCGTAAAAATAACCGGCACGCCAAGGTGCGCGACGATTTCAGGATGATGCCGATGATTAAAGATGCCGTAAGGTTGCAGACTGACCTCACAAAAGCTGTTATTGAGGCTGGCTTTACGTCCAGCGCCGCTTACGCCGCTGGTGGCATTAATTACCGGCCACTGCGCATTATTCAGCAATCCTGCTTCAATTAATGGCTTAAGCGCCAGCTGCGACGCAGTGGGATAGCAGCCAGGCACGGCAATCAGCTGCGCTTCTTTAATCGCGTCATGCTGCCATTCAGCCAGGCCATAGACCGCTTTCTCCAGCCACGCTGCGTGCTGATGAGTAAAGCCGTAATAGCGTGTATAAAAGTCACCATCGTTTACGCGGAAGGCACCGGAGAGGTCAAACACCACACAGCCTGCCGCCAGAAATTGCGGAGCCAGATCGTGACTAACTTCATGGGCGGTGGCGAGGAACACCACATCCACCTTGTCGGCCCACACTGACACATCGCTCAACGGCTCCAGCGGCAGATCAAGGATCCCTTTTAGCTGCGGGTGCAGGTCAGAAAGACGCTTTCCGGCATCCGGGCTTTGCGCTGAAACCGCTAAAGCGGTTATGTTCATATGGGGATGGCGATTCAGGAAGGTCGCCAGCTCAACACCAGCATAGCCACTGGCACCTACAATCAGCGTATTCAACATCAGGCTGTATACCTTTTACAGTCATTCAGATCCGGTGTGCAGCCGTGTCGCCGCGCGCCCATGAAGTTTAACGTCAGTCAGCGGGTAAATTCATTTCCCATCCCGCGAACGTTATTGTATTTTTATTCACTATTAATGCATGAATATTGATACATCCTAACTCAAGGACCGTCAACAGTGAAGACAAAATTACCGCCTTTTATCGAACTTTACCGCCAGCTGATAGCCACACCGTCGATCAGCGCTACCGATAGCGCGCTTGATCAGAGTAATGAAAGTTTAATCACTCTGCTGGCCGGCTGGTTTCGTGATTTAGGCTTCAGCGTAGAAGTCCAGCCGGTGCCGGGCACGCGGCATAAATTCAATATGCTGGCCAGAAGCGGTGAAGGCACAGGCGGCCTGTTACTGGCTGGCCATACCGATACGGTTCCCTTCGATGATGGGCGCTGGACGCGCGATCCTTTTACGCTGACAGAGCATGACAACAAGCTGTACGGCCTCGGCACGGCAGATATGAAAGGTTTCTTCGCCTTTATTCTTGATACGCTTCGTGACGCCGATATCAGCACGTTTCAGAAGCCGCTCTATATTCTCGCTACGGCGGATGAAGAAACCACAATGGCCGGTGCTAAATACTTTTCTGAATCCACCAGGCTACGCCCCGATTGCGCGATTATCGGCGAACCGACCTCGTTGAAACCGGTGCGGGCGCACAAAGGCCACCTATCCAATGTGATTCGCATAGAGGGGCAATCGGGCCATTCCAGCGATCCTGCTCGCGGCGTTAACGCGATTGAGCTGATGCATGAGTCAATCGGTCATCTGATGCAATTGCGTAATACGCTCAAAGAGCGTTATCACCATGACGGCTTCGCCATTCCTTATCCCACGATGAATTTTGGTCATATTCACGGCGGCGATGCAGCGAACCGTATTTGTGCCTGCTGCGAATTACATATGGATATTCGTCCTCTGCCCGGACTGACGCTGACCGATCTGGACGAGCTGTTGAATGAGGCGCTGGCGCCGGTTAGCGTGCGCTGGCCGGGCCGTTTGACAGTGGCCGAACTTCATCCGCCGATTCCGGGCTACGAGTGCCCGCGTGAGCATCAGCTGGTTCAGGTAGTGGAAAAGCTGCTTGGTACGCCAACGGAAGTCGTGAACTACTGTACCGAAGCGCCTTTTATTCAGCAGTTGTGTCCTACGCTGGTGTTAGGACCGGGATCGATTAATCAGGCGCATCAGCCAGATGAATTTATTGATATGGCATTTATCAAGCCGACACGTGAGCTGATCGGGCAAATGGTTAACCATTTTTGTCACTGATTTGCATCATTTGGGGCAATTCACTGCTAAAACGGTAAATTGCTCCTGAAAAGTTTCAACTTTGCCGATAAGAATAACTTATCCCACTCCGTCAGCGTTAAATTTCTTAAATTACCAGCATTTACCTGCATTACGCGGCACGTTTTACGCAATTGACGAACGGTAAGTTACATGGCTAGATAAAAGGCGGCGTTATACCCGCAAGGGTAAAAACTAAAAGACAAGAAGGGTGTCAGGGGTCATATGAACGAACAATATTCCGCAATGCGAAGTAATGTCAGTATGCTCGGCAAACTGCTCGGGGATACGATTAAGGATGCGCTGGGAGAAAACATCCTTGATCGGGTGGAAACCATCCGCAAACTCTCCAAGTCATCCCGTGCGGGAAATGACGCTCATCGGCAGGAACTGTTAACTACCCTGCAGAACCTCTCCAATGACGAACTATTGCCGGTAGCACGCGCTTTCAGCCAGTTCCTTAATCTCACTAATGTGGCTGAACAATATCAGACCATTTCACCCAACGGTGAAGGCGCCAGTCATGCTGAATTGATGAAAAAGGCGTTCGAGCGGCTGAAGCAACAGCCTGACCTGAACGAAGCAGATATCCGTGAGGCGATTGAATCGCTTTCGCTGGAGCTGGTTCTTACCGCACATCCTACCGAAATTACACGCCGCACGCTGATTCATAAGTTGGTTGAGGTAAATACCTGTTTAAAACAGCTCGATCATAATGATATCTCTGACTATGAGCGCAACCAGATTATGCGCCGCCTGCGTCAGCTGGTAGCCCAGGCGTGGCATACCGATGAAATCCGTAAATATCGCCCTTCTCCGGTTGATGAAGCCAAATGGGGATTTGCGGTAGTGGAAAACAGCCTGTGGGAAGGCGTGCCGAATTTTCTTCGTGAGCTGAACGAACAGGTCGAAGAGGCCTTTGGCTATACGCTGCCGGTAGACTTTGTGCCGGTGCAGTTTACTTCATGGATGGGCGGCGACCGCGATGGCAATCCCAACGTTACCGCCAGTATTACCCGTCATGTTCTGCAATTGAGCCGCTGGAAAGCCACCGATCTTTTCCTGCGGGATATCGGCGTGCTGGTCTCCGAGCTGTCGATGTCGGAATGCACCGAAGAGCTGCGCGAGCTGTGCGGCGATCCACAGGCTCAGGAGCCCTACCGCGAAGTTTTAAAACGCCTGCGGACCCAGTTGATGACGACCCAGGCTTATCTGGAGCGGCGTCTGAAAGGCGAGCGCCTGCCGCGTCCGGAAGGTCTGCTGATTTCCAACGATCAGCTGTGGGATCCGCTTTATGCCTGTTATCAGTCATTGCAGGCATGCGGCATGGGCATCATTGCCAACGGACAGCTGCTTGATACGCTGCGTCGGATAAAATGTTTCGGCGTTCCACTGGTACGTATCGATCTACGTCAGGAAAGCACGCGTCACACCGAAGCGCTGGCAGAAGTCACGCGTTACCTCGGCCTTGGTGATTACGAGAGCTGGTCTGAAGCGGATAAACAGGCATTTTTGATCCGTGAGCTGAACTCAAAACGTCCTTTGCTGCCGCGTCAGTGGGAACCAGGCGAAGAGACGCGTGAAGTACTGGAAACCTGCCGCGTAGCGGCGGAAGCGCCACGCGGATCGATTGCCGCCTATGTTATTTCCATGGCGAAAACGCCTTCCGACGTGCTTGCGGTTCATCTGCTGCTGAAAGAAGCCGGTATACCTTTCGCCCTGCCGGTCGCACCGCTGTTTGAAACGTTGGATGACCTGAATAACGCTAACGATGTCATGTCGCAGCTGCTGAGCATCGACTGGTATCGCGGCTTTATTCAGGGCAAGCAGATGGTCATGATCGGTTATTCCGATTCAGCCAAAGATGCTGGCGTGATGGCCGCATCCTGGGCGCAATATCAGGCGCAGGACGCGTTGATTAAAACCTGTGAAAAAGCCGGTATCGCCCTGACGCTGTTTCATGGTCGCGGCGGCACCATTGGTCGCGGCGGCGCACCGGCGCAGGCGGCTCTGCTCTCCCAGCCGCCGGGTAGCCTGAAAGGCGGCCTGCGCGTCACCGAACAGGGCGAAATGATCCGCTTTAAGTATGGTCTGCCGGAAGTAGCGGTGGCCAGCCTGTCGCTTTATACCAGCGCTATCCTCGAGGCTAATCTGCTGCCGCCGCCAGAACCTAAAAGTGAATGGTGCGACATTATGAATCAGCTCTCTAAGACTTCCTGCGCCGTCTATCGTGGTTACGTGCGTGAAAACCCTGATTTTGTGCCCTATTTCCGCTCTGCTACTCCGGAACTGGAGTTAGGCAAACTGCCGCTGGGATCGCGTCCGGCCAAACGTCGTCCTACCGGCGGCGTTGAGTCACTGCGCGCCATTCCGTGGATTTTCGCCTGGACACAAAACCGTCTGATGCTGCCCGCCTGGCTGGGCGCAGGGGCGGCGCTACAGCAAGCGATGGATGAAGGTCATCAGGATCAGCTGGAGGCGATGTGCCACCACTGGCCTTTTTTCTCTACCCGTCTCGGCATGCTGGAAATGGTTTTCTCGAAGGCCGACCTGTGGCTGGCGGAATACTACGATCAACGTCTGGTAGATCCATCTCTGTGGCCGCTGGGCAAGCAGCTGCGCGATCGCCTCGCTGCGGATATTAAAGCAGTGCTGACTATCGCTAATGATTCGCATCTGATGGCTGATGAACCATGGATTGCAGAATCGATTGCTTTGCGTAACGTCTATACCGATCCGCTCAACGTTCTACAGGCTGAACTGCTGCACCGATCGCGTGCGCAGGACGCCAAAGGAGAAGAGCCGGATCCGTGCGTTGAGCAGGCGCTGATGGTCACTATCGCTGGTGTGGCAGCAGGTATGCGTAACACCGGTTAATTGCCACGACAAAAGGCGCATCGCCATCTGGCGATGCGCCTCATCAGGCATTCTTTTTCGATTACTCAGTTAATCAGGCAACCAGCTGCGCTGACGGGCGCACGCCCAGCGTATGGCAAATGGCGTAGCTCATTTCAGCGCGGTTCAGCGTATAGAAGTGGAAATCCTTAACGCCTTCACGGCTGAGGATTTTTACCATGTCCATCGCCACATTGGCGCCCACCATTTTGCGCGTTTCCGGATCGTCGTCCAGTCCGGCAAACATGCTGTTCATCCAGCCCGGTACGCGAACGTTGGTCATGGCGGCAAAGCGCTGCAGTTGTTTAAAGTTAGAAACCGGCAGAATGCCAGGTACGATCTCTACATCAATGCCGGTCGCTACGCAGCGGTCGCGAAAACGCAGATAGCTTTCCACATCAAAGAAAAACTGCGTAATGGCGCGGTTGGCGCCCGCATCGATTTTACGTTTCAGGTTAATCAGATCCGCCTGAGCGCTTTTCGCCTCCGGATGCACTTCAGGATAGGCAGCGACGGAGATATCAAAGTCACCGACCTCTTTGAGCAGCGCCACCAGATCGGTCGCATACAGCTCTGGTTTGCCTCCGCCTGGTGGCAGATCTCCGCGTAGCGCAACAATATGGCGAATGCCATTTTCCCAGTAATCCCGGGCAATGGTACGTAGCTCATCCCGGGTGGCGTCAACGCAGGTCAGATGCGGTGCCGCTTCCAGTCCGGTGCGCTCTTTGATGCCCTTGATGATAGAGTGGGTGCGATCGCGTTCTCCTGAATTCGCACCGTAGGTAACGGAGACGAACTTTGGCTTCAGGCTGCTGAGCCGATCAATAGAACTCCACAGCGTCTCTTCCATTTCACTGGTGCGCGGCGGAAAAAATTCAAATGAAACATTAATCCGCCCGTTCAGTTCTGCCAGGCTCTGGTTCAGCGCTTCGCGCTGGTTGGCGTGAAAGAAACTCATATCCGCTTACCTTATCAATCGCTTAGTGGATGATGCGTGAGCATCACGCTAAACATCTATACGTTTAGACGTCTATAACTCCATAAGATGCTATCAGCCTGGCTATTTGTCAATCAAAAAGCAGTGCAGTGGCGCTGAATTCCTTTCAGGTGCACATGAAAAAAAAGCAACATCCTTCAGATACGTGCAGAAGCGAGAAAACCAGGAATTTTCTTTATTAAAAACCTCCTAAAAAAGAGGCTATTACCGTTATGTAACCGATTTACTTCCATGAAACGTAATTTATCGTATTTAACCTACAGCAAAGGGGCCGATGGCGGCGTCAGCGTGCTATATGGCGTGGAAGCGATTAAGGAAACCTACTGGAACTGGTTCGAGTATAAAGACCTCACCTATTCCGTCACCAGCAACGGGCTGGCGCTGGATGGCAAGCACGCCCTTGATTATGCTGACGCGGTGCATGGCGATCAGTCCGGCAGCGGTAATGACATCATGTATGCCAACGGCGGCAATGATACCGTTATGTTTGCTGGCGACAGCGTCGGCGATAACGTCATCTATCGGTTCGACCAGGACGATAAGCTGGTGATCCTCGGCAATAAAGAAATTAATGCCAACGGCAACTATCTGGATTATCTGAGCGAATGTGATGATGGTCTGCTGTTTACCTGTGGCGACAGCAGCATTTCACTGGTGGGCCTGACGCTTGATCAGGTGCATGAAAGCCAGTTCGTGCTAGCCTAAAACAACGGGTGGCTCAGGCCACCCGTTTTGTTGTTACACCAGCTGCGCCAGCCGATTAATATCAGACTGAATCGCACCCGCCGTTACATCACGTCCTGCACCCGGCCCGCGGATCACCAGTGGATTATCGCGATACCAGCGGCTTTCAATGGCAAAGACGTTATCACACGGCAGCAGCGCCGCCAGCGGATGTTCCGGACGCACCGCCTCGATACCCACACGCGCTTTGCCGTTAGCATCAAAACGCGCGACGTAGCGCAATACCAGCCCCATCTCCTGTGCCGCTTCCAGACGCTGCAGCATCTGTTCGTTTAGCGCATCGCTGTTTTCGAAAAAGTGATCGACAGAGCCTTTTTCGCAGCCCGCTGGCACCAGCGACTCAACGCGTACCTGATCCGGTTCAATATCGTAGCCCGCCTCACGCGCCAGGATAACCAGCTTACGCATTACATCCTGACCAGAGAGATCAACGCGGGGGTCCGGCTCGGTTAACCCCTGCTGCCACGCCTGATCGACCAGCTCGCTGAACGGCACCGTACCGTCAAACTGCAGGAACAGCCAGGAGAGCGTGCCGGAGAAGATGCCGCTGATCGACAGAATACTGTCGCCGCTTTCCCGCAGATCGCGCACCGTATGGTTGACCGGCAGCCCTGCGCCCACCGTGGCGTTATACAGCCAGTGACGTCCGGTTTTCGCAAATGCGTCCCGGATCTGCCGCCACTGATAGCTGCCTGACGCGCCGGCCACCTTGTTGGCGCTAATCACATGAAAACCGTGGCTGGCGAAATCAAGATATTGTTCAGCCAGCGCTTCGCTGGCGGTCACATCCAGCACCACCAGATCATCATAAGGATGCGCCCGCATCCACAGGAACAGAGACTCTTCATCCTGTGCAATCGCTTCATCTTCAAAGAAAGCCAGCGCGCGGCTGGCATCCAGCCCTTCATAGCTCAGCAGACTGCGACGGCTGTCCACCACTCCCGCCAGCACAAATTCAAAACCGGTGCGCGCCGAGAGATTTTTCTGCTCCCGGGCAAACAGCTCCAGCCAGCGCGAACCGATATTTCCTTTGCCAAACAGCATCAGGCCAATACGTTTTTCCGCGCGGAACAGCGACTGATGCAGCCCCTGAACCAGATGTTCCGTCGGGCCAACACGCAGCACCGCCACCAGGCTGATTTTATCTTCCGACTGCCAGATAAACTCTACCGGTTGATCGTTAATCTGCTGCCAGAAACGATGGGTGTGCAGCGGGTTACGGCTGACGCCAGCGCCAACCAGCGCCACCAGCGCCAGCCCTTCGCGCAGCTGCAGATGACCCGGCAACCCGGCATCCTGCAGCAGTTCAAACACGCTGCTCACCACTTCGGAGGTATAGCAGAGCTGAAGCAGGTTGCGATCGCTATGCACACCTATGGCCAGCGGACGAATCTGCGCCCGTTTCAGCAGATGATCGACTTCTTTATGCAGCGCATTGAAATCGTGCTGCGCCGACACTTCAATATCGATCAGGCAAACATCGTCATGACTGGTCACAATACGCGCGCCGGTGCCGGAAGCCAGCACACGCTCAATGCGCGTCGATCCCTGCTCAGGCTGATAGCTGCAGCGCAGCTGTAAATCGATATCGCTGTTGGAAACCGGCTGCAGCGTGCGGGCATGCAGTACCGGCGCTGCCAGACGCGCCAGCTCGCTGGCTTCATCCAGTCGCAGCAGCGGCAGCAGACAAGCATCTTTTACTTTGCGCGGATCGGCGCTGTAGACTCCGGCGACATCGCTCCAGATGGTGACACGACTGACGCCCGCCAGCGCACCGATTTGCGTTGCTGAATAGTCAGAGCCGTTACGCCCCAACAGCACCGTTTCACCTGCCTCATTGCGACAGATAAAGCCGGTAACCACCAGACGCTGATGCGCATGCTGCGCGATCAGCTGCTGCAGCAGCGGCCAGGACTTTCCTTCGTCAACCTGCGGCTGCGCCGCCCGCTCGGCGCGTAAAAACTCGCGGGCGTCCAGCCAGCACGCTTCCAGATCGCGCTGCTGCAGCACTGCCGCCATCAGCCGCGCCGACCAGATCTCACCGTGCCCGACCACCTCGGCATAAACGGCGTCGGTAATTTTTCCATCCAGTAACCCGGCCAGGTGCTCCAGATCCTGAATAAAGCGGCTCAGCAACGGCTGAGCTAACTCCGGCGCGAGCAGGCCGTTGATCAGATCGGACTGATAACGACGCAGGCTCTGCTGCACCTGATGAGCCGATAAGCGATCGGTCTGGCTGAGCTTCAGCCAGCTAATCAGCTGGTTAGTGGTGCTGCCAGCGGCAGAGACCACCATTAAATCGCCCGGCTGACTGTAATCGGCCATGATACCCGCGACGCGCTGATAACAGCTGACATCGGCAAGGCTGCTACCGCCAAATTTATGCAGCTGCCTGCTCTGCGGCGCTCCCGCTGCGGCTGAAATACTCATTTCTTAATCCTCGGCTGCCACCCGGAATGCATTATCCAGATCGGCGATTAAATCTTCATGATCTTCTATCCCAACCGACACGCGCAGTAAGGTATCAGAAATCCCTGCCGCCGCACGCGCTTCTGCCGACATCCCCGCGTGGGTCATGGTTGCGGTATGGGAAATCAAACTTTCCACTCCCCCCAGCGACTCAGCCAGGGTAAATAATTCCAGCGCCTTCAGAAAACGGCGCAGACGCTGTTCGTCGCCATCAAGTTCAAAACTTAACATTGCGCCAAAGCCGCGCTGTTGACGCACCGCATGCTGATGGCCCGGGTTCTGTGGCAAAGAGGGATGATACAGTTTTTTCACCAGCGGCTGCTGCTGCAAATACGCTACAATCTCCAGTGCGTTACGCTGCGCTGCCGCCATACGCGGGCCAAGGGTACGCATTCCACGCAGCAGCAAATAGCTGTCAAAGGCAGAGCCGGTCACGCCGATATTATTCGCCCACCAGGCAAGTTCGGTTGCCACCGCCGCATCTTTCGCGATCACTGCGCCAGCCACCACATCCGAGTGACCATTGAGGTATTTGGTACAGGAGTGCACCACCAGATCGGCACCCAGCGCCAACGGATTTTGCAGAGCGGGGCTTAAAAAAGTGTTATCCACGACGCTTATCGCGCCAGCGGCGCGCGCGGCCTGACAAATCGCGGCGATATCCACCACGCGCAGCAGCGGATTGCTGGGACTTTCCACCAGTACCAGTTTCGGCTGTTCAGCCAGCGCCGCCTGCAGGGCTTCGGCATCGCCCTGATCGACAAATTTAACGCGCCAGGCGCCGCGCTTGCTTTGGCTGTCAAACAGACGATAACTGCCGCCATAGCAGTCATGCGGCGCAACCAATAAATCGCCAGGTTTCAGGAACAGCGTACAGACCAGATGAATCGCGGACATACCGGTATTGGTCATTACAGCCCCGGCACCCCCCTCCAGTTCGGCCAGCGCACGCTGTACGACATCACGCGTAGGATTACCGCGACGCGAGTAGTCATGAGCGCGTGGCTGATTGAAATCAGTGAAGTTATAGGTGCTGGAAAGGTGAATCGGAGGGACAACGCAGCCATACTGCTCATCATCATTCAAACCGCTGCGCACTGCGATGGTTGCCTGTTTACGCGTCATAGTGCTTACTGTTCCTGAAAGACCCTGAAAGAAGGCTAACAGGATAACATCACGCCACTGGACGTCAATACATCTGGACATCTAAATGTCTTTGCGTATAGATTGAGCAAATGCGCAATAACCGCTAAAATTGCAGTGAATTGCCTCCTACTGCAGCGCAACCCAGGTAAAAGCAGCAAAGTTACGTATTAAATGCTGACTTTGATTAGTGAGGCGTGAAAATATCGGGCATAATTGGCTGAATTTCGACAATTTAACTTTTAATAATTAAGGTAACTCATGGCTGAATGGAATGGCGAATATATCAGCCCTTATGCTGAGCATGGTAAGAAGAGCGAGCAGGTCAAAAAAATTACCGTGTCTATTCCGCTGAAAGTGTTAAAAATCCTGACAGATGAACGTACGCGCCGTCAGGTAAACAATCTGCGTCATGCCACTAACAGCGAGCTGTTATGCGAAGCATTTCTGCATGCGTTTACCGGTCAGCCACTACCGGACGATGTCGATCTGCGCAAAGAGCGCAGCGATGAGATCCCGGAAGAGGCGAAAAAGATTATGCGTGAACTGGGTAAAGATCCCGACACATGGGAATACTGATACGCTGTTTTTGCGCATAAAAAAACCCAGCCGAAGCTGGGTTTTTTCTTGCATCCGCTCCGTCGAAAATAACGTAGCGTCTGCCGGGAAACTTATTTGCTGCCCGGAATGCTGAAGCGTTTGTTGAAGCGCTCAACACGACCACCGGTATCAACAACACGCTGTTTGCCGGTGTAGAACGGGTGGCATTTACCGCACACGTCCAGGTTCAGATCGTGACCCACTGTAGAGCGAGTTTTGATCACATTACCGCAAGAACAAGTTGCAGTAATTTCAACATACTTAGGATGAATACCTTCTTTCATGGGGTAACCTCAGTAAAGGCCGTGTCGCTCTCCCGCGCCAGGAAAAACCTGCGCCGGCACCACACGCGGATTGAACATTCTGGTGATTTTTGATGCCTTATTCCGCATCAAAGGCGGCGAACTATACAGAAAATAACCGCCCAATGCAATCGAATCCGCACATTTATGGCTACACAGTGTACACTACGCCGTTCAACTCTTTTTACGGATAACGTCATGCCCGTTGCCCAGGTCGCGCTGCCCGTTCCGCTCGCACGCCAGTTTGATTACCTGCTTCCCGCGCATCTTCACCCGGTGCCTGGCGGGCGCGTTCGCGTGCCCTTTGGTAACCGCACGGCAATCGGTATCGTGGTTGGCTTCAGTGAACAAAGCGATCTGCCCACCGGACAGTTGAAAAGCGTGCTGGAAACGCTCGACAGCGAAACGCTGTTTCCTGCTTCGCTATGGCGCATTTTGCACTGGGCCGCCGAGTACTATCACTATCCGCTGGGCGAGGTGCTTTTCCATGCGCTGCCGGTGCTGCTGCGCCAGGGTAAACCGGCGCAGGAAACGCCGCTCTGGCAGTGGTTTATTACCGAGCTGGGACGAGAAACTGCGCCGGAAAGCCTGAAGCGCGCGCCAAAGCAGCAGCAGGCGCTGGCCGCATTGCGTCAGCAACCGCTTTATCGCCATGAGATCACTCAACATGAACTGGCAGACGCGGCGCTCCAGGCGCTCCGCGCTAAGGGTCTTTGCGATCTGCGTGAGCATCTGCCCGCCCGTCAGGACTGGCGTGATAGTTTTGCGGTTAACGGCGAGCGGCTGCGGCTAAATACGGAGCAGGCGTTGGCGGTTGGCGCGATCCGCAGCGAAGATGAAAAATTTGCCCCCTGGCTGCTGGCAGGGATTACTGGCTCAGGCAAAACGGAAGTCTACCTTAGCGTCCTGGAAAACGTGCTGAGTCGCGGACGTCAGGCGCTGGTGCTGGTGCCGGAAATCGGCCTGACGCCGCAAACCATCGCCCGCTTTCGGGCACGCTTTAACGCCCCGATTGATGTCCTGCACTCCGGTCTGAACGACAGCGAACGCATGGCCGTCTGGCTGCGCGCGCGTCAGGGTGACAATGCCATTGTGATCGGCACCCGCTCCGCGCTGTTTACGCCCTTTGCCCGTCCGGGCGTCATCATTATTGATGAAGAACATGACAGCTCTTATAAACAGCAGGAAGGCTGGCGTTATCATGCCCGCGACCTGGCGGTATTCCGGGCGCGTGAAGAGAACATCCCGATCGTGATGGGCTCGGCGACGCCAGCACTGGAAACACTGCATAACGTGCAGAGCGGGAAATACCGTCAGCTTAACCTGAGCAAGCGCGCCGGTAATGCGCGCCAGGCGACGCAACAGCTGATCGATTTAAAAGGCGTCCAGCTGCAGGGCGGCCTGTCGCCTGCGCTGATCCAGCGTATGCGTCTGCACTTACAGGCGGATAATCAGGTGTTGCTGTTTCTTAACCGCCGCGGCTTCTCGCCGGCGCTGTTATGCCACGACTGCGGCTGGATTGCTGAATGTCAGCGTTGCGATCACTATTACACGCTCCATCAGCAGCAGCGCCAGCTACGCTGCCACCATTGCGACAGCCAGCGCCCGGTGCCGCGTCAGTGCCCGCAGTGCGGCTCGACGCATCTGGTGCCGGTGGGCCTCGGCACCGAGCAGCTGGAGCATAATCTCCAGAGTGTATTTCCGGGCATTCCGCTCTCGCGTATTGACCGTGACACCACCAGCCGCAAAGGGGCGTTGGAGCAGCATCTGGCCGATGTGTTTCGCGGCGGCGCCCGTATCCTGATTGGTACACAGATGTTGGCGAAAGGGCATCACTTCCCTGATGTAACGCTGGTATCGTTGCTGGATGTGGATGGCGCGCTCTTTTCGGCGGATTTTCGCGCCGCTGAACGCTTTGCCCAGCTCTATATTCAGGTTGCCGGGCGCGCTGGCCGGGCCGGTAAGCAGGGCGAAGTGCTGCTGCAAACCCATCATCCTGAACATCCGCTGCTACAGATCTTATTGCATCAGGGCTACGATGCGTTTGCCAGCCAGACCTTAAGCGAGCGCCGCAGCGTGCAGCTTCCGCCATTCACCAGCCATGCGCTGTTTCGTGCTGACGATCATGATAATCAGCAGGCGGCAGCCTTTTTACATCAGCTGCGCAACCTGCTGGAGGCCAGTCCGCTGCGCGATGAGTCGTTGTGGATTATGGGCCCGGTACCTGCTCTGCAGGCTAAGCGTGGCGGGCGCTATCGCTGGCAACTGTTGCTACAGCATCCTTCCCGGCTTCGGCTACAGCAGCTGCTCAAAACCAGCCTGCCGTTAATCTCCACCCTGCCGCTGTCGCGTAAGGTGAAATGGACACTGGATATCGACCCCACGGAAAGCTGATCGATGCTTACGCACAAGGTTTGCGAGCTGGATCGAAAAACCTCGAATAAGTCACAGTTTTTATGCAATTAAGGTAACGGCCCCTTATACAATCTGTTAAAAATGTGATGGCCGTCAGCTTTGACCGCAACAAGCGCAGCAGACGACACATGACGTCTTACTATTCAGGCCGGTGTAAGGAGAAAAGCGTTGGAGCAGAACCAGGAGTCAACGGCAGCCACCATGAAAGACGTGGCTGAGCGTGCGGGGGTTTCAACCGCCACCGTGTCCCGCGCACTGATGAACCCTGAAAAGGTCTCAGCGATAACCCGCCAAAAGGTTGAACAGGCGGTGATCGAAGTGGGCTACTCTCCTCACGCTCTGGCGCGGAATGCCAAACGCAGCGAATCACGCACTATTCTGGTTATTGTTCCCGACATCTGCGATCCCTTTTTCAGCGAAATCATTCGCGGCGTTGAAGTTACGGCAGCCGCTGAAGGCTATCTGGTACTGATTGGCGACTGCGCCCATCAGAATCAGCAGGAAAAGACTTTTCTGAGCCTGATGCTGACGCGTCAGATCGACGGCATGGTACTGCTGGGTTCCCAGGTGCCTTTCGATACCGGGGTGGAAGAACAGCGCAGTTTACCGCCGATGGTGATGGCGAATGAATTTGCGCCCGATCTGGAGCTTCCCACGGTGCATATTGATAACCTGACTGCAGCCTTCGAAGCGGTTAATCATTTATGGCAGCTGGGCCACCGCCGCATCGCCTGCATTGCCGGCCCGGAAGAGATGCCGCTCAGCCATTATCGTTTGCAGGGCTATATTCAGGCGCTACGCCGCCATGGGCAGGCAATCGAATCACGCTATATTGTACGTGGCGACTTTACCTTTGAAGCCGGCGCTGCGGCGTTTAAGCGGTTGATGGCTTTACCACAGCCTCCGCAGGCGCTCTTTTGCCATAACGATATTATGGCCCTGGGCGCGATGTCGCAGGCGAAAAGCATGGGCCTGCGCATTCCGCAGGACATCTCTCTGGTCGGCTTTGATGATATTGAGCTTTCACGTTACAGCGATCCTCCGCTAACTACCATTGCGCAACCGCGCTTCGCTCTGGGCCGGGAAGCGATGCTGCTCTTGCTGGAGCAATTACAGGGCCGTACCGTGAACAACGGCTCGCGCCTGCTGGAGTTTGAACTCAAGCTGCGCGGAAGCACAATGCACGCCAGCTAAGCGTTCAAATGCTGTTGATCCGGCAGTTTCAGCAGATTCTTAATCGACTCACTGCTGGTCAAACTTCCAGCCCTTGAGTAACATGGCGGGCTAATAGCCGGATAGCTAAGGCGTTGCGCTAACTTAGCGCGCTTTATCCGGCATGCATTTTCTTCTTTGAATTAGCGGAACGATTAGTGGCACAAAAAGATTATGTAGGCCGCGGGCGTTCGACGGGGACGCGTCGCAAGAAAAGTAATAGCCGCAGCAAGAAACGCAACGGCAGCTCCGGCGTTTCAAAAATTATGATCGGGCTGGCGGTAGCGGTGCTGGTGACATTCGCGGGCGGGCTATGGTTTATCGCCCATCATAAAAAAGAAGAGACGCCGATTATCCCGGATCACAAAGTCAGTGGAAACGGGTTACCGCCCAAGCCGGAAGAGCGCTGGAAATATATTAAAGAGCTGGAAAACCGTCAGCTTAGTGTGCCCACGCCAAAAGAGCCTTCCGCCGGCGGCGAAGTGCAGTCGCAAACTCAACTGACCGATGAGCAGCGCCAGTTGCTGGAGCAAATGCAGGCCGATATGCGCCAGGCGCCCACTCAGCTAAACGAAGTCCCTTGGAATGAACAAACGCCGATACAACGTCAGCAGACGCTACAGCGCCAGCAACAGCAGCAGCGCATTGAGCAACAGCAACGCGTTCAACAGCAGCAAATTCAGCAGCAACAGCGTCTTGAACAGCAGCAACGTCTGCAGCAGCAGCGTGCTCAACAGCAAACCACGCAGCAAACGCATATGCTGCCGCAAAATGGCGTTCAGCAGCCGGTAAATGTGCCGAAACCCCAGGAAAACAGCCGCGTTAAACCGCAGGAAACCGCCAAAGCCAAAGCGGTGGAAAAAGAGAAGTCGCAGCGCTGGATGGTGCAGTGCGGCTCGTTTAAAGGCAGTGAGCAGGCGGAATCGATCCGCGCCCAGCTGGCCTTTGAAGGTTTTGAAAGCCGTATCACTAACGGCGGCGGCTGGAACCGAGTGGTTATCGGGCCCTATAACAGCCGCGCCAGCGCCGACAGCACCCTGAAACGCCTGCGCAGTTCCGGTCATTCAGGCTGTATTCCTCTCGCGGTTGGGGGTTGAAACCCTTCAATTCTGCCCCATATCTTGTTGCATTATGCTTCGCGCCACACAGCGCGAAGCTCTTTTTCCACTGTAACAAGGGGTCTGCCCGTGACAACGATAGTAAGTGTACGACGCAACGGCCACGTAGTAATTGGCGGTGATGGCCAGGCTACGCTCGGTAATACCGTAATGAAAGGCAACGTCAAAAAAGTGCGTCGTCTCTACAATGATAAAGTGATTGCGGGTTTTGCTGGCGGTACAGCCGATGCCTTTACGCTGTTCGAGCTTTTCGAGCGTAAGCTGGAAATGCATCAGGGCCATTTGGTTAAAGCCGCGGTGGAACTTGCTAAAGACTGGCGAACCGACCGTATGCTGCGCAAACTTGAAGCGCTGCTGGCGGTGGCGGATGAAAACGCCTCGCTGATTATTACCGGCAATGGTGATGTTATCCAACCTGAAAACGATCTGATCGCGATTGGCTCCGGCGGCCCTTACGCCCAGGCGGCGGCACGCGCCATGCTGGAAAATACCGAGCTGAGCGCTCGCGACATTACCGAAAAAGCGTTGGGTATTGCAGGTGATATCTGCATCTACACCAACCACAATCTGACTATTGAAGAATTAGCGTCCAAAGCGTAAGGATCGAAACTATGTCTGAAATGACTCCGCGCGAGATTGTCAGCGAACTGAACAGATTTATCATCGGCCAGGATGGCGCCAAACGTGCTGTGGCGATCGCCCTGCGCAACCGCTGGCGTCGTATGCAGCTGGATGAAGATCTACGCCATGAAGTTACGCCGAAAAATATTCTGATGATTGGCCCGACCGGCGTAGGTAAAACGGAAATCGCCCGTCGCCTGGCTAAGCTGGCTAACGCGCCTTTTATCAAGGTTGAAGCGACCAAATTCACCGAAGTCGGCTACGTCGGTAAAGAAGTGGATTCTATTATCCGCGATTTGACCGATGCGGCGATGAAAATGGTACGTATGCAGGCGATTGAACGCAATCGCTACCGCGCAGAAGAGATGGCTGAAGAACGCATTCTCGATGCGCTGATCCCTCCGGCTAAAAATAACTGGGGCCAGCCAGAGCAAAATGCCGAGCCGTCTGCTGCGCGCCAGTCCTTCCGTAAAAAACTGCGCGAAGGCCAGCTGGATGACAAAGAGATTGAGATCAACCTGGCCGCCGCGCCGATGGGCGTAGAAATCATGGCGCCTCCAGGCATGGAAGAGATGACCAGCCAGCTGCAGTCGATGTTCCAGAATCTGGGCGGACAAAAGCAGAAGCCGCGCAAACTGAAGATCAAAGATGCGATGAAGCTGCTGGTGGAAGAGGAAGCGGCCAAGCTGGTCAATCCAGAAGAGCTGAAAGAAGAAGCGATCGAAGCGGTTGAGCAACACGGTATCGTGTTTATCGACGAGATCGATAAAATCTGTAAGCGTGGCGAAACCTCAGGCCCGGATGTTTCTCGCGAAGGCGTGCAGCGTGACCTGCTGCCTCTGGTAGAAGGCTGCACCGTCTCTACCAAGCACGGCATGGTTAAAACCGACCATATCCTGTTTATCGCTTCCGGCGCATTCCAGGTAGCCAGCCCGTCAGATCTGATTCCGGAACTGCAGGGTCGTCTGCCGATTCGCGTTGAGCTGCAGCCGCTGACCGTAAACGATTTCCAACGTATCCTGACCGAGCCAAGCGCTTCCGTTACCGTGCAGTATAAAGCGCTGATGGGAACCGAAGGCGTTAATATCAGCTTTACCGAAGATGGCATTCGCCGTATCGCTGAAGCGGCATGGCAGGTTAACGAAACCACTGAAAACATCGGTGCGCGTCGTCTGCATACGGTGCTGGAGCGTCTGATGGAAGATATTTCCTATGATGCCAGCGATCGCAGCGGTGACAGCATTACCATTGATGCCGCGTATGTTTCGCAGCATCTGGATCAGCTGGTTGCTGACGAAGACCTCAGCCGCTTCATTCTGTAAGCGGTATTTAGCATCAGCAAGGAGGCTACGGCCTCCTTTTTTATTGCTTCCTTCTGCGCCTGAACCACGTCAATTTGACGGAGGTTAAGGTGGCTGCGTGTATACCGCCGTAGACTCGATCTACCTCTTTTGGATTAAAAACGGCGGCGGTCTCACTTATGGAACATATTCAACCGGCAACGTTCTTTCACTTCCGCGCCTGGCTGGAAAGCCTGCGCTTGCGCACTTTGCCGCTGGCATTCGCCTCTATTCTGACAGGCTCTGCTCTGGCCTGGTGGCAGGGCGCTTTCAGCCTGACCATCGCCCTGCTCTGCTTCCTGACCAGTGGTCTGCTGCAGGTGCTATCTAATCTGGCTAACGATTATGGTGATGCGGTAAAAGGCAGTGACGGTAGCGAGCGTCTGGGGCCTTTGCGCGGCATTCAAAAAGGCGCGATTACCTTAGCGCAGCTGCGAACGTCGATAGTTATTGCTACCGCAATGGCGCTGGTCTGCGGCATTTTACTGATTAGCTATGCCTGTCACAGCCTGAGCGATATGTTGAGTTTTCTGCTGCTGGGGGCGCTGGCGATTATCGCGGCCATTGCCTACACCGTAGGAAAAAAGCCCTATGGCTACCTGGGCCTGGGCGATTTATCGGTGTTGATATTTTTCGGCTGGCTGGCCGTCATCGGCAGCTTTTACCTGCAGAGCCACCTTATCAAACCGCTGGTGCTGTTGCCTGCAACGGCCAGCGGCCTGCTGGCGGCGGCGGTGCTTAATATCAATAATCTGCGCGATATTGAAACCGATCGTCAATGCGGCAAGATGACGCTGGCAGTACGGCTGGGCGCTGCTCACGCTCGCCGCTATCACCTGCTGCTGCTGGGCGGCGCGCTGCTCTGCTATGCCGCCTTTGCCTGTTTCGCGCGCCCAGGCTGGGGAAGCTGGCTCTTTCTGCTCTCTGCGCCGCTGTTCTGGCAACAAGGTCTCTATATTCTGCGTGAAAGATCGCCCCTTGCTATGCGTCCCATGCTGGAAAAAACGGTGAAAGCAGCGCTGCTGGCGAACGTGCTGTTTTCTATAGGGATGCTGCTTTGATTGATATATCGCAACCTTTGCACCATTGATGATTTTGCCAACAACTTAAATAAAGCGATATACTTACCGCTCCTGTGGCAAACAGACGAAAATCCTATGAAATACGATACTTCCGAACTCTGCGACATCTATCACGAAGACGTAAACGTGGTAGAGCCCCTTTTCTCCAATTTTGGAGGTCGCACCTCGTTTGGCGGCCAAATCACGACGGTGAAATGTTTCGAGGACAACGGCCTGTTATACGACCTGCTGGAAGAAAATGGCCGGGGTCGTGTGCTGCTGGTAGATGGCGGCGGCTCAGTGCGGCGCGCGCTGGTTGATGCGGCGCTGGCTCAGCTGGCGGTGCAAAACGAATGGGAAGGCATTGTGGTCTACGGCTCGGTCCGCCAGGTTGACGATCTGGAAGAGCTGGATATTGGTATCCAGGCTATTGCCGCTATTCCGGTTGGCGCGGCGGGCGAAGGCATTGGCGAAAGCGATATTCGCGTTAACTTTGGCGGTGTTACCTTCTTTTCCGGCGATCATCTGTACGCGGACAATACCGGTATTATCCTGTCGGAAGATCCGCTGGATATTGAATAGCGGATGCGGTTACTGCGCCTGAGCTTGTCGCCAGGGCAGATCGCGGACAGCAAAAACGGGTGCCTGGGCACCCGTTTTTTATGTTCGATGAAAGCAGCATCCGTGCGGATTAAACTTCTTCCATCTTACCTAACAAAGCCCGCAGGCGCTCCTGCCACTGAACCTGTTCTTCTTTCAGGTGCTGGTTTTCACGCACCAGCGCTTCGCTGTTTCCCGAGGCCTGTTGAACTTCATGTTTCAGACTGTTGTTCTGCTCTTTCAGCTCTTCGATTTCCATCTGCAGCAGCGTGATGGTATCAATCGCCTGCTGTACTTTCGCTTCCAGTTTCTCGAATACTTCAAATGACATTCTATGACTTCTCCTAATCGCAAGGCGTTGATGATGCCAGCCGCAGACGACGAGACATCACAAAACTTCGTAAAAAAATCTAACACTCCGATTGTAAGTAGCCGCACAGCCCAAGTCCAGCGGCGAACCGTTGTGAAGCGCAGTATGTAACACTTTTCAGCATATACCGAAAGCGGTACGGCAGCCTAATCGTTGATAATGGCCCGTTTGTTAACAAAACGAACGCAACGTGCAGCGAGAGGTGACAAAAATGATGTTTAAAGAACAGCAAAAGACGCGAAAGCGAGCATTTTTTTGATGGACTACACAGTTTTAGCGTTCGCTATTTCTCGTTTATGCGCGTTAACGATAAATTCACAACAGCCCTACATTTGTTTGGGTAGCTCAATGGAATGAAAACAACGATTGATAAAATTTAACCTCGCCTTCAGGAATTTCATTATGAGTCAGACAGCAACTAGCACACTCAAAGGTCAGTGCATTGCCGAATTTATTGGAACCGGCATGATCATCTTCTTCGGCGCTGGCTGTGTCGCCGCAATGAAGCTGACTGGCGCCGCTTTCGGTCAATGGGAAATTTGCATTGTCTGGGGCCTGGCCGTGGCCATGGCCGTCTATATGACGGCAGGGGTTTCAGGCGCACACCTGAACCCAGCCGTTACCGTCGCACTTTGCCTGTTCGCCAATTTTGAAGGACGTAAAGTTGCCCCTTATATTGTGGCTCAGGTCGCCGGAGCATTCTGCGCCGCCGCACTGGTTTATGGACTTTATTACAGCTTATTTATTGACTATGAAAGCAGCCATCAGATGCTACGCGGCAGCGCAGAAAGCCTCGATCTGGCCGGCATATTTTCAACCTACCCTAACCCGCATATTAGTGTAGGGCAGGCGTTTCTGGTGGAGATGGTGATTACGGCAGTATTGATGGCTGTGATTATGGCGCTTACCGATGATGGCAATGGCGTACCTCGTGGGCCATTAGCACCGCTGCTTATTGGTTTGCTGGTTGCGATTATCGGTGGTGCAATGGGGCCGCTGACCGGATTCGCACTGAACCCGGCACGTGATTTTGGTCCAAAAATTTTCGCCTGGCTGGCAGGCTGGGGTAACGTCGCCTTTACCGGTGGCCGTGATATTCCCTATTTCCTCGTGCCGATTTTTGGCCCGCTGGTTGGTGCCTGTCTGGGAGCCTGGGGTTATCGCTCACTGATCTGCCGTCATCTGCCCTGCAACCTTAATATCACGCAGGATACCAAAGCGGGAAAGCCGGTCGCGCGCGCTGAGCAGCATAAAGCGTAACAGTGTTTAATCTTTGCACATCAGGAATTGATTATGTCTACAGATAAAAAATATATTGTCGCGCTCGATCAGGGCACTACCAGCTCTCGTGCTGTGGTTCTTGACCATGACGCCAACATCGTGGCCGTTTCCCAACGCGAATTTACACAAATCTATCCGAAAGCGGGCTGGGTTGAACACGATCCGATGGATATCTGGGCTTCCCAAAGCTCTACGCTGGTTGAAGTGCTGGCGCATGCGGATATTCGCTCTGACCAGATTGCTGCTATCGGTATTACTAACCAGCGCGAAACGGCGATTGTCTGGGATAAAGAATCTGGCAAACCGATCTATAACGCAATTGTCTGGCAGGATCCACGCACGGCTGACTACTGCGAAAAGCTGAAAAAAGAGGGGCTGGAAGAGTACATTCAGCACACCACGGGTCTGGTGATTAACCCCTATTTCTCTGGCACCAAAGTGAAATGGATCCTCGATCATGTGGAAGGTGCACGCGAGCGCGCCAAACGTGGCGAGCTGCTGTTCGGAACCGTGGATACCTGGCTTATCTGGAAAATGACCCAGGGCCGGGTACATATTACCGACCACACCAACGCATCGCGTACCATGATGTACAACATTCATAAGCTGGAATGGGATCAACGGATGCTGGACATCCTCGACATTCCGCGTGAAATGCTGCCGGAAGTGAAATCTTCATCTGAAGTGTATGGGCAAACCAATATCGGCGGTAAAGGCGGAACGCGTATTCCTATCGCCGGTATCGCTGGCGATCAGCAGGCGGCACTGTATGGCCAGCTCTGTGTATTGCCGGGTATGGCGAAAAATACTTACGGTACCGGCTGCTTTATGCTGATGAACACCGGCACCGAGGCGGTCACCTCTACGCACGGCCTGTTAACCACTATCGCCTGCGGCCCGCGCGGTGAAGTTAACTATGCGCTGGAAGGTGCCGTGTTTATCGGTGGTGCCGCAATTCAGTGGCTGCGCGATGAGATGAAACTGATCAGCGATTCTGCCGACTCAGAATATTTCGCCATGAAAGTAAAAGACTCAAACGGCGTCTATATGGTTCCTGCCTTTACCGGTCTGGGCGCGCCTTACTGGGATCCCTATGCGCGTGGTGCGCTGTTTGGTCTGACGCGCGGCGCAAATGCCAATCATATTATTCGTGCAACGCTGGAATCTATCGCCTATCAGACGCGCGACGTGCTGGAAGCGATGCAGAATGATGCCAATACGCGTCTGCAATCCCTGCGCGTTGACGGCGGCGCGGTCGCGAATAACTTCCTGATGCAGTTCCAGTCCGATATTCTCGGTACCCGCGTAGAGCGGCCGGAAGTGCGGGAAGTTACCGCGCTGGGTGCGGCCTATCTTGCCGGTCTGGCAGTGGGCTTCTGGAAAGATCTGGATGAAGTACGCGCGAAAGCGGTTATTGAGCGCGAATTCCGCCCGAGCATTGAAACCACCGAGCGAAACTATCGCTACGCCGGCTGGCGTAAAGCTGTGGCCCGTGCCCAGGCATGGGAAGAGCACGACGAGTAATGCTTCAGGCCCGCGTCGCCAGGCGGCGCGGGCTTTTCTCTCCCCTTTCCCCGCTGTGATACACTTTCGCCTCATTTGTTTTTTCAGAGGCTGGTCATGAAACGAGAACTCGCCATTGAATTCTCCCGCGTTACCGAAGCTGCCGCTCTGGCAGGCTATAAATGGTTGGGTCGCGGCGACAAAAATCAGGCTGATGGCGCAGCAGTGAATGCCATGCGCATTATGCTCAACAAAGTTGATATCGACGGTCAGATTGTTATCGGCGAAGGTGAAATCGATGAAGCGCCGATGCTCTATATCGGTGAGAAAGTCGGCACCGGCAACGGCGATGCCGTTGATATCGCCGTCGATCCGATTGAAGGCACCCGCATGACCGCCATGGGTCAGGCGAATGCGCTGGCCGTGCTGGCAGTTGGCGACCGGGGCACGTTCCTGAATGCGCCCGATATGTATATGGAAAAGCTGATTGTCGGCCCCGCCGCTAAAGGCCATATCGATCTCAACCTGCCGCTGGAAACTAACCTGAAAAATATCGCAGCGGCATCAGGCAAAACGCTTGATGAACTGACGGTAACCATTCTGGCGAAGCCGCGCCATGATGACGTGATCAGGCAGATGCAGCAGCTGGGCGTGCGCATTTTCGCGATCCCCGACGGCGATGTCGCCGCCTCTATCCTGACCTGTATGCCCGATAGTGAAGTCGATGTGCTGTACGGCATCGGCGGTGCGCCGGAAGGCGTGGTATCAGCAGCGGTGATCCGCGCGCTGGATGGCGACATGCAGGGGCGTCTGCTGCCTCGTCATGAGGTGAAAGGGGAAAGCGAAGAAAACCGGCGCCTGGGCGAGCAGGAACTGGCGCGTTGCCATGAAATGGGGATCAACGCCCATCAGGTGCTGACGTTAGATATGATGGCGCGTAACGACAATGTGATTTTCTCCGCCACCGGCATTACCAGTGGCGACCTGCTGAAAGGCATTACGCGCCAGGGAAATATCGCAACCAGTGAAACGCTGCTGATCCGGGGTAAATCAAGGACTATCCGCCGTATTCAGTCGATTCACTATCTCGATCGCAAGGATACGGCGCTGCATCCGTGGATCCTGTAAGCATCAAATGGCCTGCGGTTCGGGGCCTTTTGATAGCGGCCACCAGCACAGCAGCATTAACACTGCGGTCGCGCACATCAGCATGCCCAAGCTAAACTGGCTGTTCTGCGGCAGCATCGCCGACAGCCAGGCAACCAGCCCGGAACCCAGGTTCTGTAGCCCGCCAATCAGTGCGCCAGCCGTCCCCGCCAGCCAGGCGTAAGGCTCCATCGCGCCAGATGTTGCCAGCGGAAACATCATCCCGGCGCCAAAGAAAAACAGGGATGCCGGTACCAGCAGCGTCCAGATATTCATGATGCCAAACCAGGCGGGCAGCCACATCAGAACGCCAGCCAGCAGGCAGCTGTTTACCGCATACCACATCAGCGTATGAAAGCTTTTCTCGTCACGTCCGGCAAACCAAGCGCCGAAAAAGGCTGCCGGGATCGGCAGAATAAACAGAATACTGATGGTCATTGCATCCAGCCCCAGCACGCCGCCCATCAAAATGCCGCAGCTTGCCTCATAGACGGCAATCCCCGCCAGCGCGCCAATAAGCATAATCAGATAGCGAACAAAAATGCGATCGCTCAGTAATGGCCGATAACGCGAAAACAGTGGCCGGGTTTCGCTCGCCAGAGGACGGGTTTCCGGGAGCCAGCGCGCCATTGCGCCGGTGACCAGCAAACACAGCAGCAGCAGGAAAGCAAAGCAGGCGTGCCAGCCAAACAGATGCGTTAGCATCGCGCCGATCATTGGCGCTGCAAGTGGGCTGACAAGAATCCCCATATTTAACAGGCTGTTTGCCTGACGCAGCGCGCTGCCGGCATATAAATCACGCGGCATGGTCCGCGCCATCACGCCTGCGACGCCGGTGCCTAATCCCTGCAGGGCGCTGGCCGCTATCAGCCAGTCAATAGAAGGCGCAAGCAATGCCCCCAGCGCGCCCAGCATAAAAATAGCCATGCCCGCCAGTATTACCGGTTTACGTCCCACGCTATCGGAGAGAGGCCCGTAAATCAGCTGTGAACTACCATAGGTCATCAGGTAGGCGGCCATTACGCGCTGCATTACGCCATCGCGTATGTTAAAAGATGCAGCAATGTCGGCCATTGCCGGGACATAGATGGTTTGTGCCATTTGTCCTACCGCCACCAATACAATCAGCATCAGTAACAGATGTCCGTTTTCTATCTTTTTCATAGCCACTTAGAAGAAAGTTACAGAATAAAAGCCCACTGTTTGACTGTTATGTAGCAAATCAGTGGGGATTTCAGATTTGATGGCGGCAAAAATAGCAGTTTGCTTACAGAAGGGAATGACGCAGCGACAAGTTTTTTTATCATTCTGTCAGCAGAAATTGCCCTTCTTTGTAAAACTAACTATACGGCCGCACAAACTGATACCTCCTTTTGTCGCGCAGAGCTTTTCTGGCGCAGGCAGGCTGGAAAAAACGGCGTTGAGTGACGAAGATAGGCAAAGAGCTAACTGGAGAGAGGAAAAGTCATGGCTGAATGGGTTAACGGCAGCGTTACGGAAGTTACACACTGGACGGATAGTTTATTCAGCATCAAGGTTAATGCTCCCGTCACGCCCTTTACCGCTGGTCAGTTTGCCAAGCTGGCGCTGGAGATTGAAGGCGAGCGGGTGCAGCGCGCCTACTCTTATGTGAATGCTCCTGCCGATCCCGCTTTAGAATTTTACCTGGTCAATGTGCCGGAAGGGAAATTAAGCCCAAGGCTACATGCCTTACAGCCGGGCGATCGGGTAATGGTGACGAAAGAAGCCGCCGGTTTTTTTGTGCTGGAAGAGATCCCCGAATGCCAAACCCTGTGGATGCTGGCAACCGGCACCGCTATCGGCCCTTACCTTTCGATTTTGCAACAGGGCGAAGGCCTGGAGCGGTTCCAGAATCTGGTACTGGTTCATGCCGCGCGCTACGCCGCCGATTTAAGTTATCTGCCGCTCATGCAGCAGTTAGAGCAGCGCTATAACGGCACGCTGCGGATCCAGACGGTCGTCAGCCGCGAAGAGAGCCCGGGCTCGTTAACGGGGCGCGTCCCGGCGCTGATCGCCAGCGGTGAGCTGGAGCGTGCGGTAGGGCTGCCAATGGAGGCTGACAGCAGCCACGTTATGCTGTGCGGTAATCCGCAAATGGTGCGCGATACCCAACAACTGTTAAAAGAGACGCGCGCAATGAATAAACATCTGCGGCGTAAACCCGGTCATATCACCAGCGAGCATTACTGGTGAGGACTTTTTTCCACGCCGCGCCAGCGAAAATAGTTAACCGGCTGCGCGGCACGACCATAACGGTTTTCGCCTGCCGAACCGCTCAGTAGCCCTAATTCGCATAACATGCCGACAAGAATTAGCGCAGGCACAAAACGTCCCAGACCGCTGTGCCAGCCAGCGCCTAAAACGCCCCAGTTACCCGCCAGCAGGATCCAGGCAACCACCAGCAACAGCGCCCAGTAGCCGCGTTTGTTACGATCGTGCAGGCGTTTCACCAGCACCGCGCTGGCAGGCCATAGCAAGCAGACCACGCAGAATGCTGCCGTCTGGGTATCCAGCAGATCGTTTCCCGCCAGCGTGAAAAGCGCGGTCATGGTCAACAGCCAGACTATCTGCCAAATCCAGAAGTCACGCCGTCCCAGGCGACCACGATAAGAAAAACACCATTGCTGTAGCGTCATGCTTTCGTCCCGAGGAAAACTAAAAAGGGTTGCCGCAGCTTTTGACTTTGGCGGGTAAAAACCGTTCTAATCTGGGCTGAGTTTACTGGACAGGGCAAAAAAAATGAAGAAAGCGCCAGGCTCTTTGCTGACGCCCATCCCGATACTATTGGCACTATTGATGGGCACCGCCGCGCATGCCGATGATGTATCGTCGCGTAGTAATGACTTGCCCACTGCGCCTTACCTGCTGCCAGGTGCGCCAACATTTGATATGAGTATTGCGCAGTTTCGGGAAAAGTATAATACGGCAAATCCTGATTTACCGCTCAGCGAATATCGGGCGATCGATAGCCGACTGGATAAAAGTCCATTAACGCGTGCGGCCAGCAAGATCAGCGAAACGCTCTACGCCTCTACGGCGCTGGAGCCGGGCACCGGAAAAATAAAAACGCTCCAGATCACCTGGCTGCCAATTCCCGGCCCTGATGAAAAAGCAGCACAGGAAAAAGCACAGGCATATATGACGGCGCTGATGCGCTTTTTCTCGCCAACACGTTCGCCAGAAGATAGCCGCAAAAGGCTGAATGAGCTGCTGAGCAAAGGGAAAGGCGCACGCTATTATTCGCAGACCGAAGGCGCGCTACGCTTTGTAGTCGCAGACAACGGCGAAAAGGGGCTCACCTTTGCTGTAGAGCCAATCAAGCTCTCGCTCACTGTGCCCTAAGGGTTGTGCCAAAAATGACGAAAAGCAAAGCCATTCAGGGTTAACATCTCTATACTGTCTGGCAGACATCGCTGCCCGTCGGGCAGTGTACTTTACTGGTATTGCGTTACACGTGGAGGATATGATGCGACATCCATTAGTTATGGGTAACTGGAAACTGAACGGCAACAAAAAAATGGTCAGCGATCTGATCGACGGCCTGCGTAAAGAACTGAACGCCGTTCAGGGCTGTGGCGTTGCCATCGCCCCGCCAGTGATGTATCTGGATCAGGCGCAGCAGGCGCTGGCCGACAGCCAGATCGTACTGGGTGCCCAGAACGTTGATGTTAACCTGTCTGGTGCCTTTACCGGTGAAGTCTCTGCCGAAATGCTGAAGGATATTGGCGCTCGCTATATCATTATCGGCCATTCAGAACGCCGTACTTATCACAAAGAAAGCGATGAGTTTATTGCGAAAAAATTCGCCGTGCTGAAAGAAGCAGGTCTGACTCCGGTACTCTGCATCGGTGAGACCGAAGCAGAAAACGAAGCGGGTAAAACCGAAGAAGTATGTGCGCGTCAAATTGATGCGGTGCTGGAAAGCCAGGGTGCTGCTGCCTTTAACGGCGCAGTGATTGCCTATGAGCCGATCTGGGCGATTGGTACCGGCAAATCAGCCACTCCGGCGCAGGCGCAGGCGGTGCATAAGTTTATTCGTGAACATATCGCAAAGAAAGATGCGAAAGTAGCCGAGCAGGTTATTATCCAGTACGGCGGCTCCGTTAACGATAAAAATGCCGCAGAGCTGTTTGCTCAGCCGGATATCGATGGCGCGCTGGTTGGCGGTGCTTCACTGAAAGCTGACGCCTTTGCCGTCATCGTCAAGGCCGCTGCCGCAGCAAAAGCCTGATGTTTAACGGGCGGCATTGCCGCCCGTTTTCTGTTGTGCCTTAATGCAGAATCGTACAGCGATGTTCCTGCAACTCTTCCGCCGAAGCCCGATTCAACTTCAGCCAGTCACGCTTTATTGCCATTAATGCCAGCCTGCCATCGGATAAGCTAGCCAGCGCCAGGCCATATTTCCCCATCTCCTGCTGCGCCTGCGGCACTTCCTGCATTAAACGCATAAAACTGCTCTGCTGCGCCAGCTCGGCTGGCGTCAATGCGCGAACCAGCCAGCGATGCTGATGCAATGTTTCCGGCTGCCACTGTGAATTCAGCTGCGGCGTTAGCCTGTCCAGCTGTTGACGTACCTCAGGATCCAGGCAGGAGATATGAATATGCAGCTGGTTCTGGGTACGGCCATACTCGGAATTAATGGCTAATGAGATGGCGCTATCGGGAACGGCAGAGCCGTGACGCATCGTCAGCAGATGACGCTGTTGCCAGGCCAGCGCAAAGAAATCAGGCGTAGCGGGATCCCGCAGCGCCGGGCTTTCGATACCGCTGATGCGGGCCACAGGCATTAATAAATATTGCAGAGAGCCGTTACGATCTTTCAGCGTGACGTAACCTGCCTTGATATCAACGCTCTGGCAGGGGCTGGGATCGTTTTTTTGTAGCTGGCCCGGCACGCACTGCTGGCTAATAATTTGCCACAGCGCGTTGCCGTTATGATGGAAACGCCATGCCGCGAAGGCCAGCGCGATAACAAGAAAGGCGATAACAACCGTAACGATTTTCAGAACGCGTGCAGGGACTGACATAGCGACTCCTCCTGATGAACGCTGACAACCCTCGTTGGCTTAACGAGAATTGTCACGCTAAATCATCAGAGGAGAACGCGCTAGCGTTTCATTACCTGGTCGTAGGTGCCACCTTCCGCAAAGTGCGTTTTCTGTGCCTGCGTCCAGCCGCCGAATTTGTTATCAATGGTGAACAGCTTCAGCGGCGTAAAGGTGCTGGCATATTTCTTTGCCACCCCGGCATCACGAGGACGGTAGAAGTTTTGCGCGGCAATGGCCTGCCCCTCCGGTGAGTAGAGATAATTCAGATAGTCATTGGCTACTTTGCGCGTATCACGATCGTCAACCACGCGATCGACAACGGATACCGTCGGCTCGGCAAGGATAGACTCACTGGGCGTAACAATCTCAAACTGGTCTTTACCCAGCTTATTTACCGCCAGATAAGCTTCGTTCTCCCAGGCAATCAGCACATCGCCAATGCCGCGCTCAACAAACGTATTCGTTGCCCCGCGAGCGCCGGAATCCTGTACCTCGACGTTTTTATACAGCGCTTTAACAAACTCCAGCGCCTTATCCTGGTTGCCATTGTTCTGGTCCAGCGCGTAGCCCCAGGCGGCAAGATAGTTCCAGCGTGCGCCGCCAGAGGTTTTAGGATTAGGAGTAATAACCGCAACGCCAGGCTTCAGCAAATCTGGCCAGTCGTGGATCTGCTTTGGATTGCCTTTACGCACCAGAAAAACGATGGTGGAGGTGTAAGGCGCAGAATTATCCGGGAGCCGTTTTATCCACTCTTTATTAATTCGGCCGCGCGCGGCAATGGCATCAATATCGGAAGCCAGCGCCAGTGTTACCACATCGGCGCGAATGCCGTTGATTACCGACGTTGCCTGCTTGCCGGAGCCGCCATGCGACTGGCGGATCACGATATTATCGCCGGTTTCCTGCTTGTAGTGCGCGCTGAACGCTTTGTTATATTGCTCATACAGCTCACGTGTCGGATCGTAAGATACGTTCAGCAGTTCAATATTTTTTGCCAGTACGCTGGTTGATGCCAGTAAAACGGCCAGCCCTACACTCCACTTATTCATCGTACGCTCCCCCGGAAGTTATTAACGGAAGCGTGACATAAAGCTTACGGCGTTTTAAAGAATTAAAAATAGGAGGTTATTACTTTATGGAATATAAAAAGGGGAAACAGGGCACTGCGTGCGCAGCGCCCTGAAAACAATTAATAAAGTTTTTTTGCGGTTTCCAGCCAGTCGCGTTTGAAAGGGCGCTTCATGTTTTCAATGGCATCGATGATATCGTGATGCACCATCTTTTCATTCTGGATGCCCACGCAGCGGCCGCCGTAGCCCTGTAGCAACAGTTCAATCGCATAAGCGCCCATACGTGAAGCCAGAATACGGTCATAGGCGACCGGTGCACCACCGCGCTGAATGTGACCCAGAACCGTCGCGCGCGTTTCGCGTTTGGTTTCCGCTTCGATATATTTCGCCAGCTCATCGATATCGCAGATATGCTCAGTAATCGCCACGATAGCGTGCTTTTTACCTTTCTCGATACCCGCTTTGATCTCCTGCACCAGCTCTTCGCGAGTATAAGGAATTTCCGGCAGTACGATAAATTCACATCCGCCCGCAATCGACGCTGCCAGCGTCAGATCGCCACAGTAACGGCCCATCACTTCAACGATAGAAATACGCTGGTGTGAAGAAGAGGTATCACGCAGGCGGTCGATTGCTTCAACCACCGTTTCCAGCGCTGTGAAATAACCAATGGTGTAGTCGGTACCGGCCACGTCGTTATCGATGGTGCCCGGTAAACCGATACATGGGAAGCCCATTTCAGTCAGGCGTTTCGCACCCATATAAGAGCCGTCGCCGCCAATCACCACCAGCGCATCGATATTGCGCTTTTTCATATTCTCAATGGCTACCTGACGCGTTTCCTCATTACGGAACTCAGGAAAACGCGCAGAGCCCAGAAAGGTGCCGCCGCGGTTAATCATGTCAGAAACGCTGTAGCGGTCGAGGTTGATCATGCGGTCTTCATACAAGCCGAGATAGCCATCATAAATGCCACAAACTTCCAGTCCTTCACTCAGGGCGGAGCGAACGACACCGCGAATAGCTGCGTTCATCCCTGGGGCGTCGCCGCCGCTTGTCAGTACACCGATTTTCTTGATCATGGCTACCTCTGGACTTAATACTTAATGATGAATTCGTTACGCCGGAAAGGTTCGACGCCCGCTCAGTGTCCGATCTTACCGACTCATAATGGCAAATAGTATATCAAACCCCTGCTGCTGAATTGATTCAGGTCAGACTAGTTTCGGGTAAAATCTTTTCCACAATGTGGCTTTGCGCCTCGTTCAAAAGCCAGGCTGATATTATTCCACACTTCTGCCTATAAAAAACCCTGCGGCTCGGTGCGGGCAACAGAACAGGGATCCTGATGGATGATAATATCCGAGCCAGGAAAGTGTTTTAAAAGCGCCTGCTCTACCTGCTCCGCCACGCGATGTGCCTGAATTAACGGCAAGTTATCCTCTATTTCCAGATGGACCTGAATAAAGCGTGTCGGACCTGATTGTCGGGTACGCAAATCGTGCGCGCCCTGGACGCCAGGCCAGCTGGTGATGATTTGCACTATCTGTTGCCGCTCCGCATCAGGCAACGCACGATCAAGTAAAGACTGTACGGCATCATAGCCCATACGTAACGCGCTAAACAGAATCCATGCGCCAATGCCTAACGCAAACAGCGCATCAGCCCGGGTGAAGCCATACCAGCTAAGCGCCAGCGCCAGCAAAATGGCCCCGTTCATCAATACGTCAGACTGATAATGCAACATGTCGGCACGAATCGCCTGGCTTTGCGTTTTACGCACGACCCAGCGTTGAAAAGCCACCAGCAGCAGCGTTGAAACCAACGCCACAAGGGTAACGACCATACCTACCAGCGGTGCGTGTAGCACGCCCGGAGAAGCCAAATGCTGAATACCGGTCAGGAACAAAAACAGGGCAGAGCCGGAAATAAACATGCTCTGCGCCAGGGCTGCCAGCGATTCCGCTTTACCATGACCAAACGTATGCTCCGCATCCGCAGGCTGCAATGAATAGCGCACCACCAGAAGATTGGTTAAAGAGGCGGCGGTATCGACCAGCGAATCCACCAGAGCTGCCAGTACGCTGACCGATCCGGTATACCACCAGGCGAATATCTTGATAAATAACAGCAGCACTGCCAGCACCGTTGCTGCCATTGCCGCCCGGTTAACCAGCCGCGCATAGGAAGCTAACATCCGCACCCCACTGAAAGTAAAAGCTAAGTATAAGAGCAGTATCGCAAAAAGCAGCAGGATACGCGCAAAGGATGTGCAGAAAAGGGAGATATTATGGGCAAAAAAAACCCCGCCATCATGGCGGGGAAGACAGGGATGGTGTCTATGGCAAGGAAAACAGGGATACTATATTACTGGTTACTGCCGGCACTACTCGCTTCATGCAGAGGCTGAACCTGCTGCAAATTCGTCAGCCTGCGCAACTCACTCATTCGTTGCTCATGCTTTTGTTGCAAAACAGCCTGTTGCTGCGGCGTTAGCAGGTGATACATCTGGTTGCGGATACGGGCCATTTCGACCTGCCGCGCAACCTGTTCCTGTGCTAACTTTTCTGCCTGAGCCTTTACGGCTGTTTCATTAAACTTTTCTGCAATCACCAGATTATGCAGAGTTTCTAAATCTTTCACGTTTACGGGAGGGCGCTCATGTTGCGTTTGCTGCATTAGATCCCGCATCTGCTGACGCTGTTGTTCCGAAAGCTTAATGCCATCAAACATATGGCTTTGCGGATTTTGCGCTATGCTGCCAGTCATCAATTCGCCTGGCGGATGCATCCCGTCAATCGTCGTAACGTCTGCTGCCCATGCGCTGGAGTAACTAAAAACCACCGAGGCTGAAGCAAAGACGACGGCGGTTACTTTGCGCATCGTTTACTCCCACATTCGTTTGCATCATTTGATTCAACGCAGTTCAGACTACAGAGATAGCTGCAAACTAGCGTCAGGGGGTGTAAAACTACGTAAAGCGATGGAATGGGGTAGGCGATCACGCTATTTTGCCTGCGGAGGGCTTAAGAAAATGAATAAAATCCTGTTGGTTGATGATGACCGCGAATTAACTTCGCTGCTTAAAGAATTGCTTGAAATGGAAGGGTTTAATATCGTTGTCGCCTCAGATGGGGAACAGGCGCTCAGCCTGCTCGATGACACCATTGATCTGTTATTACTCGATGTGATGATGCCTAAAAAGAACGGCATCGATACGTTGAAAGAGCTTCGCCAGCAATATCAAACACCGGTGATTATGTTGACCGCGCGCGGCAGCGAACTGGATCGCGTTTTAGGTCTCGAACTGGGTGCCGATGACTATCTACCGAAGCCGTTTAACGATCGTGAACTGGTCGCCCGTATCCGCGCTATTTTGCGTCGTTCCAGCTGGAGCGAACAACAACAGCAGCATGACAACAGCTCGCCAACGCTGGAAGTCGACTGCCTGCGACTCAATCCCGGCCGCCAGGAAGCCAGCTTTGATAACGTTACGCTGGATCTGACCGGTACCGAATTCACCCTACTCTATTTGTTAGCCCAGCATCTTGGCCAGGTAGTATCACGCGAGCATCTCAGTCAGGAAGTGCTGGGTAAGCGCCTGACGCCATTTGATCGCGCCATTGATATGCATATCTCTAACCTGCGTCGTAAGCTGCCTGAACGCCGCGATGGTCACCCCTGGTTTAAAACGCTGCGTGGCCGTGGATATTTGATGGTCTCCGCGTCATGATAAGCAGCCTGACCACTCGCATCTTTGCCATCTTCTGGTTAACGCTGGCGTTGGTTCTGATGCTGGTGCTTATGCTCCCTAAGCTGGATTCACGCCAGCTTACGTCACTGCTGGAAAGCGAGCAGCGACAGGGCATCATGATTGAGCAGCACATTGAAGCGGAGCTTATGCAGGATCCGCCCAATGATTTGATGTGGTGGCGTCGGCTGTTTCGCGCTATCGATAAATGGGCGCCGCCCGGCCAACGTCTGCTGCTGGTTACCAGCGAAGGCCGCGTTATTGGCGCTCAGCATAATGAAATGCAGATTATCCGCAATTTTATCGGGCAATCTGACAATGCCGATCATCCTCTGAAAAAGAAATATGGCCGCGTTGAGCTGGTTGGGCCCTTTGCCGTACGCGATGGCGAAGATAATTATCAACTCTATCTGATGCGCCCGGCCAGCAGCTCCCAGCTGGATTTTATCAATCTGCTGTTTGACCGCCCGCTGTTGCTCTTGATTGTCACCATGCTGATCAGCTCCCCTCTGCTGCTGTGGCTGGCCTGGAGCCTGGCGAAACCGGCGCGTAAGTTAAAACACGCGGCGGATGATGTGGCTAGTGGGAATCTGCGTCAGCATCCGGAACTGGAAGCGGGGCCGCAGGAATTTCTTGCCGCTGGCTCCAGCTTTAATCAGATGGTCAGCGCGCTGGAGCGCATGATGACCGCGCAACAGCGCCTGCTCTCCGATATTTCACACGAGCTGCGTACGCCCTTAACACGTCTCCAGTTGGCCACTGCCCTGATGCGTCGTCGTTATGGCGAAGGCAAAGAGTTAGGACGCATTGAACTGGAGGCGCAGCGCCTTGACGGCATGATTAACGATTTGCTGGTGCTGTCGCGTACGCAGCATAAAAATGCGTTAGTCAGCGAAGCGATGAAAGCAAACCATCTCTGGAATGGCGTACTGGAAGATGCCAAATTTGAAGCGGAGCAGATGGGTAAAAAGCTGGAGGTGCCCTACCCGCCAGGCCCATGGCCGCTGTATGGCAACCCCCATGCGCTGGAAAGCGCGCTGGAAAATATTGTCCGTAATGCGCTGCGCTACTCAAATTCACATATTTCAGTGAGCTTCTCTGTGGATAATCAGGGGATCACAGTGCATGTCGATGATGACGGTCCTGGCGTCAGCCCGGAAGATCGTGAACAGATATTCCGTCCCTTCTATCGCACCGATGAGGCGCGTGACAGGGAGTCCGGCGGCACCGGGCTGGGTCTGGCAATTGTTGAAACGGCTATCCAGCAGCATCGCGGCTGGGTAAAAGCGGATGACAGCCCGCTCGGCGGCTTGCGTCTGACTATCTGGCTACCGCTGTACTCTGTGCGCTAATTTGTTATGCTTCGGCCCTCGTTATCGGGGGCCTTATGCTGAACATCGTCTTATTTGAACCTGAAATTCCACCTAATACCGGCAATATCATTCGCCTGTGCGCAAATACCGGCTTCCAGCTGCATCTGATTGAGCCGCTTGGCTTTACCTGGGATGACAAGCGCCTGCGTCGCGCCGGGCTTGATTACCATGAATTTACCGCGATTAAACGTCACGCCAGCTTTGAGGCGTTCTGCACCAGCGAACAGCCTGAGCGTCTGTTTGCGCTGACAACCAAGGGCACGCCTGCGCACAGCGCGGTTAGCTATCAATCAGGTGATTATCTGCTGTTTGGCCCTGAAAGCCGCGGCTTACCCGCCACGATTCTGGATGCACTACCTCCACAGCAAAAAATCCGCATTCCCATGCTGGCGCAAAGCCGCAGCATGAACCTGTCGAATGCGGTTTCAGTGGTGGTGTATGAGGCCTGGCGGCAGTTGGAATATCAGGGCGCTCTGCTAAAAAGCTGACGCCGACGAAGGGCGACGTCAGATGCCGTCGCCAAACTCAAAGCCGGGGATCGTGCCGTTAAAATGTTGATCCATATCCATGGATGGCTTATCGCTGGCCGGTTTGCCAACGATGCGCGCCGGCACGCCGGCGGCGGTGGTATGCGGCGGCACCGGCTGTAGCACCACCGAACCGGCACCAATTTTCGCCCCGCGCCCAACTTCAATATTGCCGAGGATTTTCGCACCGGCGCCAATCATCACCCCTTCACGAATTTTAGGATGACGGTCGCCGCTGGTTTTACCCGTGCCGCCAAGCGTAACCGACTGCAGGATAGAGACATCGTTCTCAACCACCGCCGTTTCGCCAATCACGATGCCGGTCGCATGGTCAAGCATGATGCCGCAGCCAATACGCGCGGCCGGATGGATATCTACGGCAAAAGAGACAGAGATTTCATTTTGCAGATAGACCGCCAGCGCCCGGCGACCCTCGTTCCACAGCCAGTGGCCGATACGATAAGCCTGCAGCGCATGGAAGCCTTTCAGATAGAGCAGCGGCGTCGAATATTTATCTATCGCTGGATCGCGCTGGCGTACCGCCAGAATATCGCGTGCCGCCGCAGCGATCATTGAGGGGTCATGGCGATACGCCTCTTCGACAATCTCACGAATGGCGATAGCGGGCATAATTGCATTAGCCAGCTTGTTAGCCAGCATATAACTTAGCGCGCCGCCAAGGTTCTCATGCTTAAGCAATGTCGCATGGAAAAAACTGGCCAGCATGGGTTCACAATCCGCCAGGGCACGCCCTTCCGCTTTGATGTTATTCCAGACCAGCTGTAACTCTTCATCCGACATTGCTCTCTCCCGATAAAAAAATAGCGTCCGGTTCGCCCGAGACGCCACAGGTATCCAGCCGGGCCTCCCGCCTCAGCGACTGCTGTTTTCATCCTTGCGGGTACGTCCCAGCAGGTTCAATGCTGCCTCGCGCGCCGATTTTTCGCAATACAATACCTGATAAATTTGCTCGGTTATTGGCATTTCGACACCATAGCGTGCCGCCAGCGCGCGCACCTCTTTGGTGTTGCGATAGCCTTCCACAACCTGTCCAATCTGTGTCTGCGCACTCTCGACATCCACGCCCTGACCCAGCATGATACCGAACCGGCGATTACGTGACTGATTATCAGTACAGGTCAGTACCAGATCGCCCAGCCCTGCCATGCCCATAAAGGTGGTAGGATCGGCGCCCAGCGCTTCGCCAAGACGACTCATCTCCGCCAGGCCTCGGGTAATCAAAGCGGTACGCGCATTCGCCCCAAAGCCGATACCGTCAGAAATACCTGCGCCGATAGCGATCACGTTTTTCACCGCACCGCCCAGCTGCACCCCGATAAAGTCAGGGTTGTTGTAGACGCGAAAACTTTTACCGCAGTGCAGCAGCAACTGAAGATCATCAGCAAACTGCGGATCGGTCGCGGCCAGTGCAATCGCAGTAGGTAAACCCGCCGCCAGCTCTTTCGCGAAAGTTGGGCCGGAGATCACCGCCAGCGGCAGCGTATCGCCAACAATATCGCGCGCCACATCCTGCAGTAAACGTCCGGTTTCGCGCTCCAGCCCTTTGGTGGCCCAAATAATACGCGAGTCAGCACGCAAATGTGGCTTGATCTGCTGTAGCACTTCGCCAAAAACATGACTCGGCACCACAATCAGCAAATCACGACTGGCGGCAACGGCCTGGGCAAGGTCTGGCTCGGTAGATAGCGTGGCGGGAAAAGGCACGTCTGGCAGAAAAGCCACGTTGCAGCGCTCGGATTCCAGCTGGGAGAGATGTTGAGGATTATGGCCCCACAACAGCACCTGATGGCCGTTGCGGGCTAAGGTAATGGCGAGTGCGGTGCCGTAAGATCCGGCACCAAGCACGGTAACTGCTGCGTTACGCTTGTTCATCAGGCATCCTGACGAGGTTCGCCGCCTTCTTCTTGCTGCTGCAGATAGTTCATAAACAGCGCATCGAAGTTAACCGGCGCAAGGTTAAGTTGCGGGAAGGTGCCGCGTGAAACCAGACTGGTGATGCACTCACGGGCGTACGGGAACAGAATATTCGGGCAGTAAGCGCCAAGGCAATGTGCCATCTGGGTGCCTTCGATACCGGAAATAGTGAAGATACCCGCCTGCTGCACTTCGCACAGGAACGCCGTTTCCGTCCCTACGGATGCCGTAACCGTTACGCGCAGCACCACTTCGTAAATACCTTCAGCCAGCTGGCTGGAGGCGGTATCCAGATCCAGTTTAACTTCCGGCTCCCACTCTTTCTGGAAAACCTGCGGCGCGTTAGGCGCTTCAAAGGAAATATCTTTCGTATAAATACGCTGGATCTGGAATGACATTTCGCTGGTGTTTTGTTCTGACATTGTGTTGAGTCCTGTTAGTTAAAAAAATCCATCGTGGTGCCAGTTAAGCCATCATTTCAGCAAAGGATCAAGACCTTCGCGGCTGTCCAGCGCATAAAGATCTTCACAACCGCCAATGTGTTGTGCATCGATAAAAATTTGCGGTACGGTGGTTCGGCCGCTGCGTTTAATCATCTCTTCGCGCTTATCCGCATCACCGTCAATCGGGATTTCCTGGAAAACCACGCCTTTCTGCGTCAGCAGCGCTTTTGCCCGATGGCAGTAAGGACAGGTTGCTTTGGTATAAATCTCTACGTTAGCCATGTTCAGCACCTTGTAAGGTTATTTACCGCGTACCAGCGGCAGATTTTCACTGCTCCAGCCAGCGATACCATCTTTCAGTACGCTTACCTGCTCGAAACCTGCAGCGCTCAGCTGAGAAGCCGCTTCAAAGGCGGAAGTTCCCGTCGCGCAAACTACAATTATGGGCTGAGCTTTATGCTTTTCCAATTCGCTGAACGTGCCCTTTTTAATATCCGCCGCCAGAATATTATGCGCGCCGGAAATATGACCTTTACGAAATTCATCGCGGGAGCGGGTATCCACAACCACCGCATCTTCCTTGTTAATCAGGCGAGTCGCTTCGCCACGGCTGATGGTTTTAACTTTGGAAAACATGCCCTTAAACGTGGTCACGATCACTAAAACCAGCAATACGACCCATGCCAGACACAGAATGGGGTGATTGCTTGCGAATTGCATAATTTCTTGCATGAGGGGTAACAACTCCCGACAGGGTTAATAAGCGAAAAATAGGTTTCTGAGTATACCTGCGCCACCTCGCATGTACAGTCGCGAAGCGGTGAGAGTGTGGTTTTCTGTTGTATAAAGCGGAAAAAATTTGCCGTGGCGCAAACAATACCGGAACCCGACGGTAAAAAGGCGCGGCAGAGGCGGCGATTATCCGCTAATGTCCTTTTAATAAAGCGAATTGCATTCTTTGCTGCCTGCCGTGCGGTAAAAGAAAGGCGTTTGAAACGAACAGAAACGCAAAAGCCAGGCCCATCGCTGGCAAGCGGCTATTCATCATGGAATAATCGACTCCTTATGAGGGAAAAAGCATCAGTTTTACATTCATGGACTTCAGGTAACTTTATGGCCGGTTACGCGCCGTTACACAGCCGTTTGTCCGCGCTCTCCGTCAGCCTGTTATGTGCTGGCGTACTGCTGTTGCCGCTGCATGCCAGCGCTGCGGATGACAATAAATCCCAGCTTAAATCTATTCAGCAAAACATTGCTGAAAAAGAAAAGAGCGTTCGCTTACAAAAAGAACAGCGCAGCAAGCTGCTGGATCAGCTGCAAAGCCAGGAAAAAATCATTGCCGAAGCCAGCCGTAAACTACGGCAAACTCAGCAACTGCTGACCCGTCTGAACAAAGAAATCGATACGCTAAACCATTCTATCGCTCAGCTGCAAAAGCAGCAGACGCAGCAGGAAACCTTGCTGGCGCAGCAGCTTGACGCCGCTTTTCGTCAGGGCAAGCATAGCGGCCTGCAGCTCCTGCTTAGCGGTGAAGAGAGCCAGCGCAGCGAACGCATCCTTTCTTACTTCGGTTATCTTAACGAAGCACGGCAGAAAAATATCGATGAACTGCAGAAAACGCGGCGCGATCTGGCCACGCAAAAAGCGGATTTGCTCAACAAACAGAACCAGCAGAAGTCATTGCTAAGCGAACAGCAAACGCAGCAGGCGCGGCTGGAACAGGCGCGCGTTGCACGGAAAAAAACGCTCGTGACGCTGGAAAGCGCGCTGGAAAAAGATCAGGCCGACCTGGTAGAGATGCGCCAGAACGAAAGCCGCCTGCAGGATAAAATCGCCCGTGCCGAGCGCGAAGCAAAAGCACGCGCTGAGCGTGAGGCGCGGGAGGCGGAGCAGGTGCGTAAGCGCCAGGCGCAAGCGAAAGCCAAAGGCTCTACCTATAAACCCACCGAAAGCGAGCGTTCGCTAATGTCACGTACCGGCGGCCTGGGTCGTCCCGGCGGTCAGGCTTTCTGGCCGGTACGTGGCCGCATCGAACATCGCTTCGGTGAAGCGCTCCAGGGCGAGCTACGCTGGAAAGGCCTGGTGATCGACGCGCCGGAAGGCACCGAGGTCAAAGCCATTGCCGACGGCCGCGTGCTAATGGCCGACTGGCTGCAAGGTTACGGACTGGTGGTGGTGGTCGAACATGGCAAGGGCGATATGAGCCTGTATGGCTATAACCAGAGCGCGCTGGTCACCACCGGCGCTCAGGTAAAAGCCGGACAGCCGATCGCGCTGGTCGGCACCAGCGGCGGCCGTGGCACGCCGTCACTCTATTTTGAAATCCGTCGTCAGGGACAGGCGGTCAACCCACTCCCGTGGTTAGGAAAATAAGTGTTGTTTTCAGTTAAAAGAATGGCCGTGGCGCTAAGCGGCCTGCTGTTCGCCTGTTCGGCGAGCGCTGGTAAATTGGCTATCGTGATTGATGATTTTGGTTATCGTCCCCAGCAGGAAAATCAGGTGCTGCAGATGCCGAACGCTATTTCGGTAGCAGTATTGCCTACCGCTCCGCATGCGCGTGAGATGGCAACCAAAGCCCACCAGCATGGGCACGAAGTGCTGATTCATCTACCGATGGCCCCGCTCAGCAAGCAGCCGCTGGAGCGGGATACGCTTCAGCCGGAAATGAGCGCTGACGAGATCGCCCGTATCATTCATAACGCGGTAGCTAACGTGCCCTATGCGGTGGGCATGAATAATCATATGGGCAGTAAAATGACCTCCAGCCTGTCAGGAATGCAAAAAGTCATGCAGGTATTGGATCACTACAGTTTTTACTTTCTCGACAGCATGACCATTGGCAACAGCCAGGCGACACGCGCCGCTGCGGGCACGCGTGTAAAAGTCATTAAGCGCCGCGTATTCCTTGATGATAATCAGAACGAAGCAGAGATTCGCAAGCAATTTAATCGCGCGGTGCATCTGGCGCAGCGCAATGGCTCAGCGATCGCGATTGGTCATCCCCATCCTTCTACCGTACGCGTTCTGCAACAGATGCTGCCCAACCTGCCTGCAGACGTAACGCTGGTTCGCCCCAGCCAGCTGTTGAATGAGTCACAGACTCCTTCTGCTGCACCAGCGCCGCAGAAAACCGCGCCGAAGCCGCGTAATCCGTTCCGTGGTGTCGCGATCTGTCGCCTGCCGCAGCCGCTAACGCCGGTGCCGGCAACGCACGCGCTGGAGGTAATTACCGAGAGCGTTGCGCAAAGTCCGCTGGTGAAAAAGATCGGCAGCCTGTTTTGATAGATTGTGCATCGTCAGCGCGGCAGGAAATCTTTATAATGCCGCCCTGATCATTTCTTCCTTCGTGAGCGTAAGGATATGGCGCGATGACGCAAGCTCGACAAAAAATCCTGTTGCTGGATAACGGCAGAGAATGGGGCGGCGGCACCAACAGTATGCTGGAACTGCTGAAGCGTATCGATCGCGACCGTTTCGATATTACCTGCTGTTTTTATTATAATTACCAACGCGGCGAGGGTGAGACCATCGAGTCGGTGCTGAACGCCATCGGCATTCCGGTCATCTTTATTCCACAGCGTAAACAGCCTCTCTCAGCCAAGCTGCAAAAAGAGCTGCTGCGCGCGCTGCTGTTTTTCAGCCGCTCGCTGAAAAAGCGCGTGGCTGAGACGATCGATCGCCGCTGGCGCGTTGAGCCTAACGCACTCAGGCTGCGTGAGCTGCTGCTGCAGGGCGGGTACGATACGCTCTATATGAACAACCAACCCAGTACTAACGTTGAAGGTTACCTGGCGGTCGCCGATATTCCCGTTTCTCTGGTACAACATTGCCGTATTGAGCCGCTGCTGACTCCGCAACTGGTCCGCATGATTAATCAGCGGGTCAATGCGGTGATAGCCGTTTCTCATGGCGTCTGCCAAACCCTACGCTCCAGCGGCGTTGATCCTTCACGCTGCTTTACGGTCTCCAACGCCATCGATATCCATCAGCCTCTGCCCGATCGTTGTACGGTTCGCGCCCGGCTTGGCCTGCCGGAAGAGTGTTTTTTATTCGGCAGTATTGGCTCGCTTATTGCCCGTAAGGCGACACATCATACTCTGCAGGCGCTGGGCGCCTTTCAGCAAGCCTGCCCGCAGGTTAACTGGCATATGGTAATGGTCGGCACAGGCCCGGAGCTGAACAGCCTGCAACAGCTGGCTGTGCGGGAAGGCATTGCCGATCGCGTGACGTTTACCGGTTTTCGTAATAACGCGCTCGATTATCTGGCGGCCATGGATGTTTTTGTGCTGGCCTCTAAAAGTGAAGGTCTGCCGCGCGTGGTGCTGGAAGCGATGCTGGTTAATACGGCGGTAATCGGCTCGAATGTGGTGGGCACCGCCGAGCTGGTTGATAATGGGCAAACCGGGCTGCTGTTTGAATATGGCGATACCGCACGCCTTTGTGCGCATATGCAGGCGCTCTGCCAGGATCACGCCCTGCGCCAGCAGCTGATTTCACAGGCTAATGCCAACGTTAAATCTCACTACGCTATTGAAAATTATGTGGCGGGCGTCGAAGCCCTGTTGCGAAGCGTGGCAAAGGAATCTTCTTCTCATGTTTGAATTTTTAAATCCTCAATACCGTCATATCCAGTCGCGGCACAATATCCCCTATACGCAGGCGGAGGTGCAGGGCGAGGTGCCTGTTACCTCCATTGTGATCCCCTGTACCGGCGCAGACTTTATTGAGGAAGCCGAGCTAAGCGCACTGTTTGCTTCACGCTATGCCGAACGGGCAGAAGAGATTGTTATTGTCAGCGATCAGCCCGCCGCGCTTTTCCGCAATTTGCCGCCAAAGACGCGCGTGGTCACGCTGACGGTGCCGGACCGTGAAGAGAGTTATCGCTATAAGCAAATCTATCGCAGCCGGTTAATTAAGCTACAGGCACCGCTTCAGGCACAAACCGACGGTATTTTGATGATCGATTCTGATCTTAACCTGTTGCAAATGCCTGAAATAAATATGAAAGCAGCACATATCTACTCCAGCTTTCGTCAGGGTAAAATGATTGCCAAGCTGGATAAGGCGGTGCCAGAGGATCAGCCCGCCTATTATTCACGGACGGTACGCCCTTTTCTGGTCGATCACGTTAATGGCGCATTCCTGGCCGCTACGCGCCAGACCTGGAAGCGTATCTGTCCGCTGTGGCTGACGCTGTTTCAGGATACCTGGGAGTTGATGGATGATTCACAGCCGCCGACGGATCAGCTACCGCTGGCCGCCCTGCTGGATTTGCTGGATCTCAAAACCGTTAACCTGGGTGAATGGATGAACTGGCCAGTCTCCAAACGTATCGGCGGTCAGGAAGCCACTATTCCGAAAGAAGTGATTGGCGCGCATGGCGGATTTCCGCTGAGCGAATGGCAGAAATATCTTCAGTCTGCGGATGCGCCGCTGCTGTTTAAAGGTCAGGACTATACGCGTAAAGTGCGTTACCTGACCGATGCAGAAAAGAAACAGTAAGCGTGCGGCTGCCCGTAGCGTGCTGATGCGGGCAGCCGATCATCATTAATCCCAGCTCAGCACCACTTTGCCTGAGCGCCCCGAACGCATTTCGTCAAATCCCTGCTGGAACTCATCAATGCTATAGCGATGGGTAATTATCGGTGTCAGGTCAAGTCCAGACTGGATCAGCGCGGCCATTTTATACCAGGTTTCAAACATCTCACGGCCATAGATCCCTTTAATAAACAGCCCTTTAAATATCACCTGATTCCAGTCGATCGCCATATCCGATGGAGGAATGCCCAGCAGCGCAATACGCCCACCGTGATTCATTGCCTCCAGCATGGTGCGGAACGCAGGCGGCGCGCCTGACATCTCCAGCCCGACATCAAAGCCCTCGGTCATGCCCAGCTCGCTCATTACCTGCTTGAGTGATTCACTGCTGACGTTAACCGCACGCGTGACGCCCATCTGACGCGCCAGCCCCAGACGATACTCATTCACATCGGTAATCACTACGTGACGCGCGCCAACGTGCTTACATACCGCCGCCGCCATAATCCCGATCGGCCCGGCACCGGTAATCAATACATCCTCGCCGACCAAATCAAAGGAGAGCGCGGTATGCACCGCGTTGCCAAAGGGATCGAAAATCGCTGCCAGCTCATCAGAGATGTTATTGGGGATCTTAAAAGCGTTAAACGCTGGAATGACCAGATATTCCGCGAAACAGCCCTGACGATTAACCCCGACGCCAACGGTATTACGGCAGAGATGCGTGCGCCCAGCGCGACAGTTACGACAGTGGCCGCAGGTGATATGCCCTTCTCCCGAGACGCGATCGCCAACAGCGAAGCCTTTAACCTCTTGCCCAATCGCAACCACTTCACCCACATACTCATGACCGACAATCATCGGTACCGGAATGGTTTTTTGCGACCATTCATCCCAGTTATAAATATGAATATCGGTGCCGCAGATAGCGGTTTTACGGATTTTAATCAGCAGGTCGTTGTGGCCGGGTTCCGGGATCGGCGCATCGGTTACCATCCAGATCCCTTCTGTTGCTTTTAGTTTTGCCAGTGCTTTCATAGCGACTTTCCTCAGGCGATAACGCCAAGCTGTTTACCAATGCGCGTAAAGGCTTCCACCGCACGTTCAAGCTGCTGATGCGTATGCCCGGCTGAAATTTGCGTACGGATACGCGCCTGCCCCTGCGGCACTACCGGATAAAAAAATCCGGTTACGTAGATGCCTTCATCCTGCAGCAAACGCGCAAATTCCTGCGCCACCTTTGCTTCACCCAGCATCACCGGAATGATGGCGTGATCGGCACCGGCCAGGGTAAAACCTGCATCGGTTAACGCCTGACGGAAGTAGCGGGCGTTATCCCACAGGCGTTGCCGCAGGCCATCGCCGTCGCTCAGCATATCCAGTACCCGCAACGAGGCGCTAACGATCGCCGGTGCCAGCGAATTAGAAAACAGATAGGGCCGTGAGCGCTGGCGCAACCACTCTACTACCTCTTTTTTTGCCGCCGTATAGCCGCCGGAAGCGCCTCCAAGCGCTTTGCCCAGCGTGCCGGTAATAATATCGACGCGCCCCATCACCTCGCAGTATTCATGCGTTCCGCGACCACCCGCGCCCACAAAACCTACCGCGTGCGAATCATCCACCATCACTAACGCATCAAACTCATCGGCCAGATCGCAAATACCGCGCAGATTGGCGATAACGCCATCCATAGAGAAGACGCCATCCGTAGCGATAAGAATATGACGTGCGCCTGATGTACGTGCCTCTTCAAGGCGCGCGCGCAGCTCTGTCATATCGTTGTTGGCATAGCGATAGCGCCGCGCCTTGCACAGGCGCACACCGTCAATGATCGAAGCATGATTCAGCGCATCGGAAATCACCGCATCTTCCGGCCCCAGCAGAGTTTCAAACAGCCCGCCATTGGCGTCAAAACAGGAGGAGTAGAGGATCGCATCTTCCATACCGAGGAATTCAGCCAGTCGCTGCTCCAGTTGCTTATGGATATCCTGCGTGCCACAGATAAAGCGCACCGATGCCATGCCAAAACCGTGACTCTCCATCCCTTCCTGGGCTGCCAGGATTAATGCCGGGTGGTTAGCCAGCCCAAGATAGTTATTGGCGCAAAAGTTAACGACCTCCTGACCCGCCGCAAGGCGAATCTCAGCCTGCTGCGCCGAAGTAATAATCCGCTCCTGCTTAAACAAACCTTCCTGTTGCGTTACTGCCAGCTGTTGCTCAATTTGACGATAAAAATCCGCAGGCATTTTTATTCTCCGTGACCGGCTTATAGTCGGCACATCATACTGAACGCTGTCTCGCCAAACGATAATCGACGCAACAGAATGTGAATTTTGCAGCATATATCACGCCTGATGCTGGGGTTACATTTCGTTACGGACTCCTCTGGCTGCCTGTCTGCCAATGAAATGTTATGATGAGCGTTATTTAGGTGTGGAACCTCCCGTTCCGCCTCACTGTTTAAGGTTAAGCACATGATTATTGTGACTGGCGGCGCCGGTATGATCGGCAGCAATATTGTTAAAGCGCTCAATGATGAAGGTATTACCGATATTCTGGTGGTGGATAACCTGAAAGACGGCACCAAATTCGTTAATCTGGTTGACCTTGATATCACTGATTACATGGATAAAGAGGATTTCATTGCCAGCGCAATGGCCGGTGATGACCTGGGTGATATTGAAGCGGTTTTCCATGAAGGCGCCTGTTCCTCCACCACCGAGTGGGACGGCAAGTACATGATGGATAACAACTATCAGTACTCGAAAGAGCTGTTGCACTTCTGTCTGGAGCGCCAGATCCCCTTCCTGTACGCTTCCTCGGCGGCCACTTACGGCGGACGCAACGACAACTTTATTGAAGAGCGCCAGTATGAGCAGCCGCTGAACGTTTACGGCTACTCGAAAATGCTGTTCGATCACTATGTGCGTCAAATTCTGCCGGAAGCGGATTCTCAGGTGTGTGGCTTCCGCTATTTCAACGTTTACGGACCGCGTGAAGGTCATAAAGGCAGCATGGCAAGCGTTGCCTTCCATCTCAATACGCAGTTGAACAACGGCGAGAATCCCAAACTGTTTGAAGGCAGCGATAACTTCAAGCGCGACTTTATTCACGTCAGCGATGTGGCTGCGGTGAATCTGTGGTTCTGGAAAAAAGGCGTTTCCGGCATTTTTAACTGCGGAACCGGCCGTGCCGAATCTTTCCAGGCCGTAGCGGATGCCGCGCTGGCTTACCATCAAAAAGGGGCGATCGAGTACATTCCTTTCCCGGAAAAACTCAAAGGGCGCTATCAGGCTTATACCAAAGCGGATCTGACTAATCTGCGGGCAGCGGGCTATGACAAACCGTTTAAAACTGTGGCCGAAGGCGTAGCTGATTATATGGCCTGGCTGAACCGCGACGCATAAGGAAGGCGCACCCGGCATGAAAATACTGGTAATCGGCCCCTCATGGGTCGGCGATATGATGATGTCGCAAAGTCTCTATCGTACGCTGAAGGCCGAGCATCCTGATGCCGAGATTGATGTGATGGCGCCAGCCTGGTGCCGTCCATTACTGTCGCGCATGCCGGAAGTCAACGAGGCGCTGGCGATGCCGCTGGGTCACGGCGCGTTAGCGCTGGGCGAGCGCTATCGTCTTGGCAAAGCGCTGCGCCATAAAAAATATCAGCGCGCCTATGTGTTACCCGGATCGTTTAAATCGGCGCTGGTGCCTTTTTTTGCCGGTATCCCACAGCGTGTGGGCTGGCGTGGCGAAATGCGCTATGGCCTGTTAAACGATCTGCGCGTGCTGGATAAACCCGCTTTCCCGCTGATGGTAGAGCGCTATGTGGCGCTGGCCTATGACGCGTCGCGCATTAAAAGCGCCCGCGACCTGCCACAGCCGTTGCTGTGGCCGCGCCTGCAGGTAGAAGAGCAGGAAAAAATCGAAACCGCAGCGCAGTTTTCTCTGAACGCTGAAAGGCCAATCATTGGTTTCTGCCCAGGCGCGGAGTTTGGCCCGGCCAAACGCTGGCCGCACTATCACTATGCCACGCTGGCGCAGCAGCTCATTGCCGCTGGCTATCAGATTGTGCTGTTTGGCTCAGCAAAAGATCGCGAAACCGGTGAGCAGATCCGTCAAACGCTGGATGAAGCCGGACGTCACTACTGCCATAACCTGGCCGGTGAAACCAAACTGGAGCAGGCGGTTATTCTGCTGGCGCACTGCCATGCAGTAGTCACCAATGATTCAGGGCTGATGCATATCGCCGCCGCGCTAAATCGTCCGCTGGTAGCGCTATACGGGCCCAGCAGCCCCGATTTTACTCCGCCGCTCTCACAGCAGGCTCGCGTTATTCGCCTGATTACCGGCTATCATAAGGTGCGTAAAGGCGAGGCGGACCAGGGCTACCATCAGAGCCTAATCGATATCCAGCCTGCGCGCGTTATGGAAGAGCTTATGACGTTATTAAGTCAGCAGGAGCGTGCATGAAGGTGTTGATTGTTAAAACCTCTTCAATGGGGGATGTCCTTCATACGTTACCGGCGCTGACCGATGCCATGCGAGAAATCCCTGATATTCGCTTTGACTGGGTGGTTGAAGAAAACTTTGCACAGATTCCAGGCTGGCATCTGGCGGTAGACCGCGTATTGCCGGTGGCGATTCGCCGCTGGCGTAAACACTGGTTCGGCAGTCAACAGCGCGAAGAACGTGTCGCGTTCAAACGAGCACTGCAGGCGCGTGAATATGATGTGGTGATTGATGCTCAGGGTTTGATTAAAAGCGCAGCGCTGGTAACCCGCCTGGCAAAAGGCATTAAGCATGGTCAGGACAGCCGCAGCGCACGTGAGCCTTTCGCCAGCTGGTGGTATGACAAACGCCACGAAATTGATAAGCGACAGCATGCCGTAGAGCGCACTCGCGAGCTGTTTGCCAAAAGTCTTGGCTATGAGAAACCGCAAACGCAGGGCGATTATGCCATTGCCTCTCATTTTCTTGCTCACCCACCCGCTGATGCGGGGCGCTACCTGGTCTTTCTGCATGCCACCACGCGTGATAACAAACACTGGCCTGAAAGCCACTGGCGTGAGCTGATTACGTTAATCGAGCCGACCGGTTTGCGGATTAAACTCCCCTGGGGAGCGGAGCATGAGCATCAGCGGGCACAGCGTCTGGCTGCTGGTTTTGATCATGTTGACGTGCTGCCGAAGCTAACGCTGGAGCAGGTGGCGCAAACGCTGGCGGGCGCAAAAGCGGTGGTTTCAGTGGATACCGGCCTGAGCCATCTCACTGCCGCCCTCGATCGTCCTAATATTACACTCTACGGCCCGACCGATCCCGGTCTGATTGGCGGCTATGGACTGAATCAGCAGGCGCTGCGTGCGCCTGGCAGCACGGATATGGCGGCCATAACGCCTGACAATGTCAATGCTGCGCTGCAGCCGCTGCTGGGTACGAAACCACAATGAGGACGCCCTGCCGCCTGAGCGTTATTATCACTGCGCATAACTGCGCGCGCTGGCTTGAGGGGACGCTGGAAAGCGTTATTGCCTGTTTAGCTGATGCCTGGTCACGCTGCGAAATCATCATTATTAATGATGCCTCAACAGATGATTCGCAAAGCATCATTGAACGCTTTGCCGCTAATCATCCTCATGTTCGCTATCAGAAAACTCAACTGCGTAACATCGGTAAGGTCAGAAACCATGCCGTTTCGTTAGCTCAGGGCGATTACTTACTGATGCTTGATGGGGACGATCGTCTGCTGCCTGGCGCCATTGCTAACCATTTAGGCATACTGGATGCGCAAGCGCCTGATATCTATCTCAGTAAACTGATTGAACAACGCGGTGACAGGGGCGGTGCGCTTCCTGAGTGGCATTTTCATCCGCCAGTTTGTTTAACCGTTGATGATGCTATAACGCGTTTTCTCATCCACCGGGATTTTCAGGCTCACTTTATCGGGCAGTATTTCCGGCGCGATTTGTTGTTGGAAAACCCTTTTCCGCCCTTTATCTGTTACGAAGATGCCTGGCTCTTTCCGCTATTGTTAACCCGCAGTAGAAAAATCTTGTTTTCAGAAGCCGGTTTTTATCTCTACCGCAAACATGCCGTCAGCCTTTCAACCGTGATGACGCCTGAGAAAATTAGCTGTTTATTGGCCGCTACCGCGCATATGGACGAGGTGCTGCCTGATAATTTTAAGCCGCTTATTACCTGTCACTGGATTGATGTAATTAATCGTCATGCGGCTGTATTAAAGCAGCAGGGAGAGTGGGAGAAAGTAAAAACGCGGATCCATCAACAGCGCCTGGGCAGTTTCTTATTTAATGGCAAAATCAGGATGAGCTACAAGAGAAAAATGCTTAAGGTCAGGCGGCTAACCTAGCCGCCTGAGCAAGAACTAACGCAGCTTTTGGCGCGCAGCGTTGATGCTTTGCCATAGCTGGCTCAGGATCAGTAATAGCGCCACGCAAACTGTTAACTCGCGACTAATAAAAACAACATCCGTTAAGCCACTGACGACAACCACCAGCATTCCAGAAAGCAGCAATGCGTTCTTTTTTCGCAACGCATATATAATAATTGCCACATAAAACAACAGCATAATTAAAGCACCGGGAATACCCTGTAAAGTCGCGCTGTCGATTAGCTCATTATGTAAATGAATGGGTACAAACTCTAATGCGCTGGCATCGCGATGGTGCTCATTAACATAGTGCTTAAACCAGGCCGTCCGCTGCTCCATATTCATGCCAAGAGGATTAGCCGCGAAGCAGGCCGTACCGATATTCCACATAGCCAGTCGGCTGGTCAGTGAGCCATATTCATTACCACGATCGTGGCTATAACGGGCAAATTCAGCGATGGCGATATCAGCTCTGGGTTTGATCATGGGTTTATAACAGGCCGCAGCCAGCACGAAGATAGCAATGACAATACCTGCAGCACCCTTCCAGCCCAAATGGCGGAACTGCAATAGCCCCACCAAAAAGATAATCACGGGAAAGGCCGCAATCATGTTGCGGGTACCGGTCTGGATAATGATAAACCAGCCGATAATAAATATGCCCAGGCAAAGCAGCAGTTGGCTCTTCGCATGGCTTTTAGCCGCCAGCATAAACAGCACAACCGCCGTTAACATTGCATAGCCATAAGCAGAGATTGTGGCGCGATCAAGCGCAAACTCCACGCGGCGTGCGCTACTGAGGTATTGATAAAAACCATATGCCGTCGCGCCAATAAAAGCGATGATCAAGCCCCACTCAATCACACGTCGTGTAAGCTGCTGATTTTTTGCAAATTGACTTAACAGATAATAGCTAATGATGGCGGCGATCAGCAGACGTTTACCGGCGTTCAGGTAATCATTAAAGGGGTTATAGTCCGCATTGCCCAGGTAGTGCCAGTAAAACCAGACCACCTTGCTGCATCCCAGTAAAGCCAGTAATCCCGTAAACCAAAGATGGCGTCGATTAAGCTGTCTACCATTCGCGATAATCCCGATCAGGGAAAAATAAAAGGCCCAGTAAAAAGCAACTTTTGCTGTTTTTTCATGCAGAAAAGTAAACATTACCGCGAATAAAACCGCCGATAACGCCAACATATAAAATGCGTCACGCCAGTGTGCTTTTATAAGCGAACGGCTCATTGCACCTGAATATGAAATTTCCCTGGTCATTTTAACCTTGCCTGAAAGTATTGATAATATTCTGCCAGCGTCATGCCCTGCGTACGCTGCTGTAACCAGCTAAACAGCGCCTCTAAATCTTCATACAGCCGTTCAATATCTGCTTCAGTTTTAAACGTCGGGCTACCGTCCGGCATAAATTCTGAAGAGTGCAGCATAAACTCGACGTAATCATTGCCCTGCGCCAGGCTTAATTCTGCCACTCGCTTCATGGCAGCCAGATTTCCGCCGGAAGGGCGCAGCCAGTTCACCGATGGGCCACGTTTTTTGCCGCGTAACCGATCGTAACCCTGCTTCAGCTGATTCATAAATGCTGAATGTTTGTACTGGATACTCATCGGCACTTCCAGCAGCGTGGAATTACCGCTGCGTGAAATATCCTGCGGATCCAGAAAATAAGCGTGCTGCGGAAAATGGCTATAATCTGTGCCGCCCTGCCCCTGCGGCGCGCCGGGTGAATTACGCCAGCTAACGCGTGGCGTAACCGAACAGTCAACCTGATAGCCCAGCTCACGCAGTACTGCAGCATAGCGCTCATCAAATGCCCAACGTCCGGCGCGGTGACTGAGCATTTTGGTTTGAAATTTTTCCTCCAGCAGATCGGTCATAAACCTGACCTTGTCACGCAACAAAGCGTCTGGATACTCAATCAGGTAGGGCTGCCAGCGCCAGTCATCATCGGTTAACGGCGTCTCCGGCGGACTGTTCCACGCATGCAGATGCATACCCACTTCACCCTGACCGCGCTTAATCACATCAGCAGCGAACTCAATATAAGCTGGATCGCTTGCCATCTCATAGTTGGTCAGCCAGGTCGGCTTAAAGCCATATTTTTCACAGAGCGCCTGAAAGCGCGGCAAAAAAAGCGTGTTACGGGTGGTAATGGTCTGCCGATTGCGCCAAAGATTGTCGCCTTCAGTGTCAATTGTGATGAGAAAAGCCGGTTTATTCATCTTACTTCCAACGCTCCACAGGTTGTGGCCGTCATGTTACGCAGCCCCTTCAAACAGAGCAAAATTATTTCATTACGACAATTCCTCTTCATTTGCCGCCCATCGCAGGCTAAGCTTCGCTTGATTAACTGCCAACTGCGTTTCGTTGAACTTTAATCAAGTATTATCCAGTTGGTATGATTAGAAACTTAACTAACAACAAAATAACTCTTACACTTTTGCCAGTGACGTTGCTGCACACATAAGGATGTATAAAATTGTCCAGGCGTATTTTGATGGTCATCGATGGCTTACCAGGGGGCGGCGCAGAGAAAGTTGTGCTGACTCTGGCTAAGGGCTTGCTGTCGCTGGGACATCAGGTGTCGCTCTTTTCTTTACGCAGCGTATGTGACTATCCCTTGCCGGCCGGGCTGGACTATCAGGTAATCCAGGATCGCTGTGGTAAGCCATGGCGTAAAATTACCGAGCTGCAACGCCGGGCCCACCTGCTGGATCGGGCAATTGTCAAGGCTGAGCAGCAAAACGGCGCCTTCGATTTAGTGATTTCTCATTTACATAAAACCGACCGCATCGTCAGCCGTTGCCGCCATCTCGATCCCGCCAGAACCTGGTATTGTCTGCATGGCGTGTTCTCCGCCTCTTACCTGGCGCGACGTAAAGGCTTTTCCCGCTGGCTTAAAATTCAAAAAACGCGCCGGGTCTATGAAAATCGTAACGTTATCGGCGTTTCGCAGTTTGTCCTTGATGATTTGAAGCAGCACTACGCCATAAAACCGGCGAAAGAGGTTGTTATATATAATCCTTTCGATGTCGATTATATTCTGCAACAGGCGCAGGAAACGTGTGAGCTGGCAGGGCAGGATTATTTACTGCATGTAGGACGTTTCCATCCAACAAAACGTCACGATCGCCTGTTACAGGCTTACGCCCATAGCGGCTTACAGGCGCCTCTGGTGCTGATTGGTCAGGGCGATACCGCACGCCTTACTGAGTTAAAACAACTGGCGGAGCAACTGGGTATTTCCGATCGGGTGATTTTCAAAGGATTTACGCATAATCCCTATGCATGGATAAAACATGCCCGTATGCTGATTGTCAGCTCGGATAGCGAAGGATTTGGCAATGTGCTGGTTGAAGCGTTGCTGTGCCAGACGCCTGTGGTTAGCACCCGCTGCCCCGGTGGGCCGGAAACGATCCTACAGGGCGAGCTGGCTCGCGGTCTGGCGGAAATGACCAGCGAATCACTGGCGGAAAGGATCAAGGACATTTATCATCAGCCGCCGGCATTACAACAGCTCGACCTTTCAGCCTATTACATTGAGGCTATCTGTTTGCGTTATCTTGCGTTGATCAAACATTAACCATGATGCGCAACAATGGAATAATATTTTTAGCAGGGGATAGGTATGCTTTGCCCCGTTGCCAGTAGCGCTGAGGAAACGGTGTGAATTATATTTTCATTTTTATTTTACTGCTGCCGCTTAAATGGGTTCGAAAGCTTTTCTATAAAAAGCAAGGGCGTAACCTGGTGATTCAGACGGCCAAAATTGGTGACTTCGTTAATATCACCCCATTACTGGCGCACCTGCAACACAGCGATGCACTGCTTAGCCGTACCGTTGCGCCGCTGGCGCAGCACGATGATACACTGCTGAAAATTTGGTATGTCGAAGACCATAAAAGCGGCTTGCTCGCCAAAATCCGTCTGGCTTTGCAGTTAATGAATCGGTACGACAACGTCTATCTGCTGCACCCCAATAATCTTAACTTATTCTATGCGGCCTGCTGTAATGCCAGTAACAAACAATTTTTATCCAATTATCGTCGAAAATGGTACCAGAGGCTATTTTACTGGACGGCGGATGGTATCGTAGAACACAGCAAAATTTCTCTAACGATAGAGAGCTATCTGAAGCTGGCGGATCGTACACTCACCAAAGAAAGCTATAAGAAACATGCTACACGTCCGCTTTTTAAAAATAATGGGTTACCTAATGAGCTTTTTTGCCAGGACCATATAAAAATTGGCATTAGTATCTCCGCTGGCAATCAAGCTAAAACTATTCCGCCAGTGATTTGGAAGAAGCTGTTTGATCGCTTACAGGACTTACCCTGTTCTTATTACATTTTTGGTGCGCCAAATGAAATAGGTCACCTTGAAGAGCTTTATAAAGTTACAGGTAAAAGCCGTTGTTTCATCAATCTGATTGGGCAGCTAACATTAGAGACTGTGCCGTATGCTATCAGTCAGCTTGATTTCTATATTGCTTCTGATTCCGGAAATGTTTATATCGCGGACGCCCTTGGTATTCCTGTCGTGTTGCTCTATGGCCCTTGTGGTGTTGAAGAGCAACGTCCCCTGGGAGACGTTTTGCTGATTGGGCCAGATCATATTGCCCCATCATCTTTCATTTTTGCGGCACCTTATCAATTCCGTCATCCGGCAGAGCAGCTTTATGCGCTTGACCAACGCAAACTTGATGATATTCATGATTTTATTGCCGCCCGCCAGCCGGAGCGGCTGTGCCAAACCAAGCCTCATTGAACATGACTCAACAATCTAAAACCGCTTCGCCTTTACTGAGCGTCATTATTCCGATGTATAACGCCGGCAGCATGTTTGACACCTTTATGGCGTCTCTGCTGGCACAAACCTTTACTAACCTCGAAGTCATTATCGTAAATGACGGTTCCACGGACGGCAGCGCCGAACGGGCTGCCGAGTATGCGGCACGTTATGAGCATATCAGCGTGATTAATCAGGAAAACGGCGGCGTTTCGCGCGCGCGCAACGCAGGACTGGCGGTGGCACGCGGTAAGTATGTGACCTTTCCCGATGCCGATGACACCCTGTCGCCTGCAATGTATCAGACGCTGGTTGAGATGGCCGAACAGGACGATTTGGATGCCGCTCAATGCAACGCAGAGTGCTTTTATGCTGGCAGCCAGCGGGTCAAAACGCTGATCCCGCTCGACAGGCTGACCTCGACCGACGTCATGGATGGCGCAGCCTGGCTGAGTAAAGCGCTGGCCACACGACGCTATCTTCATGTTGTCTGGATGGGAATTTATCGCTTATCACTGATTAAATCCCGTGAGCTGATGTTTGAGCCGGGGCTACACCATCAGGATATCCCCTGGACTACGGAATTTATGCTCAACGCTCGCCGGGTGCGTTATACCGATACCGCGCTCTATCGCTATTATGTCCACGATCGGTCGATCAGCAACCGTAAGCGCACCGGGCAGCGTAACGTAGAGTATCAGCGTCACTACCTGAAGATTGCGCGTATGCTGGAAGAGCTCAATCAGCGCTATCACGGCAAGGTAAAAATCTATCCGCAATTTCACTATCAGATAACTCACGAAGCGCTTAGCGTCTGTCATTCAGTACGTCGGGAGCCAGAAACCGAGGCGCGTCAGGCGATTATTGCGGATATATTTTCAACCCAAACCCACCGAAGAATGCTGCGTAATGCGCGCGGCCTGAAACAGTGGTATCAGCTCCTGCTCTGGCTGAGCCGTATTTATCGCTGGCGTAAACATTAAGCGGGCAAGGTCGGGGAAATGTCGCAGGCTGCGCTTTCTCTCCCAACCGCTTTGCCCTAAGATCGGCTCACTTCATTCTAAGACAGGTTTTGTATGGTAAGTCAGATTCCTGCATCTTTTACTCCCCGTAATATTCTGGTGATTAAACTGCGTCACCATGGCGATATGCTCCTGACTACACCAGTCATTAATGCGCTGCATCAGCGTTATCCCAACGCTGCAATCGATGTGCTGCTTTATCAGGAAACGCGCCCGATGCTGCAGGCGCATCCGGCAATCCGTAAGCTACATTTGATAGATCGTAAGTGGAAAAAACAGGGCATCTGGCATCAGGCTAAACAAGAACTGAAGCTGGTAAACGCGATTCGGGACAGCCATTATGATGTGGTAATTAATCTGGCCGATCAGTGGCGCAGCGCGTTAATTGCACGCCTTTCAGACGCTCCGGTACGCATTGGTTTTGCTTTCAACAAACGTGATAATCATTTTTGGCACTACTGCCATAATCATCTGGTTTCCACGCAAAATTTCAGCCAGCTCCACACGGTAGAGCAAAATCTGCTGGCGCTGTCGCCGCTGGATGTACCAACCGATAGCGCGCCCGTCTCGATGTATTATGCCGATGAAGACTGGCAGGCGGCGCAAAAACAGCTGCATGAGCAAGGCGTTAACGGCCCTTATGTCGTTATTCAGCCAACCTCTCGCTGGACATTCAAGTGCTGGGATGATGAAAAGGTCGCGGCGTTAGTCAACCAGTTGAATCAACCCGGCCTGCAGATTGTATTAACCGCGGCGCCCGACCGGAAAGAAATGGCGATGATCGCGCACATACTTTCCCTGTGCCAGAATCCGCAGGTAACCACCATTGCTGGCCAGCTCAGCCTGACCCAACTGGCGGCGCTTATCGATCACGCCCGGCTGTTTATCGGCGTCGACTCCGCCCCAATGCATATGGCGGCGGCGCTGCAAACTCCCTGCGTCGCCCTGTTTGGCCCAACCAAACTGCAACAGTGGCGGCCCTGGGGGGCTAATAACCGGATTATCTGGGCGGGCGATTACGGTTCGCTGCCAACGCCGGACTCGATTGATACGAAAACCGAACAACGCTATTTAAGCGCCATCCCGGTTGAAGATGTGGTTGCTGCGGCAAGGAGCTATCTGGATGCGTAAAATACGGCTGGCGATTGTGCGCCAAAAATACCGACCCGACGGCGGTGCTGAACGCTTTATCGCACGGGCACTGGAAGCGTTGGATAGCGAGCAGCTCGATCTGAATATTATCACCCGCAGCTGGCAAGGCACGCCCAAACCCGACTGGCACCTACATATTTGTAACCCGCCTAAGCTGGGGCGCATATCCCGGGAGCGGGGCTTTGCATCGGCAGCACGTGCCTGCTGGCAGCGCGAGAAATTTGATCTTGTGCAGAGCCATGAGCGCATTGCAGGCTGTGATATTTTTCGGGCCGGCGACGGTGTGCATCGCGTCTGGCTGGAACAGCGCGCGCGTATTGTTTCGCCGCTGCAACGATTAAGCGCCTCGCTTAGTCCTTATCATCGCTACGTGCTGAAGGCGGAAGAAGAGATGTTTCATTCCGCCTCGCTGAAAAAGGTTATTTGCAACTCCGAGATGGTGAAGCGGGATATTATCCGCTGTTTTAACCTGCCTGAAGATCGCATTACCGTTATTTATAACGCTATCGACTCCCAGCGTTTTCAACCGGCTACCGAAGCGACGCGTCATGCTACCCGACAGCAGCTGGCGATACCGCAGCAGGCCGTCGCGCTGATCTATGTCGGATCCGGTTTTGAACGTAAAGGCCTGAAGGCGGCGATTCAGGCGATCGCTAATAGCGATCGCTATTTGATCGTGGTGGGTCAGGACAAACACCAGTCTCGTTATCAACAGTTGGCGAATCAGTTGAACTGCCTGGACCGTTTACGTTTTGTTGGGGTGCAGCAGGATGTACAGCCGTTTTATCATGCCGCTGATGGTTTGATCTTGCCAACGCTGTACGATCCTTTTCCGAACGTTATTCTGGAAGCGATGGCCTGCGGCCTGCCAGTTATCACCAGCACCGGCTGCGGCGGCGCGGAGTTTATTATTCAGGAGCAGCAGGGTTTTGTTTGTGATGCGCTGGATATCAAGGCGTTACATGAAGCCGTACAGGCTATTCCTGCAAAAACGCAGGATGCAGCCATGGGCGATGCCGCACGTGCCAGAATAGCGCCTTATACGCCACAGCGATTAGGTGCAGAACTGCACGCGCTTTATCTACAGCTGCTGGCGGGCGCGGCGGAAGAAAGATGAGTGCAGGCAAGTTATCTGCTAACATGCCGCATTCCGCATATTTTGCTTAAGTCTGACGCATCAGTGTCGTAAAGATCGGTATGACAACGATTTACACCGCCCTGCTTTACCTCATACAGCCTCTGATCTGGCTGCGCCTGTGGCTGCGCGGCCGCAAAGCACCTGCCTATCGCAAACGCTGGGCGGAGCGCTACGGCTTTTGTGAAGGCAAAGTGAGCCCTGGCGGCATCCTGCTGCATTCGGTTTCAGTGGGGGAAACGCTGGCTGCCGTACCGCTGGTGCGGGCGCTGCGTCATCGTTACCCAACGCTGCCCATCACCGTCACCACCATGACGCCCACCGGCTCGGAACGTGCCCAGTCCGCCTTTGGGAAAGATGTTCATCACGTCTATCTGCCTTACGATTTGCCCGACGCAATCAACCGTTTTCTCAATACTGTCGATCCCAGACTGGTCATCATTATGGAGACCGAACTGTGGCCCAACTTTATTAAAGCGCTGCATGAACGTCAGGTGCCGCTGGTTATCGCGAATGCGCGTCTGTCGGCCCGTTCAGCGAAGGGCTATAAAAAACTGGGGAAATTTATGCGCCAGTTGTTGCAGCGCATTACGCTTATCGCAGCGCAGAATGAAGAGGACGGCGCGCGCTTTGTCGAGCTGGGGCTGAAGCGGTCTCAGCTGGCAATTACCGGCAGCCTGAAATTTGATATTTCCGTTACGCCCGAACTGGCGGCACGCGCAGTTACGCTACGTCGCCAGTGGGCGCCCCGTCGCCCTGTGTGGATCGCCACCAGTACTCATGAAGGGGAAGAGGCGATCGTACTGGATGCACATCGTCGCCTGCTGGCACATTTTCCCGATCTGCTCTTGATTCTGGTTCCGCGTCATCCGGAACGCTTTGATACCGCGCGGGAAATGACGCAGAAAAGCGGCTTCAGCTATACCTTGCGCAGCAGCGGCGAAATTCCTTCCAGCGGCACACAGGTGGTTATCGGCGATACCATGGGCGAGCTGATGTTACTGTACGGTATTGCCGATCTGGCCTTTGTTGGCGGCAGCCTGGTAGAGCGCGGCGGCCATAATCCTCTGGAGCCTGCGGCACATGCTATTCCGGTGCTGATGGGCCCGCACACATTTAATTTCAAAGATATCTGCAGCAAGCTGAAGCAGGCGGATGGTCTGATTACGGTAACCGATACCGCTACGCTGGTGCATGAAGTGGGTAATTTGCTGATTGATGATGATTATCGACGCTATCATGGTCGTCACGCTGTTGATGTACTGCATCAGAACCAGGGCGCGCTGCAACGCCTGCTGCAGTTGCTTGAACCTTATTTGCCGCCACGGAATCATTAAATGACCGTACGCCAACGCCTGTCAGTGGTCATGATCGTGAAAAACGAAGCGGAGCTGCTGCCGGATTGCCTGGCTTCAGTGAGCTGGGCCGATGAAATTATCCTGCTGGATTCCGGCAGTCAGGACGCCACGCCTGCCGTAGCGGAACAGTATGGCGCTAAGGTTTTTCGCTCCCAGGAGTGGCCCGGTTATGGCCAGCAGCGCCAGCGCGCGCAGGCATACGCCAGTGGTGAAATGATTTTGATGATTGATGCGGATGAGCGTGTCACGCCGGAACTGCGCGCTGAGATAGAACAGGTGCTGCAGGCTGCGCCGCAGCCGGATAAGGTTTACAGCCTTGGGCGACTGAACCTGTTTTTAGGACGCTTTATGCGTCACAGCGGCTGGTATCCCGATCGCGTGGTGCGTCTCTATCCACGTACCTATAGTTATAACGATCATCAGGTACATGAATCTCTGGAGACGGAGCAGGCGCAGGTTGTGCCGCTGGCGGGACATCTACAACATCTCACCTGTCGCGATTTTTGCGCCTTTCAGCGTAAACAACTCGCCTATGCGGAAGCCTGGGCGCTGCAGCGTCATCAGCAGGGTAAACGCTGCGGCATTTTCTCTGTGTTCAGCCATACGCTGGGCGCATTCTGCAAAACGCTGCTGCTGCGCGCCGGTTTCCTTGACGGAAGCCAGGGCTGGCTGCTGGCGGTAGTGAATGCGCAATACACCTTTAATAAGTACGCGGCGCTGTGGGCGCTGGGTCAGTCGACTAGCGGAGACAACAAATGAGTACCAGGGCTATCTATCCCGGCACCTTTGATCCTTTTACTCTGGGTCATCTGGATATTCTGAGCCGCGCAGCGCTGATGTTTGATCATATTATTCTGGCTATCGCCGCCAGCCCAGGCAAGAAACCGCTATTCAGCCTGGAAGAGCGCGTTGCGCTGGCGCAGCAGGCCACGGCCCATTTACCCAATGTGGAAGTCACCGGCTTTAGCGATCTGATGGCGAATTTCGCCCGCGATCGCCAGGCCAATGTTCTGGTGCGCGGCCTGCGGGCGGTATCTGATTTTGAATATGAAATGCAGCTGGCGCATATGAACCGCCACCTTCTCCCGACCCTGGAAAGCGTTTTTCTGATGCCTGCGGAAGAGTACTCTTTCATCTCTTCTTCGCTGGTAAAAGAAGTGGCCCGGCACGGCGGCGAAGTAAAAGCTTTTCTGCCAGAGTCAGTCTGGCAGGCGCTACTGGCAAAACTGGCCAGCTAAGTCGCCAGCGTTATTTCTGGCAGCTACGGCAGAAAAAGGTGCTGCGCTGCCCATGTTTAGCGCTTTCGATCGGCGTACCACATACGCGGCAAGGCTCACCGGCGCGGCCATAAACCTGTAGCTCCTGAGCAAAGTAACCTGGCTTGCCATCGCTCTGCAGAAAATCACGTAGCGTGGTGCCGCCCTGCTCAATTGAGCGCAGCAGTACGGCTTTAATCACCTTAACCAGCAGCGCGATCTCTTCATGATTCAGCGACATGGCCGGTCGATCGGGCAAGATCCCGGCGGCAAACAGCGACTCGCTGGCATAAATATTACCTACGCCCACCACCAGCTTATTATCCATCAGCCAGGGTTTGATAGCGGTACGTTTTCCGCGTGACTTTTCCAACAGATAGTCGGTATTAAACTGCTCGCTTAACGGCTCAGGACCCAGATGCGCCAGCACATTGCTCGCCTGCAAATCCTTACTCCACAGCCAGGCGCCAAAGCGGCGAGGATCGGTATAGCGCAGCACTTTACCATTGCTCATCACCAAATCGACATGATCGTGCTTTGCCGCAGGAATTGCCTCTGGCAGTACGCGCAGGCTGCCCGACATGCCAAGGTGAATAATAATCCAGCCTTCAGGCAGCTCCAGCAGCAGGTATTTTGCGCGACGCTGTACGCTCAGCACCGGCTGATCGCTCAATGCATGAATCTCCTGCGACACAGGCCAGCGTAAACGCGGATTACGCACCACCGCGTGCAGAATGGTTTCGCCTACCAGGTGCGGTTCAATGCCGCGACGGCTGGTTTCTACCTCAGGTAATTCAGGCATGACAGCTCCTCACGTTTTACGGTTTCATAAAAACAAAAAACCCGGCCGAAGCCGGGTTTTTCATGGAAGCTGCAATTATTTAATTTTAGCTTCTTTGTACATCACGTGCTGACGTACAACCGGATCGAACTTTTTCAGTTCCAGTTTTTCCGGCTTAGTACGTTTGTTCTTCGTGGTGGTATAGAAGTGACCTGTACCAGCAGAGGAAACCAGCTTGATCTTCTCACGAATACCTTTAGCCATGATTCAGTTCCTTAGTACTTCTCACCACGGGCACGCAGATCGGCCAGAACCGTATCGATGCCCTTCTTATCAATTACACGCATACCTTTAGCAGATACACGCAGAGTAACGAAACGTTTCTCGCTCTCAACCCAGAAACGGTGAGAGTGCAGGTTCGGCAGGAAACGGCGTTTCGTCGCGTTCATTGCGTGGGAACGGTTGTTACCGGTCACCGGACGCTTGCCAGTTACTTGGCAGACTCGTGACATGTCAATTCTCCAAAAATCAAATCAGCTCGAGCTTTAAAAATTAGGTCTTGGCCGCCTCGTCAGGCTTGTAGCCCATCCAGGCGAGTTCCATGTGAACCCGCTGAGCAGGCCTAAACGCCAAACCCGAGATTCTCAAAGGTGGCGTAGTATACGCCTTGTATTGCCAGCGCTCAAGTCCCGAACAGATAAAGATCCCTCTGGATCGCCGAAATAGCACAGAAAACAGGCATTTTTTGCTCTTAAAGCCAGCCGCGCTCGGCGAAAGAAACGTATTCTCCCCTGCCAATCACTAAATGGTCGAGCACACGAATATTCATCAGCAGGCAGGCTTGCTTTATACGCTGGGTAATATCCCGATCGGCGGCGCTTGGCTCGGCATGGCCAGACGGGTGATTGTGCGCCAGAATCAGCGCCGCGGCATTAAGTTTTAGCGCCACACGCACAATTTCGCGTGGATGTACCTCTACGCTGGCGATGGTGCCGGTAAACATCTGCTGAGCCTGCAGCACCCGATGCTGATTATCGAGAAAGATAGCCATAAAAATTTCGCGCTCCTGATGTGCCAGCACGCTTTGCAGATACTGCTGCGTCAGTTGAGGATTCTCCAGTACGTTTTCCCGCGCCAGCTGCGCATGGAAAAAACGTCGACCCAGCTCTGCTACGGCATGCAGCTGTGCCAGTTTGGCATTTCCCACGCCTTTAATTGTATCGAATGCGCTTTTTTCAGCGCTCATTAGCAAATAGAGAGAGCCAAACGTCGCCAGCAATTCATGCGCCAGGGCCATAACCGGCTTGCCGCATGTGCCGGTACGTAAAAAAATAGCCAGCAACTCCGCATCGCTTAGTGCTGATGCACCCATCTGCTCTAACTTTTCCCGGGGTTTTAACACGCGCCTCTCCTGCTGGCTGTTGTTACTATCTGGCCACTACTCTGCGCCTGCCAAAGCGATGCAGCCAGCGGCAGGATTTAACTTTTCGGGACAACTCGCAAAGGTGGCTGGATGCTAAACAGCATGGTCAACAGAATGTGTTAAAATCGCGCCATTGTGGCAGGCCTGGTTCGTCAAGAGGTCAATAAGGGCAGAAGCGAATATGATGGGATTAACCGGTAAACATATTGTATTGGGCGTCAGCGGCGGCATTGCGGCGTATAAAACGCCTGAACTGGTGCGGCGCTTGCGCGATCGCGGCGCGGAAGTTCGCGTGGTGATGACCGAGGCCGCTAAAGCCTTTATCACACCGCTGTCGCTTCAGGCGGTTTCCGGTTACCCGGTTTATGATGATCTGCTTGATCCGGCGGCAGAGGCCGCAATGGGTCATATTGAGCTGGGTAAATGGGCAGACCTGGTGATCCTGGCACCCGCTACGGCGGATTTAATTGCACGCGTAGCGGCAGGCATGGCTAACGATCTGGTTACCACGCTCTGCCTGGCCACCGCTGCACCCATTGCCGTGGTGCCCGCCATGAATCAGCAAATGTACCGCGCCCTGGCCACCCAGGAAAACTTGCAGCGCCTCGCGGGACGCGGTGTGTTGATCTGGGGGCCGGATAGCGGCAGCCAGGCGTGCGGCGATGTGGGGCCGGGCCGCATGCTCGACCCGCTGGCAATAGTTGACCGCGCGGTAGCCTGGTCAATGCCCGTCAACGATCTGCAACACCTTAATATTATGATTACCGCTGGCCCAACGCGCGAAGCGCTGGACCCGGTGCGTTATATCTCTAATCACAGCTCGGGTAAGATGGGCTTCGCTATTGCCGCCGCTGCGGCCGCGCGTGGCGCCAATGTTACCCTGGTCGCTGGTCCGGTCGCGATGGCGACGCCCGCAGGCGTAACGCGTATCGACGTTACCAGCGCGCTAGAGATGGAAAAGGCGGTAATGTTGCATATTACGCAGCAAGATATTTTCATTGGCAGCGCAGCCGTGGCAGACTACCGCGCAGCAGAGGTCGCGTCAGAAAAAATCAAAAAGCAGGGTGATGAAATTACGCTGAAAATGGTAAAAAACCCCGATATTGTCGCAGGCGTTGGCGCTATGCAGGAAGGACGCCCCTATGTTGTAGGGTTTGCTGCTGAAACCCGTAATGTGGAAGAATACGCTCAACAAAAACGGGCGCGGAAAAATCTGGACCTGATCTGCGCCAATGATGTATCCAAATCCGGGCAAGGTTTCAACAGCGATACTAATGCTCTTCACCTTTTCTGGCAGGAGGGAGAAAAAGTTTTGCCTCTCGCAGATAAAACTCTCCTTGGCCAGCAATTATTAGACGAGATTGTCAGCCGTTATGATGAAAAAAATCGACGTTAAGATTATTGATGCGCGCGTAGGTAAAGAATTCCCTCTGCCGACCTATGCCACTTCCGGCTCCGCAGGCCTGGATTTGCGCGCCTGTCTTGATGCCCCGCAGGAGTTGGCGCCCGGCGCCACAACGCTACTGCCAACCGGCCTGGCGATTCATATTGCCGATCCCTCTCTGGCCGCCGTTATTTTGCCGCGCTCAGGCCTGGGTCATAAGCATGGCATTGTACTGGGCAACCTGGTTGGGCTGATTGACTCTGATTATCAGGGGCAGCTAATGGTTTCCGTATGGAACCGCAGCCAGGAGAGCTTTACTGTCCAGCCTGGCGAGCGCATTGCTCAACTGGTTTTCGTGCCGGTCGTGCAGGCAGAATTTAATCTGGTTGAAGATTTTGATGCCAGCGCGCGTGGTGAAGGCGGTTTCGGTCACTCCGGCCGGAATTAAACGCACAGCAACACCCTCCGCAACCCGACTTGTTTATTTTTCAGCACCGTGAGATGCCTTCTCACGGATGTTGCGTGGGCCTTTGCCCGTTTATGATAAATCTCAGGGGTTTATAACGTCATGGCAGAAAAAAAGAGCGCGAAAAGGAATCGTCGCGATGAAATCCTGCAGGCTCTGGCGCAAATGCTGGAATCCAGCGACGGGAGTCAGCGTATTACTACCGCTAAGCTGGCCGCTACGGTAGGCGTCTCCGAAGCTGCGCTTTACCGTCATTTTCCCAGTAAAACGCGCATGTTTGATAGCCTGATCGAGTTTATTGAAGATAGCCTGATTACCCGCATCAACGCGATTCTGAAAGATGAAAAAGAGACCATGACGCGTTTGCGTATGATCGTGCAGCTAATTTTAGGTTTTGGCGAGCTTAACCCTGGTCTGACGCGTATTCTTACCGGTCATGCGCTGATGTTCGAACAGGATCGTTTGCAGGGCCGCATTAACCAGCTTTTCGAGCGTATCGAAGCGCAGTTGAGGCAGGTGATGCGCGAGCGCAAAATGCGTGAAGGGCAAGGCTTTGCCACCGACGAAACGCTGCTTGCCAGCCAACTGCTGGCTTTTTGTGAAGGTATGCTGTCGCGCTTTGTGCGCTCAGAGTTCCGCTATCTGCCTACACAGGAGTTTGACGTACGCTGGCCGCTGTTAGCAGCACAGCTGGTATAGCGCGAGTGCATAAATGTCGCCGGGTCAGCACAAGCCCGGCGACACAGTAGCATCTACGCTTAGATACCGTAGGTTTGACGATAGCTACGTACTGCAGCCAGATGGTCAGCCATTTCAGGCTTTTCTTCGAGATATTCGATCAAATCACTTAGGGTGATAATGGCGGTAACGTGGCATTGATAGTCGCGCTCTACTTCCTGAATCGCTGATATTTCACCACGCCCCCGCTCCTGACGATCCAGTGAAATCAACACGCCGGCCAGGCTGGCCCCGTTAGTCGCGATAATTTCCATTGATTCACGGATGGCAGTGCCAGCGGTGATGACATCATCGACCAGCATTACGCGTCCCTGTAACGGACTGCCTACTAACGTTCCGCCCTCGCCGTGATCTTTGGCTTCCTTACGGTTAAAGCAGTAAGGCACGTCGCGCTGGTGATGATCCGCGAGCGCAACGGCCGTGGTCGTGGCGATGGGAATGCCTTTGTAAGCCGGGCCAAACAGCAAATCGAAGTCGACGCCGGAATCAACCAGCGCCTGCGCGTAAAAGCGGCCCAACAGTGCCAAGTCGCGTCCGGTATTAAACAGGCCAGCATTAAAGAAGTAGGGGCTTTTACGTCCCGATTTCAGGGTAAATTCGCCAAACTTTAATACCTGCTTGTTTAATGCAAACTCAATAAACTCACGCTGCCAGGCTTTCATCTTTACTCTCCTCGAAATTTAACGATAAAAAAGGCGACTCTCTGGTCGCCTGAAATAATTAGTTGCTTAGCGCCGCCTTCTGCGCCTGAATCAAGGTATCGATGCCGTCTCGCGCTAACGCCAGCAGCGTCAGCAATTCTTCGTGGCTGAAAGGTTCGCCTTCGGCTGTGCCCTGAACTTCAATCATGCGGCCATCTTCCATCATCACCACATTCATATCGGTTTCAGCCGCAGAGTCTTCGACATATTCCAGATCGCACAGCGCTTCGCCGTTAACAATGCCAACGGAAATCGCCGCTACCATGCCTTTCATCGGATTTTTTGCCAGCTTGCCGGCAGCAACCAGTGCATTCAGCGCATCTGCTAACGCCACACAGGCACCGGTAATGGAAGCTGTACGGGTACCGCCATCAGCCTGCAGCACATCGCAATCAAGAGTAATGGTATATTCACCCAGTGCTTTGAGATCCACTGCGGCGCGCAGCGAGCGCGCAATCAGACGCTGGATCTCAAGCGTACGTCCACCCTGTTTACCTTTTGCGGCTTCACGCGCATTGCGGCTGTGGGTTGAACGCGGCAGCATGCCGTATTCGGCGGTAATCCAGCCCTGTCCCTGACCTTTAAGGAAGCGCGGCACGCCCTCTTCTACGGTCGCGTTACAAAGCACTTTGGTATCGCCGAATTCAACCAGTACAGAACCTTCTGCATGTTTGGTGTAGTGACGAGTCAGGGTAACGGGACGCACCTGCTGTGTGAGACGGCCTGCTGGACGCATGGTTTTTCTCCGGCTTGCTAATATTGGCTGCGCATTATACGGTTTTAGCGCTGCTCTGCCTACCGGCCCCGGGCAAGCTTCCGGCTTAATAATTATCACAGCCCGCTGTCAGTCCAGCGTTTTACGGAAGGATTTCAACGCAATTCCTACCACAATAAGCGTAAGCAGACCCAGCGGCAGCAGATCGGTAAGCAGATCGCTAAAGCCATAACCTTTCAACATAATTCCCTTAGTCAAACGAATAAAATAGGTTAAGGGAAGGCATGACCCTATCCATTGCGCCCAGAATGGCATGCTAATAAAAGGGCTAATGAAACCGGAAAGCATAACGGAAGGAATAAAATAGAAAGAGGACATCTGCAAAGCCTGAAGTTGGTTTTGCGCGAGGCTTGAGATAGTAATGCCAATCGACAGACAGAGAAAAACGTAGATAAAGAGCACAAAAAAAAGCAAAAGAACACTTCCCAGCAGCGGAATATCAAATAGATAAACGGCAAAGAGAAGAATCAGCAATGACTGAAAAATGCCGATTAGAACATAGGGAATAATCTTACCGGTAATAATTTCAAAGCTGGTCAAAGGTGAAATAAGCAGGTTCTCAATAGCACCGTTTTCCCGCTCTCGGGTAATCGCCAGCGCGGTCATTAGCACCAGCGTTGTACTGAGTATCGAGCCGATGATACCGGGGATAGTATTATATTGCGTGATCCCTTCTGGATTAAACATACGATGAATAACTAATTCAATATCATCTGGCTTTAATTCATTACGCAGCGAAGGGGGAAGATCATGCTGAAACATTGTTATTGCCGCCTGCGTCACTGCACTTAACGCACTGCCGATGGTTAATGGATCGATAGCGTCGCCCTGTATCAGTATCTGCGGCTTTTCTCCCCGCAGCATTTTATGAGTGAATCCCTGTGGAATAGTGATTATAAATATAACATTGCCCCGAACAAATGCAGAACGCGCCTCTATCTCTGACTCAACCGGAATCATCGAAAAATAGCCTGTATTTTGTGCCGCAGAAACAAAAACCTGGCTCAATTGCCCTGTATCATAATTTAACAGTGCGGTGGGAATATTCCGCGCATCCATATTAACCGCATAGCCAAGAATGGTTAGCTGAAGCAGCGGTGTAATTACTACCATAGCCATACTGATTTTATCGCGTCGCAGCTCATGAATTTCTTTAATCACTACGCCTATCCAGCGTAAAAAGGAAAAATTAGTACTTATTGTTTTTAGCATTGTTTTTCATTAACCAGGTAAAGGCATCTTCCAGCGTCGTTTGCACTTTGCAAAACTCATAATCAGAAGCAACAGCGTGTGACAGTATTAGGTTTAATACCTTTTCATCTTTCGCCGTAACAAAGAGGCTATTACCGAAAATAACCGTTTGTTCAATACCTGGCATTTTCAGCAGCTCATTCTCCAGTTCCGTCAACCTTTTCCCGCTTATTTTGACCGTGGTTAAATTTTGCTGATGGATAATTGACCCAACGCTACCGTTAGCTAACAGATGCCCATAAGAAAGGTAGGCGACTTTATGGCATCGTTCAGCCTCATCCATATAATGCGTACTGACAAGGGTTGAGATACCCCGATCGGAAAGCTGATGAAGAATTTGCCAGAACTCGCGGCGCGCTTTGGGATCGACGCCGGCGGTGGGCTCATCCAGAAAAAGCAAAGCGGGATGATGCAGCGTGCAGGCAGCAAGTGCCAAACGCTGCTTCCAGCCGCCGGACAGAAATTTTGCCAACTGATGCTGGCGCGAGGTAAGCCCCAGCTCCTCTAATGTTTGATCCACACGCGCTTTACCCCGGACCAGATTATAAATGCGCGTGATAAACAAAAGATTTTCCCGGATTGTTAAGTTGCCCCACATGGAAAAATGCTGGGTCATATAGCCGATATGATGTTTAATCTGTTCCCGCTGGGTAAATATATCCATGCCAAGGCAGTGGCCTTTCCCTGAATCAGGGGTAATCAGCCCGCACATCATACGTATTGATGTTGTTTTCCCGCTGCCGTTTGGCCCTAGAAAACCATATATTTCGCCTTTCCTGACCGTCAGTGAAAAATCTTTTACTACATGATTAGCGCCAAAATATTTGTTCAAATTACTGACTTCAATGCATACATCACTCATTAAAAACAACCTCTATATTTACAGGCTGTCCTGTTTTTATATAGGGAAGATCTTCTTTCACGGGAATGGCCTCAGCCATAAACAAAAGCGTCTCTCTGCGCTGAGTACTGTAAATAACGGGCGGGGAAAACTCTGCCTGAGAGCTAATATAGTTGATATGAGCTGATAACGTTTTGCTACAGCCGTCGCAGTAAATCTTTAATTTCTTTCCACTATTTAATTCGCCCAGTCGATTTTCCGGCACATAAAAGCGCACCTTAATACTCTCAGGCGAGAGTAAGCTCATAACGGGCTTACCCGCTGCAGGACGCTCTCCCGGCTGATAAAGAATGTCATAAACGGTCGCATTCTGTGGAGCAAACAGCGTTCTTTGTTGCAGATCCCAGCGCGCCTTATCGCGTTGTAATTTAGCCGACTCAACGCGCGATTTTTGATTATTAATTTCAGCCTGACGAGCAGGTAGCGCTTTTGCTTCCAGCTGGTATAGCAGCTCCTTAACCTGCGCTTTTTTTTGAACATACTCCTCTTTCGCGCGTTCCCATTCAGCAGTAGATATCATCTCTTCCGTATAAAGCCTCTGCTGCCTGTTAAATTGCCTCCTGGCCAGACTGGCAGCCGACTTTGCTTTCTCAAGCTGTGCATAGATGACTTTCAGGGCAGACTCCCGCTCGCCCGTTTCTAAATTGTGCAGCATCGCCTCTTCAGCGCGGACCTCTTCTTGCGCTATGCGAAGCGCATTTTCTGCTGGAAAATCATCCAGATGCATTAATTTCTGACCTCTATTTACCGTTTGGCCTTTACTAACGAACAGCTCTTTTACTTCGCCGCTGAAAGGAAAAGAGAGATAAGTAAATTCTCCATAGGTATAGCCTGACAGAACAAAAGAGCTGGAATCCTTACATCCGAGTAACAAGAATAAATAACACAAAAAAACAACAAGCTTTTTCTTTATCATATTTATGATCCGGACACGCTATCGGGGAGAATAGCAAGTCTGTCTTAATGGCTTTTAAAAATTGGGGCAGAGTTTGATCGCATCCAAAACTTATCCTTACTAAAGATATATTTATTCTTGAATCAAATAACGCTTCCCATAGTTTTCCTTAAGCTTATTTATTTCACAGATATTTAGCCCAGCAATAGAATTAAAGCTTTCATCCTCAACAAAACATAATAATTTCGATCCGCCTGTGCTATACCACTTAGCCGCTTGCTTATAAGGCCAGGGAAGATCACAACCCTGCTCGCGCAACGTTGTATTAAGCTTTTTCCACTCCTCATTAAAGTTCTCACCGCTAAAAAAGTTAGCAATCTCCTCATCATCAACATTACAGTATTTCCGGGATGGCGAACAAAAATCCTCATCTGAAGAGAGATAGCTTTGAAAGAAAGCCATCATCAGTTTTTTGGCATATTCTGGGAAATATTGAGGGATAGTAAGGACACCCAGAAGGTACTTATAGTTTTTATGCTTTAACGCAACATGGAAGATGCCTTTCCAAAGCGCATCAAGAACATGGGTTTTTTGATATTGTTTTTGAATGAAACCCCGGCCAATTTCAATACTCTGACTCGCTATTAGTAAGAAGCTCTCTTTATAATTAAATAGTTCGTTACTATAGAGCCCTTTGAGTCCTTTTTTGGAAAGCTGCTCACCCGCCAGTACAAACCGATATGACCCAGCAATTTCTTGCTGTTCAGGATCCCAAACTATAATATGTTGATAATCCTTATCATAAACATCATTGTCATAACTATTTCCTGTTCCAGCCCCTATGTCACGGAAAGATATTTCTCGCAGGCGGCCCAACTCACGCAGAACAGGGGAATATTCCTCACCCTGATGGCGATACAGTAAAACGCTTTTCCCATCACGCAATGTTTTTAACACCTCACACTCTGTCAGCATCGCATTTAATCGTTGTTTGTCTACCGGAGCGGCAACCGGGGCGAGAACCGGCAAAGTGCCGGGAAGATTTTTGCCTGCTTTTTCGATGTGCTCCGGAAAGGATGCAGCAATAACTGCTGCAGACTCTCTATTAATGTCGAGCCTGGATACGTTTATCGGCTGAAGGATCTTTATTTGCAATGATTTACCTTTATGACGCAAGCATTCCCTGATAATCATCAAGTTAGAAAAAGGACGCCAGATCTTTGCCGTCATATAGTAGCGCCAGCTATTTAAGCCTTTGATGTTTACCGGAACTAAAATTGCATTATTTTTTTTCGCCAGGTGAAGGAAGCCAGAGTACCAGGGAGCTTCCTGTAATCCTGATCTTTGTAAGCCAGCTAATCTGCCCGAAGGAAAAATAATCAGCACGCCGCCTTTTTTAAGATGCGTATTCATTTCGCGGTACTGACCTGCGCTCATTTTTCCCTGCATATTCCTGATGCCAATCGTAAGATCGCCTGTTTTTGGCAGCATATAGGTAAGCACATGATTAGCCACTATTTTAATATCGTGCCTTACGCTGGAAACAGCCACTATCAAACCCAGACCATCTATAACTGTAGGATGATTAGCCACGATAATAACAGGCCCTTTGCGGGGCAGGTTGTTATAGCCTTTCGGATCCACATCCAGATGAATACGTAGCCTCTCAGCTACGGCCACTAACCACTCGATGCCGTTTTTGCTTTCAGCCTCTTTTATGCAGCGATAAAGTATATCTTGACCCACGGCCCACTTTGCTAATTTACGCAGAATAAAAGATAATTTTTTCCCGGGGAAGAACTCCTTGAGAATACTATCAGTTACATCCATTGTATTGTTGTCTCCTTAACATCCCTTTCATTTATTCATCTAACTCCCTTCAATTCATTTAATAATAAATCTTTAACCTTATCTGCATCCAACAAATTATTAGCCATTACTTATTTATTATCAGAAAAATATCCTTGAAGAAAAATACTTCAATAAAAAATATTTTTAAATCATAAATTTATTAAATCTCATTTAAAAACCGAAAGCAGGATCACTATTTATCAAGTAATGATTTCAGGCATCTGCACGATAAAGAAACAAGTCATTAAATCATTACTGACGCTTTCTAATAATGGGAATTTGGCAATCCATTTCACTCTTCACTAAACATGAATTTATTCATCCGCTATAAAATATATTCTCACCATTGTCATCCATTTTATTAAAAAGCACTATATCAGATCACTTCTATTTATTATCTTTACCTGCTTGTCAGGCTTATCATGTTCTTTTATTTAAGTCATCGATTGGCCTTCCGGTAGTAACACAGAATATAAACGCTCTGCTTAACTTTACTGCCACTTTTCACTTACTGTTTATAATTCCTATTTTTACCTGTTAAGAAGGAAGAGGCGTCGCTATAATCTATTAAACTTTCTTTAATACGGGTATGCAAAATGATTCGCAGTATGACCGCCTACGCCCGGCGTGAAACCAAAGGCGCATGGGGCAGCGCAGCATGGGAGCTGCGTTCCGTGAACCAGCGCTATCTTGAAACGTATATTCGCCTGCCGGAGCAGTTCCGCAGCCTGGAGCCGGTAATTCGGGAGCGCCTGCGTAATCGTCTGACGCGCGGAAAAATTGAATGCAATCTTCGCTTCGATGCCGATCCAGGCGCGCAAAGCGCATTAATCCTGAATCAGCCGCTGGCAAAGCAGCTACTGGAAGCCGCACAGTGGGTGAAACAGCAAAATGTTGATGGTGAGATTAACCCGGTTGATATATTGCGCTGGCCTGGCGTGATGTCCGCTCAGGAACAGGATTTAGATGCGATTAATGCGGAACTGATAGCCACCCTGGAGCTGGCGATTGATGATTTTATCGCCGCGCGTGAAAGCGAAGGCGCCGCGCTGAAAGGCATGATTGAGCAGCGCCTTGAGGGCGTGAACACTGAAGTGAAGAAAGTACGCGCCTGGATGCCGGAGGTGCTGAAATGGCAGCGCGAGCGGCTGGTGACTAAGCTTGAAGAGGCGGAGTTACAGTTGGACAACAATCGCGTTGAACAGGAGCTGTTGATGATGGCTCAGCGCATTGATGTTGCCGAGGAGCTTGACCGCCTCGAAGCGCACGTTAAAGAAACTTTTAACATCCTGAAAAAGAAAGAGGCCGTTGGCCGCCGTCTCGACTTCATGATGCAAGAGTTCAACCGTGAATCGAACACGCTGGCATCAAAATCAATTAACGCTGATATTACTGCTTCAGCAATTGAACTGAAGGTGCTGATTGAGCAGATGCGTGAGCAGATTCAGAATATTGAATAACGCCGCCAATTAGCGAACCTGGTAACAGCTACCTTCATTGCCCGCTTTAATCGCGGGCTTTTTTATTTTCAATGGTTACCGCGTTACTCGCTTCAATCTGCGTTTGCTGACAAATAACCAGCAAACGGGACGTGAATGATTTCTGCACAAGATTTTACGCCTTTGCCTCATTCCCTTACGCTTTACGCAATGCTTAAATCGTTTCAGGCCCAATTTCGGAGGTAACATGCTGCCATCACACACACTAAGTCTGACCATTACACGCCATTGGCTGGATCTCTATGAAACTATCTGGAAACCAGAATATTTCCCAAAATGGGTTTCCCAGTTAGGCGAAGCGCCGTTACAGGCAGAAGGCAGTTACTGGAAAGCCAAAGGCACTGATGGAGCGTTAAAGGTCCGCTTTTCCGAGCACAACACCTATGGGGTAATGGATTACTGGATTGATAATGGTTTTGGTAAGGAGATCTATATGCCGATGCGTATTGTCCCTAATCAGGAAGGTGCGCAGGTGCTGCTGACCCATTTTCGTCAACCTTTAACCTCCGATGAAAAATTCCAACAGGAATTAGCACTACTGGAGCAGAACCTGCAGCGGCTTTATCAAGGCGTAACGGCCAGTTCCTGATATCGAAGCGCCAGAAAGCGTCATCCTGTTGACGCTTTTCCGCGTTATTAAGAAAGCAGCCCTGACGTCGCGTTTTATAAATATAATCAGTCGCGATACCAGATGCTCTTATCCTGCTGATTTTATCCAGGGCTGGGTTGGTAAAGAGTAATGTCATGACTCTGTTATACCGCCCTTATCAGATGGCACAGACGGCATTCAGGCTGCTTTTTAACCACTCTTTTTAGCTACCTCCGGATCTGATAAAAACTTAGCATGGAATAACCGTGCAGAAAAATTACACATTTCCATGTAAAATACAGGGATTTTGTTAACTCAACTTATCTATGAAGAATGCGATAAATCTGAAGTCTCAACTAAAAAAAATCAAATAATCAATAAACTAAACTCAAAACCCATGAATTTCCTCTCAACTCATTAAAGACTACTTAAGCGTTACTATTCCTTTTCTTAGCTATTTTTTTTAATACATTCATTTCTAACATCCATTTACTACTGGATCTTTAGTTTCAGATATTTCTCATGGTGATTCTTAACAGGAAAAAAGTTATAAATCTTCCTGCACACAGCAATTTCTAATAATCAGACATTCCAGGAATTTCCTATGGAACGCATATCGCTGCAAGACTTTACTGAGCAAGAATTTGTTAATATTGCACGTAAAATATTATCAGCTGATTTCGAAACTACCGAAGGACTATTGCAAGCAGTGACGGAATTTGTTCTGTTAGCAGGACATCCAGCTGGTACCGATCTTATTCTTTATCCTCAGGATTTTAATATCAGCACACCACAAAGCATGGTGGATGTGATAAAAAGCTGGCGGACTCAGCATGGACTGCCTGGTTTCAGGGATGATTACCTTACTATAGCCTTATAATAAAAAGCATTTTCATTTCTATAAAATAAAAATAATTTTAGGGTGTTACCTTTCCAACACCGCTCTTTTTAGCACCACGGATATACGATGTCTTTGAAACAAAAAGCAATTAATGGCGCAAAATGGTCAGCCATTTCTTCAGTAATGACGATTGGGCTTGGCATTTTGCAGCTAGCTCTGCTTGCCAGAATGATTGATCCGAAACAATTTGGTTTATTAACTATTGCTTTGGTTATTTTGACGCTGGTCGATACGCTTTCCGACTTTGGTTTATCCAACTCAGTTATACAGCGGAAAAGTATGTCTGAAACGGAGCTATCAACTTTATACTGGCTAAATATTTTTATTGGTCTGGCCGTTTTCGCCATTATCTATTTGAGTAGCCATGCTATTAGCGTATTACTTCAGCAACCAGAACTGAATGAGCTTATTGAGACGCTATCTGTTGCCTTTCTTATCATTCCGCAGGGACAGCAGTTTCGGGCTTTATTGCAAAAAGAGCTGGCCTTTACACTTATAGGGCGTACCGAGGTTATAGCAGCAATATCAGGTTTTGCTGTGACGTTACTTTCTGCTGTATGGTCACCCTCGGCACTTTGCGCTATCTGGGGATACCTGACCATGGTTTCCATACGCATGCTGCTGTTTTGTTACTACGGTGGAAAAATATACCGCCCTCAATTTGTTTTTGAGTTGAAGAGCGTACGCAGTAATTTACGTTACGGCGGCTATCTGACGGCAGATAGTTTGATTAACCAGCTTGGTATGAATATGCCTACTATACTGCTGTCACGCCTGCTGGGTGCGGTTGCAACCGGAGGATATAACCTGGCTTATAACCTTGCCGTTATGCCGCCTGCAAAGATCAACCCTATTCTGTCACGCGTGTTATTTCCCGCCTTTGCGCAGATGCAGGATGACCAGCCACGTTTACGACATAACTTCTATAAGATGTTATCAATCATGAGCCTGCTGAATTTCGTTGCGCTGTTGGGTATGGCTGGCATCGCTCATAATTTAGTGCTGAGCTTGTTTGGCGAGCGCTGGTTGTTTATTGCTCCGGTCCTGCAGATATTGTGTATCGCAGGCATTATGCGAGCCATTAACAACCCTGTAGGCGCCCTGGTAATGGCAAAAGGTGCGGTTGATATCAGTTCAAAGCTTAATGCGCTTCGGTTGGCGCTTTCTGTACCGGTTATCTGGGTAGGCGCGCAGTGGGGCGGGCTGACAGGTGCCACTATCGGTTTTACTGCGTTACAAATTTTCACCGCGCTAACAAACTATTTTGTATTAATACGCCCAATTCTGGGTGCCAGCGCTAAAGCTTATTTAACCAGCCAGTGGCTGCCGCTGCGTATGGCGCTGCCAACGCTTTGCATCAGCTACGCGCTTGGCTACGGATTAGAAGAGCTGCTGCCGGTTGCGCTTACGCTTACCATTCAAATTGCCGCTGGCGGACTGGTTTGGGTTTTAATGCTCTTAAGGAGTCAGGATCCGCTGATACTTGAACTCAAACAGATTGTGTTGCGTAAAACGAGCACAGCCAGGACGTTAAAAAACAATGAAAAATTAATATAATAATAAAAGCTGTTAATGGGTGGATAAATGCCTGTAAACAGGTATTTTTATTAAGCGCGCTACTACAGCGCGCTTTTTTTATTTTTTGGCGTTCTTTCTCCCCGCTTCGCATAAACAAAGATAATCCGAAAGCGAATGCCTTAGAAATTTTCACTCGTCTACACTCAGAGAAGCGCTGTAGGCTTGCCACCGTTTCCCTGGAGCTGGCTATGTTACTGACCGTACTCTATATCATTGGCATTACTGCCGAAGCCATGACCGGCGCGCTTGCTGCCGGACGACGAAAAATGGATCTCTTCGGCGTTATTATTATTGCGTCGGTAACCGCCATTGGCGGTGGTTCAGTGCGTGACATGCTGTTAGGTCATTACCCGCTCGGTTGGGTAAAGCATCCTGAATACATCATGATTGTTGCTGCCGCAGCCGTAGTTACCACGGTTGTTGCTCCTCTGATGACCCATCTTCGCAAGGTATTTCTGGTGCTGGACGCATTAGGGTTAGTGGTTTTTTCCATTATTGGCGCTCAGGTTGCGCTTGATATGGGACACGCTTCCATTATTGCTGCTATTAGCGCGGTCATTACCGGTGTGTTCGGCGGCGTGCTGCGTGATATGTTTTGCAACCGGATTCCGCTGGTGTTTCAGAAAGAACTGTATGCCGGGATCGCTTTTGCCGCAGGCTGGCTCTATATCTTGCTGCTAAAAACGCCGCTATCTCATGAAACGGTCATCCTTATTACCTTGCTGTTCGGTTTTCTTTCCCGTCTATTGGCGCTGCGCTTTCGTCTGGGGCTGCCCATTTTCAATTATCCACATCCGGAACATTAGCAGGCTGACTTACCGGCAACGCCAGCGGTTCGGAATCAGGTAACGACGCCTCTCCCTTGCCTTTTCGTGCCGCTTGCCACTGCTGAATAATATCGATCATTTCTTTTACCTGCTTATCCTTTAGCCAGAGATCAATGCGCTGTGCCAGCGTTTTGCCGACGCCAGGCAACTGTTGCCAGCTTTGCAGGCTGCGCGACAGCAGCTGAGGCCAGTTATTATCCGGTAACACGTTGAGCGCGGCAGTGGGTAAAGGAACACCAAGCGCCTTTACCCAACGGCGAAAAGGCTGATGCTGCACCTGGTTAAAGTAATGTACGATTTGCCTGGCTCGTTGCGGCGTTATACCCGGCACGGCTGAAAGCTGCTCACTACTCATATTGAGCCAGGAAAAAAGATGTACGAAATCCGGATGCAGCAGCAGGCGCTGCCAGGTGCTGCGCTGAATTCCCGGTAAATCGAGCCCTTCTCGCTGGCTTAACCAGCTCAGACGGGAAAGCAGCTGTTTCCGACACTCCGCACTGTTATAAAAGCAGCTCAGGCTGTGATAATTCTGCGAATCGGGTGGTTCCGGCCGATGACGATGCATAACTCGCCAGATCACTTTTTCAAGATGCGGGATGCCCTGTCCTGCCAGACTGATTGCTACCTGATCGCCGGGAACAATATCTAATGCCTGCCATCGCGCCAAAGAACCCAGGCTCACTCGACGCACGGTTTTATCATCCAACTGCACGGGCACAACGTTTAACACTACCGAGATTTTCCCGGTGCGTCCTATCGGAAAATCAATGGACTGCACTTCGCTGCTGATAATCGGCGGGTTATATTTCCAGGCAGCCACTTCTTCACTGTTTCCGGGCAACCATTGCTTACCGGCTGAACGGCGATCCTGATGAATCACCACGCCATCAGTGACAAAGGGCAGCGGCGCGCGAAACCAACGCGCACGCCACAGGGCCACCTCTTCTTCACTGTTTACCGGCTGCGTCCAGGCGCTGGCTAAGCCAAAGCCTAACTGCTTAAGTGCCGTTTGCCGCTGCGCCATGGTTTGTGGCCCATCTGGCCACGCCCAAATAAAGATACCCAGCCGTGAAAGCAAGGGCGAAGGCTGCTGGCGCATTAGCGCGCCCGCGACCTGAGCACGCGCATTTTTCCCGCCATCTGTGGCCTGTTGATGATCGGTCACGGTTAAGAAGAGTTCACCCTGCAGTACCAGCACGGGCCTTTTATCGGGAATGACCTGCGGAAGCGTGGGAATATAAGCGGCTTTATTCAGCCAGTTCTGCCCTTTTACTCCATCGCCACGGCTAATCAACGAGGCCAGTTTTCCCTGACGATAAACTAACGTTACGGCGACGCCATCAACTTTCGGCTGTATCCATAACGGTCCTTTGCCCTGCATCCAGTAGGCTACCGCCAGCTTATCCGGTAGTTTTTTTACTCCTGTATGAGCAACAGGATGATCGACCGTACCGTTATCTGCCCAGACCGAACGATCTGGCGCTGTTGCGGGTTGAAAACAGCGCTGCCATTGCCGTAACCGCTGTTGCAGGCTGTCATAAAGCGCATCATCAATCAGCGTCTGGCCGTCACGATAGTAAGCATTGTCCCAGTTGCGTAGCTGCTGCTGAAGATGAGCGATCTCTTCCGATGCCCTTGCTGGCGTCCAGCGAGGGCACAGCGCCTGCGCTGTGCCGGCAAACAGACACAGCAGCCATAAGGCCGTCTTTCCTGACATAGTTCCTCCTTGCTTTCAACGGCCTCAGTAAAACGGATTAAAGGCAACGCAGCGAGAAGCAAAGAATGAAACTGGAAAACCATGCAGGGATTTTTACTGCAAAGCGTGCAAACCGCTCCGCTTTACGCGGCATACTTTCCATAAAACAAGAAAAACCACAGCGGAACGGCGCAAACGCTGCATGGCGGCGGCAAGCCGTGTATACTGTGCAGGAAACAGACTCCGCTCTTTCACACACTTCAAGAACTATCATGGCTCAAGGCACGCTTTATATAATTTCCGCCCCCAGCGGCGCAGGCAAATCCAGTCTGATTCAGGCTATGCTGAAAACGCAGCCGCTCTACGATACCCAGGTATCCATTTCGCATACCACGCGCGGAATGCGTCCCGGCGAGCAGCACGGCGAGCACTACTATTTCGTTTCTAAACAAGAGTTTGAAACGATGATTGCGCAGGATGCTTTTCTTGAGCATGCTGAAGTGTTTGGCAATTATTACGGCACTTCGCGTGTGGCCATTGATCAAGTGCTGGCAACCGGCGTTGATGTCTTTCTGGATATTGACTGGCAGGGCGCGCAGCAGATTCGGCAAAAAATGCCTTCGGCACGCAGTATTTTTGTTTTGCCGCCTTCAAAAGAGGAGCTGGATCGCCGCTTACGCGGTCGCGGTCAGGATAGCGAAGAGGTTATTGCCCGCCGCATGGCCCAGGCCGTAGCCGAAATGAGCCACTATGCCGAGTACGACTATTTAATTGTTAATGATGATTTTGATCTGGCGCTATCGGATCTCAAAACCATTATTCGCGCTGAGCGTCTGCGTATGGGCCGTCAAAAAGCCCGGCATGATGCATTAATCAGCAAACTATTGGCAGACTGAAGTCACTTTCAGTATTATGCCCAGTCATTTCTTCACCTGTGGAGTAGCACACTTATGGCACGCGTAACCGTTCAGGACGCAGTAGAGAAAATTGGTAACCGTTTTGACCTGGTTCTGGTCGCCGCACGTCGCGCACGTCAGATGCAGGTGAGCGGTAAAGATCCGCTGGTACCGGAAGAGAACGATAAACCGACCGTTATCGCTCTGCGTGAAATCGAAGAAGGCCTGATCACCAATCAGATCCTTGATGTTCGTGAGCGCCAGGAACAGCATGAGCAAGAAGCCGCCGAGTTGCAGGCTGTTACCGCTATCGCTGAAGGTCGTCGTTAATTAGCCGGAAGGCTCGCCCTTGTATCTTTTTGAAAGCCTCAATCAGCTGATTGAACAATACTTGCCTGAGGAGCAGATCAAGCGCCTCAAGCAAGCTTACCTTGTCGCACGTGATGCTCACGAGGGGCAGACTCGCTCCAGCGGTGAGCCTTATATCACCCATCCCGTCGCCGTCGCCTGTATCCTGGCGGAAATGAAGCTCGACTATGAAACGCTCATGGCCGCGCTACTGCATGACGTGATTGAAGACACTCCCGCCACCTATCAGGACATGGAACAGCTGTTCGGCAAAAGCGTCGCCGAACTGGTTGAAGGCGTATCCAAGCTGGATAAGCTGAAGTTCCGTGATAAAAAAGAGGCGCAGGCGGAGAACTTCCGCAAAATGATCATGGCGATGGTGCAGGACATTCGCGTCATCCTGATCAAGCTGGCCGACCGTACGCATAATATGCGCACGCTGGGCTCGCTGCGGCCCGATAAACGGCGACGCATCGCACGTGAAACGCTGGAAATTTACAGTCCGCTGGCGCACCGCCTGGGTATTCACCATCTGAAAACCGAGCTGGAAGAGCTGGGTTTTGAAGCGCTCTATCCCAACCGTTATCGCGTGATAAAAGAAGTGGTGAAAGCCGCGCGCGGTAACCGTAAGGAGATGATCCAGAAAATCCTGGCGGAGATTGAAGGGCGTTTGCAGGAAGCCGGTGTTCCCTGTCGCGTTTTTGGCCGTGAAAAGCATCTCTATTCCATATACTGCAAAATGCACCTGAAAGAGCAGCGCTTCCACTCCATTATGGATATTTACGCGTTTCGCGTGATCGTCTGCGATGTGGATACCTGTTATCGCGTGCTGGGTCAGATGCACAGCCTGTATAAGCCGCGTCCGGGGCGGGTGAAAGATTATATCGCCATCCCGAAGGCAAACGGCTATCAGTCGCTGCATACCTCGATGATTGGTCCGCACGGCGTGCCGGTTGAGGTGCAAATCCGTACGGAAGATATGGATCAGATGGCGGAAATGGGGGTGGCGGCGCACTGGGCTTACAAAGAGCAAGGCGAGAGCGGCACCACAGCCCAGATTCGCGCGCAGCGCTGGTTACAAAGCCTGCTGGAATTGCAGCAAAGCGCCGGCAGCTCCTTTGAATTTATCGAAAGCGTTAAATCCGATCTTTTCCCGGATGAGATTTACGTTTTCACCCCGGAAGGGCGCATTGTCGAACTGCCTGCTGGCGCCACGCCGGTGGACTTTGCCTATGCGGTGCATACCGATATTGGTCATGCCTGCGTGGGCGCCCGCGTCGATCGTCAGCCCTATCCCCTTTCGCAGCCGCTGGCCAGCGGCCAGACGGTGGAAATCATTACCGCGCCCGGCGCGCGTCCCAATGCCGCCTGGCTTAACTTTGTTGTCAGTTCGAAAGCGCGCGCCAAAATCCGTCAACTGCTGAAAAACCTCAAGCGCGAAGACTCAGTGAGTCTGGGACGACGCCTGCTTAACCATGCGCTGGGCGGTAGCCGTAAACTGGCTGAGATTGCGCCGGAAAGCATTGAGCAAGAGCTGGAGCGGATGAAGCTGGCGTCGCTGGACGACCTGCTGGCGGAAATCGGCCTGGGCAACGCGATGAGCGTTGTGGTGGCGAAAAATCTGCTGGATACGGCAGGCGGCGCTTCCACCAACTCCACATCGCGCAGCAAGCTGCCTATTAAAGGCGCTGATGGCGTGCTGATTACCTTTGCCAAGTGCTGCCGTCCTATTCCTGGCGACCCGATTGTGGCGCATGTCAGTCCCGGTAAGGGATTGGTGGTTCATCATGAATCGTGCCGTAACATTCGTGGCTATCAAAAAGAGCCCGAGAAGTTTATGGCGGTGGAATGGGATAAGGTGACCGAGCAAGAGTTCGTCGCTGAGATCAAAGTTGATATGTTTAACCATCAGGGCGCGCTGGCGAACCTGACGGCGGCAATTAACACAGCCAAATCGAATATTCAAAGCCTGAACACAGAAGAGCGTGACGGCCGCGTTTACAGCGCCTTTATTCGTTTGACGGCACGCGATCGCGTTCATTTGGCAAATATTATGCGCAAAATTCGCGTAATGCCGGACGTGATCAAAGTTCACCGTAACCGAAACTAACGCATGAATGCTCAACGTTTTGCTCGTATACGCGAGATGCTGGCCGCGCGCCAGCATGATCTTACCGTATGCATGGAGCAGGTACATAAACCCCATAACGTGTCCGCCATCATTCGTACGGCGGACGCGGTGGGCGTGCATGAAGTTCACGCCATCTGGCCTGCTAACCGGATGCGCACCGTGGTTTCCTCTGCTGCCGGCAGCAACAGCTGGGTACAGGTGAAAACCCACCGTACGATTGCTGATGCGATAACCCATCTGAAGCAGCAGGATATGCAGATTCTGGCGACCAACCTTTCCGCTAAAGCGGTCGATTTTCGTGAAATCGACTATACGCGGCCAACCTGTATTTTAATGGGTCAGGAAAAAACTGGCATCACGCAGGAAGCGCTGGCACTGGCCGATCGGGATATCATTATTCCTATGGTGGGCATGGTGCAGTCGCTGAACGTTTCAGTCGCCTCCGCGCTGATTCTGTATGAGGCACAGCGCCAGCGGCAAAACGCTGGCATGTACCAGCGCGATATCAGTACGCTGCCGCATTCAGAACAGCAGCGCCTGTTGTTTGAAGGCGGTTATCCGGTACTGGCGCGCGTGGCGAAACAAAAAGGGCTGCCCCGCCCCGAGATCGACGACAACGGCGAGGTGGTTGCCGATGCCGGGTGGTGGGCCGCCATGCAGTCAACGGCGAAACGATGAAAGGCCGCCTGCTGGATGCCGTTCCGCTCAGCACGCTTTCCGGCGTAGGCGCCAGCCAGGCCGGAAAGCTGGCGAAAATCGGGCTGCATACTGTGCAGGATTTGCTGCTGCATCTGCCGCTGCGCTATGAAGATCGCACACAACTCTATCGCATTAATGACCTGCTGCCGGGGATCTGGGCGACGGTTGAAGGCGAAGTGTTGCATACCGACGTAACCTTTGGTCGTCGCCGGATGCTGGTCAGCCAGATTAGCGATGGTTCTGGCGTAGTGACATTGCGCTTTTTCAATTTCAACGCAGGTATGAAAAATGGACTTTCACCCGGCGCGCGCGTGACGGCTTATGGCGAGATCAAACGCGGCCAGCGCGGTGCCGAGATGATCCATCCGGAGTATCGTATTCAGGGCGAGCACAGCATCACTGAGCTACAGGAAACGCTGACGCCGGTTTATCCCACTACAGAAGGAATTCGCCAGGCCACGCTGCGTAGCCTGACCGATCAGGCGCTTCAGTTACTGGATACCTGCCCGATTGCTGAGCTGCTGCCTGCCGAATTAAGCGGCGGTCTGCTTAGCCTGCCTGATGCGTTACGCACGCTGCATCGACCACCGCCAGATATCCAGTTGGTTGATCTGGAAAGCGGTCGCCATCCCGCTCAACGTCGTTTAATCCTTGAAGAATTGCTGGCGCACAATCTGAGTATGCTGGCGGTGCGCGCTGGCGCTCAACGCTATCATGCACTGGCAATGCCGCCGCGCCACGCATTGCGCGATCGTCTGCTGGCGGCGCTGCCTTTTAAACCGACCGCTGCCCAGCAACGGGTGGTTAAAGAGATTGAGCAAGATCTTACCCACGATTATCCCATGATGCGGCTGGTTCAGGGCGATGTTGGCTCTGGCAAAACGCTGGTTGCGGCTCTGGCTGCGCTGGATGTGATTGCGCATGGTAAGCAAGTTGCGCTGATGGCACCGACCGAGCTACTGGCTGAACAGCATGCTAACAATTTCCGGCAGTGGTTTGCCCCGCTGGGCATCGAGGTAGGCTGGCTGGCGGGCAAACAAAAAGGCAAAGCGCGGCTGGCGCAGCAGGAAGCGATTGCCAGCGGCCAGGTTTCCATGGTGGTGGGCACGCACGCTATTTTTCAGGAGCAGGTGCAGTTTAACGGTCTGGCGCTGGTGATTATCGATGAGCAGCATCGCTTCGGCGTCCACCAGCGGCTCGCGCTGTGGGAAAAAGGCGAGGAGCAAGGGTTCCATCCTCATCAGTTAATTATGACCGCAACACCGATCCCGCGTACGCTGGCAATGACCGCCTATGCCGATCTGGATACCTCGGTTATTGATGAACTTCCTCCGGGACGCACGCCGGTCACCACGGTGGCCATCCCTGATTCGCGACGCGCTGAGATTATTGAACGGGTAAAAAGCGCCTGTCACACAGAGGGCCGCCAGGCTTACTGGGTATGCACCCTGATTGAAGAGTCCGACCTGCTGGAAGCGCAGGCGGCGGAAGCCACCTGGGAAGAGTTAAAGCTGGCGCTGCCTGATTTACAGGTAGGCCTGGTTCATGGCCGCATGAAGCCGCAGGAAAAGCAGGATGTGATGCAGGCTTTCAAACAGGGCAAGATGCAATTGCTGGTCGCGACCACGGTCATTGAAGTCGGCGTGGATGTCCCCAACGCCAGCCTGATGATTATTGAAAACCCGGAGCGTCTGGGCCTTGCTCAGTTGCATCAGCTTCGTGGCCGCGTTGGCCGTGGTGCGGTTGCCTCTCATTGTGTACTGCTCTATAAATCCCCACTGAGCAAAACGGCGCAAAAGCGCCTGCAGGTACTGCGCGACAGCAATGACGGCTTCGTTATCGCCCAGTGCGATCTGGAAATTCGTGGGCCTGGAGAGCTGTTGGGCACACGGCAAACCGGCAACGCGGCGTTTAAAGTGGCCGACCTGCTGCGCGACCAGGCCCTGATCCCTGAAGTACAGCGTATTGCACGCCATATCCACCAGCATTATCCACAACAGGCGCAGGCGTTAATTGAACGCTGGCTGCCGGAAACCGATCGCTACACTAACGCCTGACCTCTCTTTTCTGATCCCGGACAACTCCTGTTTAAATAACCGGTGTGCCATAGATGCGGTTGCTGAGCAAACGATTGCTTTTAACATGCAGTGAATTACAATCGCCACTTTGTTTCTCAGGGAACCCTAATCATGTCCGCCAATCCTCATGAAATCGCCCCGTCCGCCGCCGGCGTGACGCCGAAGAGCGAACTCATTTATCGTCTGGAAGATCGCCCACCGCTGGCGCAAACCCTCTTTGCCGCCTGCCAGCATCTGCTGGCAATGTTCGTGGCGGTGATTACTCCTGCACTGCTGATTTGTCAGGCCCTTGGGCTGCCTGCTCAGGATACGCAGCACATTATCAGCATGTCGCTGTTTGCCTCTGGCGTGGCGTCGATTTTGCAGATTAAAACCTGGGGACCGGTAGGCTCAGGGCTCCTCTCTATTCAGGGCACCAGCTTTAATTTTGTAAGCCCACTGATTATGGGCGGTCTGGCATTAAAAAATGGCGGTGCCGATGTCCCCACGATGATGGCCGCGTTATTCGGCACGCTGATGGTCGCCTCCTGCACTGAAATGATTATTTCCCGTGTACTGCATCTGGCGCGCCGGATTATCACGCCGCTGGTTTCCGGTATCGTGGTAATGATTATCGGTCTGTCGCTGATTCAGGTGGGCTTAACTTCTATTGGCGGCGGCTTTGCCGCGATGAACGATCACACCTTTGGCGCGCCGAAAAACCTGCTGTTGGCAGGCGCGGTTCTGGCGGTGATCATTATCCTTAATCGTCAGCGGAACCCTTACCTGCGCGTTGCCTCACTGGTGATTGCAATGGCGGTGGGCTATTTGCTGGCATGGGCGCTGGACATGCTGCCGGAAAACACCGCACCAGCCAACAGTGCGCTGGTGGCTGTGCCGATGCCGCTCTATTATGGCCTGGGCTTTGACTGGAACCTGCTGATTCCGCTGATGCTGGTATTTATGGTGACCTCGCTGGAAACCATCGGCGATATTACCGCCACCTCTGATGTCTCAGAGCAGCCGGTTAGCGGACCGCTTTATATGAAACGTCTGAAAGGCGGCGTGCTGGCGAATGGTTTTAACTCTTTTGTCTCTGCGCTGTTTAACACTTTTCCTAACTCCTGCTTCGGGCAGAACAACGGCGTTATCCAGCTGACCGGCGTTGCCAGCCGTTACGTCGGCTTTGTGGTGGCGTTAATGCTGATCGTGCTGGGTCTGTTTCCTGCGGTAAGCGGCTTTGTACAACATATTCCGGAGCCGGTACTGGGCGGCGCGACGATTGTGATGTTCGGCACCATTGCCGCATCCGGCGTGCGTATTGTCTCGCGCGAGCCGCTAAATCGTCGGGCAATTATGATTATGGCGCTCTCGCTGGCAGTAGGGCTTGGCGTGTCGCAGCAGCCGCTGATCCTGCAGTTTGCGCCAGAGTGGTTAAAAACCCTGCTCTCCTCCGGTATCGCCGCCGGCGGTATTACCGCAATCTTACTGAACCTGTTTTTCCCTCACGAGAAGTAACCCTGGCGGGGCGGGCTTTGGCTCGCCCTCCGCCACGTATTTATTCCGGCTTTACAACCAGGCGGTTGAGCTATGCCAGTAATTAAGGCATAACAGGCGATACCGGAAATTCATACGGAAGGATGCAAATGAAATTTATCGGAAAGTTAACGCTTTCGCTGCTGTTGCTACTGCTGCTGACGCTGGTAACAATCTATCTTTTGCTGCAAACCCGTTGGGGTGCGGAGTGGGTCAGCAGACGCATAAGCGACGATACCGCCTGGCATCTCTCCGTCAGTAAAATAGAGCATAACTTTTCCGCGCCTGGTCTGCTGACCTTACGTAATGTGAGTTTTGGTCACGATGGCCAGCCCGCCGTGATGGTGGCAAAAACTGTTAATCTTGGTTTGACCTTCTCTCTGTTTAGCGAAGCGCCACGCTTTACGCGCATTGAGTTGCAGGATGGCGCGCTGAACGCCGCCAATATGTCAGCAAATATGACCTTGCCGTTACAGGCCGATCGCCTTCAACTACGCAATATGCAACTCCATAGCCCCCGGCAGGCGTTCAACGCGATAGCGTTAAACGGCGGCGTGATCCCCTGGCAGCCGCGCGCGGGTAATATTTTGGGTGATAAGGCCAGCTTTCAGGCCAGTGCAGAACGCGTAACGTTACAGGGAGTGAAGGTGACCAATGCACTGGTACAGGGAAAAATAAACGACAACGTGCTGGTGATTAATAATTTCGGCGGCGACCTGGCACGTGGCTCGGTAACCGGCAGCGCCCAACGTGATGCACAAGGTAAATGGGATGTATCTGCGCTGCGCCTGAATGATATTCGCCTGCAAACAGACAAATCACTTAGCGCATTCTTACAGCCGCTACGTAGCTTGCCTGCGGTATACTTTTCTCGCGTGGATGTGACGAATACCCATCTGCAGGGGCCGGACTGGGCAGTAGCCGATCTCGATTTGCTGTTGAAAAGCGTCACGTTAAGCAATGGCGACTGGCAAAGCGATGACGGCTCGCTGGCGCTGAATGCCGACAACTTTATCAACGGTCAGCTGACGTTAAACGATCCGATTCTGAATCTCGACTTTTCTCCACAAGGCATTACGGACGCACGGTTTAGTTCACGCTGGGTTAACGGCTTAATCCGTGCACAAGGCAGTTGGCAACGTCAGACCAAGCGGCTTACGCTGGATGAGGTGGTGCTGGCCGGGCTGGAATACACGCTGCCGGAAAACTGGCGCGAGCGCTGGATGGCATCTCTGCCAGCCTGGCTTGATAGCGTGTTGGTGAAAAAGCTAAGCGGTAACCGTAATCTGATTATCGATGTAAACCCTCAGTATCCCTTTCAGATAACCGCACTGGATACCAACGGTTCCGATCTGTTACTGGCGCAGCATCGTCAGTGGGGTATCTGGCAAGGCTCTCTTAATCTGAATGCGGCGGAAGCCACATTCAACCGAACCGACGTTCGACATCCTTCGCTGGCGTTAAATGCCGATGCTGAACAGATCGCGGTAACGGAGATGAGCGCGTTTGTGGATAAAGGCATGCTGGAAGGTGTGGCAACGCTGGATCAAACGCCGGCGCGCCATCTTTCGTTAACGCTGAATGGCCGGGCTGTACCGGCGGATGTGTTACAAAACTGGGGTTGGCCAGCGCCGCCGCTCACCGGTCAGGCCACACTACAGTTGCAGCTGAATGCGCGCCTGGCGGCAAAGACGCCGTTAAAAAGCAGCGCTAACGGCACATTAACGCTTTCCACAGACGGCAAAACCTTGCAACAGTCAATGACTCAGGGCGAAGTCAGCACTCATCCGTGAGGCTCCAGCGGCCCGTCGGGATCGGCGGGCAGCACAATATAGACACCGCTAAAGACCGCCCCGCACTCCTCGTTCCCAAACAGCTCCACTTCCAGCTGCACGCGCGCTTTACGTCCGCGCGCCAGACGGTCAAGGTCACCGCTGAGTGAGCCGAGATCGGCAGAAGCGCTGGGCTTGCCGCTGACAGGCTTGCTGTAACGGATATGGGCATCGGCCAGGATAATCGTGCCGCCTAAATGACGCTCACGCAGCAGCAGCCAGATCAATCCCCAGCCGGTGAGCGTGGCCAGGGAAAAAAGACTGCCTGCAAAAAGCGTATGGTGTGGGTTTTGATTGCCGGTTTCCGGCATGGTGGTCATAAATTTTTGACCGGTATATTGCGTAATGCGCACGCCCATTTTTTCACTGAGCGGAATGTGCTCATACCAGGCCTGTTGCAGTTGCCCGCACCAGTCAGCGCGATGCAGGATATCATCCAGCGTGATCACGGGTTTAATCATTAAAAAGTGGCGTACCGGCGTGCTGAGCGGTGCGGTAATCTCGCCCTGATTAACGTAGCCCAGCTTGGCAAAGAATTCGACCGCATCCTCACGCGCGCTACACACCACTCGCTTAACGCCTTCCTGACGGGCGACCGATTCCAGCGTCATCGCCACCAGCGTACCCAAACCCTTGCCCTGTACGGTAGGATGTACAGCCAGAAAGCGAATAGAGGCTTCATTGTCCGCATTGATATAAAGACGCCCCGCAGCGACAGGTTTTCCCTGTTCATCCACCACCATTTGATGATGCGCCATCGCATCCCAGGCGTCCCGCTCGGAACCCTGCGGCTGACGCAGCGGCTTACGTAACATTTCCCAGCGGAACTGGTAATACATTTCCAGCTCTTCGGCAGTTTCCGGCACTCGTAGGTGATACATAAAAGGATTCTCTCATTCGGCGTAGGCGTGGTTGTTCCAGACGGCTATGACTATCGGCATTATACCTGTAGCCAGAAGGTCACCGGTCCATCATTCACTAAGGCGACCTGCATATCTGCGGCAAAGCGCCCGTTCTCTACGGGTAGATTTTTCTGTCGGCAGCAGTCGCTGAAATAGTGGTAGAGGCGTTCCGCCTCCTGCGGCTCAGCGCCACGGGAGAAGCTGGGCCGCATGCCCTTTTGTGTGTCGGCAGCCAGCGTAAACTGCGAAACCACCAGAACGCTCCCGCCCGCCTGCTGGACATTGAGGTTCATTTTGCCATTTTCATCGCTAAAAATACGATAGCCCAACACGCGATCGCACAGGCGTTGCGCTTTTTGCTCATCATCTTCTTTTTCCACACCCAGCAATATCAGCAAACCGGGACCAATCTTGCCCACCGTTTCATCTGCTACCGTAACGCTGGCGCTCAGCACCCGCTGAATTAATGCAATCATGTTTCCTCGCTGCCTTTTTCTTGTTGCTGCTGCTGACGATACTCGCCCAGCGTGACGGTTATCTCCGCCCCTAATAATACGATACACCACGTCCAGTAAACCCACAGGAACAGGATCGGGATCACAGCCAACACGCCGTAAATCAGCTGATACGAAGGGAACATGGTGACGTAAAGCGCAAACGCTTTTTTACCTAATTCAAACAGCAAGCCCGCAACCAGCGCTCCGATTAAGGCGTCGCGCTGCGGCACCCGCGTGGTTGGTACCAGACTATATAACAGCCAGAAGGCCAGCCATGAAAGCAGTAGAGGGAAAAGACGCAGCGTCTGATCGATAAGCCCGGTTACCCCGCTCACGGCCATCCATTTTAACGACAAAAGCCAGGTGCTAATTGCCAGACTGGCCCCAGCCAACAGCGGCCCCAGCGTCAGGATCATCCAATAGACCGCAAAAGAGTAAACCAACGGGCGCTTTTTCTGGCTACGCCAGATGGCATTCAGCGCGCTGTCGATAGAGTGCATCAGCAGCAGCGCAGTGACTATCAGCCCAACCGCGCCTACCACCGTCATTTTATTCACGTTGGCGACAAACTGATCGAGGTAATCCTGCACCACATTGCCTGCAGCCGGGACAAAATTATTAAAAATAAAGTGCTTTAGCTGTACGCTGATCTCGGCGAACACCGGGAAAGCGGCAAACAGCGAAAAGACCACCGCCACCAGCGGCACCAGGGCCAGTAAAGAAACAAAGGCCAGGTTGCCCGCTTCGGTGGTCATGCCATCGTGTTCGATACGATGCCAGAGGAGTTTGAGCCAGGTACCCGCAGCGCGGATACGTGGACGTAAAAAAAATTGCGCCATCAGCTAACCACGATGGGCAAACCAGTTCGGCACGACCTGCGCATCGGTAACATGCACGGCGGTTATACCCACCTGGCGCGCCGCCTCAATGTTCTCAAGATTATCATCAAAGAACATGGCCTCATCAGGCTTAAAGCCCTCTTCTTGCAGCACCCGCTGGAAAATACGCGCTTCCGGTTTGCGCATTCCCAGATCCTGCGAGAGATAGAGCTTATCAGCAGCCTGCTGCACTTCCGGATACTGTGAAGGCCAGTAATCGCAGTGCAGTCGGTTGGTGTTAGAGAGGATGACCACGCGTTCGCCACGGCTGCGCAGTTGTTGCATCAGGGTAATCACTTCTGGTCGCAGACCCACAAACACCGCCTGCCAGCCCGCCGTAAACTGTTCGTAACTGAGCGCGATATCCAGCTCAGCACAAAGGTTAGCAGCGAACTGCTCATCGCTTATTTCGCCACGCTCATGCTGCTCAAAATTTTCGCCCATCTGAAAACGACTTTTTAACAACGCCAGCGGAACGCGACCCAGATCGCTCCAGACGCCTAATACCCGGCTAAAGTCGATATCTACAATGACATTACCTAAATCAAAGATATACAGCATAGCCATCTCCTTCCCGTCGTAGAGGAGTAACTTTAGCGGGAAAGCATCACTTTGACTATGCGGCATTGCGCATCATGCTCACACAAGGTGAGGAAACCGCGCCGGGTAAAGGGTCACCTGACCGGCCGAAAAGGGGAATTATGTTTCGGTTAATTCCTCACTGGCTGAAGTCGTGACGGGCACGATTTCAACCCGGCTGGATTTCAGCAGATGCTGTAAGGCAGGCCCCGGCAATACAGCTCCCATTATCACGCATGATACTGATAAGGCTGGTGGGCAGGCAAAAGCCATTCTTCATTAGCCAGCCCGTGGCCTGTTTTGCTTATCGGGAACAAAGGTGGATTACGGCACCCGTAATCGTCAGGCATAAAAAAGCCCCGCCTTTACAGGCAGGGCTTTTGCGTAGCAGACAAGATCTTAAGCGTCTTTGCTGCCGCGTGAAGCGCGTTTACGATCGTTTTCCGTCAGGTGACGTTTACGAATACGTACGGAAGTTGGCGTTACTTCAACCAGTTCGTCATCATCGATGAACTCGATCGCTTGCTCCAGCGTCATCTTGATCGGCGGTACCAGCGTAGTCGCTTCGTCCGTACCGGATGCACGCATGTTGGTCAGTTTCTTACCGGTCAGACAGTTTACAGTCAGGTCATTAGAACGGCTGTGAATGCCGATAATCTGTCCTTCATAAACTTCCGCACCGTGACCCAGGAACAGCTTGCCGCGATCCTGCAGACCAAACAGCGCAAAGGCAACAGCTTTGCCCTGACCGTTAGAGATCAGAACGCCGTTCTGACGCTGACCCACTTCGCCCGGACGCACATCGTCGTAATGGCTGAAGGTAGAGTACAGCAGGCCAGTACCGGAGGTCATGGTCATGAATTCGTTACGGAAACCGATCAGACCACGGCTTGGGATCACGTAGTCAAGACGTACGCGGCCTTTGCCATCCGGATCCATGTTTTTCATGTCGCCTTTACGTTCGCCCATCGCCTGCATGACCGCGCCCTGATGCTGTTCTTCGATATCCAGCGTCACGTTTTCAAACGGTTCCTGCTTACGACCGTCAACTTCGCGGAAGATAACTTTCGGACGGGATACCGCCAGCTCAAAGCCTTCACGACGCATGTTTTCGATCAGTACGGAGAGGTGCAGCTCGCCACGACCAGAAACACGGAAAGCATCCGCATCTTCGGTTTCTTCAACGCGCAGCGCAACGTTATGTACCAGCTCTTTCTTCAGACGATCCAGGATCTGACGTGAAGTAACGTATTTACCTTCTTTACCGCAGAACGGAGAGGTGTTGACGTTAAAGAACATGGTTACGGTCGGCTCATCCACGCTCAGCGGCGGCAGCGCTTCTACGTTCTGCGTGTCGCAGATCGTATCAGAGATGTTCAGCTCGCCCAGACCGGTGATAGCGATAATGTCACCTGCTTCAGCCAGATCGGTGTCGATACGCTCCAGACCAAGGTGACCCAGCACTTTGCCGACTTTCGCGTTACGCGTTTTGCCGGTGCTGTCGATAATGGTTACCTGCTGGTTCGGTTTCACCTTGCCACGCTTGATACGACCGATACCGATAACGCCCAGGTAGTTGTTATAGTCCAGCTGAGAGATCTGCATCTGCAGCGGGCCGTCCAAATCAACATTCGGAGCCGGAACGTGCTTAACAATCGCCTCATACAGCGGGGTCATGTCGTCAGCCATATCGCCGTGCTCAAGGCCAGCAATACCCTGCAGCGCTGAAGCATAAATAATCGGGAAATCGAGCTGCTCGTCGGTAGCATCCAGGTTTACGAACAGGTCAAACACCTGATCAACAACCCAGTCAGGACGCGCGCCCGGACGGTCGATTTTGTTGATAACCACAATCGGCTTCAGGCCATGAGCAAAGGCTTTTTTGGTCACGAAACGCGTCTGCGGCATTGGGCCATCCATCGCGTCGACAACCAGCAGCACTGAATCAACCATGGACATAACGCGCTCAACTTCACCACCGAAGTCGGCGTGTCCCGGGGTATCAACGATGTTGATACGATAGTCGTTCCATTTGATGGCGGTATTTTTCGCGAGGATGGTAATCCCACGCTCTTTCTCCAAATCGTTGGAGTCCATTACACGCTCAGTTGCTTCAGTACGGGCATCAAAAGTACCAGACTGTTGCAACAGTTTATCAACCAGGGTGGTTTTCCCATGGTCAACGTGCGCAATAATGGCGATGTTACGCAAATTTTCGATCACAGCTTTGCCTCAGGCATTAGAAATAGCGCGCTATTGTACACGGATTAATCGAAGGACTGAACAGGATCACAAATATCAAAGAAAGAATGCTGCAAGGCTTGCCTTAAACACCACTTTCAGTGCAAAAAATGCACCTGATTGATCAACTGCACCATAACAGTGCCCAAACTCTACTCAATTGCACTACAATGGTGCGCGATATCCATCATGGTGCATCCCTCGTTTGACGAGAGCGCTTATAATAGCGCTTTTTAGCCAAAAGAAGAAAGTTGGCACAAAATTCGCTTTAATCAGTTCAAGCCAAAACGACAGTTTCCACAACGGTTGATAGCTTGTCTGAGATCTTTATTGCCTACTGTACGCTGATCTTTACGCGCCTGGCGGGGTGAAGTTCTCTTTCCACGACGACAATGACAATTACCAGGAGAGTTGAGTATGTCTGCTGAACACGTTCTCTCGATGATGAACGAACACGAAGTGAAGTTTGTTGACCTGCGTTTTACCGATACCAAAGGTAAAGAGCAACATGTGACCATTCCGGCGCATCAGGTTAACGCAGACTTCTTCGAAGAAGGCAAAATGTTCGATGGTTCCTCCATCGGCGGCTGGAAAGGTATTAACGAGTCAGACATGGTGCTGATGCCGGACGCGTCCACAGCAGTATTGGATCCTTTCTTCGAAGACTCCACGCTGATCATCCGTTGTGACATTCTGGAGCCTGGCACCATGCAGGGCTATGATCGCGACCCACGTTCAATCGCCAAGCGCGCTGAAGATTTCCTGCGCTCTTCAGGCATCGCCGATACCGTACTGTTTGGCCCTGAGCCTGAGTTCTTCCTGTTCGACGATATCCGTTTTGGCAGCAGCACATCCGGTTCTCACGTTGCTATCGATGATATCGAAGCGGCCTGGAACACCGGCAAAGAATATGAAGGCGGCAACAAAGGTCACCGTCCGGGTCTGAAAGGCGGCTATTTCCCGGTACCGCCGGTTGACTCCGCACAGGACATCCGTTCTGCCATGTGTCTGACCATGGAGCAGATGGGTCTGGTTGTTGAAGCGCATCACCATGAAGTGGCCACCGCAGGCCAGAACGAAGTGGCAACCCGCTTCAATACCATGGTGAAAAAAGCCGACGAAATTCAGATCTACAAATATGTCGTGCATAACGTGGCGCACGCCTACGGCAAAACCGCGACCTTTATGCCGAAGCCGATGTTTGGCGATAACGGTTCTGGCATGCACTGCCATATGTCCCTGTCAAAAGGTGGCACAAACCTGTTCGCAGGCGATAAATACGGCGGCCTGTCTGAAATGGCGCTGTTCTATATCGGCGGCGTAATCAAACATGCGAAAGCCATTAACGCCCTGGCTAACCCAACCACCAACTCTTATAAGCGTCTGGTTCCGGGTTACGAAGCGCCGGTTATGCTGGCCTACTCAGCGCGTAACCGCTCAGCATCTATCCGTATTCCAGTGGTCGCCAGCCCGAAAGCACGCCGTATCGAAGCACGCTTCCCGGATCCAGCGGCTAACCCGTACCTGGCGTTCGCTGCGCTGCTGATGGCAGGCCTGGACGGTATCATCAACAAGATCCATCCTGGCGACGCCATGGATAAAAACCTGTATGACCTGCCGCCGGAAGAAGAAGCTGAAATTCCAAAAGTGGCCGGTTCGCTGGAAGAAGCGCTGAACGCGCTGAACGAAGACCGCGAGTTCCTGACCCGTGGCGGCGTGTTTACCGATGATGCTATCGAAGCTTACATCGAGCTGCGTAAGGCTGAAATGGATCGCGTGCGTATGACGCCGCATCCGGTAGAGTTCGAGCTTTACTACAGCGTTTAATTGGTTTGCGTTTTTTGTTGCCGTGGAAACTTTCAGCCCATCTTCGGATGGGCTTTTTTCTCCACCTGATCAACGGTCGGAATATCGCGTTATCGAACCTGAAACTATAATGCACTGATTTGGTGCAGGAGAACGCTGTATGGCAACTGGCCTGTTGCCCGATGCCGGGCAGATTCTCAATTCCCTGATTAACAGTATCCTGCTGATCGATAACGAGCTGGTTATTCATTATGCCAATCCAGCGGCACAGCAGCTGTTAGCACAAAGTTCCCGTAAGCTTTTTGGCACGCCGTTGCCTGAACTGATTGGCTATTTCTCTTTAAATATCGCTGTTATGCAGGAAAGCCTTGACGCTGGCCAGGGGTTTACCGACAGCGAGGTAACGCTGGTAGTGGATGGGCGCGCCCATATCATGTCATTAACGGCGCAGCGACTGCCGGATGGTCTTATCCTGCTGGAAATGGCGCCGATGGATAATCAACGCCGCCTCAGTCAGGAACAGATCCAGCATGCGCAGCAGGTTGCCGCCCGCGATCTGGTTCGGGGCCTGGCCCATGAGATTAAAAATCCGCTGGGCGGGCTACGTGGCGCCGCACAGCTACTGGCTAAAGCCTTGCCCGAGCCGTCGCTGACGGAATATACCAAAGTCATTATTGAGCAGGCAGATCGGCTGCGTAATCTGGTAGACCGTCTGTTAGGGCCGCAGCAGCCCGGTATGCACGTCACGCAAAGCATTCATCAGGTGGCGGAGCGTGTGGTTAACCTGGTCACTATGGAGCTGCCGGACAACATCTCTTTGGTACGTGATTACGATCCCAGCCTGCCGGAACTGCCCCACGATCCCGATCAGATAGAACAGGTTTTACTGAATATAGTCCGTAATGCGTTACAGGCGCTGGGCGAGGAAGGCGGCACCATTACCTTGCGCACCCGCACCGCTTTCCAGCTTACTTTGCACGGTACCCGTTACCGGCTGGTGGCGCGCATCGATGTGGAAGATGACGGACCAGGCATACCGGGAAGGCTGCAGGATACGCTGTTTTACCCCATGGTTAGCGGTAGAGAGGGCGGCACCGGATTAGGGCTTTCCATTGCCCGCAGCCTGATCGATCAACATTCCGGAAAAATAGAATTTAGCAGTTGGCCAGGCCATACCGAATTTTCGATTTACCTGCCGATTCGTAAGTAGAGGTTTCTATGCAACGAGGGATAGTTTGGATCGTCGATGACGATAGCTCCATCCGCTGGGTACTTGAACGCGCACTTACGGGAGCTGGTTTAAGCTGCGCCACTTTTGAGAGTGGCAACGACGTGCTGGAAGCACTCGCAAGCAAAACCCCAGATGTTTTATTGTCAGATATTCGTATGCCCGGAATGGATGGCCTGGCGTTACTAAAACAAATTAAACAGCGGCATCCGATGCTGCCGGTCATCATTATGACCGCCCACTCCGATCTGGATGCGGCGGTGAGCGCTTATCAGCAGGGCGCGTTCGATTATTTGCCCAAGCCGTTTGATATTGATGAGTCCGTCGCGCTGGTTGAACGCGCAATTAGCCATTATCAGGAGCAGCAGCAACCACGAGACCGACCGGTCAGCGGTCCGACAACCGATATTATTGGCGAAGCGCCAGCGATGCAGGATGTGTTTCGTATTATCGGCAGGCTTTCACGCTCGTCGATTAGCGTGCTGATTAATGGCGAGTCGGGGACCGGCAAGGAGCTGGTAGCGCATGCCCTGCATCGCCACAGCCCGCGTGCTAAGGCTCCCTTTATCGCCCTGAACATGGCGGCGATCCCTAAAGACCTGATTGAGTCTGAGCTGTTCGGCCATGAAAAAGGCGCATTTACCGGCGCAAATCAGATCCGTCAGGGCCGTTTTGAACAGGCGGACGGCGGTACGCTGTTTCTGGATGAGATCGGCGATATGCCGCTGGATGTGCAAACACGTCTGCTGCGTGTGCTGGCGGACGGGCAATTTTATCGTGTCGGTGGCTATGCGCCGGTAAAGGTTGACGTGCGTATTATTGCGGCCACGCACCAGAATCTGGAGCTGCGCGTACAGGAAGGCAAATTCAGGGAGGACCTGTTCCATCGCCTGAATGTGATCCGCGTACATCTGCCGCCGCTGCGTGAGCGACGTGAAGATATTCCCCGGCTGGCGCGTTATTTTTTACAGGTTGCCGCGCGTGAACTGGGTGTGGAGGCCAAGATCCTGCATCCTGAGACTGAAGCGGCACTGACACGTTTGCACTGGTCAGGTAACGTACGACAGCTGGAGAATACCTGCCGCTGGCTGACAGTGATGGCTGCCGGTCAGGAGGTACTGATCCAGGATCTGCCGCCGGAACTGTTTGAAAGCACCACCAGCGATACGGCAGTACAATCATTGCCCGATAGCTGGGCCACGCTGTTAGCGCAGTGGGCCGATCGGGCGCTGCGTTCCGGTCATCAAAATTTGCTGTCTGAGGCGCAACCGGAGATGGAGCGCACTTTGCTGACCACGGCACTACGCCATACGCAAGGACACAAGCAGGAAGCGGCGCGCTTACTCGGCTGGGGACGCAATACCCTGACGCGTAAACTGAAAGAGCTGGGAATGGAGTAAGCAAGAAAAGCATATTTTTTGCACAATTTTTTATGCTTTGCTCTTTACACCTCGATGCCGTTCAGTATCATTTTGAGCGGTTATCGGGAGGCTTATCATGCTCGAATCACTATTGGTTTCATTGAGCGCTGCAGGCGATGCAGCTGTCGGCCATCCACCGCAAACCGCTTTAGCGGCGGTGCTATGTGCCGTAATGGTTAGTTTTTTCAGCTAATTAAAAAGGCCGGCGCATACCGGCCTTTTTGCTGTGCCGCATCGTTAGATCACGCGAGAAAACTGCTGCTGTCGCGCCTTCTGTCGCATATAGACATCAAAACACATGCAGATATTACGAATCAGCAATCGCCCTTTTGGCGTAACCCGTATCCCGCTCTTCTGAATCTCCACCAGCCCATCGGCGGCCAGAGGCGCAAGCAAAGCCAGATCCTCGGCAAAATAGTCGGTAAAGGTTATGCCGTTAACCGCTTCAATATCGCAAAAAGAAAGCGAAAAGTTACAGATAAGCGACTTGATAACGTCACGACGCAGGCAGTCATCCTGGCTTAGCGTCAGGCCACGCCATAACGCGTTGCCCTGCTGTTCCACGCTGGCATAGTATGCCTTCAGCTCTTTTTGATTTTGAGCATAACAGTCTCCCAGCATACTGATCGCCGAGACACCCATTCCCAGCAAATCGGTCTCGCCCTGGGTGGTATAGCCCTGGAAATTGCGATGAAGTTTCCCCTCGCGCTGGGCGATAGCCAGTTCATCTTCCGGCCGGGCAAAATGATCCATACCAATGTAGTGATAACCCTGCGCGGTCAGGGTAGCGATAGTTTGCTGCAGGATTACCAGCTTTTGCGCCGGGGTGGGCAACTCTTCATCTTTAATTTTACGCTGAGCGGCAAACAGCGTTGGCAAGTGCGCATAATTGAAAACGCTTAGGCGATCGGGCCGTAACGTGGCCACTTTTTGCAGCGTATAATCGAAGCTTTCCGGCGTTTGCATCGGCAAGCCGTAAATCAGATCGATATTACTGGAGGTAAAACCCAGTTTGCGCGCGCGTTCGATCAACGCAAAAATAAAGCCTTCGTCCTGAACGCGATTGACACGCTCCTGCACCGCTTTATTAAAATCCTGCACGCCCATACTCAGACGGTTAAAGCCCAGCGCCCGCAGGTGATCGAGCACATCTAATTCCAGCTCACGCGGGTCAACTTCAATGGAAATTTCTACTTCGCTGTTGAAGTGAAAACATTCCCGCAATACCGCCATCAGGCGACTCAGCTGCGCCTTGCTTAACCAGGTTGGCGTTCCGCCGCCCCAGTGCATTTGGGTAACGGTTCTGTTGCTGAATAGCGCAGCACGCTGGCGGATTTCCAGTTCCAGGACATCCAGATAACGATCGCCTTTATGCGACTGGCGCGTTACCTTCTTGTTACAGCCGCAGAAATAACAAAGGCGGTGACAGAAAGGAATATGGAGATAAAGGGAAAGAGGTCGCGTGGGATAACGCTGGGCCGCCTGCTGAAATGCCGCTTCGCTCCAGCCTTCGTTAAACTCCAGCGCGGTGGGATAAGAGGTATAGCGCGGCCCGGCATAGTTGTACTTTTCGATCAGGGCCTGATCCCACTCGGTTAACGGCATTGGCATGTTCACTCCTTCCATTTACGACGCCTTACGGGCCGCGTCAAGGGCAAGGAGGCCTGGCGCTGCCGGTTAGCGGTAGCACGGCGCAACCGTGATTTCAGCTGCGTCAGGCGGCGTAGTTTAACAAACAGCCAAAACAGATAACATGCCAATAGAATGGCGATGATTGATCCAGGCCAAAACATAGTCGAATACCTGACTGACGGGAGCAAAGCCAGCGCCCGTTCCCGTCAATTTAGGTCAGCGAGCTTATTTCTCGCCTTTCAGCAGACGATACATATCTTCATCTGCCTCATCTTCTTCATCATCGTCCAGACCGATACCGAGCTGTTCCATCAGCACATCAATACGATCCAGCGTCTGATCGAGCCAGGCCTGATCTTCTGCTGATAAGACTTCGCCGTTCTCCAGGCGATCCAGCAGCCCGTCAAGACGCTCATCATTTTCCAGCATCGCCAGTTCATCTGCCGGCTCCATGAAAGGCTTCTGCTCAACGGGCGCCTTCTTGATCGGTTTCGCTGCCGTGACCGCAACGCCTTCTTTTAATAACGGCACCGGTTTTTTACTGCCAATACGCGGATCTTTCTCTTTGGCCGCGCTGTTTTTGTCACTCTGAGACATAACAGGGTTCGCGCGGCTACCTGCTGCATGGCCGCGGCGCTTTTTATCGCGCTTCCGATCGCGCGCTTCCTGATTTTTATCTTCGTGCGATTTGCGTTTTACTTTTGGCGCAGCGCTACTTTGTGGCTTACGTGCAGGTTTCATGATCGTTTATCCGGGGTTTTTCTTTAGTATAGAATTGCGGCGGAATCTAGCAGAAAGCGCACAAAGAAAAAAGGCGGCAGGTCACCCTGTCGCCTTTTTTCGTACCTTCCGTAGAAGGACAACCTTCCTTTACATCCCTGCTGCAGTCAACATCCCGGTTTTTCCATGTGCATTACGCTCTCGTCCTGAGCGTTTCCTTTTCCCTGACGGCGCATTCCAACGCACCTTGTCCTGTTCCCAGCTCTCTGTTTTCCTGACTACTCCGTGAGCGCTTCATCCTGAAGTGAGCCATCCAAACTCTGTGAATTACTTTAGACGAATAAGTAAAACTAACAAGGTACCTAAGGGATTTCCTGGACTCTTTTTCACACCCTTCCGAGTAAAACTTTGAATTTATTTAGAATATTTATTTGAATGGCGTTTAAAAACGTCAATAACTGGCAATAGTTATGGCAAATATCTTACAATTTTATTAGTCAACTGTACCAGGAAGCGCTTTACGTGCTTTAAGGGTATAATCACGCCATTAAACCCAATGAACTCTTCAGGAGTCACTATTTTGTCTGGCTGGAATTATCACGTCACCCATTTTGTTACCAGCGCCCCCGATATTCGCCACCTTCCGGCTGATGTGGGTATTGAAGTGGCATTTGCAGGCCGCTCTAATGCGGGTAAATCCAGCGCCCTTAATACGCTGACTAACCAAAAAAGCCTGGCGCGCACCAGTAAAACGCCTGGCCGTACCCAGCTTATCAACCTGTTTCAGGTCGCTGACGGCATACGTCTGGTGGATTTACCTGGTTACGGATACGCTGAAGTCCCGGAAGAGATGAAGCGTAAATGGCAGCGCGCCCTGGGCGAATATTTGCAGAAACGCGAGTGCCTGAAAGGTCTGGTGGTATTGATGGACATCCGTCATCCGCTTAAAGATCTCGATCAGCAAATGATTGAATGGGCAGTGCAAAGCCAAATACCGGTACTGGTGCTGTTAACCAAAGCCGATAAGCTGGCATCCGGCGCTCGTAAGAGTCAGCTGAATATGGTGCGCGAAGCCTCACTGGCCTTTATGGGCGATGTGCAGGTAGAGCTTTTCTCTTCTCTGAAGAAAATTGGCGTGGATAAACTGCGGCTTAAGCTGGATAGCTGGTTTAGCACGCAGGAAGAAGTGCCATCTTCAGAACAGGGGCAATAACCCTTCAGGATGCGTAGCGGATTACGCATCCATTTTTACCGAACGCCCAATAAAAAACGCCCCAGTCACAAAATGACTGGGGCGGCTAATATTCAGCCAAATCCGATTACGTGAAGTAAAAGGTCTGAAAGATAGAACATCTTACCTCTGTACCCTACGCCGTAAACTTTACCTGATTTTTTCTGGCCGACAAAGAATTTTTTGTAGTTAATTTTCATAAAACCGCCGTTTTTTCTTAACAGGCGTCACATAAACAGCGTATGAATGTAGCTTAATTACCAAAAAAGTGTTTAAGCGCCATAACGTTAGCATTTAAGTAACGGTATGGCGCAATCGGGCCAGGCGCGCGGCGCGCTGATTATGCCGCAACACCAGCGTACTCTGGTACGGATCAGTGCGCCTGATCCCAGTTATCACCGACACCAATATCTACGCGCAACGGAACATCCAGTTTCATGCTGTTTTCCATGAGCTGACGAATTTTTGCGCTGGCCTTTTCCACGTCCTGCTCCCTGATTTCAAATACCAGTTCATCGTGAACCTGCATAATCATCGTAACCTGCGGCGCATCAGGCTCCTGCAACCAGGCGTCCACGTCAATCATGGCCCGTTTGATAATATCTGCCGCCGTGCCCTGCATCGGCGCGTTAATCGCTGCACGCTCAGCCGCTTTACGACGAATCGCATTGGCGGATTTGATATCCGGCAACCACAGCCGACGTCCATCCAGCGTCGAGACGTAGCCCTGTTCAGAAGCCTGCTGGCGCGTATTTTCCATATACTTCAGCACGCCCGGATAGCGTTCAAAATAGCGCTCCATATACAGCCTGGCCTCGCCCGCATTAATATTCAGCTGACGGGATAAGCCAAACGCGCTCATACCATAGATCAAACCGAAGTTAATTGCCTTGGCGCTGCGACGCTGCTCGTTGGTCACTTTATCAACGCTGACGCCAAAGACTTCTGCAGCCGTAGCCCGGTGAATATCCTGACCTTCCGCAAAAGCAGTCAGCAGTCCTTTATCCTGTGACAAATGCGCCATAATACGCAGCTCGATCTGCGAATAGTCAGCCGCTACGATGCGGCAACCTTCTGGCGCGATAAAGGCCTGACGGATACGTCGCCCTTCTTCATTACGCACCGGAATATTTTGCAGGTTAGGATCGGTCGAAGAAAGACGCCCCGTTGCCGTTACCGCCTGTTGATAAGAGGTATGCACCCGCCCTGACCGTGGATTAATCATCTGCGGCAGCTTATCGGTATAGGTTGATTTCAGCTTAGAGAGCCCGCGATGCTCCAGAATCACTTTGGGCAATGGGTAATCCAGCGCCAGCTCTGCAAGGACCTCCTCACTGGTCGATGGCGCGCCGCCCGGCGTTTTTTTGGTGGGTTTGATGCCCTGTTTTTCAAACAGAATGGTTTGCAGCTGTTTAGTGGAAGAGAGATTGAACGGCTCGCCCGCCAGTTCATGCGCTTTCTCTTCCAGCTCTTTAAGGCGAGCGGTCAGCTCCTGTGAGTGCTTAGCCAGGATATGCTGATCGATTAATACGCCGTTACGCTCAATACGCGAGATCACCGTTAACAGCGGCATTTCGATCTCTTCAAAAACTTTTCTTGGGCCCGCCTCTTTTTCCAGCTCCGGCCACATTTTTAAATGCAGCTGCAGCGTAACGTCTGCATCTTCTGCCGCATAATGTGCCGCCTGCTCCAGAGCGATCTGGTTGAAGGTGAGCTGATTTTTGCCTTTTCCGGCGATCTCGGTGAAGGTCACCGTTTTATGGTTGAGCCAGCGCGCTGCCAGACTATCCATATCATGCTTACCGACGACGGTATTCAGCATATAGGACTCAAGCATGGTATCGAATTTAATCCCGGCCAGCTCGATGTCATAGTTCTTTAAGACGCTACGATCGAACTTCAGGTTTTGACCGACTTTCAATGCGCTTTTATCTTCCAGCAGCGGCTTAAGCTGTGCCAGCACCGCATTCCGATCCAGCTGATCCGGCGCATCCAGATAATCATGGGCCACAGGCAAATAAGCGGCTTCGCCTGGCGCTACGGCAAAGGATAAACCGATAATATTGGCGGTTAAGGTATCCAGCGAGTCTGTTTCCAGATCAAAGGCAAACAGCGAACTGTGTTTCAGCTTATCCAGCCAGCTATCGAATGTGTCCTGATCAAGGATGGTTACGTAGCCATCCGAAGAGAGTACGCTGACGCTTTCCGGCTGCGGCACTGCTGCTTCCTCTACCGCCTTCTGTGCGCCGCTGTTACTTTTCCGTCCCTGCAACCATTTCCCTTCTTGCAGATCGGTAATCCAGCGGCGGAATTCATAATGGCGGAACAAGCCAAGCAGCGTTTCTACGTCCGGCTCGTTAACGGTGAGTTGCTCGCAGCCGATATCAAGCTCTACATCCGTTTTGATGGTTGCTAACTGATAGGAGAGCAGCGCAACCTCTTTATTCTGCTCCAGTTTAGCCGCCATGGTTTTCGCGCCACGGAAGCTAAGGTCAGCGATTTTATCCAGATTGTCATAAAGCGTCGTAATGCTGCCCAGACCCTGCAACAGCGCCTGTGCGGTTTTTTCACCCACGCCCGGGACGCCCGGAATGTTATCGGATGCGTCACCCATCAGAGCCAGAAAATCAATAATCAGCTCAGGCGGAACACCGAACTTTTCTTTTACTTCATCCGGTCCGAGGATGGCGTTATTCATGGTATTAATCAGAGTGATATTCGGCGTAACCAACTGCGCCATATCTTTATCGCCGGTGCTGATTAACACCGCACGTCCCTGCTTCTCCGCCTGAAGGGCCAGCGTGCCGATAACATCGTCAGCCTCTACGCCAGAAACCGCTAACAGCGGCAAGCCCATCGCACGCACCATATTATGCAAAGGCTCTATTTGCGCACGAAGGTCATCCGGCATAGGCGGGCGATGAGATTTGTAGTGCTCAAATAATGCGTCACGGAAGGTTTTGCCCTTTGCATCAAAGACTACCGCTACATGGCTGGGTTGATACTGCAGCAGCAAGCTACGCAGCATATTCAGCACGCCGTACATTGCTCCGGTTGGTTCCCCGGCACTGTTGGTGAGCGGCGGAAAAGCATGGTAAGCGCGGTAAAGGTAGGAAGATCCATCTACCAGAATCAAAGGGTTTTCTGCGATTTGAGCCATAAGTTTCACGTTCCAGGATGATCGTTGGTATGGCATAAGGATGCCACATGATACGGATAAATATGAAATAACCTGGACGGAAGTTTAGGGAAAGCTCAGAAAACGCTAAGCGGAATTTGCCTGATGACCTGTGGATAACTTTGTGTGCAAAATTGCTAACGTATTGTTATTTACGTAAATATACAATATATGGTAAAAATTATTCTTTTCTTATCAACCTGTTGGATCAAGAAAACGATCCTGTCAGTGGAAAAGTCAAAATAGATCAAATGTGGATATAAATATCAGCGATCCTTTTTTGATCACCGACGTCTTATTAATTTAATCCCGAAATCATCCACCACCCCCTGCTTATTTTTTCAACAGAGACTGCGGGAAAGTATACGTCAGGAATAAAAAAACGCCGGGATAACCCGGCGTCTTTTTTAGATCGTTTTTACTGCTTTTGCAGCAGGAATTTTACGACATTGGCATATTGCTGAACGAAGTTATCCATTGAGCTGGTATCCAGCCCGCCGTTGTTAACCATATATTTGCCATTAACAAACATTGCCGGTACACCGCGCAGTTCGACATCCGCTGCCGCTTTCTGCTGCTGAGCAACCAGCGCTTTTACCGCAAAGCTATTCCAGGCCGCATCGTATTCTTCTGGTTTAATCCCGGCTGCCTTCACAAAGGCTTCTTTCAGGCTGGCAGGATCGGTAATCGTTTGGGTTTTCTGGATACCTTCAAAGATAGGCGCGGTAACCTGCTCTTCAACACCCAGCGCCATCGCAACTGCCCAGGCGTGCGTCATGATCGGGCCCAGGTCGCCACCAAGAAAATCAACATGATATTTGGTGACTTTGACACCTTCCGGCAGGGCTTTTTTTACGGCATCACCAACATGGTAAATTTCTTCGAACTGATAACAGTGAGGACAGAAAAAGGAGAAAAACTCCATTACCTGAGGCTTACCGGCTACCGGCTTATCCAACGTAACGTATTGCTGACCATCGGTGAACTGCGCAGCTGAGGCACTGAACGCCAGTACGACACCGACCAGCGCAAGCCATAATTTTTTCATTTCGAGACTCTCTCCATAATCAAACATCAATATTCAGGCATTAACCGCAGGGGCGGCTGCTGTAATACGGTATTTTGCTCTCTGAAGGACGCAATTTGCCTGCGCCAAAAATCTTCTTCCGTCATCCACGGAAAGCTACGCGGAAAAGCAGGATCCTGCCAGCGACGAACAATCCACGCCAGATAATAAACCATGCGCATAGCGCGTAAAGGTTCAATTAATGACAATTCGTTAATATCAAAGTCTCTGTATTCACCATACGCCTCCAGCAGAATATCCCACTGGATACGCTGCTGCTGACGATCGCCGCTTATCAGCATCCAGAGATCCTGGACCGCAGGGCCATTGCGGGCATCGTCCAAATCAACAAAAAGCGGTCCGTCACGCCACAGGATATTACCTGGATGACAATCGCCATGCAGGCGTAACGGCGTCCAACTGCAATGCCAATATGTCTGTAAAGTGCTCCTCAACGCCGCAATGCTCGTATTGAGATCATTTCGTAACGAAGAAGGGATCAGTCGACACTCCTGTAAGATTTGTGCGGGCTCCTCAATATATTCCTGCAGCCCTATGTCAGGGCGAGCCGTAAACAGCTTACGTTCGCCGGTTTGGTGGATGCGTCCCAGAAAGCGACCTACGCTCTCAAGCTGATCGTCATTATCCGTTTCGTATTGTCGACCACCCAGGCTGGGGAATACCGCGAACCAAAAGCCATCATGCTGCTGCAATGTACTACCGTTGAGTATCAGCGGCGCAGCAAGCGGCACCTCATCCTGCTGAAGCTCCAGCGCAAACTGATGTTCCTCTTCAATCTGGGCACGGCTCCAGCGCTGCGGGCGATAGAATTTAACGACATAACGCTGCCGCTCTTCATCAGAAAACTGATAGACGCGGTTTTCGTAGCTGTTAAGTGCGGTTAGCCCGGAATCGACGCGCAAACCAGCATCCCAAAGCGCATCAACAATAGTATCAGGATTGAGGGTGTGAAAATGAAAGGCGGTATTTTCCATCGTGCATCTCTGTTCAGTGCCTGCAGCGGGTAAGAATAACATTGATCGGTCAGCACGACAGAAAGCGCAGAAGATTAATCCTTAATTATGCCGCGTGCGCGCAGCAACGCCGTTTTGAAATCTTCCTCGTAATCCTTTTTAAGGCCGGGAATGGCTTCTTGCTTATCTGCACCACGCATTTTTAAATGATAAATCAGAATATCATCGGTTAATGCAGACAAGGGACCGTCAAAGCCTGACTCGTCCGCCAGTTTTTGTAAGAATTGCAGCAGGTTAAGATCCGGCTCGCTTTGCCAGGCCGGTTGTAGCAGTTCCAGTAGTTCATTCAGTCGATGGTATTTCATAAAGTTTATCCATAATGGTTAACTGGATGCTACGTTAGCAGGGTTATTCCCACAATAAAAGAGAGGGTTTGCGCGTGAGCAAGCAGCGGGAAACAATATCTGGCGTCATTCTTGCCGGAGGACGTAGTAGCCGTATGGGGGGACAGGATAAGGCGCAATTGCTGCTACAGGGAAAACCTTTGTGGCAGCATGTCTGGCAGCGGCTGGCTCCGCAGGTAGACAACATTAGTATCAGCGCGAACCGCAACCTGAGGCATTATCAACAGAGCAAGCTGCGCATTATTAATGATGTATTGCCCGACTATCCTGGGCCGCTAGCCGGCATGCTGAGCGCGTTTCAGCAAATCGATAGTTCGTGGCTCGCCTTCTCCGCCTGCGATACGCCATTCATACCCGATGATTATGTTATACGCCTCTGGCAGCAGAAACAGCAGGCACCCGCAGTATGGGTACGTTCAAATCAACGCGATCATCCTGCGCTGGCCTTAATTAATCGTCAGGTCATGTCTGAACTGGCCCTTTACCTGGCTAGCGGCGAGCGAAGAGTAATGCATTTTTTACAACAGGTGGGCGGACATGCCGTGTTATTTAACGATAATGAGCAAGCTTTCGTTAATATCAATACGCCAGAAGAATTAGCACATTATGAGGGGAAGCACTAAATGTTGCCCATACTGGCTATCGCGGCCTGGAGCGGAACCGGAAAAACAACGCTGCTTAAGCAGCTCATCCCTTTATTAAAAGAAAAAGGGGTCCGGCCAGGACTTATCAAACATACGCATCACGATATGGATATAGATATACCCGGTAAAGATAGTTATGAATTACGCAAAGCGGGTGCTGATCAGGTGTTAGTCGCCAGTCAGCAACGCTGGGCATTAATGACTGAAACGCCGGATAACAAGACAATAGATTTTAATTTCCTGATAAGTCGCATGGATAAGCGTTCTTTAGATCTGATTTTGGTAGAGGGGTTTAAAGATGAGCCGATCCCGCGCATTGTTTTATGCCGCGATCGTAGCGAGGAAGAAATAAAGGAGCTGCTGGATGAGCATGTTATCGCCGTGGCCAGTGATTGTTCACTTGATGTTTCGGTACCGCTGTTAGATCTGAACGATCCTACAGCTATTGCCGGGTTTATTATGCAATGGCTGAAAGAGTGTCCCTGAGAAGGGGCATTGGTGTTATGTTGCCAAATAATAGACACGAAAAAGCCTCAGCTTTCGCTGAGGCTCCGTCGTTATCTGATGCCTGGCAGTTCCCTACTCTCGCATGGGGAGGCCCCACACTACCATCGGCGCTGCGGCGTTTCACTTCTGAGTTCGGCATGGGGTCAGGTGGGACCACCGCGCTCTCGCCGCCAGGCAAATTC
>NZ_JBNJSM010000008.1:0-89389 GCF_050113775.1 Pantoea sp. FN0302
AGGTAACACCGGTTATCAGCGAGACCCCGCTGGTAATGCAGTATTCGGTGGTGCGGTAGTTCAGTCGGTTAGAATACCGGCCTGTCACGCCGGGGGTCGCGGGTTCGAGTCCCGTCCGCACCGCCACCCTTATTTAGGGGCGTAGTTCAATTGGTAGAGCACCGGTCTCCAAAACCGGGTGTTGGGGGTTCGAGTCCCTCCGCCCCTGCCAGATAAACAATCCTTTGCTAACGCAAAGGATTTTTTTTGCTTTCCGTTAGCCAGTCACCATTTTTATGATGGCAGGATGAATGGAATATTCCCCTCACCCCTCTTCTCTTATAACTTCCCGTTTACTGTTTTTAATAAATTATGCTGACACCAGTACCGGAAACTTCAGTAACTGACGAATATGAGACTGCTGATCGCTGTTTTGTAGCCAAACCGCATATAACGGCCTTACGGCCACGGGCGTGTCAGGAATAACCGTTAGATCAGGATACAGCTGTATCCAGTTATCCGGTAGAAAGGCGCAGGCGCCCGTAGTATGGAGTAACTGACGGGTTAAATGCGCTGATGTCGTTGTTAGTACGGGCACATCATCCGCACCGGCCAGATAGCTTTCATGCTGATGGAAATCCGCTCCCCACTCCAGTTTGATATAGTCATACTTTTCCCGCTTTTCACTTTTGCGCGAGCGAAATAGCGTGAGTGAAATATGTCCGATCTGCTGGCTGGTCAGCTCATCCATTTTAGGCGCTTCGGTGGTAATCAGTAGATCAAGTTGACGCTCGTGCAGTTGTTTAACCAGTAAGTGCCGCTGTGCAACGCGTGCCTCAAGGTGCAGACTTTCACGGTTTTCGTACAGCGTTTGCAGCCATGGCGTAAGGTAAGCCTCCCAAAGGGATGCACTGGCACCTATCGACAGCTCATGATGCTGCTGAGTGTGCGCCACTTCCTTTTTCGCCATCATCCAGGTACTCATCAGGCTTTCAGCATAAGGAAGCAGACGCTCGCCGGCAGAAGTGAGCCGAATATTATTACGATGACGGGTAAAAAGATTAACACCCAGCTGGTTTTCCAGCTGTCTGATGCGAAAACTCACTGCAGATTGCGTAAGGTAGAGGGCTTCTGCTGCGCGGCCAAAATGGCGCGTTCTGCTCACCTCAAGAAAGGTCTTTAATAATTCCGTATCCACAGCCCACTCCCAAAAATTTGTTTGTCGTAATGATTTAAATGTTTTGTTTTACACTCTGTCAAGCCTAACTAATACTCCGCGCCATAAATCGCACGGCCATAGAAGAGTTAGGAGCGTGTAAAATGGCGGATAGCTTCGCAACAACTAATCGTTTTTTTGATAACAAACACTACCCGCGTGGGTTTTCGCGTCATGGTGACTTTACAATTAAAGAAGCTCAGCTTCTCGAAAGGCACGGTTACGCGTTTAATGAGCTTGATCTGTCCAGACGTGAGCCTGTGACAGAAGAAGAGCGTCAGTTCATAGAAGTATGTCGTGGTTTACGTGAACCACAAACTGAAGCTGAGCGCGTATGGAGTAAGTATATGACGCGTATCAAGCGTCCAAAACGCTTTCATACTCTTTCAGGTGGTAAGCCACAAATGGAAGGCGTTGAAGACTATAGCGATTCTGACGATTAAGCAAAACCTTCTTCAGAAAAGATAGCAATCATCTGACGTTAAAATGGGGCTGCGGCCCCATTTCTATTCCAGGCTTTTATGCAAATGCGCCATCATACGATCCATGCCGCGATAGCTTAAAGCTTCCAACAGATGCGCACGACTAAGCCTTTCTTGCCCTGCTAAATCAGCGATGGTACGTGAGACCTTTAGCAAGCGTTGCCAGGCTCTGACAGAAAGCCCCAGTTTAACCAATACTGACTCAAGCCATTCTGCATCGGCTTGTTGTAACCCACACCATTGCTGTACTTCTGCATTGCTCATTAACGCATTCACTTTGCCCTGACGCGCCAGCTGACGTTCACGCGCTTCCAGCACCCGTAACCGGACCTCATTACTGCCCTCGGCGTTTTTTTGCGGCTGGCTTAACATTCCTGGCGGCAACAGCGGTATCTCCAGCGAAAGGTCGAAACGATCAAGAAAGGGCCCTGATAAGCGGCTGAGATAACACAACGTTTGCTGTGGCGTGCTGCGATTATGATTGCCCTGATAATGTCCGGTTGGGCTGGGATTCATTGCGGCAACCAGTTGAAAGCGTGCAGGCCAGGTGACTTTGGCCCGTGCGCGCGAAATGGTAATTTCACCGGTTTCTAACGGCTCACGTAACGCATCCAGCGTTTTTCGATTGAACTCGGGCAGTTCATCCAGAAACAGTACTCCGTTATGTGCCAGGGTAATTTCGCCGGGCTGCGGAATGCTACCACCGCCGATAAGCGCATAGAGCGTTGAACTATGATGGGGAAGCCGAAACGGTCGCCTGCGCCATTGTTTATGCACATCGCCACTTTTTACGATACTGGCAATAATGGCGCACTCTAATGCTTCACGTTCGGTAAGAGGAGGTAATAGCCCGGTTAGCCGCATCGCCAGCATAGTTTTTCCTGTTCCCGGCGGGCCAATAAGCAGTAGGTTGTGTCCTCCTGCCGCGGCGATTTCCAGCGCTCGCTTTCCCTGCTGTTGACCGATGATATCGCACAAGTCCTCGCTTTTCTCTTCGTTAACTATCTCCTCTGCTTTCCCTGGTGAGAGAGAATGCTGCTTTAAGAGAAAAGCACAGATCTCCATCAGGCTCTCAGCAACCAGTGATTCTCCCTGTTGGACCAAACCCACGTCGGCAGCATTTTCAGCAGGTAAAATTAATCTTCTGTCCGCTTCTTTGGCGGCCATTGCTGCGGGAATCGCGCCCTGTATGCCTCTGAGCGCACCGCTAAGCGCCAGCTCTCCCAGGAATTCAAACTGGGCCAGTTCTACGCCAGGAAGTTGCTCTGAAGCGGCAAGAATGGCAACGGCAATGGGGAGATCGAAGCGGCCGCCTTCTTTTGGCAAATCAGCAGGAGCCAGATTAACCGTGACACGCTTTGCCGGGAAATCAAAGCCGCTATTAATAATCGCGCTACGCACCCTGTCGCGCGCTTCTTTCACCGTTTTTTCAGGTAACCCAACCAGCGAAAGGCCGGGTAAACCACGACTTATATGAACTTCCACCGTCACCAGCGGCGCTTCTACGCCCAGGGCCGCACGTGTAATAACGCGGGATAAAGACATACTCGCTCCTTGTGTCATCTCCAGAGAAGTATGCAGAGGGTTCGGCAACAAGGCGATGCTGGTTAAATAAAGTTGCGTGCCTTGCCGAAAAGTTTTGCTTCTACGTTCATAACATTAAAAAGTTGCTCAAGCAAAAAGAGACTTCATCCAGGATAACTCATTGCGACAGGTTCGTAATGAATAACTTTCAATGCTTGCTACCTTTTGAAATGAAAGGCTATTTTTAAATATGGCTAAAGCAGATATAAAATTGTGTGATGAAAAAGGTTGTCGAGCTATGCCTGTCTGTGATAACTCTTTAGGCATTACTTCGAATAAGTGAAATTTTGAACAGCATATGAAAGCCCTTCTACGAGTGATTAGCCTAGTCGTGATTAGCGTGGTGGTGATTATTATCACACCGTGCGGGGCTGCGCTCGGAGGAAGAAAGGCTTAAAAATCAAGCCTGAATCTAAAAGAACCCCCGCACCGAAAGGTCCGGGGGTTTTTTTATGGTCAGGTATCGGGATAGTTAATGAAAGAGGAACAAACAATGTACAGTAGCATAAAATACTGTTGTTCCCGGGATCAGGCAGGGGAATAACGATGACAGGTGCTCAGTGGGTGGTTCAAGCGTTGCGTGCGCGAGGGGTAAAAACCGTGTTCGGTTATCCGGGTGGCGCGATTATGCCGGTTTACGACGCGCTGTATGACGGAGGCGTTGAACACCTACTGTGCCGTCATGAGCAGGGCGCTGCCATGGCCGCCATCGGCTATGCCCGAGCAACCGGTAACGTAGGCGTCTGTATCGCGACTTCCGGGCCGGGTGCCACCAACCTGATCACCGGCCTTGCCGATGCCATGATGGATTCTGTACCGGTTGTCGCTATCACCGGCCAGGTTGCCGCCCCGCTTATCGGCACCGATGCCTTTCAGGAAATTGACGTACTGGGTTTATCTCTGGCCTGCACTAAACACAGCTTTCTGGTTGAGTCGTTAGAGACGCTGCCGGAAGTAATGGCAGAAGCTTTTGCGATAGCGCAATCTGGTCGTCCCGGCCCGGTGCTGGTTGATATCCCCAAAAATATTCAGGTAGCCAGCGGCGAGTTGACGCCGCATTTGCTGCCCGTAGCCGAGACGGTTGCGCATCCTCATCATGAGTTACAGCAGGCGCGCGCGCTGATTGCGCAGGCGAAAAAGCCGGTCTTGTATGTTGGCGGCGGCGTAGGCATCGCCCAGGCCGTACCGGCGTTGCGCGCGTTTGTTCAGCAAACCGGTATGCCAACGGTAGCAACGTTGAAAGGTCTGGGTGCGCCGGATGCCAGCGATGCCTGTTACCTCGGAATGTTGGGGATGCATGGCACGAAAGCGGCGAACCTGGCCGTACAGCAGTGTGATTTGCTGATTGCCGTTGGCGCCCGTTTTGACGATCGGGTGACCGGCAAGCTTGATACTTTTGCACCGCATGCCAGCGTTATCCATATGGATATCGATCCGGCCGAGCTAAACAAGCTGCGTCGGGCGCACGTTGGCTTGCAGGGTGACTTTAATGAGCTGCTGCCGGAGCTGGCGCAACCCTGTGATATCGATGAATGGCGCGCTGAGGTTATTGCGCTGAAGAGCGAGCACCGCTGGCGTTACGATCATCCGGGCGAGGCCATCTACGCGCCTCTGTTTTTGCGCCAGCTGTCAGATCGCAAAGCTAAAAGCGCGATTGTCACCACTGACGTTGGTCAACATCAAATGTGGACGGCGCAGCATATGTCATTCAGCGCGCCGGAGAACTTTATCACCTCAAGCGGGCTGGGAACCATGGGGTTCGGTTTGCCAGCCGCGGTTGGCGCTCAGGTCGCCCGGCCGGAAGATTGTGTCATCTGCGTATCGGGCGATGGCTCTTTCATGATGAACGTGCAGGAGCTGGGCACCATCAAGCGTAAAAAGCTGCCGATAAAAATCGTACTGATGGATAACCAGCGTTTAGGCATGGTGCGCCAGTGGCAGCAGCTGTTTTTTTCAGAGCGCTACAGTGAAACCAACCTGTCCGATAATCCCGATTTTCTGATGCTGGCTCGCGCTTTTGATATTCCTGGCCAGCGTATCACTCGTAAAGATCAGGTTGACGCCGCATTAGATGCGCTGCTGAACAGTGAAGGCCCTTATCTGTTGCATGTGGCTATTGATGAACTTGAGAACGTCTGGCCTCTGGTGCCCCCCGGCGCCAGCAACGCAAACATGATGGAGAAAACCGTATGAACCAGCACCAGTTGTCTATCGAAGCGCGTTTCCGGCCTGAAGTTCTGGAGCGTATTTTGCGCGTTGTTCGTCATCGCGGCTTTCAGGTCTGTGCTATGAATATGGCCAGCGTGGCTAACGCCGAGAATATTAATATCGAAATGACCGTTGCCAGTCAGCGCTCAGTCGATTTACTGTCAACACAGCTGAGCAAACTGATGGATGTTGCTTGCGTCCAGATTCAACAACAGACAACACAACAAATCCGCGCATAGTCGCGAAAGGAAATAAGAATGAGTACGAAGAAAGCAGACTTTATCTGGTTCAACGGTGAGATGGTGAAATGGGAAGAGGCGAAAGTCAGCGTCATGTCTCACGCCCTGCATTACGGCACGTCTGTTTTTGAAGGCGTCCGCTGCTACGACTCCCACAAGGGGCCTGTGGTTTTCCGCCACCGTGAACATATGCAGCGCCTGCACGACTCTGCCAAAATTTATCGATTCCCGCTGAAGCACAGCGTGGATGAGTTGATGGCAGCCTGCCGTGAAGTGCTGCGCGTGAACAAGCTGCAGAGTGCTTATATTCGTCCTTTAGCATTTGTTGGTGATGTTGGTCTGGGCGTTAACCCACCGGATGGCTACAGCACTGATGTCATCATTGCCGCCTTCCCGTGGGGCGCTTATCTGGGCGCAGAAGCGCTGGAGCAGGGCATCGATGCGATGGTCTCTTCGTGGAATCGCGTAGCGCCTAACACGATCCCTACCGCGGCGAAAGCGGGCGGTAACTACCTCTCCTCACTGCTGGTGGGCAGCGAAGCGCGTCGCCATGGTTACCAGGAAGGCATTGCGCTGGATACCAACGGCTATATTTCTGAAGGTGCGGGTGAAAACCTGTTTGAAGTAAAAGATGGCATCCTGTTTACCCCGCCGTTTACCTCCTCCGCATTACCCGGCATTACCCGCGATGCCATTATTAAACTGGCGAAAGACGCTGGTATTGAAGTGCGTGAGCAGGTGCTGTCACGTGAGTCTCTCTACCTGGCCGATGAAGTCTTTATGTCCGGCACCGCGGCTGAAATTACGCCAGTGCGTAGCGTCGATGGCATTAAAGTAGGCGAAGGTAAATGCGGTCCGGTGACGAAACGTATCCAGCAGGCATTTTTTGGCCTGTTCACCGGCGAAACTGAAGATAAATGGGGCTGGCTGGATCCGGTAAACCCATAAATTCATGATTTTGCGGGCGCGATTATCGGCCCGCTTATATATCCAGACTGGAGTAAACAGAGCATGCCTAAGTACCGTTCCGCCACTACCACTCACGGCCGTAACATGGCCGGTGCCCGTGCCCTGTGGCGCGCCACAGGAATGACCGACGCCGATTTTGGCAAACCGATTATCGCTGTCGTTAACTCCTTTACCCAATTTGTGCCGGGCCACGTTCATTTGCGCGATCTTGGTAAACTGGTCGCTGAACAGATCGAAGCGGCGGGCGGCGTAGCAAAAGAATTCAATACCATTGCGGTAGATGATGGTATTGCCATGGGTCATGGCGGCATGCTCTATTCTCTGCCGTCGCGCGAACTGATTGCCGACTCGGTAGAGTACATGGTGAATGCGCACTGCGCCGATGCGATGGTGTGTATTTCCAACTGCGATAAAATCACCCCGGGAATGATGATGGCAGCGCTGCGCCTGAACATTCCGGCCATTTTCGTCTCTGGCGGACCGATGGAAGCGGGCAAAACCAAACTGTCCGATAAAATCATCAAGCTGGATCTGGTTGATGCCATGATTCAGGGCGCGAACCCTAATGTCAGCGATGCTGAAAGCGATCAGATCGAACGTTCCGCCTGTCCTACCTGCGGCTCCTGCTCCGGCATGTTTACCGCTAACTCCATGAACTGCCTGACCGAAGCGCTGGGACTGTCTCAGCCGGGCAACGGTTCACTGCTGGCTACGCATGCCGATCGCAAAGAGTTATTCATTAATGCCGGTAAGCGCATCGTCAGTCTGGCGAAACGCTATTACGAACAGGATGATGAAACCGCGCTGCCGCGCAATATCGCCAATAAAGCCGCTTTTGAAAATGCGATGACGCTGGATATTGCCATGGGCGGTTCAACCAATACTGTTCTGCACCTGCTGGCAGCAGCGCAAGAGGGTGAAATCGATTTTAATATTTCCGATATTGATCGCCTGTCGCGTGTGGTGCCGCATTTATGCAAAGTGGCACCCAGCACTCCCAAATACCATATGGAAGATGTTCACCGTGCGGGCGGCGTTATCGGCATCCTGGGCGAGCTGGATCGTGCAGGCTTGCTGAATACCAACGTACATAACGTGTTGGGTACGACGCTGCGTGATGCGCTGGATAATTACGACATCATGCTGACGCAGGATGAGGCAGTGAAGAAAATGTTCCGCGCCGGACCGGCAGGTATCCGCACCACCCAGGCCTTCTCGCAGAATTGCCGCTGGGACACGCTGGACGATGACCGTAAGGAAGGCTGTATTCGTTCACGCGAATATGCTTACAGTCAGGACGGAGGTCTGGCGGTACTGTACGGCAATATGGCGGAAGATGGCTGTATCGTTAAAACCGCAGGCGTAGACAAAGAGATCCTGACATTCCGTGGACCGGCGAAAGTGTATGAAAGTCAGGATGATGCGGTTGAGGCGATCCTTGGCGGCAAAGTCGTGGCCGGAGACGTGGTGGTGATTCGCTACGAGGGGCCGAAAGGCGGACCGGGCATGCAGGAGATGCTCTATCCGACCACTTACCTGAAATCTATGGGACTGGGTAAAAGCTGCGCACTGATCACCGATGGACGTTTTTCTGGTGGTACGTCAGGTCTCTCTATCGGTCATGCCTCACCGGAAGCGGCCAGCGGCGGCACAATCGCCCTGGTGCGCGATGGCGACATGATTGAAATCGATATTCCAAACCGTGGCATCAGGCTTGATGTACCGGACAATGAATTACATGCGCGTCGTGAACAGGAAGAAGCGCGTGGAGAAGCGGCATATACACCGCATTCGCGTCAGCGTCAGGTTTCGCTGGCTCTGCGCGCCTATGCCTCGCTGGCAACCAGCGCGGATAAAGGTGCAGTGCGTGATAAATCGAAGCTTGGAGGCTAAGGATGGCTGAGTCTCAACCGTTACCCGACGCGCCCTGCGGCGCTGAATATCTGCGCGCCGTTCTGCGCTCGCCGGTTTACGAAGTGGCACAGGTGACGCCGCTGCAAAAGATGGAAAAGCTCTCTGCCCGTCTTGGCAATACGGTACTGGTTAAACGCGAAGATCGTCAGCCGGTACACAGTTTTAAACTGCGCGGTGCCTACGCGATGATTGCCGGTCTGGATGAAGAGCAAAAGGCGCGAGGCGTGGTCACCGCCTCTGCGGGAAATCACGCGCAGGGCGTTGCGCTTTCCGCCAGCAAACTGGGCATTAAGTCACTGATTGTGATGCCGGTTACCACGGCAGATATCAAAGTTGAGGCGGTACGCGCGTTTGGCGGTGAGGCTTATCTGTTCGGCGCCAACTTTGACGAGGCGAAAGCGAAAGCGATCGAGCTGTCGGAGCGGCAGGGTTACACCTTTGTTCCCCCTTTCGATCATCCTGCGGTCATTGCCGGTCAGGGAACGCTGGCGATGGAGCTGTTGCAGCAGGATGCGCATCTTGATCGTATCTTTGTTCCGGTAGGCGGCGGTGGGTTGGCTGCTGGCGTGGCGGTATTGATTAAACAATTAATGCCACAAATCAAAGTGATAGCGGTAGAGGCAGCCGAGTCAGCCTGTCTGCAGGCGGCGCTGAAAGCGGGCGAGCCGGTAGATTTACCGCGTGTCGGACTGTTTGCTGAAGGCGTGGCGGTAAGGCGTATTGGCAGCGAAACCTTCCGTCTGTGCCAGGCCTATTTAGATGATATCGTTACCGTTGACAGCGATGCCATCTGTGCGGCGATGAAAGATCTGTTTGAAGATGTGCGCGCCGTAGCGGAACCTTCCGGAGCATTAGCGCTGGCCGGCATGAAAAAGTATATCCAGCAGCATAACCTGCAGGGTGAGCGACTGGCGCATATTCTCTCTGGCGCTAACGTTAACTTTCACGGGCTACGCTATGTTTCCGAGCGTTGTGAGCTTGGCGAGCAGCGCGAGGCGTTGCTGGCTGTCACCATCCCGGAACAGCAGGGTAGTTTCCTGAAGTTCTGTCAGACGCTGGGCGGACGCGCGGTAACGGAATTTAACTACCGCTACGCGGATGCCAAAGACGCCTGCATTTTTGTTGGCGTTCGTTTGACGCGCGGTCGGGAAGAACGACGGGAAATCATCGACGAGTTAACGGCAGGCGGCTATCAGGTGGTCGATCTCTCTGATGACGAAATGGCCAAACTGCATGTTCGTTACATGGTTGGCGGTCGTCCCTCCAAGCCGCTTCGTGAGCGCCTGTTCAGTTTTGAATTTCCGGAGGCGCCAGGCGCGCTGTTGAAGTTCCTGCAAACGCTGGGCACTTACTGGAATATTTCACTGTTCCACTATCGTAGCCACGGCACCGACTATGGTCGGGTGCTGGCGGCGTTTGAGCTGGGCGAGAATGAACCCCGTTTCGAAGAGCATCTCACCGCGCTCGGCTACGATTTCCATGATGAAAGCCAGAACCCGGCGTTTCGTTTTTTCCTGGCTGGCTAGTTACAACAGTTGCCAGAACGCTTTGATCAGCGGCTCGCCGAGCCGCTTTTTCTGAACGCAGACGCCCAGTTCAAAAGGCGCGACTGAGTCAATGTCTTCCAGTACCAGAACACGGTTGCGTACCGGTTCCGGGCTATTCTCCAGCACCACGTCCGGCAGCAGGGCGATGCCACAGCCCAGCGCCACCATGGAAACAATGGCTTCATGACCGGAAACGGTCGCGTAAATAAGCGGATTAGCAATACGCAGGCGGCGAAACCAGAGGTCGATCCGTCGTCGCGCCGGGCCCTGTTCCGGCAGGATAAAGGGGATCTGCGTCCAGTCGGGTTCAGGCTGTGTCGCCTGGTTGCGTACCGGACAGGGCAAGGCTGGCGCAATCAATACCAGAGGAATATGGCCCAGCGGCGTGAAGTCAATACTGGCATGTAGCGTTTCAGGGCGACCGGCAATGGCCAGTTCGGCTTCGCCGGTCTGAACTTTCTCCACGGCGTCGGCAGCATCACCGGTGGTGAGTTTAATTTCCACCTGCGGATGTTCCGCGCGAAAGCGGTCAAGTATCGGCGGCAGATGACTGTAGGCGGCAGTAACGGAACAGAAGAGTTTCAGCTCGCCGCTCAGTGAAGGGCCATGTTGACCCATGGCATGACGCATCTGCTGATATTGCAACAGGGTTTGCTGTGCAAACTGACGCAGCTGTTCTCCTGCGTCGGTCAACGTAACGGTGCGGTTATCACGCAGAAACAGGCTATGGCCGAGATCCTCTTCCAGTCGCTGTATTTGGCGCGAAAGTGTAGAGGGCGAAACATGCATGGCGCGGGCAGTGCGGCCAAAGTGGCGGCTTTCCGCCAGATGTAAAAAAAGCTTCAGGTCTCGTAAATCCATGCGATTCAGGCCTCATTTCTACGTTGCAGTTATTGCAATACGACGTTGTTAATATATCAATTTAAGCAACAGATTTCCTGTCATATGATGGGGCTATAGAAGGCGAGGCTGTCACCGGCTTCGCGTAAAAAATAACGGTAAACACAACCTCAAAACGGAGTGCCCATGGCTAACTATTTCAACACTTTGAACCTGCGTCAGCAGCTGGCGCAATTAGGTAAATGTCGCTTTATGACGCGTGATGAGTTTGCTGATGAAGCAAGTTACCTGAAGGGCAAAAAAGTCGTCATTGTTGGCTGTGGTGCTCAGGGCCTTAACCAGGGCCTTAACATGCGTGATTCTGGTCTGGATGTCTCTTACACGCTGCGTGCCGAAGCGATTGCTGAAAAGCGCGCTTCCTGGCGCAAGGCCACCGAAAACGGTTTTAAGGTTGGGACATATGAAGAGCTGATCCCGCAGGCCGATCTGGTGATTAACCTGACGCCAGACAAACAGCACTCAGCCGTGGTGCAGGCTGTGCAGCCGCTGATGAAAGAAGGTGCGGCGTTGGGATATTCCCACGGTTTCAATATCGTTGAAGTGGGTGAAGAGATCCGTAAAGACATTACCGTGGTGATGGTTGCGCCGAAATGTCCGGGTACTGAAGTGCGTGAAGAGTATAAGCGTGGCTTTGGCGTACCGACGCTGATTGCGGTACACCCGGAAAACGATCCAAAAGGCGAAGGTATGGCCATTGCCAAGGCCTGGGCCGCAGCGACCGGCGGTCACCGTGCGGGCGTGCTGGAATCCTCCTTCGTTGCCGAAGTAAAATCTGACCTGATGGGCGAGCAGACCATTCTCTGCGGCATGCTGCAGGCGGGTTCTATCCTGTGCTACGACAAGCTGGTGGCCGATGGCACCGATCCAGCTTATGCAGGCAAGCTGCTGCAGTACGGCTGGGAGACCATCACCGAATCGCTGAAACATGGCGGTATCACGCTGATGATGGATCGCCTTTCCAACACCGCTAAGCTGCGCGCCTTTGCGCTTTCTGAGCAGCTGAAAACTATTATGGCGCCACTGTTCCAGAAGCATATGGATGACATCATTTCGGGCGAATTCTCTTCCGGCATGATGGCTGACTGGGCAAATGATGATAAGAAACTGCTGACCTGGCGTGAAGAGACGGGCCAGACCGCTTTTGAAAACTCGCCGCAGTATGAAGGTAAGATTTCCGAGCAGGAATATTACGATCGTGGCGTGATCATGGTTGCGATGGTCAAAGCGGGCGTTGAGCTGGCGTTCGAGACCATGGTGGATTCCGGCATTATCGAAGAATCCGCTTATTATGAATCACTGCATGAACTGCCGCTGATCGCCAATACCATTGCCCGTAAGCGTCTGTATGAAATGAACGTGGTAATCTCCGATACCGCTGAATATGGCAACTACCTGTTTGCTAACGCCGCCGTGCCATTGTTGAAAGAGTTCATGACCACGCTGCAGGCGGGTGATTTAGGCAAAGAGGTTGCGCCAGCCGCAGTAGATAACGCTCAGCTGCGTGACGTTAACGAAGCGGTACGTAATCACCCGATTGAGGCGGTGGGACGTAAACTGCGTGGTTATATGACCGATATGAAACGTATTTCTGTCGCGGGCTGATAGCGTCTTTTAGCTTGCCGTTGCGTTGACCATGTTTGCACGCCCCAGCACACCGTTATCCATGCTGCTGGGGCTGTTCTTACCTGCCCTTTGCTGCAGGACGAACACCATAGCGGAGTCCCTGTGGCCCGGACTTGATAAGCAAAGCGGAAACAGACAAAACCGGTGTGTTCAACACCGGTTTTTTATTAGTTGCGGTACAGCACCTTGATGATGTGATAGCCAAACTGGGTGTGCAGAGGTCCGTAAGGCGTCAGCAGAGGGCAGGAAAACACGACTTTATCGAAAGCCGGCACCATTGCCCCTTTTTTAAACTCGCCCAGGTGTCCGCCTTTGCGTCCGCTCGGACAGGTTGAGTGTTTCTTCGCCAGTTTTTCAAAGTCTGCGCCCTTTTCCAGCTGCGCTAACAGCTCCTGAGCCAGTTTCTCTTCTTTTACAAGGATATGCATTGCCGCTGCGGTTTTTGCCATGATCGTGCCTTGAGTCGTATGGATGCTGCTGGATATACTACCACGCTGTTAGTTAACCCTCCTTATTTTCACTGAGTACTTCTATGCGTCTGAATCCCAGCCAACAACAAGCCGTCGAATATGTCACCGGCCCGTGCCTGGTGCTGGCGGGCGCGGGTTCCGGCAAGACGCGCGTCATTACCAATAAAATTGCCCATCTGATCCGTGAGTGCGGCTATCAGGCTCGCCATATTGCGGCGGTCACCTTTACCAATAAAGCCTCACGTGAAATGAAAGAGCGCGTGGCGCAAACCCTGGGCCGGAAAGAAGCGCGCGGGCTGATGATCTCTACCTTCCACACGCTGGGACTGGAAATCATCAAGCGTGAATATGCCGCGCTGGGGATGAAATCTAACTTTTCCCTGTTTGATGACCAGGATCAGCTGGCGCTGCTAAAAGATTTAACCGAGCAGTGGCTGGAAAATGATAAAAATCTGCTGCAGCTGCTGGTTTCTACCATTTCCAACTGGAAAAACGATCTGATTGATCCTGCACACGCCCAGGCGCGGGCGCAGTCAGATCGGGATCGTATCTTTGCTCACTGTTATGAACTGTACGATCGTCATCTTAAATCCTGTAACGTGCTGGACTTCGATGACTTAATCCTGCTGCCGACGCTATTGCTGCAGCGCAATCAGGAGGTGCGTGAACGCTGGCAACAGCGCATTCGCTATCTGCTGGTGGATGAGTATCAGGATACCAACACCAGCCAGTATGAACTGGTAAAGCTGTTGGTGGGTGCGCGGGCGCGCTTTACCGTGGTCGGTGACGACGATCAGTCAATCTATTCCTGGCGCGGCGCGCGGCCGCAAAACCTGGTGCTGCTGAAAGAGGACTTTCCGGCGCTGCAGGTGATTAAGCTGGAGCAGAACTATCGCTCCACCGAGCGCATCCTGAAAGCGGCGAATATTTTGATCGCCAATAATCCGCACGTGTTTGAAAAGCGTCTGTTTTCACAGCTGGGCTACGGCGCCGAGCTTAAGGTGCTGAGCGCGAATCATGAAGATCATGAGGCGGAGCGCGTGACCGGCGAGCTTATTGCGCACCATTTTATTAACAAAACGCAGTATAAAGATTACGCCATTCTTTATCGTGGCAATCATCAGTCGCGCGTATTTGAAAAGATGCTGATGCAAAACCGCATTCCCTACCGTATTTCGGGCGGGACATCTTTCTTTTCACGTCCTGAAATCAAGGATCTGCTGGCCTACCTGCGCGTATTAACCAATCCGGATGATGACAGCGCTTTTTTACGCATTATCAATACGCCGCGTCGTGAGATTGGCCCGGCAACGCTGCAAAAACTGGGCGAATGGGCGAATCAGCGTAACAAAAGTCTGTTCAGCGCCAGCTTTGATTTAGGACTGGGCCAAACGCTGACCGGGCGCAGCCTGGAAAATCTGCAGCGTTTTACCGGCTGGCTACGGGAAATTGCCCAGCTGGCGGAGCGGGAGCCGATAAATGCGGTACGCGATCTCATTCGCGGCATCGACTACGAAAGCTGGCTGTTTGAAACTTCCGCCAGCCCGAAGGCCGCTGAAATGCGCATGAAAAACGTTAATACGCTCTTCCAGTGGATGACGGAGATGCTGGAAGGCAGCGAACTGGATGAGCCAATGACGCTGACGCAGGTGGTAACCCGTTTTACGCTGCGCGACATGATGGAGCGTGGCGAAAGCGATGAGGAGTTAGATCAGGTTCAGCTAATGACGCTGCACGCGTCGAAAGGCCTGGAGTTTCCTTATGTCTACCTGGTCGGCATGGAAGAGGGGCTGTTGCCGCATCAGAGCAGCATTGATGAAGATAACATCGAGGAAGAGCGGCGGCTGGCCTACGTTGGCATTACCCGCGCGCAAAAAGAGCTCACGTTCACGCTGTGCCGCGAGCGTCGGCAATATGGCGAACTGGTACGTCCGCAGCCCAGCCGTTTTTTGCTGGAGCTGCCGCAGGATGATCTGATGTGGGAAACCGAACGTAAAGTTGTCAGTGCGGAAGAGCGCATGAAAACCGGGCAAAGTCGGGTTGCCGGTTTGCGTGCGATGCTGGATAAAGCCAGGAAAGGAACCTGACAGAGAAGGCTGCGTCTGCAATGACGCAGCCCAACTGCTAAATTATCCTGAGCGGCCAGTGCACATAGGATTGCCAGCGGCTCTCCTGCTCCAGCATCTCCGCGCCCAGCGGGTGAGCCTGCAACCAGCCTGACGGCAACAGCACCTGTAGCGCCTCGTCTTCACTGTGCAACTGCACCGTTGGCAAACTGTCATCACGACGACGGCTGGCGAAAATCACCGCCAGACGCAGCAGCCGACACATCCGTTCTGCCATGCGGGGCGGCACAGCGTTTTGCTGGTTCAGCAGCGCCAGGTCAATACCGTTACTTTGATTCTGCAACAGCGTGGCCAACAGCTTTTTCTGAGCGGGCGTAAACCCGGGCAGATCAAGATGGCGCACCAGATAAGCGGCATGCTGGGTGGCAAGACGGAAATCCACGCTCAGACCAATTTCATGGATCAGACAGGCATTTTCCAGCAGCTCACGACAATAAGCATCCAGCTTCCAGTGCGGGCTTACCTGCTGAACAAAGCTCATCGCCAGCTGACGTACGCGCTCCGCCTGTTCAACGTCGATGATAAAACGACGCTGAATATTGTGGATGGTTCGGCTACGAATATCCCGATCGACCGGGTAGTGCAGCATACCGTACAGCAAGCCTTCACGCAGAGCGCCGCCTGCCAACGTCATGCTTTCAATATTTAATTCTTCAAAGATGGCAATCAGAATAGAGAGGCCGCTGGGGAAAACCAGTGCCCGCTCCAGAGTCAGGCCTTCGATCTCCAGCTCTTCGAGCTTGCCACATTTGATCGCACGCTGTTTAAGCTGCTGCAGTTTATCCAGCGTAATACGCTCATCCATGCCCTGCGCTACCATGATTTCCTGTAGCGCCTGCACGGTGCCGGAAGCGCCCACGCAAATTTGCCAGCCCTGATCGCGCAATCGTCCCGCGACAGGCTGAATCATGGCGCGAGCGGCCTGTTCCGCCTGCTCAAAGTTCTTTTTACCTAAATGCCGGTCAGCGAAATAACGCTCCAGCCAGGTGACGCAGCCCATCGACAGACTGAACAGCGCGGTTGTTTGCGCGCCGGTTCCGGTAACCAGTTCAGTGCTACCGCCGCCGATATCCACCACCAGGCGTTCATCAGAGCCACCGGTAGTATGCGCTACGCCCTGGTAAATCAGCCGCGCTTCTTCTTCGCCGCTAATAACGTTAACTAAACAGCCAAGAATCGCTTCGGCCTGGGCGAGGAAATGTTTCGCGTTTGCCGCCAGACGCAGCGTTGCGGTGGCAACCACACGAATCTGATCGGCAGGGATATCCTGCAGCTGCTCTGAAAACAGCCTCAGGCACTGTAAGCCTCGCTCCATCGCTTCTTCAGAAAGCTCTCCGGCGCTGTTAAGGCCGGCGGCGAGGCGCACTTTACGCTTGATGCGGGCGACGGTCTGAATATTTCCCGCCACCTCGCGCACCACTAACATATGAAAGCTGTTAGAGCCCAAATCAATCGCAGCATAAAGTGACGACGCGCTGAACATGGTGTGATTAACCTGAACGTTTACGGTTATTGTTACGCGGTGCACCGCTGCGACGGTTGTTGCCCGCAGCACGGCGCGGACCGCTACCCGGACGGTTACGCGTCAGGCGTTTCGGCGGCGGAAGATCGGTCATCAACGCGTCGCTGTTATATTTACTGACCGGAATGCCGTGACCAATATACTCTTCGATGGCAGGCAGGTTCAGCGCGTACTCTTCACAGGCGAGGCTGATAGAGTGACCGCTGGCGCCGGCGCGTCCGGTACGACCGATACGGTGAACGTAATCTTCGCAATCGTCAGGCAGATCGTAGTTAAAGACGTGCGTCACTGCCGGAATATGCAAACCGCGTGCGGCAACATCGGTCGCAACCAGAATGTCTACGTCGCCACGGGTAAAGTCTTCCAGGATACGCAGGCGTTTTTTCTGCGCCACGTCGCCGGTCAGCAACCCTACACGGTGTCCATCTGCTGCCAGATGGCCCCAGATATCTTCGCAACGATGTTTGGTATTGGCGAAAATAATGGCGCGGTCCGGCCACTCTTCTTCAATAAGCGTTTGCAACAGGCGCATCTTTTCTTCATTAGAAGGGTAGAACAGCTCTTCCTGAATGCGGTGGCCCGTTTTCTGATCCGGCTCGATTTCGATATGCTCGACGTTGTTCATATGCTCAAATGCCAGCTCGCGTACGCGATAAGAAAGCGTGGCGGAGAACAACATGCTCAGACGCTGATTTGCCGCAGGCATACGGCGGAACAGCCAACGAATATCTTTAATGAAGCCCAGATCGAACATGCGATCGGCCTCATCCAGCACCACCACCTGAATTGCGCCCAGGTTAATGTGGTTCTGCTTAGCGTAATCGATCAGGCGACCGGTGGTGCCCACCAGGATATCGACGCCTTTTTCCAGCACTTTTAGCTGTTTGTCATAGCCGTCGCCGCCATAGGCGAGACCCAGCTTCAGGCCGGTGGACTGCGCCAGCGGTTCAGCATCGGCATGAATCTGTACGGCCAGTTCGCGCGTCGGAGCCATAATCAGCGCGCGTGGCTGATTGATCTGACGGCCTTCGGCTGCAGGGTGAGAAAGCAAATAATGGAACGTTGACGTTAGAAACGCCATCGTTTTGCCGGTTCCGGTTTGCGCCTGGCCCGCGACATCGCGCCCTTCCAGTGTAAGGGGCAATGCTAACGCCTGGATAGGCGTACAATTATGGAAGCCTTTCTTTTCAAGGGCTTCGATAACCTGTGGGTGCAGGGCGAAGTCGGAAAACTTCTGTTCGGTTAAGTGTGTTTTGCTCATAGTGTGGTAGAATATCAGCTTACTATTGCTTTACGAAAGCGTATCCGGTGAAATAAAGTCAACCTACGTTGGCAGATTTTACGCCAACCAGCCAGGCATAATCTTGTGGAGTAAGACATGAGCAGCGATAAAATCGTTCATCTAACCGACAATAGCTTTGAAACCGACGTGCTGAAAGCCGAAGGTTTAACGCTGGTGGACTTCTGGGCAGAATGGTGTGGTCCGTGCAAAATGATCGCCCCGATCCTCGACGAAGTAGCAGAAGAGTATGACGGTAAGCTGACCATTGCCAAACTGAATATCGATGAGAACCCGGAAACGGCGCCGAAATACGGTATTCGCGGCATCCCGACGCTGCTGCTGTTTAAAAATGGTGAAGTTGCAGCGACCAAAGTTGGTGCGCTGTCGAAAGGCCAGCTCAAAGAGTTCCTGAACGCGAACCTGAGCTGATTCATTGCCGGCGCTGGCGGTCAGAGTAATTTTTGCCAGACCGCTAGACGCCCGGCATGAAGCGTGCTAAGTTAAATCTACTGCATTACGAACTTACCTGTAGTTTGTTTCCCTTGTTGAACGCTGGCGTTATCTTCCCAGTGCCTCAACAATCTGACGGTTAGCATCACAATTTCCGGCATCTGTTTTCAACCGTCTCCTCGTTTTCAGATCGGCATTCACGCATAAGATCATCGAGCAGACACGGAAACGGAGCCATTAACGGGCATGGACCTTCTTTTGCCATACCATTCACGACAACCTTTTCGAGATATACCCCGAGTTTAAGAACCCACCATTATGAATCTTACCGAACTAAAAAATACGCCGGTTTCAGAGCTGATTACTCTTGGCGAGAACATGGGGCTGGAAAACCTGGCGCGCATGCGTAAGCAGGACATCATTTTTGCTATCCTCAAACAACACGCGAAAAGCGGTGAGGATATCTTCGGTGATGGCGTACTGGAGATACTGCAGGACGGATTTGGTTTCCTCCGCTCCGCAGACAGCTCCTACCTCGCCGGTCCTGACGACATCTATGTTTCCCCCAGCCAAATTCGCCGCTTTAACCTTCGCACTGGTGATACCATTTCAGGCAAAATTCGTCCGCCGAAAGAGGGCGAGCGTTACTTTGCACTGCTGAAAGTTAACGAGGTCAACTACGATAAACCGGAAAATGCGCGCAGTAAGATTCTGTTTGAAAACCTGACGCCGCTGCACGCGAACTCTCGTTTACGTATGGAGCGCGGTAACGGCTCAACAGAAGACCTGACCGCACGCGTGCTGGATCTCGCTTCACCGATTGGCCGTGGCCAGCGTGGTCTGATTGTTGCACCGCCGAAAGCGGGTAAAACCATGCTGCTGCAGAATATCGCGCAGAGCATTGCCTACAACCATCCTGACTGCGTGCTGATGGTGCTGCTGATTGACGAACGTCCTGAAGAAGTGACCGAGATGCAGCGTCTGGTCAAAGGCGAAGTGGTTGCTTCTACCTTTGATGAGCCAGCATCTCGTCACGTTCAGGTTGCCGAAATGGTGATCGAAAAGGCCAAGCGCCTGGTTGAGCATAAAAAAGACGTTATTATTCTGCTCGACTCCATCACGCGTCTGGCGCGTGCTTACAACACCGTCGTGCCAGCTTCCGGTAAGGTTCTGACCGGTGGTGTGGATGCAAACGCCCTGCATCGTCCGAAACGCTTCTTTGGTGCGGCGCGTAACGTGGAAGAGGGCGGCAGCCTGACCATTATCGCTACTGCGCTGGTAGATACCGGTTCGAAGATGGATGAAGTGATTTACGAAGAGTTCAAAGGCACCGGTAACATGGAGCTGCATCTCGCACGTAAAATCGCTGAAAAACGCGTGTTCCCGGCTATCGACTACAACCGTTCCGGGACGCGTAAAGAAGAACTGCTCACTTCCCAGGAAGAGCTGCAGAAGATGTGGATCCTGCGCAAGATTATTCACCCGATGGGCGAAATCGACGCAATGGAATTCCTCATCAATAAGTTGGCCATGACCAAGACCAACGATGAATTCTTCGACATGATGAAACGTTCATAATTTTTTAGCCGTTGCGTCAGGGAGAGTTCAAGACTCTTTAGCACGGTAAGAAAACTCGGGTAACGCCACGCTCAGACGTGGCGTTTTTTATTTTTGGGCTATAGGATAAAGCGACTGTCGGACGTCACCGGTCGCTAAGTGTAATAAAAGCAGACGCTTTTGCTTAAATAACCAGCGGTCGTGCGGCCAAATCGCGTTATCAGGACGTCAGTCAGGGTGGCAGGCATAATTATTGCTTATATTTACCCGGTGTCTTAGCTGAGAGTTGTTAATGTGAATTTACTCACCATGAGTACCGAGCTTGGTCTAATTTTTCTGTTTTCACTGGCATTCATTTTTTTTGCCCGCAAAGCAGCTAAAAAAGTCGGCCTGGTTGACCGCCCGAATTATCGTAAACGTCATCAGGGACTGATTCCGCTGGTTGGCGGCATCTCCGTTTATGCAGGCATCTGCTTTACTTTTGTTATCACTAATTATTATCTGCCCCACGCGATACTCTATCTGGCCTGTGCCGGTGTGCTGGTATTGGTTGGGGCGCTGGATGACCGTTTTGACATTAGCGTCAAGATTCGTGCCGTCGTACAGGCTGCTATCGCGATAGTGATGATGGTGGTGGGCAAACTCTACTTGCTCAGTCTTGGCTATATTATCGGACCAATGGAACTGGTTGTCGGGCCATTTGGCTATGTGTTGACGCTGTTTGCCGTTTGGGCGGCAATCAATGCTTTCAATATGGTTGACGGCATTGATGGTCTGCTGGGCGGTTTGTCCTGCGTGACCTTTGGCGCAATGGGCATCATCCTCTTTTTCGACGGCCAGCACAGCCTGGCGATGTGGTGCTTTGCCATGATTGCCGCCACGCTTCCCTATATTCTCCTTAATCTGGGCGTTTTCGGTAAACGCTATAAAGTGTTTATGGGCGATGCGGGCAGTACGCTGATTGGCTTTACCATTATCTGGATCCTGCTGGAAACCACCCAGGGCGTTACGCACCCCATTACGCCGGTTACGGCGCTGTGGCTGATTGCCATTCCGCTGATGGATATGGTGGCGATCATGTATCGCCGACTGCGTAAAGGAATGAGTCCTTTCTCTGCCGATCGTCAGCATATTCATCATTTGATCATGCGCGCCGGGTTTACTTCACGACAGGCGTTTGTGCTGATCACGCTTGCCGCTGCGCTACTGGCTGCTGTAGGCGTATTGGGTGAGTATCTGGCGTTTATTCCTGAGTGGGTGATGCTGCTGCTTTTTCTGTTTGCTTTCGTCCTCTACGGCTACTGCATCAAGCGCGCCTGGCGCGTTGCCCGCATGATCAAACGTCTCAAGCGCCGCCTGCGTCGCGCTAATAAAAATAAGCACCCGGGCTAAGCGCCCTCTGGACAAGGATACCCTGCATATGACCTCTGACTTCGTGGATAACGAATTGGATATTCGTGGCCTGTTTTGCGCGCTGTGGCGCGGCAAACGTTGGATTATCGGGCTGGCGCTGTTGGGCATGCTACTGGCGTTTATCTGGTCTCTGCTGGTTAAACAGGAGTGGAGCACCACGGCAATCACCGATCGTCCCACGGTAAATATGATTGGCGGCTACTATTCGCAGCAGCAATTCTTACGCAACCTGGATAACCGTAATGGCGCCACCGCGCTGACGGTACCGCAGCCCTCGGTAATGGACGATGCCTACCAGGAATTTCTTATGCAACTCTCTTCATGGGACACGCGGCGCGAATTCTGGTTACAAACTGACTACTATAAGCACCGCAAAAGCGGCAACGTCCATAAAGATGCCGCGCTGCTGGACGAAATGGTCAGCAATATTCAGTTCAGCCCGGCGGACAGCGCGAAAAACCTGAGCGATAGCGTCAGGCTGGTAGCGGAAACCGCAGTAGATGCCAACAATCTGCTGCGTCAGTATGTTGCTTTCGCCAGCGAACGCGCGGCGCGTCATTTAAATCAGGAACTGACGGCGGCCTGGGCGGCGCGTACCGTTCAACTGAAAGCGCAGGTCAAACGCCAGGAAAAGGTGGCCAATGCGGTGTATCAACGGCAGCTACGCAGCGTAGAGCAGGCGCTAAAAATTGCGCAACAGCAGGGGATCGACCAGGCAAAAACCAGTACGCCATCGGAGCAGCTGCCCGATTCAGAACTCTTTTTGCTTGGCAGGCCGATGCTGCAGGCGCGCCTGGAAAACCTGCAGGCGAATGGGCCGACATACGATCTGGACTATGATCAAAATCGGGCCATGCTCGATACGTTGAACGTTGGGCCTACGCTTGAGCAGAAGTTTCAGACCTACCGCTATTTGCGCACCCCGGAAGAGCCGGTGAAGCGCGACAGCCCGCGCCGGACGTTGGTCATGATTATGTGGGGCGCCATTGGCGCGTTGGTGGGTGCAGGCGTTGCCCTTATTCGCCGTCCTCGTGCCTGATACGCGCGTTGCAGGTGTCGCTGTGACTGACACGGCTAACGAACGAAGAGAAAAACAGTGAAAGTACTTACCGTTTTTGGCACGAGGCCGGAAGCTATCAAAATGGCTCCGCTGGTGCATGCGCTGGCGAACGATGCCGCATTTGATGCCCGCCTGTGTGTGACGGCCCAGCATCGCGAGATGCTCGATCAGGTTCTGCGCCTTTTCACGCTAAAGCCAGACTATGATCTGGATATTATGCGTCCGGAGCAGGGACTCACGGAAATCACCAGCCGGATACTGGAGGGGCTAAAAGGCGTATTTGCCTCTTTCCGTCCTGATGTCGTGCTGGTGCATGGCGATACCACCACAACGCTGGCAGCCAGCCTGGCCGCTTTTTATCATCGCATCCCGGTGGGGCACGTTGAGGCCGGGCTGCGCACCGGCGATCTCTATTCGCCATGGCCTGAGGAAGCGAACCGTAAACTGACCGGCCATCTGGCTACGTGGCACTTTACCCCTACTGAATACTCCCGGCAGAACCTGTTGCGGGAAAACCTGTCGGATAAGCAGATATTTGTTACCGGTAATACGGTTATTGATGCGCTGTTCTGGGTGCGCGATCGCATTCTCTCCGATCGCCAGCACCACGAGAGCCTGGCCGCGCGTTATCCTTTTCTTGATGCGGCGAAAAAGTTGATTCTGGTTACCGGGCACCGCCGTGAAAGCTTTGGCGACGGTTTTGAGCGCATTTGCAGCGCGCTGGCGACGCTGGCGCGTCAGCATCCTGATATCCAGATAGTTTACCCGGTGCACCTGAACCCCAACGTCAGCGAGCCCGTTAAACGTATCCTGAGCGGCATCGACAATATTATTCTTATTGAGCCGCAGGAGTATTTGCCCTTTGTCTGGCTGATGAATCGGGCCTGGCTCATTCTGACCGACTCCGGCGGCATTCAGGAAGAAGCGCCTTCGCTGGGTAAACCGGTTCTGGTCATGCGCGAAACCACGGAGCGTCCCGAGGCGATTGAGGCCGGAACGGTGCGCCTGGTTGGAACCCGCGAAGAGAAGATTGTGGCAGAGGTTACCCATCTGCTCACCCATGAAGAAGCCTGGCAGGCGATGAGCCATGCGCATAATCCGTATGGCGATGGCCATGCCTGTGCCCGCATTCTGCAGGCGTTAAAAAATCACAGAGTAACATTATGAGTTTTAGAACGATTTCGGTTATTGGCCTAGGCTACATCGGGCTGCCTACCGCCGCCGCGTTTGCATCGCGCCAGCAGCATGTTGTGGGAATTGATATCAATGCGCACGCCGTTGAGACTATAAACCGTGGCGAAATTCATATCGTCGAACCGGATCTGGATACGGTAGTTAAGCAGGCCGTACAGCAGGGGTTTCTTCGTGCCGCCACGCAGCCGGTGGCGGCCGATGCGTTTTTGATCGCTGTTCCCACGCCGTTTAAAGGCGACCATCAGCCTGATATGACCTATGTTCAGGCAGCCGCGCTGTCGCTTGCGCCGGTGTTAAAGCCGGGCGATTTAGTGATCCTGGAATCCACCTCGCCGGTCGGCGCGACGGAACAGATGGCAGACTGGCTGGCTGAAGCGCGTCCTGACTTATCGTTTCCACAGCAGCAGCCGGATAGCCCCGATATTCACATCGCCTACTGTCCTGAGCGGGTGCTGCCCGGTCAGGTAATGGTTGAGCTGATTAAAAACGATCGCGTGATCGGCGGCATGACGCCAGCCTGCTCTGAGCGCGCCAGCGAGCTGTACCGCATTTTCCTTGAGGGCGAATGCGTAGTCACCAATGCCCGCACCGCTGAGATGTGCAAGCTGACCGAAAACAGCTTCCGTGACGTTAATATCGCTTTTGCCAACGAATTGTCGCTGATTTGCGCGCAGCAGGACATCAACGTGTGGGAACTGATAGCGCTGGCCAACCGTCACCCGCGCGTCAATATTCTGCAGCCGGGGCCGGGCGTCGGCGGCCACTGTATTGCAGTCGATCCCTGGTTTATCGTCGCGCAGAATCCAGAGCTGGCGCGTCTTATCCGCACCGCGCGTGAAGTAAACGACGCCAAGCCGCACTGGGTGCTGGATCAAGTGAAAGCAGCGGTTGCCGACTGCCTGAGCGAGAGCGGCAAGCGCGCCAGCGAATTAACCATTGCCTGCTTTGGCCTGGCCTTTAAACCTAACATTGACGATTTACGGGAAAGCCCAGCGATGGAGGTTGCGCATCTGGTCGCCTCCTGGCATAGCGGCACGACCTGGGTGGTGGAGCCTAATGTGCAGCAGATCCCGGCGGCGCTGGCTGATGAAGCGACACTGGTAACGCTGGAGCAGGCGCTCACGCAGGCGGATGTTCTGGTGATGCTGGTTGATCACCACGTTTTTAAAGCGGTAAGCGGCGAGCAGGTCACCCAGCGCTGGGTAGTGGACACGAAAGGAGTGTGGCGATGAAGCAATTTCTGGTTACCGGCGGCGCAGGCTTTATCGGTTCGGCGGTGGTTCGCCATCTTATCCAGCATACCGGACACCGGGTGGCGGTGGTCGATAAGCTGACCTACGCCGGCAATCTCTCTTCGTTGGCTCCGGTTGCGGATAGCGATCGCTTTGCTTTTGAGCACGTCGATATTTGCGATCGCGCCGCGCTGGATCGCCTGCTGACACGCTATCAGCCCGACTGCATTATGCATCTGGCGGCGGAAAGCCACGTTGATCGCTCTATCGACAGCTCCTGGCCATTTATTGAAACCAATATTGTCGGCACCTGGCAGCTGCTGGAAGCGGCACGTCATTACTGGCGCGGCCTGTCAGCTGAAAAGCAGGCGGCGTTTGTTTTCCATCATATTTCCACCGATGAAGTGTTTGGCGATCTGCATGGCAGCGATGACTTCTTTACCGAAACCACGCCTTACGCGCCCAGCAGTCCTTACTCCGCCAGTAAAGCCAGCAGCGATCACCTGGTTCGTGCCTGGATGCGCACCTACGGCCTGCCGGTTATCGTGACCAACTGTTCTAACAACTATGGTCCTTACCATTTTCCCGAAAAGCTTATTCCACTGATGATTATCAATGCGCTGGCAGGCAAACCGCTGCCGGTTTATGGCGATGGCGGACAAATTCGCGACTGGCTGTATGTGGAAGATCATGCGCGCGCGCTGGTAACCGTAGTGAGCACTGGCCAGGCCGGAGAAACCTATAATATTGGCGGTCATAACGAACAGCGTAATATCGACGTTGTAAATACGCTTTGCGACCTGCTGGAAGAGCTGGCGCCGACCAAACCGGCAGGCATTGCACACTTCCGCGATCTGATTACCTTTGTTACCGACCGCCCTGGTCATGATCAGCGCTACGCGATTGATGCCGGAAAAATCGAGCGCGAGCTGGGCTGGCGTCCGCAGGAGACGTTTGAAAGCGGCCTGCGTAAAACGGTGCAGTGGTATTTGAGTCATGAGAACTGGTGGCGCAGCATTCTTGATGGCAGCTATCAGGGCGAGCGGCTCGGGCTTTCTTCCCCTCACTGAGGCGAATCACCATGAAAGGCATTATTCTGGCCGGTGGATCCGGTACGCGGTTGCATCCTATCACGCGAGGGATCTCGAAACAGCTGCTGCCCATCTATGACAAGCCGATGATCTACTATCCCCTGTCAGTATTAATGCTGGCAGGCATCCGCGAAATTCTGATTATTACCACGCCGGATGATATGCCGCACTTCCAGCGCCTGTTGGGCGACGGCAGCGAATTCGGCATCCGGCTGGCGTATGCGGCCCAGCCCAGCCCGGATGGCCTGGCGCAGGCTTTTATTATTGGCGAAACGTTTCTTAACGGCGAGCCGAGCTGTCTGGCGCTGGGCGATAATATCTGGTTCGGTCAGGGCTTCAGTCCCAAATTGAAAAAAGTGGCGGCGCGTAGTCAGGGCGCGACAGTTTTTGGCTATCAGGTTATGGATCCCGAGCGCTTTGGCGTGGTGGAGTTTGACGACGATTTCCGCGCGATTTCACTGGAAGAGAAACCCGTTAAACCCCGATCTAACTGGGCGATTACCGGGCTTTATTTTTACGATAGCCAGGTCGTGGAGTTCGCACGCCAGGTTAAGCCTTCGTCACGCGGCGAGCTGGAAATCACCTCTATTAACCAGCGTTATCTGGAACAGGGCGAACTCAGCGTTGAACTGCTGGGCCGTGGCTTTGCCTGGCTGGATACCGGTACGCATGACAGCCTGATTGAAGCCAGCACCTTTGTGCAAACGGTTGAAAAACGGCAGGGCTTTAAAATCGCCTGTCTGGAGGAGATCGCCTGGCGCAACGGCTGGCTGGATGATGATGGCCTGCGCCGTGCGGCTCAGGCGCTGCAAAAAACCGGCTACGGTCAGTATCTACTGGATATCTTACATGCGCGTCCACGCCAGTATTAAAACGCTCGACTGGGAAAACGCCTTTTTCCAACACAACAGCGCTCAACTGGCATGGGATGCCTCCGCCACGCTCGATTTGGCGCAGCTCGACGCGTTTGATGTGGTGCAGGCAAAAGTCGACAGCCAGCAGACCGCACAGCTGGATACGCTACAGCAGCTGGGGTTCCACCTGGTGGAAGGAGAGGCGGATCTACTGCTTGCCGTCACCGCCGGGGAGCGTCAATCCGGTATACGTATCGCGCGACCGGAACATATTCCGGCATTGCGTACCGCCGCTGGCGCCGCTTTCGCTTACAGCCGCTTTCGCGCGCCCTGGTATCAGCCGCACGACAGCGCCCGCTTTTATGCGCAATGGATCGAAAACGCAGTACGCGGCACGTTCGATAACCAGTGTCTGATCGCGCATGATGAACAGGGCAAGCTGCAGGGCTTCGTTTCGCTGCGCGAGCTGGGCGTTGATGAGGCGCGTATCGGCCTGCTGGCGACCCTGCCGACAGCGCAGGGCCAGGGCGTTGGGACCCGGCTGATGCTGGCGGCGCTTGACTGGTGCCGGGCGCGGCGGCGTAACAAATTGCGTGTTGCGACGCAGCTCAGCAATCTGGCCGCAATGCGGCTCTATCTTCGTTGTGGTGCCTCTCTTGAGAGCACTGCTTACTGGTTATACAGGTAACGTCATGATTCCATTTAATGCGCCACCGGTGGTGGGAACCGAAGTTGAATATATGCAATCCGCCATGAGTAGCGGCAAGCTGTGCGGCGACGGCGGCTTTACGCGTCGCTGTCAGCAGTGGATGGAGCAGCGTTTCGGCAGCAAAAAGGTTCTGCTGACGCCCTCCTGCACCGCATCGCTGGAAATGGCCGCGTTGCTGATCAATATTCAGCCCGGTGATGAAGTGATTATGCCGAGCTACACTTTTGTTTCTACCGCCAATGCGTTTGTGCTGCGCGGCGCGAAGATTGTGTTTGTGGATGTGCGTCCTGATACGCTGAACATTGATGAAACCCGTATCGAAGCGGCCATCACTGAAAAAACGCGGGCTATTGTGCCGGTTCACTATGCAGGCGTTGCCTGTGACATGGACGTGATTATGGCGCTGGCGCGCAAGTACCAACTGTATGTGATTGAGGACGCGGCGCAGGGCGTCATGTCTACATACAAAGGGCGGGCGCTGGGCAGCATCGGCCACATCGGCTGTTTCAGCTTTCACGAAACGAAAAACTACACCGCGGGCGGTGAAGGCGGCGCCACGCTGATCAATGACAGCGCGCTGGTGGAACGGGCAGAAATCATTCGTGAGAAAGGCACTAACCGGAGCCAGTTTTTCCGTGGGCAGGTGGATAAATATACCTGGCGCGATATCGGCTCCAGCTATCTTATGTCCGATCTGCAGGCAGCCTATCTGTGGGCGCAACTGGAAGCGGCAACGCGGATTAATCAGCAACGGCTGCATCTCTGGCAGCGTTATCATGATGCCCTGAAGCCGGTTGCGGCTCGGGGCCGTATTGAACTGCCGGGCATCCCTTTAGATTGCCAACACAATGCCCATATGTTTTACATTAAACTGCGCGATGCGGACGATCGGGCGGCGCTGATTAACTGGCTAAAAGAGGCGGAGATCCTGGCGGTCTTTCATTACATTCCGCTGCATAGCTCGCCTGCGGGAGAGCAGTTTGGCCGCTTTGCGGGCGAGGATCGCTATACCACCGTTGAAAGCGAACGCCTGCTGCGTCTGCCGCTGTTCTATAACCTGTCAGATAACAATCAAAGCACCGTTATCAACTCTCTGCTGAGTTTCTTCTCCTGATATGTCATTAGCTAAAGCCTCGGTGTGGACCGCAGCGTCCACGCTGGTAAAAATTGCTGCCGGCTTGCTGGTGGTAAAGCTGCTGGCAGTCAGCTTTGGGCCGGAAGGAGTAGGGCAGGCGGGCAACTTCCGCCAGCTGATCACCGTGCTGGGCGTGCTGGCGGGTGCCGGTATCTTTAATGGCGTCACTAAGTATGTCGCGCAGTATCAACAGCAGCCGCAGCAATTGGCCGCCGTTACCGGCACTGCCGTCACCATGGTGCTGGGCTTTTCCACGCTGTTGGCGGTGATTTTTCTGCTGGCTGCCGCGCCCATTAGCCAGCTGCTGTTTGGTCACGATCGTTATCAGCAGGTGATTCGCATCGTGGCATTTTTGCAGATGGGTATCGCCTGGGCCAATCTGGCGCTGGCAATCATGAAAGGGTTCCGCGATGCGATGGGCAATGCGCTGTCGCTGATGGCAGGCAGCCTCATCGGCGTAATCGGTTATGTCATCTGTTACTGGCTGGGCGGCTATAGCGGCGCACTGGTTGGGCTGGCGCTGGTGCCGGCGCTGATCGCCATTCCGGCGCTGCTGCTGCTGATAAAGCGCGACCACCTGCCGCTGCGCGCGCTGGCACCGCGCTGGCGGAGTGAGTTGGCGCGTCAGCTGGCTAAGTTTACGCTGATGGCGCTTATTACGTCCGCTACGCTTCCTATTGCCTGGATGATGATGCGTAACCTGCTGGCAGCGCGCTATAGCTGGGAAGAAGTCGGGCTATGGCAGGGCGTTACCACCATATCCGATGCCTGGCTGCAGTTTATTACCGCCACCTTTAGCGTTTGGCTACTGCCGACGCTCTCACGCCTGAATACAAAAGCGGAAATCTCACGCGAGATTTTCCGCACGCTGCGTTTTGTGCTACCAGCGGTGGCTGCCGTAGGTTTTTGCGTCTGGCTGCTGCGCGATGTAGCGATCTGGCTGCTGTTTTCCAGCCAGTTCACCGGCATGCGCGACCTTTTTATCTGGCAGCTTATTGGCGATGTGCTGAAGGTTGGAGCTTACGTTTTCGGCTATTTGGTGATTGCGAAAGCCTCGCTGCGTTTTTATATTGCCGCCGAGCTTAGCCAGTTTGTTTTGCTGACCGCTTTTTCGCGCTGGTTAATACCGTCTTATGGTGCCATCGGCGCCGCGCAGGCGTATATGGCTACCTATATTGTCTATTTTGCGCTCTGTTTATGCGCTTTTTTGATTTATCGCCGAAGAGTATGACGACATTGATTCATGTACTGGGTTCGGATATTCCGCATCATAACCAGACTATCCTGCGTTTTTTTAATGATGTAATGCGGGAAGCGCAGCCGTGCCGCACGCCGCGCACCTTTATGGTCGTCAGCCAGGATATGACGCTGGCCGCCGCCTGGCCGGCATTGCAGGTGCAAATTTTTGCCAGTAAAAAAGCGCTGGCCCAGGCGGTGCTACAACGCGCGCGCGATCGGCAAACCCACTTTTTCCTGCACGGGCAGTTTAATCCCTGGCTGTGGCTGGCATTACTGAGCGGCAGTCTGCGGCGCAATCAGGTTTACTGGCATGTCTGGGGGGCGGATCTGTATGAAGAGTCACGCAGCCTGAAGTTCCGTCTGTTTTATCAGCTGCGTCGACTGGCGCAGGGACGAGTCGCGCACCTGTTCGCTACCCGGGGTGATATTAGCCATTATCAGCAGCGCCATCGGCGCGTGCCAGCTTCGCTGCTCTATTTCCCTACGCGTATGCATCAGGCGATGCCAGCGCGTCAGCGTCAGGATAAAACCTTTACGCTGCTGTTAGGTAACTCCGGCGATCCCAGCAATCGCCACATTCCGGCGCTACAGACTATCCGGCAACAGTTTGGCGAACAGGTCAGGGTGATAGTGCCGCTCGGTTATCCGCCCAATAATCAGGCTTATATCGATCAGGTAAGCGCTGCTGCACGCGATCTGTTTCCCCATGGGCAGGTGGCGTTGTTGACCGATAAAATGGCGTTTGACGACTATCTGCAACTGATCGCCGACTGCGACCTGGGCTATTTTGTTTTTGAGCGTCAGCAGGGCATAGGGACGCTTTGTCTGCTGATGCAGGCCAACGTGCCGGTGGTACTGAATCGGAAAAACCCGTTCTGGCAGGATATGGTGGAGCAACAGCTTCCCGTATTGTTTGATACTGATGCGCTGAGTCTGGACATTGTTGCTCAGGCTCGTCAGCAGCTTTCTGGCATAGATAAAACCGGCATCGCCTTCTTTGATCCAGCCTTTGTTAGCGGCTGGAAGCAGGCGCTCACGCTGGCAGAAGGAGGAGCGCAATGAGTCTCGCGCAGTTTGGTGGCCTGTTGCTGGTCTGGCTGGTGTCGCTGGGCTTTATTCTGACCCTGACATGGCGCGAATTCCGGCGGGTACGCTTTAACTTTAACGTCTTTTTCTCGCTACTGTTTTTGCTGACCTTCTATTTCGGCTTTCCCTTAACCAGTTTGCTGGTCTTCCGGTTTGATGTCACGGTAGTACCGCCGACGTTCTTATTGCAGGCGTTGCTGGCGGCCGGCAGTTTTTACGCCATTTATTATGTCAGCTATAAAACGCGTCTGCGGGCGCGACGGACTGATAGCGGGCGCAGCTTGTTGAGTGTGAATCGGGTAGAGGCGCATCTGATTTGGGGCATTCTGGCGCTGCTGGCGCTGGTAACCGTGGCGATATTCTTTATGCGTAACGGTTTTCTGCTGTTTCGCCTGCATGCATACAGCGAGATATTTTCCAGTGAAGTGTCCAGCGTGGCGCTCAAGCGCTTCTTCTATTTCTTTATTCCGGCAATGCTGGTGGTTTACTTCCTGAAGCCAGGACGACGCGCCTGGCTATTTTTCCTTGCCAGCACCGTTGCCTTTGGCCTGCTGACCTATGCCATTGTTGGCGGCACGCGCGCCAACATCATTATTGCGTTTGCCCTGTTTTTGTTCATCGGCATTATTCGCGGCTGGATCACGTTGTGGATGCTGGCGGCCGCCGGCGCATTCGGTATTGTAGGGATGTTCTGGCTGGCGCTGCGGCGCTATAACCTTGACGTCAGCGGCGCCGAGGCGCTGTACACATTTCTTTATCTGACGCGTGACACTTTCTCGCCGTGGGAAAACCTGGCGCTGCTGTTACAAAACTACGACAACATTCACTTTCAGGGGCTGGCGCCGATTGTTCGTGATTTCTATGTCTATATTCCCGGCTGGCTGTGGCCGAGCCGACCTTCACTGGTGCTGAACAGCGCGAACTACTTCACCTGGGAAGTGCTGAACAACCACTCAGGTCTGGCGATCTCTCCCACTTTGTTGGGATCGTTGATCGTCATGGGTGGCGTAGCCGCTATTCCGGTGGGCGCGGTTGCGGTGGGCCTGATTATTAAGTGGTTCGACTGGCTTTATGAAGGAGGCAAACAACACGCTAACCGCTATACCTCTGCAATCTTGCAAAGCTTCTGTTTCGGTGCGGTGTTCAACATGATTGTGCTGGCACGTGAAGGGCTGGACGCCTTCGTCAGCCGCGTGGTTTTCTTCTGCCTGATTTTTGCCGCCTGCGTGATGATAGCTAAGTTACTTTTCTGGCTGCTGGACAGCGCCGGTTTGATTCGTCCGCGTCGACGCGCTGGCATATTGGCGGAAACGCCTGCCGCGACGCCGGAAAGATGTGAGGATTATTAAAATGGATGTCACGCCGAAGGCGCCCCAATACCAGATTCGTGGCATCAGGCTGCACGCTTTTTCCGGCATGGCTGAATGCCTGGACTATCTTTGCCCGGATGGCAAGGCACGTAGCGGCACCCTGGTCGCCATTAATGCGGAAAAGGTGCTGGCCTATGAGGAAAACCCGGCGCTGCGTCAGCTGATTGATGCAGCGGAGATCAAATACCCGGACGGCATTAGCATTGTGCGCGCGATCCGCAAAAGGTATCCGCAGGCGCAGGTTACGCGCATCGCCGGGGCCGATTTGTGGGAAGCGCTGATGGCGCGTGCCGGGCAGCAAGGCATTCCGGTCTTTCTGATCGGCGGCAAGCCGCAGGTAATGGAAGAGACGGTAGCGAAGCTGCGCCAGCAGTGGCAGGTTAATATTGTGGGCACCCAGCACGGCTATTTCAGTGCAGACGACAGCGAAGCGCTTTTTAAACGCGTAGCACAGAGCGGGGCGCAGATCGTTACGGTGGCAATGGGGTCACCGAAGCAGGAACTGCTGATGCAGGCGTGTCGAAAGGTTTGTCCGCAGGCGCTCTATATGGGCGTAGGCGGCACTTATGATGTCTTTACCGGACATGTGAAGCGCGCGCCGGTTATCTGGCAGCGTTTGGGGCTGGAATGGCTTTATCGCTTGTTAAGCCAGCCCAGCCGTCTGCGTCGTCAGCTGCGTCTGATAAAATTCCTGCGTTATTACTATCGCGGTCAGTTATAAAGATCGGCTATTTCAGGGCGGCAAACGGCTAAATGAGGGGTTTTTATTCGTTTGCCGACCTGAACTGGCGTTTGTTTAGACGGAATGCACAAAGCGTAATCAAACGCGTTTTTTTATTAAAAAAGCACTGGACAGCTTGGGTGCAAATCCGTAGTATCCCCATCCGCAACGGCGCTACGCGCCCGTAGCTCAGCTGGATAGAGCGCTGCCCTCCGGAGGCAGAGGTCTCAGGTTCGAATCCTGTCGGGCGCGCCATTAATCGGGCGCAAGAGCTGCGGTGGTAACATTTACCGCGTTAGTAGTAAGAAGTAATGGTGGCTATAGCTCAGTTGGTAGAGCCCTGGATTGTGATTCCAGTTGTCGTGGGTTCGAGTCCCATTAGCCACCCCAACTTTTGCTGGAACATGCGAAGGTGGCGGAATTGGTAGACGCGCTAGCTTCAGGTGTTAGTGTCTTAACGGACGTGAGGGTTCAAGTCCCTCTCTTCGCACCAGGCAAAAGAAAGTAAGATAAGAGCATTATGTCGGCGAGTAGCGCAGCTTGGTAGCGCAACTGGTTTGGGACCAGTGGGTCGGAGGTTCGAATCCTCTCTCGCCGACCATCTTATTAACCTGCTTATGCAGGTTTTTTTGTATCTGATATTCTGCTTCTGCTTCTGCTTCTGCTTCTGCTTTATTTATTATCCCCAATGACCTTATCACAACCCGCCTGACGCCACTGTTTCAGCAATCGTTGCCATGAGTATGGATAGCGTGCATCCAGCATCTGCACAAAACCGAGCCGGTTTATATCAAAATGACGAAAATCGTTACGCAGCTCGCACCTGGTGGCTAACAGGCAGCGTTGAGTGTGAGAACCGGTTGATGGCAAGAGGGCAGGACAGAGGCTGCATTACTCAAAGTTCCATCTACGGTCTGGCTTAAAGCCGCATCACTATATAGCGAAACCCAGCAATGTTGCGCTTGTTAACACGCCTGTCTCTGGCTGGAGACACATAATCTATTGATTATAAATAAACTTTTTTGCCTGGGTATGGGTAGTCTCAAAATGGAGACAAATTATTGGCAGGCTGTCGCCTGTTTATGACAACGATATGCTGCTTAAAACAGGGCGTCAGACTATTTTTTCTTGATTCAAAGAGATAGACAATAACGGAAAAGATCAGCGCAGACTGGCACAGCTTATGCAATACTATCTGCGTAGATGCTCATTCCACCTCTTATGTTCGCTTCGGCTTCATAAACCAGGAATGATGCAGAGCCAAATTAGGGTACCCGTTGTCCAGCCAGCCAATATCGTTCGCCTTATTGGATTTAAGGGCACTACGTTGAGTCGGGTACCAATCCGGTTGTCTTACCGACCTGATCTTTACACCTGCCTGTTTTAGGCAGGTGTTTTTTTATCTGAGTACTGCATCGCTTATGCTGTTCCGGCAACAAGACGGCAATCGTCACGTCAGGAAAACAGCTTTGCTAAATTTTTATCGCGGATTACAGCACGCATAAAAAAGCCGGGTTTTATCCCGGCTTTTTTTACGCTGTTATTAGCGGTTATTTTTTAACGTCAGCAACAGACCTTCGCGACGCATCTGGGCGGCCTCTTCCGGATGATGCAGCTTATCCAGCGTATCGGCCAGCCAGGCGTAATCAAAACCATCCGGACGCTGTTTCAGGGCTTCTCTGAACGCTTCACTTGCCTGCTGCCACTCGCCATGTTTCATTAACAGCTGACCCAGGGTGCTATAGAGCAATGGTGTAGCGCCGTGCTGTTTAATCTGCTGGCGCAGCGCTTTTTCCAGCTGTTCCGGATTGCCGGTTTTCAGTCGAGGCATCAGCAGGATCAGGCGCTCATCATAGTGACGCTTCAGCCCATCCAGCACGATCTGTTGAGCGGTATCATGATCGTCGCAGGCAATTAAATGATCCGCCATTGCCACCTGCAGCGCCGTTTCGTGGCGCGTTTTACGGGTCAGGCTTTGCCACCAGCGCTTCAGACCTTCGCTACCCTGTTCCGCCATCGCCTGGTTCATCAAACCCAGCCAGGCCTGCTGACGCAGCGCTTTAATATGCTCGTCATCTGCCACCTGCGTTTTTTCCATCGCCGGCAGGATATCGATCAGCGCGCTCCAGCCGCCGGTACGTATATAAGCCTGTTCCGCCAGGCGCAGCACTTCGGGATGGCGCGGAGCCACGTCCAGCAAACGATCGATGCCATGACGGGCAGCATGATCTTCATTACGTGCCAGCTGAAGACGAACGCGGGTAATTTCCACCGGGATAGGATCGTTATGCGCCAGCTCTGCAGCTCTTTCCAGATGCTGGTTCGCCCGCATCTCATCGCCGCGTTGCTGTGCCGCCTCCGCCGCCAACAGGTAGTTGACCACTGGCTGCTCAGCATGATCGGCATTGCGCGAAAGCAATTTTTCTACCTGGCGATAGTCGCCTTCCGCCAGCTTAAGCAGTGCTTCATGCGTTTGGCGACGGGCGCGATTACGTTTGCGCCCCATAAACCAGCCGCGGGTTTTAGCGCCGGTACGGAACAGGCGACGCAGCAACCATTCCACGGCCAGGATCACCAACAGCGAGATAATAAGCATGATCGCCAGGCCGGTTACGCTGGTTTCAATATTCCAGTTGTCGGTCTGGATCAGCACATAGCCCTGATGACCCGCAATCATAGGACCGATAACCACACCGGCAATCAGCAACAGAAATAGTATAAAAACTTTTAGCATCGTTACTCTCCCTGCTGCGGCTGTGCTGCCGGTTCAGCGGGCTGCGCCAGCAGGTTACGCACCCGCGTTTGCATCAGCTTGTCCAGCAACGGCTGGCTTTCCAGCGACTCCGGAATTTCCATTGAAACCGTCTGCTGGCTTAAATCATCAAGCTGCGCCAGGAAAGATTTGGTGCTGGCATCGCTGGTATCAAACCAGGCGCGTACCCAGGTCGATACGGTATCCACCGACTGCCGATAGATCTCATCCTGATGACGCGGCACCGCCTGGGCGGCAATAAGCAGGCGTGAGCGAATATTTTCACGCAGGTAAACATCCTGATTCGGCGCTAACAGCGGCTCTGCAGTATTGTCGCGGCGGCGGATGGTAATAAAATCATCCATAAAGTTGTGCCAGCTTTTTACCAGGTTCTGACGCCATTCTCGCAGCGAAGAGCTAAGTTCATTACTGTCAGCATCCATGGGCGCATCATCGCTGTCGTTATCCGCCAGACGCAGATTATCGACGCCGTTAGAGAGCTGATTCAGCTTTAAAATAATGCCGTCATAGTCAACCTGGCTCACCGCCGAAAGGTTGCTGATATCCTGGGTAATAGCCCGACGCACCGGAACCAGACTGGGATCGTTCATATCCGCAAGGCTGGCATCAGCACTTTTCAACAGCGCCGCTGCGGTAGTCACATCCTGATCGCTCCACAGCTTACGCCCGGCCAGTTTTACCAGATAATCGGCCTGCGCCAGTAGCCAGGTTCGAGAATCGTTACCTGAAATGGTGGCCACTTTTTCTTTCAATTCATCCAGCTGTTGGCTCAGGGCTGCCTGCTGGGCCTGGGCGGTATGCAGTTCGTTGCTCTGCGTGCTCAGCTGTTGTTTCAGCTGCGCTTTTTCGCGTTCGCTTTGCTGCGTCAGCGCGGAGATCTGTTCGCTTAACGTCTGGCTGACCTGCGCCTGTTGCTGCGCCTGATGACGCCCATTGACCCATAGCCCAGCCCCAATCGCCAACGCAACTACAATCGCCAGAGCACCCAGCGCGGTGCCGGTTTGGCCTGATGATTTACGCGTCGGTTTTTTTGCAGGCGGAGTCGTGGTTTCTACCGCAGGCGTTGTCTCTTCAACCATGGCGGAGGAATCTTTTTGTTCCGTCATTGTGGCACATCCCATTTTCAAGTTGTTTGTAACGCGCGCACCAGCGCGTCGTTATCAGCACCATCAGCTACCTTGATATTACGCCAGCCAAGTTCCTGGGCCAGGGTAGCCAAACGTTCGCTGACGACCAGTAGCCGACAGCCCAGCAGCCATTCCTCACGATCTATCGCAGGGAATAACCGATGAAGTTGTTGCAGCATCTCGCCGCTGGTAACCACCAGCGTATCAATACCGCGGTCACGCCAGCGTTTTCCTTCGCTGGGGCCATGATAAAACTTTTCACAACGCTGGTAGCACTCCAGGAAGCGAACCTCGGCTCCGCGCTGCGCCAGCGTGGTGCCAAGCAGTTCGCGACCACCGTTGCCGCGTAGGATCAACGCTTTTTTACCCTTCAGCCGCCGCAGCGTGGGCAATTGCAACAGCATTTCGCTGGTTTCATGCTCTGGCGGCCAGAGGACGTTCTGCCCGCACGCACGATGCAACGCCAGGGCGGTAGTGCGCCCTATAGCATAATAGTCCAGCGAAGCGGGCCATGTTAAACCCGTCTGCTGCAAACAGGGCTGCGCGTAATGCATAACATGCTGAGAAAGGACAAAAACCAGGTCGCCAGGCGCCAGGGCAGTAAGCTGCTGCGCCAGCTGCGCCAGTTCACGTCCAGGGGAAAACTCAATTAATGGAAAGCTCCAGGCCGTATGACCCAGCGCACACAGGCGCGTCACCAGCTCATCGCCTGAGGGGGAAGGGCGGGTGACAAGAATGCTCATGCTGGAGGATTTCCCTGATAAACCTCGCGCAAGATCTCTCGTGCGCCGTTCTGAAGCAGTTCATCCGCCAGGGAGATACCCAGCTGCTCCGCCTGAGTGCGCGGGCCGCGACGTTCGCCACGGATCATGGATGTACCATCTGGTGAACCCACCAGGCCGCGTAGCCAAATATCATCGCCTTCAAGCACGGCATAGCTACCGATCGGAACCTGACAGCCACCTTCCAGCCGCGTATTCATAGCGCGTTCCGCTTTTACACGCGTCGCGGTATCGTCATCATTTAATGCCGCCAGCAGCATAATGGTCTGTTCATCGTCCAGACGACACTCAATCCCCACGGCGCCCTGACCCACGGCAGGCAAAGAAACTTCGGCGGGGATGGCATAACGAATGCGATCCTGCAGGCCGAGGCGTTTCAGACCGGCGGCAGCCAGAATAATGGCGTCATATTCACCAGCGTCCAGCTTTGAGAGTCGCGTACCGACGTTGCCACGCAGCGAGCGAATCGTCAGGTCGGGCCGTAGCTCCGCCAGCTGACACTGACGACGTAGGCTGGAGGTGCCGACCACAGCGCCCTGCGGTAACGCATCCAGCGTGGCGTAGTGATTCGAGACAAAGGCGTCCAGCGGATCTTCGCGCTCACAAATGGTGACCAGGCCCAAACCTTGCGGAAATTCTACCGGCACATCTTTCATAGAGTGCACCGCGATATCGGCCCGGTTTTCAAGCATCGCCAGTTCGAGCTCTTTGACGAAAAGCCCCTTGCCGCCCACTTTTGCCAGCGGGGTGTCGAGAATAATGTCGCCGCGCGTTACCATCGGCACCAGCTCCACCTGCAGCCCCGGATGACAGGCCATCAGACGCTGCTGAACATATTGTGCCTGCCATAACGCCAGTGGACTTTGTCTGGTGGCAATTCTTAAAATTTTATCTAACATGCTTGATACCGTTTTGATCGTTCACTGATTATCCTATCATTGATACAGGAAGGCTGTCAGTTTCCACGATTTTTAGACGAGTAAAGGAAAGCGTAAAAGGGACAGGACAGATCGATCGGTGGATAAAGCGTGCTAAACTGTTAAGTAGCGCAACTTTCTTTACGGTCAATCTGCCAGGTGTTAGATTGATCACGTTTCCAGCAGTAATCTGCCCGAAAAATTTTTTAATGAAGCGGCGGAGTACGGAAACAGGGTTATTTATAAGCACTGGGACAATCAGGCGAGACGTCTTGTACCTCTACATTGAGACACTGAAACAGAGACTGGATGCCATCAACCAACTGCGTGTCGATCGCGCACTGGCTGCAATGGGCCCTGCTTTCCAGCAGGTATACGGTCTGCTGCCAACCCTATTACATCATCATCATCCTTTGATGCCGGGTTACCTTGAAGGTAACGTTCCCTACGGCATCAGCTTCTACACGTCCGATGAAAGCCAACTGCATTATTTGCAGGAAATTGAACGCAAGTCGAGCCAGCCTGTTGCGATACCGCCCAAAGGAGAGATGCCGATTACCGGCCTCTATTCTATGGGCAGTACCTCTTCCGTTGGACAGAACAGCACTTCCGACCTGGATATTTGGGTTTGCCATCAGTCATGGCTGGATGGTGAAGAGCGTCTGGCGCTGCAGAAAAAATGTCAGCTGCTGCAGAAGTGGTGCGCGGCGATGGGCGTTGAAGTCAGCTTCTTTCTGATCGACGAGAATCGCTTTCGCCATAATGAAAGTGGCAGCCTGGGCGGCGAAGATTGCGGCTCAACGCAGCATATATTACTGCTGGATGAGTTTTATCGTACCGCCGTGCGTATGGCTGGCAAGCGCATCCTGTGGAATATGGTGCCGGGTGAAGAAGAAGAGCATTACGACGACTACGTGATGTCGCTTTATGCGCAAGGGGTGCTCACGCCAAATGAATGGCTCGACCTGGGCGGGCTAAGTACGCTTTCTGCCGAAGAATATTTTGGCGCCAGCTTGTGGCAGCTCTATAAAAGCATCGACTCGCCCTATAAAGCCGTATTGAAAACCCTGCTGCTGGAGGCTTACTCCTGGGAGTATCCCCAGACTCGCCTGCTGGCTATGGATATCAAACAGCGCCTGCACGATGGCGAAATCGTGTCGTTCGGTCTTGATCCCTACTGCATGATGCTGGAGCGCGTAACGCACTATCTGACCAGCATCGACGATCATGCCCGACTCGATCTGGTACGGCGCTGCTTTTACCTGAAAGTCTGTGAAAAACTGTCGCAGGATGAAAGCGCGCATCGCTCCGGCTGGCGGCGCGAGATTCTGGCGCAGCTGGTCAGCGAATGGGGTTGGGACGAGGCGCGTCTTGCGGTGCTCGATAGCCGGGCCGACTGGAAAATCGAACGTGTGCGTGAAGCGCATAATGAACTGCTGGATGCGATGATGCAGAGCTATCGCAATCTGATTCGTTTTGCGCGCCGTAACAACTTAAGCGTTAGCGCCAGCCCGCAGGATATTGGCGTGCTGACGCGTAAGCTGTATGCCGCTTTTGAAGCGCTGCCGGGCAAAGTGACGCTGGTTAACCCGCAGATTTCGCCCGATTTGTCCGAAACGCATTTAACCTTTATTCATGTTCCGGCCGGGCGTGCTAACCGGTCAGGCTGGTATCTGTATAACCAGGCGCCGGATATGAGTTCGATTATCAGCCATCAGCCGCTGGAGTATAACCGCTACCTGAATAAGCTGGTGGCCTGGGCCTGGTTTAACGGCTTACTGACGGAAAGAACCCGTCTGCATATTAAAGGCAACGAAATCTGCGATCTGGCGCGGTTGCAGGAGCTGGTAGCGGATGTTTCGCACCATTTCCCGCTGCGGCTGCCGGCCCCTACGGCGAAAGCGCTCTACAGCCCGTGCGAAATTCGTCATCTGGCGTTGATCGTTAATCTGGAATATGACCCGACCGCCGCCTTCCGTAATCAGGTCGTGCATTTTGATTTCCGTAAGCTGGACGTGTTCAGCTTTGGCCAGCAGCAGCAGTGCCTGATCGGCAGTATCGACCTGCTTTACCGTAACTCGTGGAATGAAGTGCGTACGCTGCACTTCAGCGGCGAGCAGGCGATGCTGGATGCGTTAAAAACCATTCTCGGTAAGATGCATCAGGATGCAGCACCGCCCGATGCGGTTGAAGTGTTCTGCTATAGCCAGCATCTGCGCGGGCTGATCCGTACGCGCGTCCAGCAGCTGGTTTCCGAATGCATTGAGCTGCGTCTCTCCAGCACGCGTCAGGATCCGGGCCGCTTTAAAGCCCTGCGCGTCGCCGGTCAGACATGGGGGCTCTTTTTTGAACGCCTGGGCGTCTCGGTGCAGAAACTGGAAAACGCGGTGGAATTTTACGGCGCGATTTCCAACAACAAGCTGCACGGCCTGTCGATTAAAGTTGAGACCGAGCAGGTTCAGCTGCCGCCGGTGGTTAATGGCTATGCCAGCGAAGGGATCATCCAGTTCTTTTTTGAGGACACCAATAACGATAGCGGCTTCAATATCTATATTCTGGATGAGGCCAATCGCATTGAGGTTTATCACCACTGCGAAGGCAGCAAAGAGGAGCTGGTGCGCGACGTGAGCCGCTTCTACTCCTCTTCGCACGATCGTTTTACCTACGGCTCCAGCTTCGTTAATTTCAACCTGCCGCAGTTTTACCAAATTGTCAGCGTAGATAATCGCACCCAGGTCATTCCCTTCCGTAGCCAGACTCTCACCCAGCTGTGCGCTAACCAGCCGGACAGCAACGACTATCCGCAGCGCTTCCAGGTTTACTAAGCCAGTAGCATCACGCTGTTGCAGCCACCCGGACCGGCGTCTGCCAGACGATCACGTTATCCCGGGCAATGCCCTTTTCCTGGTACATTTTCGAGACAGGTCTTAAGTGTGCGGCTGCGCTTCTCCCTTATTTTGCTTATGGCACGGGCTGTTTTTTCGCCAAAACCTTGTTGTTAACCATGCAGGGATAGCTATGAGCAAACGTAAGGATATTATTGATCCCCAGGCATCAGGGACAAAAGAGTATGGGTTGATCTATTCAGAAGTTTTAGGCTGGATAGATTTAGGGCATGCGCGTGGGGGTGATATAACGGATTGCCTTGGACAAATGGAAAGGGGCGAGGCCAGCGGGCAGCCTTACTATCTGGTTGAGTATCAGCAAACAATGACGTACAAGCAGGTTCGTACCGGCCGCTGTTCGCGCTGGAATATCAAACGAGGGCGAACGCTTGCAGAAAGGCACAGCATTACGCTGGCGATGATGATGGAAACGGCGATTGCGTTCGAGAACTGGCAGTCGATGCCGTTTTTTAGCTGGTACACCGACAGCGGCTTCAGCGCTGAGGATTTGGTTTCAGATCTGTTGGGCTTTTATAAAGTTGTGCAGCCACAAAATTACTGGCCCTGGCTGAAAATAGTCAGCAAAGAGGCGGCGCTCAGGCGCTGGGACTACTATGGCGCGCTGGGCAGTTTTAAAATCAAAGGATTTAACCCGCTGCTGTTCCCGGATCCCGCTGATACACGTATTCCTCATATTCCTTATAAAGGCAGGCTGCCGAATTTTATGATGTCGATTAGGCCGTTTACCCGGTTTGATTCTGATATTGTCCGTCGTATTGATGCCGGGGCGCAGGTTACTGTGGGATGGGAACGTTAATAAAAAATATGAAATGGCTAACGCGCACGCTGGGGTTAACGGTGGTAATGGTTATCGCCCTGGTTTTAGCCGACTGTAAAATGATGGGCGTGGCAGAAAAGAGCCCTGGTTTTAAACAGAGCGACTGGTGGCTTTATTACTCTTACGTTGATAACGAGCTCAAAAATGCGCCGCGTATTTCAGATGATTATTACTTTCGCTATGGGATGATGGACGGTCCTTCGCCAGAAATGAGCGCTATTATCTTTAATGGCGCAACGGATACCGCTGAGTTAGAAAACTACCTGACGGCTTTAGGATATCGGTATGTCCCTGACGATGAGTGGGGCGGACACTGGGAAAGAGAGGGCCGGCGGAAAACTGAATTTTATATATGGCAAAATAAAGAGCAGCAGATCATCCGGTTGACGAAATATAGTTTATAAACCAAAGCCCCGCTGGGGCTTTGCCTCTTAAACCGTCCCAGGCTCAAACCCGGCAAGCGCTTAACTCAACGTGATCTTTTCGCCCGCCTGCGCGCTACAGGCTTCCGACAGCAGTTGCCAGAATTCAGCGCCGCTGCGGTTGCAAATCCAGCTGCCGCTTTGATAATCGAAATGGTAACCGCCACCTTTGGTCGCCAGCCATACCTGGTGCAGCGGCTCCTGGCGATTGATAATAATTTTGCTGCCGTTCTCAAAAGTGAGCGTCATAATTCCGGCATGGAGTTCATAATCGATATCGCTGTCGCCCTCGTAAGCGTCAAGCTGCCCGGTGTCACGCTGCATATCGTCTGGAAAGGGCCGGGAAATCCGCTCTATCTTCCCCATTTTCGAGACAGGTCTTAAGTGCGCGGCTGCGCTTCTCCCTTAATTTGCTCATAGTACAGGCTGTTTTTTCGCCAAAACCTTGTTGTTAACCATGCAGGGATAGCTATGAGCAAACGTAAGGATATTATTGATCCCCAGGCATCAGGGATAAAAGATACTGGGCTGGTTTATTCAGAAATTTTAGGCTGGATAGATTTAGGGCATGCGCGTGGGGGTGATATAACGGATTGCCTTGGGCAAATGGAAAGGGGCGAGGCCAGCGGGCAGCCTTACTATCTGGTTGAGTATCAGCAAACAATGACGTACCAGCCATTTAGCACCGGCCGCTGTTCACGCTGGAATATCAAACGAGGGCGAACGCTTACTGAAAGGCACAGCATTACGCTGGCGATGATGATGGACACGGCGATTGCGTTCGAAAACTGGCAGTCGATGCCGTTTTTTAGCTGCTACACCGACAGCGGCTTCAGCGCTGAGGATTTGGTTTCAGATCTGTTGGGCTTTTATAAAGTTGTGCGGCCGCAAAATTACTGGCCCTGGCTGAAAATAGTCAGCAAAGAGGCGGCGCTCAGGCGCTGGGGCTACTATGGCGCGCTGGGCAGTTTTAAAAACAAAGGATTTAACCCGCTGCTGTTCCCGGATCCCGCTGATACACGTATTCCTCATATTCCTTATAAAGGCAGGCTGCCGAATTTTATGATGTCGATTAGGCCGTTTACCCGGTTTGATTCTGATATCGTTCGTCGTATCGACGCCGGAGCGCAGGTCACCGTTGGATGGGACGTTAAGAAAAAATGAAATGGCTTAAGTGGGCGCTGATGCTACTGCTGGTGGTACTGGTAATTAACGTTGTCGACTTTTTTTACATCAATACCAGCCTGATAAATAAGGCAGAGCGGAATCCCGGCTTCAAACAGAGCGAGCGGAGGCTTTATCACCTTTTCGTCGATGAAGATATCAAAAATGCGCCGCGTATAACTGATGATTATTACTTTCGCTTTCGCCGGATGGATGGCCCTTCTCCTGAAATTAGCGGTATTGTCTTTAATGGCACAACGGAAACGGCGGCATTAGAAAAGTATCTGACGGCTTTGGGGTATCAGCATGTCTCTGACGATGAGATTGGTCAACGCTGGGAAAAGGATGGCCGTACGGCCCCCAACATTTATATATGGCGCGATACAGAGAGCAGTATCATCTTTCTGACCAAATATTCTCTATAGAACAAAGCCCCGCTGGGGCTTTGTCTTTTGAACCGTTAAGAATTCAGGCAGTTAGCGCAAAGTAACCGGCTCGCCCGCCTGCGCGCTACAGGCTTCCGACAGCAGTTGCCAGAATTCAGCGCCGCTGCGGTTGCAAATCCAGCTACCGCTTTGATAATCGAAATGGTAACCGCCACCTTTGGTCGCCAGCCACACCTGGTGCAGCGGCTCCTGACGATTGATAATAATTTTGCTGCCGTTCTCAAACGTAAGCGTCATAATTCCGGCATGGAGTTCATAATCGATATCGCTGTCGCCCTCCCAGGCGTCGAGCTGCTCTTCCAGCGTTAACATTAGATCGTCAGCTAACTGGTGAAATTCACTGTCTTGCATCATTGCTTCCTTTAAGTTTTGGTCGAGTATAGCGCGCCGGGAGCCGTTGCAACATCGTCTGATAAGAGAGAGATGCAGCACATCACGTCACCTTTTCCTGTTGCTTTTCCAAAGTCAGCTGCGATGATAAGCAACCATGAATATGCATCAATCATAAGCAGGAATACCATGAAGAAAACCATTTGTCGGCTGGCAATGGCGCTGGCGTTAACCAGCCTGGCTGGCTGCGGACTGAAAGGGCCGCTCTATTTTCCGCCGCAGGATAAGCCGAAACAGAGTTCACCACAGCCATCGGCCGGACAGTCCACTTCTTCTTCAACGGCGACCCAGCCGGATGGCCAACAGGACACTAACCTGACCAGCCCGGATGCGGATATGCAAGCGACGCAGTAATCATGATGGCCCAGCCGGCGGAGCAGAAAATGCAGTTCTCGAAAATGCACGGTCTTGGTAATGACTTTATGGTCGTTGATGCCGTCACGCAAAATGTCTATTTCTCGCCGGAGCTGATCCGCCGCCTTGCGGATCGTCATCTGGGCGTGGGCTTCGATCAGTTGCTGATCGTTGAGCCGCCGTACGATCCCGATCTTGATTTTCACTACCGGATTTTTAACGCCGACGGCAGCGAAGTGGCGCAGTGTGGCAACGGCGCGCGCTGTTTTGCCCGTTTTGTCCGTCTGAAAGGGCTGACGAATAAAAGCGATATCCGGGTCAGTACCCAAACGGGACGTATGGTGCTGAGCGTCACCAGTGACGAGCTGGTGCGCGTAAATATGGGCGAACCTAATTTTGAGCCGCAGCAGGTACCGTTTCGCGCCAACAAAGCGGAAAACCTGTACCTGCTGCGCGTCGCTGAGCAGACGCTGATGTTTGGCGTGGTTTCTATGGGCAATCCGCATTGCGTTATCCAGGTTGCCAGCGTCAAAACGGCGGCGGTGGAGACGTTGGGACCGATACTGGAAAGCCATGAGCGTTTCCCGGAGCGGGTAAATGTCGGCTTTATGGAAGTGGTTAGCCCGGAACATATCCGTCTGCGCGTTTACGAGCGCGGCGCGGGAGAGACGCAGGCCTGCGGCAGCGGAGCCTGTGCAGCAGTTGCCAGCGGCATACAGCAGGGATTACTGGCGGAAAAAGTGCGTGTCGATCTGCCCGGCGGCACGCTGCACATCGCCTGGAAAGGGCCGGGGAATCCGCTCTACATGACCGGACCGGCCACGCATGTTTACGATGGGTTTATTCATTTATGAAAAATGTCGAAGAGACAGCCTCAGAGCTGATGCTAAACGACGAAGCGGTAGGTGACTACCTGCGGCAAAATCCGGACTTTTTTATTCGCAATGCGCGCCAGGTAGAACAAATGGCGGTGCCGCATCCGGTGCGCGGCACCGTATCGCTGGTGGAATGGCATATGGCGCGGCAGCGTAACCATATTCAACAGCTGGAAGAAGAGATTACTCAGCTGATGGAGCAGGCATCTGCGAATCACCAGTTATTTGATCGCCTGCTTAGCCTGCAAAGCCACCTGGCCTCCGCGCCTTCGTTACAGGATATGCTAAACCGCCTGCAACGCTGGGCGCGTGATTTAGGCCTGGCCGGGGCGGATGTACGGCTATTCAGCGACCGCTGGCAGTTGGGCGCGCCGTCGAGCTTTACGCAACTGGCGCTATCGCGTCAGGCGTTTGAACCCGTGCGTATTCAGCTGCTGGGTAAAGAGCAGCACTATCTGGGCAGCCTGAACGGGCCGGAGCTGTTGCTGTTGTTGCCGCAGGCGCGCTCGGTGGGTTCAGTGGCGATGTCGCTGTTTGGCGAGCGTGGCGACCTGGGCGTATTGATCTTCAGCAGTCGCGATATGCATCATTATCAGCCCGGACAGGGCACGCTGCTGCTGCATTATCTGGCGCTGATGCTGCCGGAACTGTTGAACCGCTGGATAGCGCGCACATGAATACGATCGTGCCGCTGCAGGCCGCCGTGGACGGTTTCTTGCGCTATGTTCAGGTAGAGCGCCAGCTCAGCCCGTTAACGCATGAAAACTATGCGCGCCAGCTTACGGTGCTGACGGAACAGGTCAGTGAAATGAACATCACTGACTGGACGCAACTGGAACCGATGCATGTGCGGTCGCTGGCGGCAAAAGGGCGTCGTGCCGGTTTACAGCCGGCGAGCCTGGCGCTGCGGCTTTCCGCTCTGCGCAGTTTTTTAGACTGGCTGGTCAGCCAGGGCGTGCTGAAGGCCAATCCGGCCAAAGGTATTGCCACGCCGCGCGCGCCGCGACATCTGCCGAAGAATATTGATGTCGATGAAGTTAATCAGCTATTGAGCATTGACCAAAACGATCCGCTGGCGGTGCGCGACCGCGCCATGATGGAAGTGATGTATGGCGCAGGGCTGCGTCTTTCCGAGCTGGTTGGCATCGATCTGCGCCATCTCGATCTGGAAGCGGGTGAAGTCTGGGTTACCGGCAAAGGCAGCAAAGAGCGCCGTTTGCCTATTGGGCGCACAGCGGTTGAATGGATTGAAAAGTGGCTAACGCTGCGTGCAGGCTTCGCGCCCAACGGCGATGCGCTGTTCATCTCAAAAGAAGGCAAGCGTATTTCGGTGCGCAATGTGCAGAAACGCTTCGCCGAATGGGGCGTTAAGCAAGGCGTCAGCAGCCACGTTCATCCTCACAAGCTGCGCCACTCTTTTGCCACGCATATGCTGGAATCCAGCGGTGATTTACGCGCGGTACAGGAGCTACTGGGTCATGCCAGCCTCTCGACAACGCAAATCTACACCCATCTCGACTTTCAGCACCTGGCGTCAGTGTATGATGAAGCGCATCCACGCGCCAAACGAGGAAAATCCTGATGCATTTTTACCGTCGGCTGCAGCCGATCAAAGCGATTACCTTCGATCTGGATGACACGCTGTATGACAACCATCCGGTGATCCTGAAAACCACGCGGGAATCGCACCGCTTTTTGCAGTCATGGCATCCCGATCTGCATGATTTTTCGGTGGAAGCCTATCAGCAGCTGCGCAATCAACTGCTGGCGCAGGAACCTGATATCTGTCATGACGTCACGGAATGGCGGCGGCGCACCGTGGAACTGGCGATGCTGAATATCGGCCTGACGCCTGCCGAGGCGCAGGAAGGTGCGGATAAGGTCATGGAAGTGTTCGCCCACTGGCGTAGCCAGGTTGATGTCCCACCGGAAACGCACGTGGCGCTGGCGGCGCTGGCGGAGCGGGTTCCGCTGGTGGCGATAACCAACGGCAACGCCGAACCCCATCTGTTCGGGCTTGACCGCTATTTTCAGTTTGTGCTGCGTGCCGGCCCGCACGGGCGCGCGAAACCGTATCAGGATATGTATCATCTGGCGGCGCAGCGATTAAAACTCGCGCCGGAAAATATCCTGCACGTGGGTGACGATCTCACTACCGATGTGGCTGGCGCGGTGCGCTACGGTATGCAGGCCTGCTGGATCAATCTGCGTGAGGGCAACCTGATGCAGATTGACGATGCGCGACTATTGCCGCATGTAGAAATTACGCAGTTGGCATCGCTGACGGCGCTGATATAATCTTCTGTACAAATATCCAGTGACTTTGCTGGAGCGATTCTCCTGACTGACGGTGCTTATGGACGTTTCTGACCTGCTAAACAGCCTGAATGATAAACAGCGCGAAGCCGTGGCGGCTCCACGCAATAACCTGCTGGTGCTGGCAGGCGCGGGCAGCGGCAAGACACGCGTGCTGGTGCATCGTATCGCCTGGCTGCTAACGGTAGAGAACTGCTCGCCCTACTCAATTATGGCGGTTACCTTTACCAACAAAGCCGCCGCAGAGATGCGCCATCGTATTGAGCAGCTTATCGGCACCAGTCAGGGCGGCATGTGGATCGGGACGTTCCACGGTCTGGCGCATCGTTTGTTGCGCGCGCATCACCTTGATGCCCGACTGCCGCAGGACTTCCAAATCCTCGACAGCGAAGATCAGCTGCGCCTGCTGAAGCGGCTGATTAAGGCAATGAATCTGGATGAAAAACAGTGGCCGCCGCGTCAGGCGATGTGGTACATCAACGGCAAAAAAGATGAGGGTTTGCGTCCTCAGAATATTGAAAGCTACGGCAATCCGGTGGAGCAAACCTGGCTGCGCATTTATCAGGCCTATCAGGAATCGTGCGATCGTGCCGGGCTGGTTGATTTTGCCGAGCTGCTGCTGCGCGCCCATGAGCTGTGGCTGAATAAGCCGCACATTCTTAACCACTATCGTGAACGCTTCACCAACATCATGGTGGATGAGTTTCAGGATACCAACAATATCCAGTACGCCTGGATTAGAATGCTGGCTGGCGACAGCAGCCGGGTGATGATCGTTGGTGATGACGACCAGTCCATTTATGGCTGGCGCGGCGCGCAGGTGGAAAACATTCAGCGTTTCCTGAACGATTTTCGCGGCGCAGAAACCATTCGTCTGGAGCAAAACTATCGCTCCACCAACAATATCCTGAAGGCTGCCAACGCCCTGATTGCCAACAACAATGGCCGACTGGGAAAAGAGCTCTGGACCGACGGCAGCGACGGTGAGCCGATCTCACTCTATTGCGCTTTCAACGAGCTGGATGAAGCGCGCTTTGTGGTGAACCGTATCAAAGTGTGGCAGGAGAACGGCGGCGCGCTCAGCGACTGTGCGATTCTTTATCGCAGCAACGCCCAGTCACGTGTGCTGGAAGAGGCGCTGCTACAGGCCAGTATGCCGTATCGTATTTACGGCGGCATGCGCTTCTTTGAACGTCAGGAGATCAAAGATGCACTCGCCTACCTGCGCCTGATCGCCAACCGTAACGATGATGCCGCCTTTGAACGTGTGGTAAATACGCCGACGCGCGGCATTGGCGATCGCACGCTGGACGTGGTGCGCCAGGCGTCGCGTGACCGTCAGCTAACGTTATGGCAGGCGAGCCGCGAGTTGCTGCAGGAAAAGGCGCTGGCCGGACGTGCCGCTTCGGCGCTACAGCGCTTTACCGAACTGGTGGATTCGCTGGCGCAGGAAACGGCGGAGCTGCCTCTGCATATTCAAACTGACCGGGTGATCAAAGATTCCGGCCTGTGGCTGATGTATGAGCAGGAAAAAGGCGAGAAGGGCCAGGCGCGTATCGAAAACTTAGAAGAGCTGGTGAACGCCACGCGTCAGTACAGCTATCAGGACGAAGATCAAGATTTGATGCCGTTGCAGGCGTTTCTGTCGCACGCGGCGCTGGAAGCGGGTGAAGGCCAGGCTGATAAATGGCAGGACGCGGCCCAGCTGATGACCATGCATGCTGCCAAGGGGCTGGAGTTCAGCCAGGTCTTTATTGTCGGCATGGAAGAGGGGATGTTCCCCAGCCAGATGGCGCTCGACGAGGGCGGCAGGCTGGAAGAGGAGCGCCGTCTCGCCTACGTTGGCGTTACCCGCGCAATGAAAAAGCTGACGTTAACCTATGCGGAAACGCGTCGGCTCTACGGGAAAGAAGTTTATCATCGCCCGTCGCGCTTTATCGGTGAACTGCCGGAAGAGTGTGTGGATGAGGTACGCCTGCGCGCCAGCATTAGCCGTCCGGTTAACCATCAGCGGATGGGCACGCCGGTGGCGCAGAACGACAGCGGCTTTACGCTGGGGCAGCGCGTGCGCCACGCCAAGTTTGGCGAAGGCACCATCATCAACCTTGAAGGCAGCGGCGATCACAGCCGTCTGCAGGTCGCGTTTCAGGGGCAGGGCATTAAATGGCTGGTGGCCGCCTATGCGCGGCTTGAAGCGGTATAGCATTTGCCGCCGCGCTAAGCTGGCGCAGCCTGCTCTTGTCTGGTCGCATGCGCGTCAGACGACAATTTTCTCGCGTTACTGAAAAGTCCGGGCGCTGCCGCTGGCGGCGTCCTGCTTCGCTTGACGCCTTTTTCGTCTCAGCGTAACATGCGCGCACCATCACCCTAAGAGGACTTTCGCCTTGGACACTCCCAGTCGATGCTGGCTCACCTACCTTATTAACAGGTACAACCCCTAAGGCCATCCTCTTATGCTGATAGCCTTTGTGGTTGTCAGCGACCGCATTTCCCGTCGCACGAGTTAGCGTTTACCACCGACTGAAACTCAGGTTTCTGTGTTCCGGCGTATTGTCCCGTTTGAATGACCCATTGGGAGTACTGCTATGCTGAGCGCTTTTAAACTGGATCACAGCCGCCTTACACGCCTGGAACTGGAAGATACGCCGGAAGATCTGGTTTCTTCGGTTTGGGTCGATTTGATCGAGCCCGAAGAAGCAGAACGCGAGCGCGTACAAAATGAACTGGGTCAAAGCCTGGCGACCCGTCCCGAACTGGAAGATATCGAAGCCTCCGCACGCTTCTTTGAAGACGAAGATGGCCTGCATATTCACTCCTTCTTTTTCTATGAAGATGCCAAAGATCACGCAGGCAACGCCACCGTCGCCTTCACCATTCGCGAAGGGCGTCTCTATACGCTGCGCGAGCGCGAGCTGCCGGCGTTTCGTCTCTATCGTATGCGCGCCCGCAGTCAGACGCTGATTGACGGCAACGCCTATGAACTGTTGCTGGATCTGTTTGAAACCAAAATTGAACAGCTGGCAGATGAGATTGAAAACATCTACAGCGATCTGGAAAAGCTGAGCCGGGTGATTATGGAAGGGCAGCAGGGCGACGAGTTTGATCAGGCGCTCTCTACGCTGGCGGAGCTGGAAGATATTGGCTGGAAAGTTCGCCTGTGCCTGATGGATACCCAGCGTGCGCTGAATTTCCTGGTGCGTAAGGCGCGCTTGCCTAATAACCAGCTGGAGCAGGCACGGGAAATCCTGCGCGATATCGAATCACTGCTGCCGCACAATGAATCCCTGTTCCAGAAGGTTAACTTTCTGATGCAGGCGGCAATGGGCTTTATCAACATCGAGCAGAACCGCATTATCAAAATCTTCTCGGTGGTATCGGTGGTGTTCCTGCCGCCGACACTGGTGGCCTCAAGTTACGGCATGAACTTTGAGTTTATGCCGGAGCTGAAATGGAGTTTTGGTTATCCTGCCGCTATCGGCCTGATGATCCTCGCCGGACTGGCGCCCTATCTCTACTTCAAACGTAAAAACTGGCTTTAACGCTGCCGGGCCAGAGATCTTCTCCGGCCTGTTGTTGCTGGTATTCCCGACGGGTTGGACGTAACCTTACGTTTTTCAAGCCTCTGTGATCGTTCCTTTCTATGGAAAAGCTCTCGCGCAATCAGCAGTGGTTAACGCTTATCGGCGTTTCCCTGCTGCTGGGTTTTATACTGCAATATTTTCATGTACCGGCCGCGCTGCTGCTGGGCCCGATGATCGTCGGCGTAGTCATGGGGCTGCTGGGCGCGACGCTGCGTATTGATAAGCGGCTGTTTATTCTCTGTCAGGCGGTGCTGGGCTGCATGATCGCGCAAAGCCTGTCGCCCTCGGTTATCGAGCCGCTGATTGCCGACTGGCCGATTGTGCTGACGGTTCTGCTGCTGACGCTGGCAGCCAGCGGGCTGTCTGGCTTCTTGCTGGTGCGCTACAGTGATTTGCCCGGGCCAACCGGCGCGTGGGGTTCTTCGCCAGGCGGGGCATCAGCGATGGTGGCGATGGCTGCGGATTATGGCGCTGATGCGCGGCTGGTGGCGTTTATGCAGTATCTGCGCGTGCTGTTTGTCGCCACCGCCGCAGCGATGGTGGCGCGTATCGGTTTGGGTGATGATGCGCAGCATGCCGCGCCGCAGCTCTGGTTTCCGCCGCTGGATATGCGTTTTGTTATTACGCTGGGCATTGTGCTGCTGGGGGCGTTTCTGGGGCAGCGTTTTCGCATCCCTTCCGGCGCGCTGCTGCTGCCTGCGCTGGCGGGCGCGGCCCTGCAAAGCAGCGGGACAGTAGAGCTACAGGTGCCGGAGTGGTTGCTGGCGACCGCCTACGCATTGATCGGTTGGTCGGTTGGGCTACGCTTTACGCGCCCGATATTTCGTCTGGCGCTGCGCACGTTACCGCAGATGCTTGCCTCTATTATCGGGCTAATGCTGTTGTGTGGCGCGATGGCCTGGATGCTGACGAAGCTGCTGGATATCGATCTGCTGACTGCTTATCTGGCAACCAGCCCTGGCGGGCTGGATACCGTGGCGATTATCGCGGCAGGGAGCCGCGTTGACATCGCTTTTGTTATGGCGCTACAAACCCTTCGGCTGTTTACCATTTTGCTTACCGGCCCGGCGCTGGCGCGTTTTATATCACGCTTTGCGCGTTCCTGACCGGCGCAGGGTATAGAGCGCATCAATAATAAACAGCGCCAGCGCCAGCCAGATAAAGCCAAAAGTGACCGCTTTATCTGGCGTCATGATTTCGCCATAAAACAGCACCGCCAGCAGGAACATCAGCGTAGGGCCGAGATATTGAAAAAAGCCCAGCGTCGACAGACGCAGATGCGTGGCGGCGGCGGTGAACAGCATCAGCGGAATGGTGGTGACGACCCCGGCGGCGATCAGCAGCAGGTTGAGCGAGGCGCTATTGTTACCGAGATGGCTGGTGGCACTGTCGGCAATGCCAAACAGATAAATCGACGCCAGCGGAAACAGCCATAATGTTTCAATCAACATCCCGCTCTGGGCATCTACCGCAATTTTCTTACGCACAAGCCCATACAGGGAAAAGCTCAATGCCAGCCCCAGCGCGATAATTGGCAGCGAACCAAACTTCCACAGCTGCACCAGTACGCCGCAGGTTGCCAATGCCACCGCAACCCACTGCATGCGCCGAAAACGTTCGCCCAGAAACACCATGCCGATGACCACGTTCAGCAGAGGATTAATAAAATATCCCAGGCTGGCCTCCAGCATATGGTGATTATTTACCGCCCAGATAAACAGCAGCCAGTTGCCACCGACCAGCGTGGCGGAGACCGCCAGCAAAAGCACCTTTTTAGGCTGCTGAATGACCGATGTTACGCGCCGCCAGCTGCGGGTCAGTGAGATAAGCCCCAGCATAAACAGCGCCGACCAGATAACGCGATGCGTCATGATCTCGCCGGGAGCAACGTCCTGAAGTAGTTTGAAATAGGCGGGCGCTATGCCCCAGATAAAATAAGCGCACAGCGCACAGAAAATACCCTGGCGCGTTTGTTGTGTATCCATCACCTTGTTCTCGGGGTAAAGGCGCAAGTGTAAAGGAAAAGCGGGCGCAGCGGTGAAAATTAGCCGACCAGATAGGTTGCGGTAGCGCTGGCGATATGAACGCCCGCATCGTTATGCAACTCCACACGCGCCACGGAAATTTTATTGCCGGCGCGCAGTAAGCTACTGGCGGCAATAAAATGCTCCCCGCGTCCGGGCCGCAAGTAATCTACGCGCAGATCAATGGTTCCCATGCGCGCCAGACGCTGGCGTAATTCCTGTTCGGTAATCTTCTCATGTCGCGTCAGCGAGGCAGTGACGCACACCAGGCCCGCCGCCACATCCAGCACTGAGGCAATAACGCCGCCATGCAAAATCTGTTGGGCTGCATTGCCCACCAGCATCGTTTTACTGGCAAAACGCAGTTCGGCGTAATCGGCATCAAGGCGTTTTAGCTCCAGGCCGAGCGCCTGATTAAAGGGCATATGATAAACAAATATCTCGCCAATAAGCTGACGTGCCGCTGTCGAAGTTAACTGAGTCTCTGACATAAAAGGATTTTCCTGAAGCCCATGCGTAATGTGCGATCATGTTAACAAATTGTGTATTCTATGCTGCCAGGAAAGTGCTTTCCACTTTCAGAAAACAGCGCTGAATTCATCCGGGAATTGTGTGTAGAATGGCCTGCTTTTTTTACATAATGGCCCTTTGAATGGCACACAGCGCTTCACCGGAGAATACTATGCGGATGCTAAGAGGATTAGTTGCGGCGGCCTTATTACTGCCCGTATTGGCGCAGGCTAAAGAAGCCACCGTCAAGGAAATACATGATGCCCCAGCGGTACGCGGCAGCATTATCGCTAACCTGCTGGAAAAGCATGATAATCCCTTTGTGCTGTATCCCTATGAACGCAACTATCTGCTCTATACCTGGACCAGCGACCTTAACAGGGAAGCCATTGAGTCCTATGATTGGGCTGACAACGCGAAAAAGGATGAGGTACAATTCCAGCTCAGCCTGGCGTTTCCTTTATGGCGCGGTATTCTGGGCGATAATTCGGTGCTGGCCGCTTCTTATACCCAACGTTCCTGGTGGCAGCTCTCTAACCGTGGCGAGTCATCGCCTTTCCGTGAAACAAATTACGAACCACAAATTTTTCTCGGTTGGGCAACGGATTACTCGTTTGCCGGCTGGACGCTGCGCGATGTGGAGTTTGGCTTTAGCCATCAGTCCAATGGGCGCTCCGATCCTACTTCCCGCAGCTGGAACCGCGTTTATGCGCGCCTGATGGCGCAAAACGGCAACTTCCTGGCGGAAATTAAGCCCTGGTATCGCCTGTCAGAAGGCTCCAGCAGCGATGATAACCCTGACATCACTAAATACATGGGTTACTATCGCGCCAAACTGGGCTACCAGATGGGCGACAGCATTTTCAGCATTCAGGGTACCTATAACTGGAATACCGGTTACGGCGGCGCGGAACTGGGCTGGAGCTATCCGATTAGCGAGCATGTGCGTTTTTATACCCAGGTATTCAGTGGCTACGGCGAATCGTTAATCGATTATAATCACCGCCAGACTCGCGTCGGCGTTGGCGTAACCTTAAACGATCTGTTCTGATCCAGGCGCGCCCGGCGGGTCTGTCACTTAGCTATTCTCTCTTCGGGCGGCATGCCGCCCGTCAAGTCATCATTATGCAGTGCAATACGGGGAAGACGTGTCTACGGCGGCAGTAATCAATCACGAAGCGCTGGCTGAACAGGTATTACGTGATACCTTCGGCTATCAGCAGTTTCGCCCCGGGCAGCAAACCATCATTCAGGCGTCGCTGAGCGGCCGGGATTGTCTGGTGGTGATGCCCACTGGCGGCGGAAAATCGCTCTGTTATCAAATTCCGGCCTTGCTGCGCGACGGCCTGACGCTGGTCGTTTCTCCGCTTATCTCGCTGATGAAAGATCAGGTCGATCAGTTGCTGGCGAATGGCGTAGCGGCAGCATGCCTGAACTCATCGCAAACACGGGAAGAGCAGCAGGCGGTGATGGCGGGATGCCGTAGCGGCGAGGTGCGATTGTTGTATATCGCGCCGGAACGCCTCATGATGGATAACTTCCTTGACAGCCTGACGCGCTGGAACCCGGCGATGCTGGCGGTAGACGAAGCGCACTGTATTTCCCAGTGGGGCCACGATTTCCGTCCTGAATATGGTGCGCTGGGTCAGCTGCGTCAGCGTTTTCCAGCGCTGCCGGTGATGGCCTTAACGGCCACCGCCGACGAAACCACCCGTAACGATATTGTTCGGTTGCTGCAGCTTGAGGATCCGCTGATTCAGATCAGCAGTTTCGACCGGCCCAATATTCGCTATATGCTGGTAGAAAAATTCAAGCCTACCGAGCAGCTGTTGCGTTACGTACAGGATCAGCGCGGCAAAAGCGGCATCATTTACTGCAACAGCCGGGCCAAAGTAGAAGACACTGCCGCCCGCCTGCAAAGTCGCGGTCTGAGCGTTGGCGCCTATCATGCCGGAATGGACAACGCGCATCGAGCCCAGGTGCAGGAGGCTTTTCAGCGCGACGATTTACAAATCGTGGTGGCGACTGTCGCTTTCGGTATGGGCATCAACAAGCCCAACGTCCGCTTTGTGGTGCATTTTGATATTCCACGTAATATCGAATCTTACTATCAGGAAACCGGCCGCGCCGGACGTGATGGCCTGCCGGCCGAGGCGATGCTGCTCTACGATCCAGCGGATATGGCCTGGCTACGTCGCTGTCTGGAAGAGAAGGCGCCCGGTCCGCTGCAGGATATCGAACGCCATAAGCTTAATGCAATGGGCGCTTTCGCCGAAGCGCAAACCTGTCGCCGTCTGGTGCTGCTGAACTATTTTGGCGAAGGTCGCCAGCAACCATGCGGCAACTGCGATATCTGTCTCGATCCGCCACGACGCTATGATGGCCTGGTTGAGGCGCAAAAGGCGCTCTCCACGATTTACCGCGTTGGTCAGCGTTTCGGCATGGGCTACGTGGTGGAAGTACTGCGCGGTGCCAGCAACCAGCGCATTCGCGATCAGGGGCACGATAAGCTGCCGGTATATGGTATCGGTCGCGAGCAAAGCCACGAGCACTGGGTCAGCGTATTGCGCCAGCTGATTCATCTGGGGCTGGTGGCACAGAACATCACGCTACATTCAGCGCTACAGCTTACCGAGGCGGCGAGGCCGATTTTACGGGGTGAAGCGCCGCTGATGCTGGCGGTGCCGCGTTTGGTCACCGTTAAGCCGAAATATAACAACCAGAAAAGCTACGGCGGCAACTACGATCGCAAGCTGTTTGCAAAATTGCGCAAGCTGCGTAAAGCGATTGCCGACGAAGAAAATATTCCGCCTTATGTGGTGTTTAACGATGCGACGCTGATTGAGATGGCGGAGCAGATGCCAATTACCGCCTCGGAAATGCTCAGCGTCAACGGCGTCGGACATCGTAAGCTGGAGCGTTTTGGTAAACCTTTCCTGGTAATGATCCGCGAACATGTGGATGGTGAAGAGTAAAACCCGCCCTAAAAATCGTGCGTGCAGCAATTACTGCAGATAACAGATGAACAGAATAGCCTTTGGCGTAATAATCACAGGCACCCCGGGATAGCCAGACGGCTGTCCCGTTTCATTTATCGGCAAGGAAACTGTTATGCTCGCGCTTTTTCTTACCGTCGCTGCAGTGCATTTGGTTGCACTGATGAGCCCCGGACCAGACTTCTTTTTTGTTTCGCAAACTGCTGCCAGTCGCTCCCGTAAAGAGGCGATGATGGGCGTGCTGGGCATCACGCTGGGCATTGTTATCTGGGCTGGCGTCGCGCTGATGGGATTACATCTGATCCTGCAAAAAATGGCGTGGCTGCACGAAGTGATTATGGTATGCGGCGGGATCTATCTGACCTGGCTGGGCTGGCAACTGATGCGCTCGGCGCGTCGGCAGCATCGTCAACCCGCTGCAGAAAATGCGGAAGTGCCGGTAGAGCTGGCAAAAAAAGGGCACAGTTTTCTCAAAGGCTTCCTGACCAATCTTTCTAACCCTAAAGCGGTTATCTATTTCGGCAGCGTTTTTTCACTGTTTGTTGGCGATGATGTCTCCGCAGGCGAGCGCTGGGGACTGTTCGTGCTGATTATCAGCGAAACGTTCGCCTGGTTTACGCTGGTGGCGGCGGTCTTCGCGCTCCCCTGGATGCGTCGCCAGTATCAGCGTATGGCGAAATGGATCGATGGCATGGCAGGGGTATTATTCGCCGGGTTCGGCATCCATCTGATCCTCTCCCGCTAGGTACGGCCTGGTTTACTGGCGATTTGCTGACCGGGCAGTACTCGCTTCCTCACGTATTATTATACGCTCGGATCGCTGCGTGCTGGCCGTCCAGCAACTGGCTGCGACACCAACGGCCTCTAACCGCAAAACAAGTATTCAGGGAAGCGGCAGACACTGAAGTCAGGGAAGCGGGGGCAGGCAGCGGAGTAAAGCCTCCGCGTCATGGATGACGCGGCGGAGCCTCCAGGGATGGATTCACGGCGTCTTTACGTAGCTGCCTGCCCCCGCTGAGCGAAACCTGAGCGTCTAATTCTCTGCCGCTGAGCGAAACCTGAGCGTCTAATTCTCTGCCGCTGAGCGAAACCTGAGCGTCTAATTCTCTGCCGCTGAGCGAAACCTGAGCGTCTAATTCTCTGCCGCTGAGCGGAGCCTGAGCATCTGATTCTCTGCCGCTCCAGCTCTTTCTAAGCCATACGTCGTGCGGAAGCCAACAGCGCTCCTACGGCAACAAACAGCCCGCCAAACACCCGATTTAACAGCTTCATCTGATGCGGCCCTTTAATCCAGACGCCAATACGCCGCGCCAGCGTGGCATAACCGATCATCACCACCACATCCACCACAATAGTTGTCACGCCTAAAACCAAATACTGCGCCGCCTGCGGTTGATGCGGAATAATAAACTGCGGAAACAGCGCCGCGAGAAAAACAATACTCTTGGGATTCGTCAGATTCACTAACACTGCACGCTGAAACAGACGGCGGCGCGGCATCGCCTCAGCAACCGCATCCAAATCGATCGCTCCTGCGGCCCGCCACTGCTGAATGCCCAGCCAAACCAAATAAGCGGCACCCGCCCATTTCAAAACCTCAAATGCCAACAGCGAGCGGGAAAACAGCGCGCCCAGCCCAATCCCCACTAACACGATATGCATGCCCAGCCCAACCTGCAAACCGGTAATAGATGCCGCCGCGCCGCGATAGCCGTGACTAATGCTGGTACTCATGGTATTTATCGCCACCGAACCGGGCGACAGGCTAAGAATGACCGTGGTTAACAGATAAGTCATCCACCATTCAATAGTCATGGTAACGCTCCCTGATTGCGCAGAATTGTGCCACAATACGCCATTGCCAGCGGCTGCGCTACGGCGGCGGCATGCCGAAAGCTGTAAGGGAGTCGAGCTATGACCAGTCATAAAAAACACTGGCCAACACGCGAGCAGGCGTTTGCTGCTTTTGCCACCGGGCCGCTGCTTGATTTCTGGCGTCAGCGCCAGGAGTGCGAATTTACTGGCGTAGAAAACGTACCGATTCGCTATGTGCGTTTCACATCGCCGCAACACGATAAAGTCATACTGATCGTGCCGGGACGCATTGAAAGCTACGTCAAATATCCAGAGCTGGCTTACGATCTCTGGCATTGCGGCTATGATGTCATCATCGTCGATCATCGTGGACAAGGTCGCTCCGGGCGGCTGCTAAAAGATGCGCATCGTGGCCATGTTGTGCACTTTGATCACTATGTCGATGATTTAGAAACGCTCTACCTGAAAGAATTGATCGCCGGACACTATCAACATCGCTATGCGCTGGCGCATTCGATGGGTGGTGCCATCCTGACGCTATTGCTGGCGCGGAATCCCGCCGCATTTAACGCTGCGGTACTGGCTTCACCGATGTTCGGCATCTATTTACCCATGCCCGCCTGGATGGCGCATCGAATCCTTGAATGGGCGGAAAAACGTCCGGCGATGCGCGATGGGTATGCTTTGGGAACCGGCAAATGGCGGGTGCGCCCGTTCAGCCTGAATCTGTTAACGCACAGCCGTGAACGTTACAGGCGCAGCCTGCGTTTCTATGCAGATGACCCCGCGATTCGGGTTGGCGGACCAACCTACCATTGGGTGCGCGAAGGCATACAGGCTGGACAAAACATCCTGAACAAGGCGGCGACCATCAGCACACCGCTGCTGCTGCTGCAGGCCGGCGATGATAAAGTCGTGGATAATCGCTCACAAGACCTTTTCTGTGCGGCAATGCAGGCCGCTGGCCATCCCTGCGAGGGCGGCAAACCCTATGTTATTGAAGGCGCGCGTCATGAGATCCTGTTTGAAAAAGACAATATGCGCGCCGAAGCTTTACATGCCATCGTCGATTTCTTCGCACGGCATGAATAAATTGCACTACTCAGAACCTTATCACTCTCTTCGAAACCAGAGGTTTTCATGTACCACGTAGTTGCTTCCGATCTGGATGGCACCCTGCTTTCTCCCGATCATCGTTTAACGCCATATACCAAAGAAACGCTCCGCTTGCTCACTGCGCGTGGCGTACACTTTGTTTTCGCCACCGGTCGTCATCATGTCGATGTGTCACAAATGCGTGATAACCTGGAAATCGAAGCGTATATGATCACCTCCAATGGCGCGCGCGTGCACAACACCGCTGGCGAGCTGATTTTCAGCCATAATCTCGATGAAGATATCGCTCGCGAACTCTATGCGATCAAATATGACGATGCCGACATCCTGACCAACGTCTACCGCAACGATGAGTGGTTTCTTAACCGTCATCGCCCGGAAGAAGAGCGCTACTTCCGTGAATCGGTCTTTACCTACCAGGTTTATGAGCCAGGCGTGCTGCCCACTGACGGCATCAGCAAAGTCTTTTTTATCTGCGATGATGCTGAAAAACTGGTACCGCTGGAAGAGGCGATTTTGGCACGCTGGGGCGATCGGGTTAACGTCAGCTTCTCTTTCCCAACCTGCCTGGAAGTGATGGCGGGCGGCGTTTCAAAAGGCCATGCGCTGGAAGAAGTCTCAAAACTACTGGGTTACTCGCTGGCATCCTCTATCGCCTTCGGCGACGGCATGAATGATAAAGAGATGCTGATCATGGCCGGAAAAGGCTACATCATGCGCAACGCGCATCAGCGTCTGAAAGATCTTTTGCCGGAAATGGAAGTGATTGGCTCTAATGCGGAAGATGCAGTGCCGCGTAAACTGCGCGAGCTGTTTCTGGGCTGATTGAAAAAATTAACAATAGTGCAGCCAGGGTGCTTCATCAACGCCCTGGCTTTTTTATTAACGTCCTAAAAAGCGTACGGCTTTATCCGGAAAATCGGTAAACACCCCGTCAACCTGCGCTTTGTTATACAGCGCATCAAACAGCTGATTAACATCCGTTGCGTAAGGCGGCAGCCGATCGGCACGTACCGTATAAGGATGAATGTGCAAATCACTGGCGTGCGCCTCCTGCGCTAAAGAGGTCAGACGAATATCCCCTGGCTTTGAATCGGCGCTGAACAGTTGATGATAATCGGGGCCAATGCCATCAACATACTTCGCCAGCTCCTGCATCGCGCCCGGCTTAAACATCCAGTCGTAGCTGTAATTGACCCATTTCCCCTGTTTTAACTCTTCTGTTTCATGCGAGTCTGTTTCAGTAATCAGCTGAACCAGCCGGAGATCCATGCCCAGCTTCGGTTCCAGCTGATTTTTAATGCGCTTTAACTCATTAAAATCGAAACACTGTAGCCAGACATTATCCTGCTTAGTGCGGTAGCCATACTGCTTCAGTACCTGCAAAACGCGGGTGGCGATATCCTTGCCTTCCTGATGATGAAACCACGGGGCTTTGATCTCGGTGTAGATACCGATATTTTTGCCGGTCGAGTGGTTCAGTCCCTGAATAAATTCGATTTCCTCTTCAAAAGTATGAATATGGAAAGTGGATTTTCCGCCCGGGAAACGGCCCGGCCAGGTTTGCACCTTTTTGCCATCTTTAAACGTAAAACCTTCGGTAAAGCGCAGGCTGCGGATCTCCGCCAGCGTAAAATCAATGGCATAGTAGCGGCCATCCTTGCGCGCGCGCTGAGGGAAACGATCCGCGACATCGGTAACGCGATCGAGATAGTGATCGTGCAGCACCACCAGACGATCGTCTTTGGTCATGACAAGATCCTGCTCCAGAAAATCCGCGCCCTGCGCATAGGCCATTGCCTTGGCGGGCAGCGTATGTTCCGGAAGATAGCCGCTGGCACCACGATGGGCGATCACCAGCTTGTCATCAACTTGCGCACTCGTGCCGCAGGCGATCGTAAGTAACAGCGCCGCCAGTAGCGGATTTATCTTCATTGTCTCTCCTCCTGCCGCAGTTGTTGTTTGTGTTTGTTTTCACTCAACATGGTGAGCAGCAGCAGAATGACCGCCAGCACGCAACCGCCGATCATAATCAGAAAACCGCCGTCCCAGCCAAAGTAGTCAACGGTATAGCCAACAATAGCGCTGGCCGCGACTGAGCCGCCGAGATAACCAAACAGGCCAGTAAAGCCTGCGGCGGTTCCTGCGGCTTTCTTCGGGGCCAGCTCCAGCGCGTGCAGCCCGATTAACATCACCGGACCATAAATCAGAAAGCCGATAACGATCATACAGGCCATATCAATACCGGGGTTACCGACCGGATTAAGCCAGTAAATCACCGTGGCAATGGTTACCAGCATCATAAAGAATACGCCGGTTGCGCCACGGTTGCCTTTAAATACCTTATCTGACATCCAGCCGCACAGCAGCGTGCCGGGAATCCCCGCATATTCATACAGGAAGTAGGTCCATGACGATTTATCCAGGGTGAAATGCTTTACCTCTTTCAGATAGGTCGGCGACCAGTCGAGAATGCCGTAGCGCAGCAGATAAACAAAAACGTTCGCCAGCGCGATGTACCACAGCAGTTTATTGGGTAGGATGTACTGCATAAATATCTGTTTGGCGGTTAATTCCTGTTCGTGCTGTTCGTTATAGTCAGGCGGATAATCGTTTTTGTACTCTTCAATCGGCGGCAGCCCGCATGACTGCGGCGTGTCGCGCATCAGAGCAAATGCGATCAGCGCCACGATAATGGCAGCAAAGGCTGGCATATAGAGCGCTGCTTTCCAGTCGTTAAACCATGCCATACCCAGCAGGAACAGAAGGGGAGGAAGACCGCCGCCAACGTTATGCGCACAGTTCCAGACGGAAACAATGCCGCCGCGCTCTTTTTGCGACCACCAGTGCACCATTGTACGTCCGCACGGCGGCCAGCCCATTCCCTGGAACCAGCCGCAGAGAAACAGCAGCCCAAACATCACCAGAATGCTGGAGGTCGCCCAGGGAACGAATCCCATGAACAGCATCACCAGCGAAGCTAAAATCAGCCCAGCGGGCAGGAAAAAACGTGGATTAGAGCGATCGGAAACCGAGCCCATAATAAATTTTGAAAAGCCATAGGCGATCGAAATACCGGACAGCGCAAAGCCGAGATCGCCGCGTGAAAACCCCTGTTCCACCAGATAAGGCATCGCCAGCGCAAAGTTTTTGCGAACCAGATAGTAAGCGGCATAACCAAAAAAGATGCCGATAAAAATCTGCCAGCGCAAACGACGATAAAGCGGATCGGTACGATCCGTAGCAACACGTGATTGATGAGGTGCTGGCTTAAAAATGCTAAGCATAAACGGTCTCCAGAGACGCAAAATGGTTTTAAACACTCACTAAATGAGCGAAAAAAGGTTTTTGAATGAAAGATGTTCCATTTCGCGCAAAGAATAGGGGCTGCAAAGCAAGGGGTCTGTGAGGCAGAGCGCAAATGTTACAGTTTTATGACAAGATGGTGTATAGCTCGTCACAAAAACCCGCTTTATGCGCCGCCTGGCTCAGGTTAAAAACGCTTTCTTTAACCGAACCACAGGCTTTCGCTTTCGCGCATCGCCAGGTAATAACGGCATGAGTGATGGAAAAACATACAGATGTAAACCAGATATCCGCTAACGCGCAGGCGCATTCCGTTACAATGGCGTTCTGTTTAACTAATGGATGCGTAATGTGGCGTTACTCATAATCACCACTATTCTGTGGGCATTTTCCTTTAGCCTGATTGGCGTTTACCTGGCGGGGCAAGTGGACAGCGTCTTTGCCGTTCTGGTTCGTCTGATGCTGGCGGCGCTGGTGTTTTTGCCTTTCCTGCGCTGGCGTGGTTACCGCGCCTCTACGCTGCTGCTCTATATGCTGGTGGGCATGATGCAGCTGGGCGTCATGTATTTACTGAGCTTTGAAGCTTACCTCTATCTGACCGTACCGGAGTTTTTGCTTTTCACCGTGATGACACCGCTTTATATCACGTTGATTTACGATCTGCTCAGTGGGCGCGGCGTGCGCATGGGCTATCTGTTTAGCGCACTGCTAGCAGTGCTGGGCGCGGCGATTATTCGTTATGATCAGCTCAGCGATCATTTCTGGACAGGATTAATTCTGGTGCAGCTGGCAAATATCTGCTTTGCCATCGGCATGGTGGGCTACAAGCGTCTGCAGGAAACGCGCCCGATGCCGCAGCATACCGCTTTTTCCTGGTTCTATATGGGCGCAGTACTGATAGCGATTATCGCGTGGTTTCTTTGGGGTAATCCGCAAAAACTGCCCACCACCCAGCTGCAATGGGGCATTCTGATTTGGCTGGGCATCGCAGCGTCGGGGCTGGGTTATTTTATGTGGAACTATGGCGCAACGCAGGTCGATGCCGGAACGCTGGGCATTATGAACAACATGCATGTTCCTGCGGGACTGTTGGTTAACCTGGCTATCTGGCAGGAGCAACCGGACTGGCCGCCATTTATTGTCGGCGGCGGGCTTATTGTCGCTTCTTTATGGATCCACCGGCGCTGGGTACGTTAAGCAAAAAAATACCGGCGTGAACATAACGCCGGTATTAACTGTTTTATTCGCCGATCACGCCGATCTTAATTTTTTCAAGGAGACCGCTAAGGGTATCCTCAATAGCTTTACCCAGGCGGCCGCCAAAATCCTGACCCGTTTGCTTTGCCGCTTCTGCGTCATAGCCCACGTCAAACAGCTTGTTCAGCACGTTAACGGTATGCAAAAAGAAATTGCCGTAAGCACTGGATAATGTGTCCTGTACCCGGCCTGCGCCGCTGACTGCCTGAACTTCTGTCATTGATAAAACTTTCATCATGAATCCCTCTTGGTTGCTATTTCCGTATAGGGAAAATGCCTTTCCCCGAGAAGAATTATGCGTTTTAGGGCTCTATCGTCAATTAACTACGCGTCAGCTTTTAGTTGATCAATCAACCTAAAATAAGGTTACTTTTATGCCAGATAGCTGAATTTATCTGCGTGACATGAAAATTTATCCTGTGGGCAATGCATTGCGCGACGCGTCCCTGACAAAAGGCAAATGCTGACAGGCGTGCTGACGAGCAGAGCGAATAAAGCCATCAATCACCGGTTGCCGCTGCTCGCCATCCCGGACGGCGGCGTAAAGACGGCTCCATAAACCTGTGCCCAGCGTTTTAGTGGTAATCAGGCCCTGACGCTCAAAGTTTTCCACTACCCAGTGCGGCAGAGCGGCAATACCCATATGAGCCGCGACCATTTGCACCAGCAGCAGCGTGTTATCAACGCTTTTCAGCGCCGGGCTAACGCCAGCAGGCTGTAAAAAATGCCGCCAGATATCCAGCCGCTGACGCTGTACCGGATAAATCATCAAAACCTCATGCGCCAAATCTTCCGGCGTGATGGTAGTTGCCTTTGCCAGCGGATGATCCGGCGCCAGCACCAGACGCACCTCGAAATCAAACATTGGCGAATAGTGCAGTCCGCTACGCGGCAGGATATCTGACGTCAGTACGACATCCAGTTCACCCTGCTGCAGGGCAGGCTGCGGGTCGAAGGTGACGCCGGATTTAAAGTCCATCATCACCTGCGGCCAGCTTTGACGAAATGTATCCAGCGCCGGCGTCAGCCACTGAATACAGCTGTGACATTCAATAGCGATACGCAACGTGGCCTGGTGCGGCTCATGACAGGCCTGCAGCGCCTGCTGAATCTGCGGAAGCACCTGTTCCGCCAGCTGTAACAGAATTTCCCCCTGCGGCGTAAAGCGCAGCGGCTGACTTTTTCGCACAAACAGGCGGAAACCGAGGCGTTGCTCCAGATCGCTGAATTGGTGAGATAACGCCGACTGAGTCTGATGAAGCTGCGCTGCCGCTGCGGCCAGAGAGCCGGTATTTCTGAGAGCCTGCAGCGTTCGCAGGTGCCTGATTTCGATCATGAGAGTCCTTCACATCGACAATGAACAATTTGCGCTTGAGGAATATACAGTACCTGCAGATTATAGCGGTGTAAACATCTGGACGGCTAAACATCCCGATCGGCCCGTCATTTTACGTTCGGGCAGGGTTTTGCAACCCGAGAAACGGCACCGCGCCCCGGCTGTTGCGCTGGTCGTACGTAAACTGACTGTGCCGATACCGCTACATCATTAAGCTTTAATGGAGAAACAGTATGACTATTTTAAACCACACGCTCGGCTTTCCTCGTGTCGGCCTGCGCCGTGAACTGAAAAAAGCGCAGGAAAGCTACTGGGCCGGCAACAGCAGCCAACAGGATTTGCTGGAAGTGGGGCGTGAGCTACGTGCTCGCCACTGGCAGCAGCAAAAAGAAGCGGGTGTGGATCTGGTGCCGGTAGGCGACTTCGCCTGGTACGATCATGTACTGACCACCAGCCTGCTGCTGGGCAATGTACCGGCGCGTCATCAGAACAGTGACGGTTCAGTAGATCTGGATACGCTGTTCCGTATTGGTCGTGGTCGTGCGCCAACCGGCGAACCCGCTGCTGCCGCTGAAATGACCAAATGGTTTAATACCAACTATCACTATATGGTGCCGGAGTTCAGCAAAGGGCAGCAGTTCCGCCTGAGCTGGACGCAGCTGCTGGATGAAGTGGACGAAGCGCTGGCGCTGGGCCATAAAGTCAAGCCGGTTTTGCTGGGCCCGGTAACTTATCTGTGGTTAGGTAAAGTAAAAGGTGAACAGTTCGATCGCCTGACGCTGCTGAAGGATATTCTGCCGGTTTATCAGCAGGTGCTGGCTGAGCTGGCGAAACGCGATATTGAATGGGTGCAGATCGATGAGCCAGCGCTGGTGCTGGAGCTGCCGCAGGCGTGGCTGGAAGCGTTCAAACCAGCCTACGCAGCGCTACAGGGCCACAGCAAGCTCCTGCTTACCACCTATTTCGATAGCATCGGGCAGAATATTAATACTATCCGCGAACTGCCGGTGCAGGGACTGCATGTGGATCTGGTGCATGGCAAAGATGATATTACCAGCCTGAACCAGCAAATCCCCGCCTCCTGGCTACTGTCACTGGGCGTGATCAATGGACGTAACGTCTGGCGCGCCGATCTCAGCGCCTGGTTTGAGCGTCTGCAGCCGCTGGTAAGCCAGCGTCAACAGCTGTGGCTCGGTTCTTCCTGCTCACTGCTGCACAGTCCAATCGATCTGAATAGCGAAACCCGCCTGGATGACGAAGTGAAAAGCTGGTTCTCCTTTGCGCTACAGAAGTGCGGTGAGCTGGCGCTGCTGAGTCAGGCGCTGAACAACAAGGATGCAGCTTCGCTGGAAGCCTGGAGTGCCCCGATCCGTGCGCGCCGTAGCTCTGCACGCGTTCATAACGCGGCGGTCGCTCAGCGTCTGGCAGCGATTAACGCACAGGACAGCGAACGTCAAAGCAGCTATGCCGAACGCGCGAAAGCACAGCGTCAGCGTTTTCAGTTGCCGGCATGGCCAACCACCACTATCGGCTCTTTCCCGCAGACCACGGAAATCCGCGGGCTTCGCCTTGATTTCAAGCAGGGACGTCTCGACGGTAACCGTTACCGTACCGGCATCGCTGAACACATCAAACAGGCTATCGCCGAGCAGGAGCGCCTGGGACTGGATGTGCTGGTTCATGGCGAAGCTGAGCGTAACGACATGGTGGAATATTTTGGCGAACACCTGGACGGCTTTGTGTTTACGCAAAATGGCTGGGTACAAAGCTATGGTTCCCGCTGCGTGAAGCCGCCGGTGATTATCGGTGATGTCAGCCGCCCGGAACCGATTACCGTTGAGTGGGCGAAATATGCCCAGTCGCTGACCAGCAAGCCGGTAAAAGGCATGCTGACCGGTCCGGTAACTATCCTTTGCTGGTCTTTCCCGCGTGAAGATGTGTCGCGTGAAACCATTGCCAAACAGATTGCGCTGGCGCTGCGTGATGAAGTAGAGGACCTGGAAAAAGCGGGTATCGGTATTATCCAGATTGACGAACCGGCATTACGTGAAGGTCTGCCGCTACGCAAATCAGACTGGGCCGCTTACCTGAACTGGGCGGTGGATGCCTTCCGTCTTAACGCCGCCGTTGCCCGGGATGATACGCAGATTCATACCCATATGTGTTACTGCGAGTTTAACGACATCATGGATTCCATCGCCGCGCTGGATGCCGATGTGATTACCATCGAAACATCGCGTTCCGATATGGAATTGCTGGAATCCTTTGAGGAATTTGAGTATCCGAATGAAATCGGCCCGGGCGTATATGACATTCACTCTCCGAACGTGCCTGACGTTGAATGGATGGAGGCGCTGCTGCGTAAAGCGGCGAAGCGTATTCCGGTAGAGCGTCTGTGGGTGAACCCGGACTGCGGCCTGAAAACGCGTGGCTGGACTGAAACCCGCCTGGCGCTGGCCAATATGGTGCAGGCAGCACAGAACCTGCGCGCAGAAAACCGCTGATTTATGCGTTAAGGTTGTGATAACTAAGAGGGGCGCCAGGCGCCCCTTGTTTATTTGCTGGCGGGCTTCACGCCATACTGATGAAACCAGGCCAGCATTCGTTGCCAGCCATCTTTGGCTGATTCTGCATGATAGCTCGGCCGGTAGTCCGCGTTAAACGCATGTCCCGCTTCCGGATAGACGATGATTTCCGCCGTCGCGTTAGCCGCATGCAGCGCCTGACGCATTGAGTCCACGCTTTCCAGCGGGATCCCTTCATCTTTCGCACCGTACAAGCCCAGCACGGGCGCATTCAGGTCAACGGCGATATCAATCGGATGCTTCGGCTGTTTCATGCTTTTTTCGCCAACCAGACGGCCATACCATGCGACGCCCGCTTTCAGCTGCGGATTATGCGCTGCATAGAGCCAGACAATGCGACCGCCCCAGCAAAAGCCGGTAATCGCCATATTACGCATATCGCCGCCATGTTTCGCCGCCCAGTTAGCAACGTGATCGAGATCCGCCAGCACCTGAGCATCAGGAACCTTACTGACGACATTGTCCAGTAGCTGTTTAATATCGCTATATTCGCTGGGATCGCCCTGACGGAAATAGAGCTCTGGCGCCACCGCCAGATAACCTTCTGCCGCCAGACGCCGACAGATGTCGCGGATATGTTCGTGAACGCCAAATATTTCCTGTACCACCAGCACCACCGGCAGCGCGCCTTTAGCCTCTTTGGGGCGCGCAAACCAGGCAGGCATATTTTCGCCCTGGGTATTAATGGTGGTTTCGGCGCCAAGAATGGCGTCGTCATGCGTGATAATGGTTGTTGCGGCCGTAGGGGAGGCCGCCGGGGCGAATCCGCTATCGCCTTCTTTCTTGCCCAGGTTGTTTTCGCTGTTCATTATTATCTCCGTGCTGCTATTAGCGCATCCGGTAACTATAGCCAAAATCAGCCAAAGGCTCCGGCCTGCATGTCCGCCTTCTCTTTAACATCCTGTTGAATAAATACACACAGCAACTTGTAGCAAACCCGTAAAGCGGAATGGTTTAATGTGATACTAATCACGTTCTTTCTGAAGATAAATGTAACTTTCATTTTCTGCAGTGATTGAATTCACATATTTTTGACGGCACTTGCCGTAGAGTAGCACCATCAAGTGAATTTTCTCAGGAGGGGCTATGGCTCAGTCAGATGTGTTTCATTTAGGTCTTACCAAAGCGGATCTGCAGGGCGCGACGCTGGCGATTGTGCCGGGCGATCCTGAACGCGTGAAAAAAATTGCGGCGCTGATGGATAATCCTCAGCCTCTGGCCTCGCATCGTGAATTCACCAGCTGGCGTGCAGAGCTGGATGGCAAAGCGGTAATTGTTTGCTCTACCGGTATCGGTGGCCCTTCTACCTCGATCGCTGTGGAAGAGCTGGCGCAGCTGGGTATCCGTACCTTCCTACGCGTGGGCACCACCGGCGCTATCCAGCCTGACATCAATGTCGGCGATGTGCTGGTGACCACTGCGGCGGTACGCCTGGATGGCGCAAGCTTGCACTTCGCTCCAATGGAGTTTCCGGCCGTTGCCGATTTCGCCTGCACCACCGCGCTGGTTGAAGCTGCGAAAGCCGCAGGCAGTACGCCGCATATCGGGGTTACCGCCTCTTCTGATACGTTCTACCCGGGCCAGGAGCGCTACGATACCTTCTCTGGTCGGGTAGTAAGTCGTTTTCAGGGTTCAATGAAAGAGTGGCAGCAGATGGGCGTGCTGAACTATGAGATGGAATCCGCCACGCTGTTAACCATGTGCGCCAGCCAGGGGCTGCGTGCCGGGATGGTAGCAGGGGTGATCGTTAACCGTACGCAGAAAGAGATCCCTGATGCGGCGACCATGAAGCAGACCGAAAGCAATGCGGTGGCGATTGTGGTTGATGCCGCGCGCCGTCTGCTGGCGTAATTTCTTCGCGCCAGACGATATTTTCGGAATGACTCTCTGACGCTGCGAGGCTGTCGGGATTTTCAGGGCTGGCTTATGCCAGCCCATTTATTTGTGTGGACATTCATACAGTGCGCCTCTACCTTTGCTCTGTTTGTAGCGGGAAGGAGAGGACGCGGTGGATAACCAGCTTATCGTTGGAATCGGTTTGGCGCTGGCTGGCGCAGTGGCGGGCTGGCTGTTTGCCTGTTTCCGGCTGGCCGGGCAGCTGGCCGCACAGGAAACGGAGCGCCGTTTGCTGGAACAGGCGCTAGCCCAGGCGCAGCAGCAGGAAGCGCGTCAGCAGCAGCTGCATCAGGCAGAACAGCAGCAACAGCAACTGCGTGAAAAAGAGCTGCTTCAGCTGCATGGTGCGCTGACCGCCGCACAGGAAAAGTTACAGCACTTCGACTACTGGCGTAATGAGTGTGAACAGCTCAGCCGTGAACTGCGTAATCAGCTGGAAGTGAACAGCGCGCAGGAGGCGGAACTGCGTGAAGTGACGATCCGTCTTGAAGAAACCCGCCTTGCCGCTGAAGAAAAACAGCGACTGCTTACCAACAGCGAACAGCGCCTTAGCGCACAATTTGAAAATCTCGCTAACCGTATTTTTGAACAGAGCGGCCGTCGCGTTGATGAGCAGAACCGCCAAAGCCTGAATGGGTTAATTGCGCCGCTGCGTGAGCAACTGGACGGCTTTCGCCGCCAGGTACAGGAAAGCTTTGGCCAGGAAGCGCGTGAGCGGCACACGCTGGCGCATGAAATTCGTAATCTACAACAGCTGAATGCACAGATGGCGCAGGAGGCGATCAACCTCACCAAAGCGCTGAAAGGCGACAATAAAACCCAGGGCAACTGGGGCGAAGTCGTGCTGAGCCGCGTGCTGGAAGCCTCTGGCCTGCGGGACGGGCACGAATATGAAACGCAGGTGAATATTCAGGTTGATGCGCAAAGCCGTATGCAGCCAGATGTGATTGTGCGTCTGCCGCAGGGCAAAGATGTTGTCATTGATGCGAAAATGACGCTGGTTGCCTATGAGCGTTACTTTAACGCCGATGACGAGGTAACGCGTGAGCAGGCAATAAGCGAGCATATCACCGCGATTCGTGGCCATATCCGTTTGCTCAGCCGTAAAGATTATCAACAATTGCCCGGTTTACGGTCGCTGGATTATGTGTTGATGTTTATTCCGATCGAGCCGGCCTTTTTGCTGGCGATCGATCGTCAGCCAGAGCTGATTAGCGAAGCGCTAAAGCACAATATTATGCTGGTCAGCCCAACCACGCTGCTGGTGGCGTTGCGTACCATCAATAATCTCTGGCGCTATGAGCATCAAAGCCGTAATGCGCAGCGCATCGCCGATCGCGCCGCGCGGCTGTACGACAAAATGCGGCTGTTTGTGGATGATATGACCAGCATGGGGCAGCATCTCGACAGAGCGCAGGAGAGCTATAATCAGGCGATGAAAAAGCTTTCCGAAGGGCGCGGCAACCTGATTGCTCAAAGTGAAAGTTTTCGTCATTTGGGCGTGGAAATAAAGCGCAGTATTAACCCACGGCTGGTGGAACAGGCGATGCCGGAAGCCGGAGTCGTTGACAACGATGAGTCAGAAAACGACAGGACGGAAAGCGCGCCGGAACAGGGCGCTGTGGCGTGGCACGACAGCATTCGGCGACGATGAATAACGCCGGGCTAACGTGCCTGACTACGGGTACTCTGTTACACTGCAAAGATATTTGATTGTGGAGCAGGTGAAGCAGATGGCAGATGAATCCAGGGACACGACACATTTCGGTTTTCGTACCGTAGCAAAAGACGAAAAAGCGGACATGGTAGCGGGCGTATTTCACTCCGTTGCCGCCAAATATGATCTGATGAACGATTTGATGTCGATGGGTATCCATCGTATCTGGAAGCGATTCACCATTGATTGCAGCGGCGTGCGCCGTGGACAACGCGTGTTGGATCTGGCCGGCGGCACCGGCGATTTAACGGCGAAATTCTCTCGTCTGGTGGGCGATACGGGGCAGGTGGTGCTGGCGGACATTAACAGCTCAATGCTGAAAATGGGCCGTGAAAAGCTGCGCAATAACGGCATCATCGGCAACGTCAATTATGTACAGGCGAATGCCGAAGCGCTGCCTTTCCCGGATAACTATTTTGACTGCATCACCATCTCTTTTGGTCTGCGTAACGTAACGGAAAAAGAGAAGGCGCTGGCCTCAATGTTCCGCGTACTGAAGCCAGGCGGACGCCTGCTGGTTCTGGAATTTTCTAAACCGGTACTGGAACCTCTGAGCAAAGTGTACGACGCTTATTCATTCCATGTGTTGCCGCGTATCGGCGAGCTGGTGGCAAAAGATGCTGAAAGCTATCGTTATCTGGCTGAATCGATCCGTATGCATCCCGATCAGGAGACTCTTAAGTCGATGATGATGGACGCCGGTTTCGAAAACACTTCGTATCACAACCTGACGGGCGGAATTGTCGCTCTGCACCGTGGGTTCAAGTTTTAAGCAGGAAAGCGAATGACGTTAACCCCGCTGTTAACCGCCGGTCTGGAGACCGCACTGAATCGAATTCTTTATCGCGATCGCGGCCTGAAAGCGGCCCGGCAGCGTTTGAATGGCAAGGTTTTACAGCTCCGGTTACAGGAGCTGTCACAGCCGGTTACGCTGGTGTTCAGCGAGCATCAGGTGGACGTGCTGGGTGAATGGCAAGACCGCTGCGACTGTACAGTGACCACCCGCCTGTCGCTGCTGCCCAAACTGCGTGACCGTCAGCAGCTGACCGGCATGATCCGTAGCGGCGAGCTGGAGGTTGAGGGCGATCTTCAGGTGGTACAGCAGTTTTCGGCGCTGATTGATATGGCCGAGCTCGATCCGGCTGAATATCTGGCGCCCTGGACCGGCGATATTGTCGCTCAGGGCATCAGCAATGTCGCCCGACGCGGATGGCAGCTGCTGCGCGGCGATATTCAGCGTAAACAGCGCTACCTGACGGAAACCCTGACCGAAGAGTGGCGCGTCGCGCCTGGTCCGCTGGAGATGGCTTGGTACGGCGAAGAAGTTGACGCGCTGGAGCGTCAGGCCGGCCAGCTGGAACAACGTCTGCTACAGCTGGAGGCTAAATGACGCCCGGAGAACTACGACGCCTCTATTTCATTATCAAAGTCTTCCTGAGCTACGGCCTGGATGAATTGATCCCTCGTCTGCGCATTACCTTACCGATTCGCCTGTGGCGTCGCGGCATCTTTTGGCTGCCTAATCAGCATAAGGATCTGGAGCTGGGCGTGCGCCTGCGTATGGCGCTGGAAGAGTTAGGTCCGGTGTGGATTAAGTTTGGTCAGATGATGTCTACCCGCCGCGATCTCTTTCCACCGCTGATTGCCGATCAGCTGGCGATTTTACAGGATCGCGTTGCGCCTTTTGACGGTAAGCTGGCTAAAGCGCAGATTGAAAAATCGTTGGGCGGGCCGCTTGAGGCGTGGTTTGATGATTTTGATATTACGCCGCTGGCCTCCGCCTCTATTGCTCAGGTGCATACGGCGACGCTGAAGGAAAACGGCAAAGCGGTCGTCATTAAGGTGATTCGCCCTGATATTTTGCCAGTGATCAAGGCTGATATGCGCCTGATCTACCGCCTGGCCCGCTGGCTGCCGCGTCTGATGCCGGAAAGCCGTCGTCTGCGCCCGGTAGAAGTGGTAGCGGACTATGAAAAGACGCTGATTGATGAGCTGAATCTGCTGCGTGAAGCGGCAAACTCTATCCAGCTGCGACGCAATTTTGAAAACAGCGATATGCTCTACGTGCCGGAAGTCTATTCCGACTACTGCAGCGAAACGATGCTGGTGATGGAGCGCATTTACGGTATTCCCATCAACGATGTGGTCACGCTGGAGCAGCATGGCGTCAATATGCGGCTACTGGCTGAACGCGGCGTTCAGGTCTTTTTTACCCAGGTATTCCGTGACAGCTTTTTCCATGCGGATATGCATCCCGGCAATATTTTCGTTAGCTATGAACATCCGCACGATCCGCTCTACATCGGCATCGACTGCGGGATTGTCGGCTCCCTGAACAAAGCGGATAAGCGTTACCTGGCGGAAAACTTTATCGCCTTCTTTAACCGCGACTACCGTAAAGTTGCCGAGCTACACGTTGATTCCGGCTGGGTGCCTGCCAATACCAACGTTGAAGATTTCGAATTTGCGATTCGTACCGTTTGTGAGCCGATTTTTGAGAAACCGCTGGCGGAAATCTCTTTTGGACACGTATTGCTGAACCTGTTTAATACCGCGCGCCGCTTTAATATGGAAGTACAGCCGCAGCTGGTATTGCTGCAGAAAACCCTGCTCTATGTGGAAGGCGTGGGGCGTCAGCTTTACCCACAGCTTGATTTGTGGAAAACCGCCAAGCCGTTCCTGGAAGAGTGGATTAAAGACCAGGTGGGCATACCGGCGATTATTCGTTCGGTGAAAGAAAAAGCGCCCTACTGGGCCGAGCGTCTGCCGGAGTTGCCGGATCTCTTTTATGATAGCCTGCGTCAGCACAAGCGTTTGCAGTTTAGTGTCGATCGGCTGGCTAACGAGCTGAGCGTACAGCGTGAACGGCAGCATCAGGCGCGTTATTTATTTGGCATCGGTGCCACGCTGCTGTTAAGCGGCACGGCATTATTGATTACTCGACCGGGTATGGAAGTGCTGCCGACTATTATGATGGTTGCCGGATTTCTTTCCTGGATTATTGGCTGGCGACGGTCAGCCTGATTGATTGTCAGAAAAAGTAAAATTTCCGTTTGTGGTCGGGACAACGGGCTTATGCATCGTCACCCGGCCATAAGCTGGGGTATACTGCTTTTCCATTCGTTTTAGACTTTTCAGCAGAGGCATACTCATGGGCGGTATCAGCATTTGGCAGTTAGTTATCATTGCCGTGATCGTGGTTCTTCTTTTCGGCACTAATAAATTACGTAACCTGGGCTCCGATTTAGGCTCATCGATCAAAGGCTTTAAAAAAGCCATGGGCGATGAAGATAAAGAGACGCCTAAACAGCAGGATGCTGAATTTGAGGCCCGGCCGCTAACCGATAAGCAGGCGACCACGGCAAACAAAGAAGAGGCAAAAAAAGATAAAGAGCAGGTATAACCGTGTTCGACATAGGTTTTAGCGAACTGGTTTTGGTGTTCGTCATTGGGCTGGTGGTGCTTGGCCCGCAGCGTTTGCCGGTTGCAGTAAAAACCGTGGTTGGCTGGATCCGGGCCATGCGTTCCCTGGCGGCTAACGTGCAAAATGAGCTGGCGCAGGAGCTAAAACTGCAGGAGCTGCAGGACAGTCTGAAAAAAGTAGAGCAGGCCAGCAAAAACACCCTTTCCCCGGAATTGCATGAGTCGATGGAAGAACTGCGTAAATCCGCAGATTCTATGCGACGCTCTTATTTGGGTGAAAATGAGCAGGCCGATGATGAAGCGCACACCATTCATAATCCGCTGATTACGCGTCCGCAGGATGAACATACCGGCGTCACCCCAGCCACGGCCGATCATCAGGCCAGCGCGCCAGAGCAAAAACCCATCGCCGGTAGCGCAGACGCGCTTTCGACACCGAAACCGGTTGTGGATGCGCCTTCCGCTGGCAACGCTGCGGCGTCAGCGCCCTCATCTCCTGCCGGACAGGCTACCGCTCCTTCTGCGGCACCTTCATCAGGTGTTTCACCAGAAACCTCTGCGGCTTCTTCCTCTCAACCAATAATGAATGATAAACATGGCCGTTGAAGATACCCAACCGCTGATCAGCCATCTGATTGAGCTACGCAAGCGGCTGCTTAACTGCATCATTGCCGTGCTGGTGATTTTTGTAGCGCTGGTTTATTTCTCTAATGATATTTACCAGTTGGTGGCAGAGCCGCTTATCAGGCAACTGCCAGCTGGTGCCAGCATGATAGCGACCGATGTCGCCTCGCCGTTTTTGACGCCAATTAAACTCACCATTATCGTATCTGTTTTCCTGGCGGTTCCGGTCCTTCTTTATCAGATTTGGGCATTTGTGGCTCCCGCGCTCTATCGTCATGAACGCCGTCTGGTGATGCCGTTGCTGTTCTCCAGTACCATGCTGTTTTATATCGGCGTGGCCTTTGCCTATTTCGTGGTATTCCCGATGGCGTTTGGCTTTTTTGCTAAAACCGCGCCGCAGGGGGTCACCATGGCGACCGATATCGCCAGCTATCTCGACTTCGTAATGACGCTGTTTATGGCCTTTGGCGTTGCTTTTGAAGTGCCGGTGGCGATTGTGCTGCTGTGCTGGACCGGTGTGACCACACCCGAAATGCTACGTCAGAAGCGTCCTTATATGCTGGTTGGGGCTTTTGTTGTTGGAATGTTGTTAACCCCACCCGATGTATTTTCCCAAACTTTGCTCGCTATTCCGATGTACTGCCTGTTTGAGGTTGGCGTATTCTGTTCGCGCTTCTATGTTGGCAAAGGGCGTCAGGCGCGTGAAGAAGAGCACGAAACCGAATCCTGACGCTCAGTGCAGGGCCCGCTACGGCGGGGAAAATTCATCGCTAACCGCCCATCCGGGCGGTTAATATTTTCAGGACATACCATGTTTGATATCGGTGTAAACCTGACCAGCACGCAGTTTGCGAAAGATCGCGAACAGGTTGTGAGGCGCGCGCGCGAAGCAGGCCTCACCGGCATGCTGATTACCGGCACTAACGCACTGGAGAGCCAGCAGGCGCAAAGCCTGGCACAGCGACATCCCGATTTCTGCTGGTCAACGGCAGGTATTCATCCTCATCACGCCAGCGAATGGTCGGCAGATACTGCCTCAACGCTGCGTCGGCTGGCAGAAAGCCCGCAGGTGGTGGCTATCGGTGAATGCGGACTCGATTTTAACCGTAACTTTTCCGCGCATAATCAGCAGGAATATGCTTTTGATGCGCAGCTGGCGCTGGCCGCTGAGCTGCAGATGCCAGTATTTCTGCACTGTCGTGACGCGCATGAACGTTTTATGGCGGTGCTGAAGCCGTGGCTGCCGCATCTGCCCGGCGCGGTGGTTCACTGTTTTACCGGTACGGCGGAAGAGCTGGCGGAATGTCTGGCATCAGGATTATCAGTAGGCATTACCGGCTGGGTGTGCGATGAGCGACGCGGGATGCCGCTGCGTGAACTGCTGCCGCAAATTCCCGTTGAACGCCTGCTGCTGGAAACGGACGCGCCTTATCTGCTGCCGCGCGATATGCGTCCACGGCCGACCTCGCGTCGTAATGAGCCCTGTTTCCTGCCGCATATTGTGCAGCAGGTAGCGCTGTGGCGCGGAGAAGAGGCCGCCTGGCTGGCGCAGCAAACCGCCGATAACAGCCGTCGTCTGTTTCGTCTGTAAGCCACGGCGCTGTAGTGCGAAGCGTCAGGCTTTGCGGAAAGCGCTATTTTCCACGCTTTGCTTAACCTGTTTGTTCAGCAGGTTAAGCAGCAACATAGAGCGGGCCTCGCCGTCAGGTTCGGTGAAGATAGCTTCCAACCCTTCCAGCGCACCTTTAACGATCACCACCTTATCGCCCGGACAAGGCGTGTCGGGATCGACCATGGTTTCCGGAGTATTGGTGCGTAGCGCGTCAATGACATCGGGCGGCACGTTGGCCGGTTGCGTACCGAAACGCACAAAGTGACTTACGCCACGCGTGGCACTGATCGTCGTGGTATGAATAGCTTCTGGATCGAATTCAATAAAAAGATAATTAGGAAACAGCGGCTCTTCTACCGTGGTTCGTTTGCCGCGCACAATTTTTTCCATAGCAATCATCGGGCTAAGGCAGTTTACCGCCTGCCGCTCCAGATGCTCTTTAGCGCGTAATAACTGCCCACGTTTACAGTAAAGGAGGTACCAGGATTCCATAATGTCACTTTCCAATTATTGAACGCTAAGAATAGCAAAACTGCTTTCAGAGCGATAGCGACATCACGCCGCTTCAGGGCCACCTTCAGGCCTGGTTTATCGGCGCGAACCGCATGCACCGAAAGCAAAATAGCTGCTGTTGGCGGTCATTTGGCACAAATTGTAGAATTGAAAATTGACGAAGGCGGCGTCCGTGGTTCAGACTCGCAGCGCAACCTGTTAAAGAAAAGTAATTGATTGAGCGGGCTCTGCACTACAGGTGCTGTTTCCGCGTCGGGCGTAACCGCACAAACCTCAGCATATCCGTTGAATCCTCCTTATAATGGCCGATTCTGCGGCCTGAATAATGAATCTGATGAAATACCACGACTTACGCGAGTTCCTTGCGCTGCTTGAACAGCGTGGCGAGTTAAAACGTATAACGCTGGAGGTCGATCCCATTCTGGAGATGACCGAGATCGCTGACCGCACGTTGCGAGCCGGCGGGCCGGCCCTGCTGTTTGAAAACCCGAAAGGCTATGACATGCCGGTTCTGTGCAACCTCTTTGGCACGCCGAAGCGCGTGGCATTAGGGATGGGGCAGGAGGAGGTCAGCGCGCTGCGTGAAGTAGGCAAACTGCTGGCGTTTCTGAAAGAGCCTGAACCGCCAAAAGGGTTCCGCGACCTGTTCGATAAAATGCCGCAGTTTAAGCAGGTGTTGAATATGCCAACCAAACGGCTGCGCAGCGCACCTTGCCAGGAGCAGGTATGGCAGGGCGACGAGGTGGATTTATCGCGTATTCCGGTAATGCAGTGCTGGCCAGAGGATGCCGCGCCGCTGATTACCTGGGGATTAACGGTAACGCGTGGGCCGCACAAAGAACGACAGAACCTGGGCATTTATCGTCAGCAGGTGATCGGTAAAAACCGGCTAATTATGCGCTGGCTTTCTCATCGCGGCGGCGCACTTGATTTTCAGGAGTGGTGCAAAGCTCATCCCGGCGAACGCTTCCCGGTTTCGGTGGCGCTGGGTGCTGATCCTGCGACTATCCTTGGCGCCGTAACGCCAGTGCCGGATACCTTATCGGAATATGCTTTTGCTGGCCTGCTGCGCGGCACTAAATCAGAAGTGGTTAAGTGCCTTTCCAACGATCTGGAAGTGCCGGCCAGTGCTGAAATTGTGCTGGAAGGCTATATCGAACCCGGCGACATGGCACCGGAAGGACCCTATGGCGATCACACCGGATATTACAATGAAGTCGATAACTTCCCGGTATTTACCGTAACCCATATTACGCAACGTCGTAATGCCATCTATCATTCAACATATACCGGTCGTCCGCCTGATGAGCCTGCGGTACTGGGCGTGGCGCTGAATGAAGTGCTGGTGCCGATTCTGATTAAACAGTTTCCAGAAATTGTGGATTTTTACCTGCCGCCGGAAGGGTGTTCCTATCGTCTGGCCGTGGTAACCATGAAGAAACAGTACGCCGGACATGCGAAGCGCGTGATGATGGGCGTCTGGTCATTCCTGCGGCAGTTTATGTATACCAAGTTCGTGATCGTTTGCGATGACGATGTAAATGCACGTGACTGGAATGATGTGATCTGGGCGATCACCACGCGTATGGATCCGGCGCGCGATACGGTATTGATTGAAAACACGCCGATCGACTATCTGGACTTCGCCTCTCCGGTTTCGGGTCTGGGGTCTAAAATGGGCCTGGATGCCACCAACAAATGGCCGGGCGAAACCCAGCGCGAATGGGGTCGTCCGATTGAGAAGGACCCGGCGGTTACGGCGCGAGTCGATGCCATCTGGGATCGGTTGGGGATTTTTAACGATTTGCCGCCACGCTAATGGCGCAAATTACGCAATGACGACCCGACAGAGGGAACGCATGACAACGTTAAGCTGTAAAGTGACCTCGGTAGAGGCGATTACCGATACTGTTTTTCGGGTACGACTGGTGCCGGAGGCGGATTTTAGCTTCCGTGCCGGACAGTATTTGATGGTAGTGATGGATGAGCGCGACAAGCGTCCGTTCTCTCTGGCTTCAACGCCGATGGAAAAAGATATTATCGAACTGCATATCGGGGCTTCTGAGCTTAACCTGTATGCGATGGCGGTAATGGAACGCATCCAGCAGCAGCGGGAAGTTGTAGTGGATATCCCGCATGGAGAAGCCTGGCTGCGGGAGGATAGTCAGCGTCCGATGATCCTGATTGCGGGCGGCACCGGTTTTTCTTATGCCCGCTCTATCCTGCTCACTGCCCTGGCGCAGCAGCCGGATCGTGATATTGCTATCTATTGGGGTGGCCGTGAAAGTCATCATCTGTACGATCTGGAAGAGCTGAACGCGCTGGCGGTACGTCATGCAAATCTGAAGGTGGTGCCGGTTGTCGAGCAGACTGACGCTGAATGGCAGGGCCGTAGCGGCACCGTACTGACAGCGGTTATGCAGGATTTCGGCACGCTTGCCGGGCATGATATTTATATCGCTGGCCGCTTTGAGATGGCAAAAATCGCGCGTGAGCGTTTTTGCGCTGAACGGGGCGCACAGGAAGCACAAATCTATGGTGACGCCTTCGCATTTATCTAAGCGTCACCGCAGGGCGGCAACGCTGTCGCCCTCGTTATGAAAAAGCCCGCCCCTGACAGGCGGGAAAATCACAACCCTTAAATCCGCTCAAAAACGGTGGCGATGCCCTGACCCAGCCCGATACACATGGTGGCGAGGCCAAACTGCGCATCGCGTCGCTCCATTAAATTAAGAAGCGTGGTACTGATGCGTGCGCCGGAGCAGCCCAACGGATGCCCCAACGCAATCGCGCCGCCGTTCAGGTTAACCTTCTCGTCCATCTGTTCCAGCAGACCTAGATCTTTGATGCACGGCAGCGTTTGCGCCGAGAAGGCCTCATTCAGTTCAAACAGATCGATATCGCTTACGCTCAGTCCCGCGCGCTTCAAGGCCAGCTTTGACGCAGGAACCGGCCCGTAGCCCATAATCGATGGATCGCAGCCTACTACCGCCATCGCTTTAATACGCGCGCGTGGTTGCAGGCCCAGCGCTCGCGCGCGCGATTCGCTCATTACCAGCATTGCCGCCGCGCCGTCCGATAGCGCCGATGAGCTGCCTGCGGTGACCGTGCCGTTAACCGGGTCGAATGCGGGTTTCAACGTCGCCAGCCCTTCGATGCTGGTATCGCTGCGAATAACTTCATCAAAATCGTAACGTTTCAGTACGCCATCAACATCGTGACCGCTGGTAGCGACAATTTCATTGCGGAAATGACCCGCCTGGGTGGCGGCCCAGGCGCGCTGATGTGAACGTGCGGCAAAACTGTCCTGCATTTCACGGCTGATATGATGCATACGCGCCAGCATTTCTGCCGTCAGGCCCATCATGCCCGCCGCTTTAGCCACGGTGCGGCTTAATCCTGGATGAAAATCGACGCCGTGATTCATCGGCACGTGACCCATATGCTCTACGCCGCCTATGAGACAAGCGTGCGCATCGCCGACCATAATCGCGCGCGCAGCATCATGTAGTGCCTGCATAGAAGAGCCGCACAGGCGGTTAACGGTGGTTGCCGGTACGTTATGAGGGATTTCCGCCAGCAGCGCCGCATTACGTGCAATATTAAAACCCTGCTCCAGTGTCTGCTGAACGCAGCCCCAGTAAATATCATCCAGCGCCGTGGCTTCTAAGGCCGGATTGCGGCTAAGCAGGCTGCGCATCAGGTGGGCAGAAAGATCTTCAGCCCGCACCTGACGAAATGCGCCGCCTTTTGAACGACCCATTGGCGTGCGGATGGCATCAACGATAACTACATTTTCCATTATCTTGCTCCTCACGCCGTTGCCAGCGCGGCCTCATTAATTGGTTCAGCAGGTGGATACCAGTCTTCATTACGCTGCGCTTTTTCAGTCAGCAGCTGCGGCAGGGCATAGAGCGGGCCCAGTTCAGCAAACTGCTGCGCCTGGGCGATAAAGGCGGCGTTGCCCAGCGTATCCAGATAGCGGAAGACGCCGCCGTGGAACGGTGGAAAACCAAGCCCATAAACCAGCGCCATATCCGCTTCAGCCGGGCTGGCGATGATTTTTTCTTCCAGGCAACGCACGACCTCGTTAATCATCGGAATCATCATGCGCGCAATGATTTCTTCATCGGTAAAAACGCGCTTTGGTGCGCTAACGCTTTGCAATAACGCATCGGTCTCTGCATCGGCCACTTTCTGCGCTTTACCTTTTTTATCGATTTCCCAGATATAAAAGCCGCGCTGGTTTTTCTGACCAAACCGCTGCGCCTCAAACAGAACGTCGATCGCATCGCGGTAGGTCTTTTTCATCCTGTCCGGAAAGCCATCGGCCATCACGCTTTGCGCATGATGCGCGGTATCAAGGCCCACTACATCCAGCAGGGTGGCCGGGCCCATCGGCCAACCGAACTGTTTTTCCATGACTTTATCGATTTGGCGGAAGTCAGCGCCATCGCGCAGCAGCAGGCTAAAACCCGCGAAGTAGGGGAACAGCACGCGATTGACGAAGAAACCGGGACAGTCATTGACCAGAATGGGTGTCTTACCCATTTTACTGGCCCAGGCGATAACTTTCGCCAGCGTCGCCTCTGAAGTTTGTTCGCCACGAATCACTTCTACCAGCGGCATGCGGTGCACCGGATTAAAGAAATGCATGCCGCAGAAATTTTCCGGACGCTTTAATGCCCGCGCCAGCTGGCTCACCGGGATAGTGGAGGTATTGGTGGCCAGAACGGTATCTTCCCGCACCAGCGCTTCGGTTTCCGCCAGCACTTTGGCTTTAACCTGCGGATTTTCCACCACCGCTTCGACAACAATGTCAGCGCGTTCAAAGCCGCTAAAGCTGAGCGTAGGCTGAATTGTGGAGATGATACTGGTTAGCTGAAGAGCAGTGATTTTGCCGCGTTCAAGCTGTTTATTGAGCAGTTTTCCCGCTTCGCTCATGCCCAGCGTCAGCGATTTTTCACTGATATCTTTCATGATCACCGGCACACCTTTTGAGGCGGACTGGTAAGCAATGCCGCCGCCCATAATTCCTGCGCCCAGGACAGCGGCCTGCTGCGGTATTGCCTGACCCTGCGCCAGTTTCTTCGCTTTGCTTTTGATGTATTGATCGTTCAGAAAGATCCCCACTAACGCCTGCGCAACTTTCGACTGCGCCAGCGGCACAAAGGCTTTGGTTTCCAGCTTTAATGCATCATCACGGCCCAGGCCAGCGGCAGCTTCAATGGTTTTTACCGCCATCATCGGCGCTGGATAATGTTTTCCGGCGGTTTGCTGCACCATGCTTTTTGCGATAGTAAAACTCATTGCCGCTTCAATGGCGCTGAGCTTAAGGGGCTGCAGCTTCGGCTGGCGGCGCTGCTGCCAAAAATGCGCATCTTCTATCGCCATCCGCAGCATGGCGATAGCGCCGTCGCGAAGTTTTTCCGCAGGCACAATCGCATCAACCAGGCCCAGCGCCAGCGCGCTTTTCCCGTCTACGTCTTTCCCGGCGGCGATGATTTCCAGCGCGCTATCGGCACCAAGCAGCCTTGGCAGACGTACAGAACCGCCAAAGCCTGGCATAATGCCCAGTTTGGTTTCCGGCAACCCAATGCGTGCATCCGGCGTAGCGATACGGAAGTCCGTAGCCAGAACACATTCACAGCCGCCGCCAAGCGCATAGCCCTGAATGGCGGAAATGGTGGGCACCGGCAGATCCTCCAGACGGTTAAAAATGCTGTTGGCAAATGCCAGCCATTGCGTCAGCTTTTCCGCTGGGGCATTAAACAACGACAGGAATTCAGTAATATCCGCGCCAACGATAAACGCCGGCTTCGATGAGCTGAGCAAAACGCCTTTCAGCGCCGTCTGTTTTTCCAGTACGGCAATGGCTTCGCCCAGGCTGGCTACAGTTTGTGTGTCCAGCTTATTGACTGAACCGGGGGCATCGAAAATTAGCTCGGCGATGCCGTCGTCCAGCCAGTTCAGGGAAAGTGTGTCGCCTTGGTAGAGCATGTCCGTCTCCTGAAACCGCATGTAAGGGATCTGGTCGTACCAGATGATCGGAGTGTGGGATTGATGTTAATTATTTGCAAACGAAACATTGCTCATTTGCAAACAAGATCACAGGCGGTGGCGACACGGCATCCTCTGTCCTGCTGTGGTAAGATGCGGTCAATTCTCTGATGCGGAGTACAGAAATGGATACCCTGGTTACCTTGTACAAAGAACACATTGCTACTTTACAGCAGCGTGCGCAGCAGGTACTGGCGCGCTTTGAGCTCGACGGCATGTTGATTCATTCGGGCGAGTTGTTAACGGTATTCCTTGACGATCATGACTACCCGTTTAAGGTTAATCCTCATTTCAAAGCCTGGGTGCCGGTAACGCAGTTGCCGAACTGCTGGTTGTGGGTTGATGGCGTCAATAAGCCGAAGCTGTGGTTTTATTCGCCGGTCGACTACTGGCATAGCGTAGAACCGCTGCCGCACAGCTTCTGGACCGATGAAATAGAGATCGTGGCGCTGAGGAAGGCAGATGATATCGGCGCGCTATTGCCGCAGCCGCGTCAGAATGTGGCGTATATCGGTCCGGTGCCGCAGCGCGCAATGCAGCTGGATATCAGCGCCAATCATATCAATCCGCAGGGCGTGATAGATTTTCTGCATTACCACCGCTCATATAAAACCGATTATGAACTCGCCTGCATGCGTGAAGCGCAAAAGCTGGCCGTTGCGGGCCATCGCGCGGCAAAAGAGGCATTTCTTTCCGGCATGAGCGAGTTTGATATTAATCTCGCCTATCTGACAGCCACGGGCCACCGCGATACCGACGTTCCCTATGGCAATATTATCGCCCTGAATGAACATGCGGCCGTGCTGCACTACACTAAGCTTGATCACCAAACGCCGCCGCAGCGCCGCAGTTTTTTAATTGATGCCGGTGCCGAGTACAATGGCTACGCCGCCGATCTAACACGAACCTACGCAGCACAGAGCGATTCTCTGTTTGCCCAAATAGTGCGTGAGATGAATCAGCACGAACTGGCCTTGATAGATACGTTAAAAGCGGGCGTTCGCTACAGCGATTATCATCTGCAAATGCATCAGCGCATCGCCGGGTTATTGCTGAAGTTTGATCTGGTGCGCGGTATCAGCGAAGAGGCGATGGTGGCGGAAAATCTGACCGGGCCGTTTATGCCGCACGGTTTAGGTCATCCGCTTGGATTACAGGTGCATGATGTGGCTGGCTTTATGCAGGACGATAAAGGAACGCATCTGGCAGCACCACAGCAATATCCTTTCCTGCGTTGCACGCGCGTGCTTGAACCGCGCATGGTACTTACCATTGAGCCGGGCTTCTATATTATCGAGTCGCTTCTAAATCCATGGCGAGAAGGGAACCATAGTCAGCACTTCAACTGGCAGGCGATTGATGCCTTACAGCCGTATGGCGGTATTCGCATTGAGGATAACGTGGTGATCCATGCTAACCGCGTTGAGAACATGACGCGCGATCTGCATCTGGAATAATGGACGCTTATGATATTCCCGCTGAGCCATTGAGTATCAGCGAAGAGACCATTAAAAAAAGCCGCTTCATTACGCTGCTGGCGCATACCGAAGGCGTTGAGGCGGCGAAAGCGTTTATTCAGCAAATTAAAACTGAACATCCCGCTGCCCGCCATCACTGTTGGGCTTATGTTGCCGGGCCTCCTGATGATTCACAGCAGTTGGGCTTTTCTGACGACGGCGAACCGTCTGGCACGGCAGGAAAACCTATGCTGGCGCAACTGATGGGCAGCCAGGTTGGAGAAATTACCGCCGTAGTGGTGCGCTACTATGGCGGGGTTATGCTCGGGACCGGCGGCCTGGTGAAAGCGTATGGCGGCGGTGTGCAGCAGGCGCTAAAACAGCTGGATCGCAAACAAAAGATACCAATGCGCCGTTTTCAGCTACGCTGCGATTATGCTCAGCTTGGTGATGTAGAGCGCCTGGTTCAGCGTTTTGAAGGAGAACTGCTTAAGACGGAATTTCTGGATGTTGTCTCGCTAACTTTGGCATTACCCCATGCGCAGGTCGCCGGGTTTACCCAAAATTTAACGGACATTAGCCGGGGAGCCTTAGCGCTTGAGCCGGTAACCCCCTAATTTTTATCTTAAGGAAACGGCAGAATGCATTTTCGTGCCATTACCCGAATCGTTGGGCTATTGGTCATTCTGTTCTCCGGAACAATGATCGTACCCGGCTTAGTGGCGTTAATTTATCGCGATGGCGCAGGGCGCGCATTCAGTCAGACATTTATTATGGCCTTGCTGATTGGGGCCATATTGTGGTGGCCTAACCGCAAACAGAAAAATGATCTGAAGCCGCGCGAAGGTTTTTTGATTGTGGTGCTGTTCTGGACCGTGCTGGGTAGCGTAGGGGCAATGCCCTTTATTTTTTCCGAACATCCCAGCCTCTCTGTTACTGATGCATTTTTTGAATCCTTTTCTGGCCTAACGACCACCGGTGCCACTACGCTGGTGGGGCTGGATTCTTTACCCAAAGCGATTCTTTTTTATCGTCAGATGCTGCAATGGCTTGGCGGGATGGGGATCATTGTATTAGCCGTGGCGATCTTGCCAATCCTGGGCGTAGGGGGAATGCAGCTTTATCGCGCAGAAATGCCCGGCCCCCTGAAAGATAACAAGATGCGTCCCCGGATTGCCGAAACGGCTAAAACGTTATGGCTTATCTATGTATTGTTGACGGTGGCGTGTGCAGTGGCGTTGTGGCTGGCAGGTATGCCAGTGTTTGATGCCATTGGCCATAGCTTCTCAACCATTGCCATCGGCGGCTTTTCTACCCATGATGCCAGCATCGGCTATTTCAATAGTCCTGCCATCAATACCATCATTGCTGTTTTCCTGCTGATATCGGGCTGTAACTATGGCCTGCATTTTTCGCTATTAAGCGGACTGAACCTCCGTGTCTACTGGCGTGACCCGGAGTTCCGTATGTTTATCGGCGTACAGATGACGTTAGTCGTGATATGTACGCTGGTGCTGTGGTTCCATAATGTCTATGCCAGCGGGCTGCAGACGCTAAATCAGGCGTTTTTCCAGGTCGTATCAATGGCGACGACAGCGGGCTTTACTACCGACAGCATTGCCCGTTGGCCGCTCTTCTTGCCGGTATTGCTCCTTTGTTCCGCCTTTATCGGCGGTTGCGCGGGGTCAACCGGGGGAGGCCTGAAAGTGATTCGTATTTTGCTGCTGTGTAAGCAAGGGTCGCGTGAACTGAAACGGCTGGTCCATCCTAACGCGGTCTATACCATCAAGCTGGGTAATCGCGCTTTGCCGGAACGCATTCTGGAAGCGGTATGGGGCTTCTTCTCTGCTTACGCGCTGGTGTTTTTGCTTAGTATGCTGGCGATTATCGCCACCGGCGTTGATGATTTTTCTGCATTTGCTGCCGTAGCCGCTACGCTGAATAACCTTGGCCCTGGATTGGGCGTTGTGGCAGATAATTTCACTTCCATGAATGATGTCGCAAAATGGATTTTGATTTCGACCATGCTTTTCGGTCGTCTGGAAGTATTTACATTGCTGGTACTGTTCACGCCTACCTTCTGGCGTGAATAAACCCAAGGAGAGAACAATGAAAGCGCTGATTCTGTTTTCCAGCCGTGACGGACAGACGCGGGAAATCGCTTCTTATATAGCAAACACCTTGAAAGCGCATCAGGAGTGCGACGTCATTAATATCCTGCATGCGCAAGACGTTGACTGGGCGCAGTACGATCGGGTGTTGATAGGCGCATCGATCCGCTATGGGCATTTCCAGCCGGTGGTAGCGCGTTTCGTGAAGAAACATCTGGTCGAACTGCAACAGCGCGTTAGTGGCTTCTTCTCCGTTAACCTGACAGCACGCAAGCCAGAAAAGCGTACACCGCAAACCAATGCCTATACGCGTAAGTTTTTGTTGCAGTCGCCATGGCAGCCCGATAGCTGTGCAGTGTTTGCCGGAGCGCTGCGTTATCCGCGTTACGGTTGGTTTGACCGGGTAATGATCCAGTTTATTATGCGTATGACAGGCGGCGAAACCGATCCGCATAAAGAAGTCGAGTACACCGACTGGCAGCAGGTAGAGCGTTTTGCTGAAGAATTTGCCCAAATGAGCAGCAAATCGCGTTAAAAAAACACGGCTTGCTGAAAAATAAACCTAACGATCATTTTTTTGAAATAAACACTTGTCAGGGGTCGAGAACTCCCTATAATGCGCCTCCATCGACACGGCACAACGGCTTACGCCACGCGGTGTTGAGCGGTTCAGCAAGATGAATCGCCGGAGAAAAACTTCTGAAAAAGAGGTTGACTCTGAAAGAGGAAAGCGTAATATACGCCACCTCGCGACAACGGTATCAGGTACCGGTCGCAACGCTCTTTAACAATTTATCAGACAATCTGTGTGGGCACTCACGGACGGGATATCGCAAAAACTATTGCAGTATCAAGTCTCAGAGTGAACACGTAATTCATTACGACGTTTTTCTTTGAGCATCAGACTTTTAAATTGAAGAGTTTGATCATGGCTCAGATTGAACGCTGGCGGCAGGCCTAACACATGCAAGTCGAACGGTAACAGGGAG
>NZ_JBNJSM010000009.1:0-86782 GCF_050113775.1 Pantoea sp. FN0302
TAGTGACGGGCCGGGTGTACAACGCGGCGAGCATGCCGCCGTGGCCGCTGCCGGGGGCGGCGACGCAGATGGGGTTCATGAGCCGGTCAAAGGACGGGACGCCGGACAACGCCAACGTGCTGCGCTTCGAGGACCGGACGGGCGAGGAGCAGGTGTGGATCCAGGCCGAGCGCAATATGGACGTGAACGTCAAGAACGATGCCAGCATGGTGGTTGAAAAGAATAATACCCGGTTTGTTGGTGAAAATGAGAAACAGCGCATTGTTCAGGATCAGGTAACAGGCGTTAAAGGTCACAGCGTTTCCTTAACGGGTAAAACGCGCACGGTTAATGCCGTCGAGCTTTTTACCATAGGTTCGGGAGAGGCGATTCGCCTGGAGTGTGGTAAAAGCGTTATTGAACTGACTTCAGACGGTAACGTAAATATTAAGGGCGTTAATTTTAATTTCACCGTGGAAAAAGGCGGCCAGATTAATACTACGGGCGGTGAATTACATCTTAATCCTGCAGGGGGCGCAGCCGCAACGATTGCACCAGAGAATGGTCATCAGGAAAAAATCAAATCAGATCTGGACAGTTTGTTTGTTATTAATGCCAGCCAGGAAAAATAGTATGACGATTTTCACGTTGCAGGAAGCCACTCTGGAAATCCCTGATATTTATAAAGACAGAACAATCAATCTTTTTGTTCTGAGTGAAAACAGTGCCAGCGATTTCAGCTTCGTGGTATCACGCGGAACAGCAAAATTTGATGATAAAGTTCAGTCTGTCGCTGCCCGCCTGATAAAAGAACTGGAGGTTACCGTTCAGAAGTTCAGTCTGGTTTCTTCTTCCATGACTGTGATTGATGGCATGCCTGCCGCTGAAATATTCTGTCATTTTGAAAGCAATAATGCGCGGGTGTGGCAGAAGCAGACCATCGTTCTGCTGGATGACAGGCCAGCAGGGAAAAAGATGGTCAGCTATATTGGCTCTTGCCCTGACAGTTTTAATGAATATTATCAAAAGCAATATGCTGAGATTTTGAAAAGCATTAAATTTCATCGTTATGGCAACAGCAACTTTATTAGTGAAGTTGTTCCGGCCAATGCGCAGGATGTTTTTTTCGTTATTGATACCGATCTTCGCCAGCTTAGCGTTTTTGAAGGCCTTCATGCACTTTATCAGCATGTCAATTTACAACGTGCATTAAACGGGCAGTATCTGTTTTATTCTTCTGCCGGACACCCGCTTCATATTGCGGCGATAGTGGGCAGCGATCCGGTTCGTTATGGGCTCTGGACGTCCTCGCCAGAAGATTTCCAGCCTCTCTCATCCCTGTTACCCGTTTGCCGTTCTGTCAGCGGGCCAGAGGCCCTGAATAGCGTTGATAAAATAAACAAATTTATTTCAGATAAATAAGAAGAGGATTCTGTGTCTGAATTTAATGCTGCGCGGGAACAGGATGAAATAGCCCATACAGCGTCTGAAGGATGGCTGATTGCCGGTGCGATTGGCGGTGCGTTAGTGGCTGCCGCGGCGATTGCGGTAACCGGTGGTGCGGCTCTGGTTGCCGTGTCGGCCGTTGCAGCCGGTGCCTGCACCGGAGGAGGCCTGGGCGAACTGCTGGGAAGCATGTCCTGGGCACCCCGCCATGTCACCGGTCAGCTGGCTTCCGGCTCATCTGATGTTTACATTAACAACCGCCCTGCTATCCGTGCCCATCTGTCTACAGGCGCATGCGATGAGCATAGCGGCAGTCCGCAGCGGGTTGCCGAAGGGTCAATAAAAGTCTTTATCAACAGTTATCCCGCAGCCCGTATCGGCGATCGCTTAACCTGCAGCGCTGAGATCTTTTCCGGATCGCCTGATGTTTTTATCGGTGGCGCTAAAGTACAGACGGATGAAATCAGTCCGGAAATACCGGACTGGATCAACTGGGCGATGTTGGGCATTGGCGGCGCTGCGCTGGCGGTGCTGGCTTCGCCTGCCATAGCAGTGCTGGGCACCCTTGGCGGCATGGGGGGCGGCTATGCCGGCAGTTATCTTGGCGGAGAACTGTTTGGCGAAGGCAGCGACGGACAAAAATGGATGATGCTGGCAGGCAGCCTGGTCGGTGGAGCAGCGGGCGGCAAAGGCGGGATGAAGTTCGATGCGTGGCGAAGCAATAAAATCGCTGCAATCCCACCTAAACCCACGATGAGTTTAGCTGACGCAGTAGGAAAAGATCGGGCAAGTCGATGGATTAATAGAGGAAGGGAGCTCGCAGATCAACACGATCCAGATTTATCAGCGTTATTAAGCGATGATCAAGTTGGTGCTTTGCATGGCTATACTACCGAAATTGGTTATAAGATGATTAACCCGGCCTTAAGAGGAACAAAGCCTCTTACTCCAGAGTTAGAGGCTTTTGCTAACCATGCTATTGAGGGGTTAAATAAAATACCTGCGTTTGAAGGTGAAACCTTTCGTGGAATTGATAGCCTGCCTTCCAAAATACTAAATGAGTATCAGACAGGCAATGTGGTTATTGATAAAGCATTTATGAGTACAGATGTTAAAGAACCTTTTAAAGGAAATGTAAAACTTAATATTGATGGGAAATCAGGGCGAAGTATTGATTTCTTGTCTGCATTTAAAACAACAGAAACTGAAGTGTTGTACCCTCCGGGAACGAAATTTGAAGTAATTAGCCGAATAGAAGATAATGGAGTAACTATAATTGATCTTAAGGAAATAGAATGATTGACTTACATGAAGAAGACAAAATAGTTAACCGATATGCAGATAGATATCATCATTATCTGCCAGTCAGTACGCGTGCGCAGCATAATGATAATGAAGGAATTATAAATATAAACCTTAATGCCTGGGATGAGAAAATTGCCAGTATTATTCCAGAAGACGAAGCGTGTGATAAAGCCGTAGGCGCGTTGGTAGGACTTGCTGTCGGTGATGCTGTAGGCACAACACTGGAGTTTCTTCCACGTGATAAGCAGAATATTACAGACATGGTAGGCGGTGGTCCCTTTCATCTTAACGCAGGTGAATGGACTGATGATACGTCTATGGCTTTATGTCTCGCTGAGACGTATCTTCAAAAAGGCACTATGGATACGTCCTTTTTCAGAGATAAATTAGTTCGCTGGTACCATTATGGCGAAAACAGCTCAAATGGCAGATGTTTTGACATAGGAAATACAACAAGGTATGCGCTTGAGCAATATCTTTTGCAAGGCCCTTCATGGTTTGGTAATACGGCTAAAAATACAGCGGGGAACGCCGCATTAATCAGGATGGCGCCCGTTCCTTTATTCAGACGTCATTCATTAAAAAAAATATACTTTGAATCTAAAACACAAAGCCGCGCTACACATGGTGCCGTTGAGTCCATCTTTTCCTGCCAGTTTTTAGGTTTAATATTAAATTATCTGATCAATGGTTGCTCAAAGGAAAAAGCTTTTTCGCCCCATGCCATTCCTCTTAGCGCAAGAGTTCTCATCATCAACGCAGGCGAGTACAAACAGAAAACACGCGATCAAATTCGTTCGAGCGGCTACGTTATCGACACGCTTGAAGCGGCGATGTGGGCGGTATGGAACACGGATAACTTCCGCGACGCGATTCTTCTGGCCGCTAACCTGGGCGATGACGCCGACAGCGTGGCCGCCACGGCAGGTCAGATTGCCGGCGCGCTGTATGGTTATTCAGGCATACCGCAGGAATGGCGCGACAGGCTGGTTCAGGAAAAAAGAATTGCTTCCATGGCGGAAGCACTGTTCAGGCAGGCACCTGAAGAAACGGCATAAAATCATGCCGTTTTTTTATCACCTTATGGCCTGTTCCCCTAATCTGCAGTGAATCTGGTCAATATCGCGATGCTAAATGTGCCCTTATTGCCTGATACAAAGGCACGTTGGCTTCTGCTTTTTAACTTAAGCTGAAGCCTCCGCCGTCTCGGCCAGTCGCGTCAGCAGCGTAGGCATAAACTCGCGCACCTGACGTCCCTGATCGATAAAATTATTGACCAGTTGGGTAAAGCGCGGCGCGTCCAGATGTTCCAGCGGCTGCTGGCTACAGAGCCGCAACGCAACTTCTGGATCCAGCGCCAGCCAGCAGCCGCGCATCGCATCCATCTCAAAATTCATTGCCAGCAGTGCGCGCCATAGCGCCGGGTCGTCAGTCATTTGCTGCGGCGGCATAATTTCACAGTGCAGCAGCAGATTCTCGCCCGGCGGTGCCTCAATAGTGACCAGTTCCTGCTGTTGCGCATCCAGCAAAACGCAAACGCCGTTATCCAGCGTCAGTTCGGTATTCAATGTGCGGCCATACTGTTCCAGCAGGCGCTGCAAATAGTGACTATCCATTATCCACTCCGTTAACTTTTAAGAACCCGACCGTTCTGCTGTGCGGCCTGCAACGGCTGCGCAAGCTGTTCAGTGCTGCGTTTAGCCAGCTCGCCTTCCAGCGTATAAGCAAGCGGGCTTTGCTGATCGCGACCGTAGCTGAAGCTGATTTTGCCAAGGTTGCGGCTTTTGGCGATAGAAACGTTGCTGCCGCCGCCCAGTAAAAACTGCGGCGTAGTGACGCCGTCGCTTTTGCTCTTGCTTTCGGTAAAGGCGATTGATTTGATGCGCATATTGCTGCGCGTTTTCAGACGCGTTTCCAGCTCGTCGCGGCTGATGCGTCCGGCCAGCCAGTCTGTATTAAGCTGCTCCTTGATGTCATCTTTCGGCTCCAGCGTCACTACCGCCTGGGTATCAGGAGAAAGCTGCATCTGTTTAATCAGCCCGCTTAAATGCGCATCCTGCTGCATCATGCCGTGGATGCGGTTGGCGTTGCTCAACTCATGATTCGACTCCGTCTCATGGTTCAGCATCTCGCCAAGCCAGTGCAGCAGCCCGTTGCTCTCTATTTTGGCGAGGTTGTTATAAGTGGACTGGGTCTCCGCCCCGCCCGGCAGCGGAACCTGTAGATTCAGCGCTTCCCGCTGCTGGCGCAGTTTTACCAGTTCGCGGATGGCGGCGTACTGAGCGTTACTGATGACCTTGCCCTGCGCTTCATGCTGACCAAAATGAGCCAGCAGCGCATCGAGTTTTTCATTCGGGGTTTTCGCCGTTTTACCACTGTTCGCGGCGGGATCCTTAAGCGATTCCATTAACTGCGCGGTGGCGCGATCGGTAAAGGCTTTGCTCAGACTTTCCGTTACCTTGTCAAGGTGCGTCCCGGCAAGGCGATGCGGCTGGGTCAGCTCCAGGCTTAATGCCTGTTTGGTACGATTATCAAAGCTGAAGCGCACGCCAGCGCCGGTGGTCGCCATAATCGGTTGCCGCCCCTGGGAGGTTTGGTTCACTACTCCGCTCGGCGACATAAAACGCGCTTCCGCCGCGCCCTGGTTAAAGAAACGTACACGGTTATCGCTGCTGGTATGTTTATTGGTGCTGGCGTTACCGTTATTGTTGCGATCGCGCGAGGCAGCCGCAATGTTAAGGTTAGCCGCTAAGCCGCCGCCAAAGCGTGCCGCGGTAACGTGCGCCTTCTCGTTTTTATTGGTTACCGGCAGCCCAACGCTGGCCTGCGCAACGGCGCTGGTATCCAGGCTGGCAGTCCAGGTAGAGCCGTTTTTCACTTTATGCTCGTTGCCTCTGTCCAGCAGCTCCAGCGGATCGAGCTGGTCGCTGGCCAGGCGGTTCAGGAAATCGCTCAGCTCGTTGTCGGCCAGGCTAAAGGTAATGCTGTTTTGCGCCTGACGCTGCAAATTCAGCGAGGCCGCCGCGCCCAGTCTCACGACCGGCAGGGCGGAATGCTCGCCGTTTTTGCCAAATTTCACATCATCGGGATTGACGTGACCAGTAAGCATATTACGGCCGATGGCGGTAAAGGGCGTAATGCCGCCTGCGCCGTTGCGGCCGACGGTAACCGTTAGCCCGTCTTCGCCGCGGGTAAAGGCAAGGTTGTAGCCGCGATCGGCATTGGCGCGCCCGCCGACAACGTTCAGAACCTGACCGCCCGGCAGCACGGCGCTGGAGGCGAAGGCGCCATAGTTGTTGTTAAAGGTCAGGCTTTCGCCGTTGTTTAACGACTTCAGCTCATTCGCCAGGTTCTCTACCAGCTGTGGCTGGCTGCCAGCGTTAAACACGGTGCGCGAGGTTAAATTCAGGCCGTGATGCTCTTTGGCAAACGCATTGGTCATCTTCTTGATGGCGTCATAGTTCGCTTCCACCTGATGCGTATTGGCGAAGCCCTGATCGGTCAGCTTCTTCACCGGATTGCCCCCCCAGCTTTGATCGCGCAGCTCGTGGATGCGCTTCTGAAGATCCGCGCGCGCGGTGCCCGGGTCGTCTCCCAGATGCAGGCTGCGCTGATAGATACTCAACGCGTTGTGCAGCCGCTGCTGGGTCATGGCATCCAGAAACAGACGTGACTTCACCAGCCCCAGCTCGTCATGGCTGTCACGCGCCGGCTTATCGGTATTGTGCTTTAAATGATCGAGCGTCAGGTTGTTGGCGCGCATGCCGTTAATCACCTGCAGGGCAGGGGCCGTATGGGCGGAGGGATTGTTATTGATCAGCTGATGCAGCGTGCGAACCATTTTAGGATCGCGGTTGCTCGCCGAATTAAAGTGGCCGTGATGGGTGTTTTTTAACTTTTTCGGATTGGTATTCAGCTGGTTTTTATCATCCAGCACGCCGTAGTGCTGCCCAACCATCCGGCTTTGCAGCATCAGGCTGTGGCCCAGCTCTTCGGCAAAGTCATTGATCTCCTGATGCAGCCTGGGATCGCTGTTTTTAATATTCAACCGGCTCAGGCGTTGCTCCAGCGACGGATTACGCTGCGTAATTGAGCTATGCTGAGCGGTGATCTCCATGGCGATATGATTTTGCGCCGCATAAAGCGGGCTCAGCCCTTCACGTCCCTGCAGGCGGTGTTTGAATTCATTCCCCAGGTTTTTCAACGGACGCGGCCAGCCGCCGCCGGAGGTGCGCAGCACAAACGCCTCCATGCGTTTTTTAAACGGGCTGTTTACCTTAGCGGTGTCGTAGCCGCTGTGGCCGAAGATATCGATCTCACGTTTATAGGTAACGTTGGTGCCGGGAATGCGTCCTGATTTTCCCGCGCTGTCCAGCCGGTCAAAGGTTGCGGCTGAGGTGTTGTTTTCATATGCGTTTAGCGCCTGCCGGGGCTCAATCCTCTCCCAGTTACCCGCCTCCAGCCGCGCGGATTTTCCCTCGCTGTCCGCGACCATCAGGCGACCCTGCCCGTCGGTATGCAGGCTGGCAAGCGTGCCGAGGCCCGGGGGCAGGTGGGTAACCGGCTGCCATCCGTCGCCATTGTTGCCCTGCCAGGCTTTGTCATCCAGCATAAACAGCGCGCCGCCGCTGGTCAGGCCAAAGAGTTTGTTATGTTCATTCACCGCCATATCTTTAAGCTGCGCCTGCTTTGCTGATTCGCCCGTTAATCCCTCAGTGGAGGGCAAGCCTGCTTTAGTGATGGTATGCGGTGGCTGCCGATCGCGGCGCAAACCAGAGGAGATCTGATGCAGGCGTATCTCGCCGCTCTCATCCAGCGCCAGCAGTCGACCATTACCCAGCGAGGAGATGGTCTGCGTTTTACTCTCTTTGCCGAGGCCGTGCAGCGCGAGATCCGCTTTAACGCTGTTTTTCACCTGGGTGAGCTGAAACAGATTGTTGTGGTGTGAGGTTTTGTTGCCCGCCTGGTTGACCTTCAGCGGTTTGACTTCGCCGCCCTCAACTTTTAACGGCAGTCCGTCATTGCCACGAATAAGGCGATCGGCTTTTTCGGAGGTCGCTTCCCAGCGTTGCGAAACCGTATCGTAAAAATGGACTTTGCCATTCATCAGCGCCAGTTTGCCGAGACGCCCGGCATCAACAACGGCATGCGGCAACGGCTCTTTGCGGCGCAGCCCTTTTTGGTAGTCCATTATCATGCTTTCGCTAAGGTTCCAGCCTGGCGTGATGCCCTGATCATCCAGCTCACAGCTGTGTTCATTATCCAGCCGGTCTTTTACCACCGCATGTAATTGCCCCTGACCGTTGCTGTGCAGCGCAGTGATCTGCGCACCTTCGCCGAACGCAGCGAGAATCGCCTGGTTGCGGCTATCGTCGGCAAAGTTAATTTCACGGGCCCCTTTGTCGGGACGGGCTGCGCTAAAGAGCCTGCCGTTGGGATCCACGGCGAGGATTTGGTTGTTATGCAGCGCGATGCTGTTGAGCTGGAAGTCGCCCGGCTGACCGTTAACGCTCTGCTTCATCTTTAGCGTCGGGCTTTGCCAGTCAGGCGCGTTGATGCCGTTCATCAGCTGCAGCTGTTGCTCATGCGTCTCTTTATCTTTCAGCACTACCGCCAGTTCGCCTTGTGCACCGGCGCTAAAAGCGGCGATCTTATCGCTAAACATCAGGCTTTTTTGCTGCTGGCTCAGGTTGTGCAGACGTTTGTCGCCCTGAATGGCATACAGCTGATTGTTGCCCTGGCGGCTGAGCTTATCGAAGGTTTTCTCATGATCTTTGTGGGTTGGTTCCCAGCGTTGATGGCCTGTATCAAAGCGGTACAGACGGTTTTCATGCAGCCGCAGATGCTCGCTCTGTGTGCCCTCTTCGCGCTGGTGGCTATAGATGCCGGTAAGCATGGAGTGTACCGCCGCGTCAGGCAGCGGGCGCTGTTGCTGTGTGTTGTTATGGTGCAGGGCGACACGCTGATTAGCGCTATCCAGCCGTGGCTGTTGCTCTGGCCTGACAGGCTTGCTGTGCGCTACGGCGGTAAAGGCCAGCGGCGAATCCTGTACGTTAAGCAGGCGTCCGCTATGATCGAGCAGAACATGATGATGTTCGCCGCTGCTCTGATGCCAGCGATAGCGCTGATCGGCTTTTCCCAGCGTCTGCTCCAGCAGCGGCTGCAGGGAGGTTGAGGCGTTAATGTTAAGGCGGCCTGCGTTAACCGTCAGGCGGGTTAATTGCGCGCCCGGCGCGGCTGGCGGAGAGGGCGGGTCTGCTGCTTCATCAGGCGGTTCAAGTTCAGCGGCGTTTTGCTCCAGACGCTTGCTCTGCGCCTGCTTCGTCGCCAGGCTGGTTGTTTCGGCAGCGCTTAGCGCGCTGGCATGGCGCTCCGACACCCTGTCGATAAGCTGCAACATATTGCTGCTCCAGTCGGCCAGCGAGGCGGACGTAATGCTGTTTTGTGGCGGTCTGTCAGCCGACGGCGGCGTAGCCGCAAGCGAATGGCGGCGGGCGGGCGCAGCGGGCCTGGGAGGCTCCGCTGACGTACCGTCAACCGAGTGACGTCGTGCAGGCGGCTTGTTCACCGGCCAGCTGTCTGTTGGCCGCGCCTCTTTTTCGCCGGTGGAGTGACGCCGCTGCAACGCCGGGCCGTTTTCCCCATTCTCACCAGCGCGGCGCGCTTCCGGCTGCGAATGCCGACGACGCAGAGAGCTGGCACCCGATTGCTGCTGTGCGGAAACGGGCGCATGGGCGCGGCCCTGTAGCAGGTTGCCGCTGCTGCGCTGGGTGGCGCGTGCCGCGCCCTGCGTCACAGCAGATTGCGCACGCGCGCCGACAGGACTGGCGGTGCGTACAACGGCTGCGGCACCGGCGATAACGGGAGGCAAAGCCATGCGTTTTTCCTCTTAATGTTTTCAGGGGTGAACCTGCACCTGGGTGTAATCGTAAGGGCCGTTGCGCAGTTCCGGCTGCCACCAGATGGTCAGGTGCTGCAGATCAGATTGCGGGCGACAGCGCATATCCTGACAGCCGGGCGGCGCTTTCGGCGCGCAGGCGCTAAGCAGCAGGCCGAGCAGGCCGGTAAAAAGCAGTTTGCGCAGAGTCATGATCATCATTCTCACTTTAGATCCTCAGGGTGTCAGACGGCTGCCGGTAGTAGCGGCGGAGAGCAACGAAACGCGCCCTGGCCGGGCAACGGCACCTGGTTCAAACGCCACGTAAACTTCAGCGGATTCGCCGGGACGCAGCTGTGAGCGCGGCCAGACCGCCACCGCCAGCGTGCGATCGCTGCGGCAGGTTGCTTCGTCAAAGCGCTGGGTGACGTTGCTGTTATTGGTGATCACGCCAACGGTGATCTGCACCGAACTGCTGCGATACCATTGGTGTCGGCGGTAATCATTGAACAGGCCGCCCGGCAGGCTGCACAGCGCGCTCAGCGTCTGGCCGCTGCCGCCGGTAGAAAAGCCGGTGGGCAGGCGGTTTTCAGCCAGATCGCGCAGCGCCGTTTCCACCAGGCTCTTCATATCGGTATATTTATGGCGGCGGTTAACGTCGCCCATGGCATCATTCAGCTGGCTGCGGTTTTCATCGGCGATATAGCGGGAAGGATCCACCTGATCGCCCACCAGATGTGGCGTGATAATAAACAGTCGTTCGCGCTGTGACGTTTCATGTTGGGTAGAGGTAAACAGCTTGCCGATCAACGGAATGCTGCCGAGGATCGGAATGCGGCGCTCGCGATCGCCGCTCTGTTTGGTATGGAAACCGCCCATCACCAGCGAACGCCGCTCCTGAACCAGCGCCTGAGTGCTGATCACGCCGTTGCTGGTGCCTTCTGCTTCGCCATTATCATCTTTATCCAGCCTGCCATCCTCTATATCCACAATCAGCTGTACCGATGATTTGGCGCTGCCGATGGCACGCGGCGTCACGCGCAGGCTGGTACCGGCGGTGACTGCCTGAATATCCGCCACCCGTTCGCCAATGGCGCGGATAAAGGCGGTATCGCTGAAATCGATCACTGCCGGCTGGTTTTCCAGCGTCATGATAGAAGGATTGGCGATAATCGAGGCGGTGCCTTCGCCTTCCAGCGCCTGAATATCGGCAAAGAAGCGACGGAAGTCGGTGACAAACAGCGTGCTGGGGCCGGAAAGCAGCGCTGAGCCGCCGCTGACGTTGCCGAACTGACCGGCCCAGCTGGTGGAAAGGCGCGCCAGTTCGTTGCGGTCGATATCCACAATCAGCGCATCGATCTCGATCAGCTTTTGCGGCACGTCGATGGTGGCGATCAGCGACTGATAGGCGCTGCGGTATTTCGGATCGTCACGCACCAGCAGAGCGTTGTTGCGCACGTCGGCGGAAACGCGTCCGGCCATGACGCTTGCCGGGCCGCCGCCGGAATCATGATCCTGATGCGTGTTGCGTCCCACCAGCTGGTTAAGGATGCTCTGAGACTCCATGCGCATCTGCTCCATGCCGTCATCGCCGCCCTGACCGCCGCTCATGCCTTTGGCGCTGTCACCGCTGCTTTGACCCAGCAGCTCGTTAAGCATGGTCGCTACGCCGGGCACCAGAAGCGTCTGGTCGCGATAACGGATATTACGATCGGCAACTGAGGCATATTTCAGCGGAAACGCCATCATCTCTTTGGGTTCTTTATCTTCTTTCGGCGTATCTGACTTTTTCGCGAAGTCGGCGATCAGATTGACATACTCTGGCGGGCCGGTGACCAGCACCACCCCTTCGTCGGGCAGTTCACCCCAGCCAAAGCGCGGCTCCAGCAGGCCGACGCCTTTCAGCGCCTGTTTGATATCGGGCGCGGCATCGGGCGAAATTTCCAGACGACGCGAGGTTTGTGCCGTCAGCGGACTGACGTAGAGCGTGTTGTTATAAACAAACCACTGAAAGCGATATTCCAGCGCCAGCCGGTTAAGAAACGCTTCCGGGCTGACGGCGCGCAGGCGGCCAGTGACGTTGCTGTCGGGTAAAGTGCCGAGATTAATATCCACGCCGAAGCTGTTGGTAAAATCTTCGAGGATAATGCTGAGCGGCGTGTTATCGGCCGAATAGGCGTAAGCGCCATTTTTCCAGGCTTCCGGGGTGCTGGCGTGCAGGGTGCCAGCGCACAGCAATAGCAGGGCGGCTGTCCAGCGCAGCAGCCTTTTCACAGCGGGCAGGGTGATCACACCTTACTCCTTTCTTCTGACAATCATCCAAACGGGAAAGCCTGTTAACGGCAGCCGCAGCTGCCGTCAGTTAACGCGCATCAGTTAATGGCATCGATAATCGCTTTGCGGATGCCGAACTTAAACTGGGTATATTGCGAGCTGGCCCAGCTGGCGTTAGACATATCCAGCAGCTGGTTTTGAAAGGCGTACATATCGCTAAGACTGAACGGCTGGCCAGAGAGCTCTTTGGCGAACTGATAGGTCTCGTTATGTGTACGGCTGGACTGGGTGGATAAGCGGCGTTGCAGCAAATCTCCGGAAGGCATGATTTGACTCCTCTGGTTTAAAGTTCTCCCTTGAGTGGTGCCTTTTGCCGTTGGGTTCCGTGCGGCTTGAAAAATTATCCGCCGCTCAGCGACTGGCAAAGCGCCTGCCAGCTGATCTGCAATTCCCCCTGTGCGGTCACCAGCCGCAGCGCGTCGATCTCCAGCCCTTCATCGGGCGTCAGCTGCCAGCGCAGCGCGGGGCGCGCGCTCAGCCAGGCGGCCAGCGGAGCCTGTCGGCAAGGAGCACAGTACAGCGTCGCCTGCGTCTCTGGCGGCAAACGATTCATCAGTTGAGTCAGCAGCGCCTGCAGCCGTTGCTCCGACGGCACTTCCGCCAGGCAGTGCGCCAGCGCCTGTGCCAGCAGCTGGCTGGCTAACGACACCACCTGCTGCTGCTGCGTTTCACGCTGCTCGTGCCAGTCGTCGAACAGCATTTGTGCCTGCTGCCAGAAATGCGCCTGCTGCTTTTCAAGTAACGCGTCGGACTCTGCCTGCGCCTGTTGCTGGATCTGCTGCGCCTGCTGATGGGCTTCGTCCAGCAGCCTTTGCGCTTCCTGCTCTGCCGCAACGCGTATTTGCTGCGCCTGCTGCTGTAGCGCCAGCGCTTCACGGTTAAGCAACGCCTGCTGCGGCTCCGGCGGCGTGAAACAGCTGAGCCGCCTAAGCTGCCACATGGTTATGCTCCCCGGACTGGCAGCGCCACAGCGCAGCTTCCCAGATCGGCTGTAGCCGTCGGGCAGGCAGGTCGGGCGGCGTGGCCGGACAGGCAAGCGCCGCCTCGCGAGGAAACGCCATGCGCAGGCGCGTCCAGCAGTCTGGATAAAGCGCCTGTAATAGCGCCAGCGCCATGGGGCGCGAAAGCAAGGCTTCCGGCAGCCAGCTTTCCGGGCGGATTCCCCGCGACAGCCGTCGACACCAGATTTTTTCTTCGCCGGTTAGTGCGGTCTCTGCGCCGCAAATCGCCTCAACTAACGCCAGCAGCCGGATTTTTTGTGGTTCGGAGAGCGCCAGCAGGCTAAGCAGCAGCAACTGCGGCGGCGCAACAGGCGAGGGCTGCACGCTCCACTGACCACCGATCGTCCCGGCACGCATGCGTGCCAGCGCCTGACGGCGGGCTTCCGGCAGCGCAAACCAGCTATCCTGACGCCAGCTTTCATGTGCCGTCTGCCAGTAGCCGCTGTGCCACCATGCCAGCCATTGCTGATTCATGACGATTTCCCTGGCGTGGCGACCGCCGTGCGTGCGCCTTTTTTACCAGAACGCAGCGCCATCACGCCCACAAGCAGCAGCAGCAGGATCCCCGCCACGCTCAGCACGCCTTTTACCAGCGAAAACTGGCCGGGAGAGAGGGTAAATGGCCCCATTTTCACGGTCTCAACCCGATCCTCATACACTTTGGCCGGCACAAAAACGATTGCCAGATCGCGATCGTCGCGTCCAACCAGACCGGGAATGCTGGTGGCGACCAGCCGACGGATGCGCGGTTCGATGCTGTCGGGATCGAGCGTTTCATGATATTTGATAAACACCGAGGCGGAGGCGGGCTGCACCGGCTCGCCGGGCGCAATGCGTTCCGGCAGAACCACATGGACGCGCGCCACCACCACCCCGTCGATCTGCGCCAGCGTGGATTCCACTTCCTGCGACAGCGCATAGATATAGCGCGCCCGCTCCTCCATTGGGCTGGAGATCACGCCGCTTTTCTGGAATACCTCGCCAAGATTCGTGCGTGCCTTGCGCGGCAGCCCGGCAGCTTCAAGGATATTGACCGAGCGCTCAATATTTTCCGGCGCCACCAGCACCGAGACGCCTGCCTTATCCACGCGTTTGCTGGCGGGAATATGGTAGCGGTTCAGTTCGGCAATAATATCGTTGGCATCGTTTTCAGCCAGATTGCTGTTCAGCACGGTATCGTCGCCGCAGCCGCTCAGCAGCAGCACAAGCGAGCCGACCAGCAGAGCTTTTACCAGAAAAGGTCGCATAGGGTTTACTGTAGGTTGGTTAATTTATCCAGGCTCTGCACGCCTTTGGAGATAATTTTGGCGTTCATCAGGCTCTGCACGTAATAGTCCGACAGCGCGGCGTTGGCGGCGCTAAAGTCCAGCGAGCTGGTAGAGCGCGAAGCCACTTCCAGATCGCGAAATGCGCTCTGCTGCGCCTGTTGGTTGCGGCTGATAGCACCGGTCAGGCTGCTGATAATATCGGGCGCGCCGCCCGCCGGCGTGGAGGATTCAGGCGCATTCAGCGCCGCGCTGAACCACTGCGCATCCGACTTATTCACCTCCGAGGAGGCATCGTCCGCTTCTAACGTCACGGAGGTGGTCAGCGAAGGGGAGGTATTATTGACTTTCATCGGTTCGGCTCTTCGGCTAAAGGAAAGAGAGGGAGGAGCGTGGCGTTCTCCTCCCCGCCCGCGCGGCTTAGTAGGAGATCTTCACCTGGGCTGCGGCTGAACCAGCCTGGGCTGCGCTGTCGGCGATACCGTTGATGCGCTGGTTTTCTGCATCCAGCTTGGCCTTTGCCACCTGGTTCTGCTGCATCTCTCTCTGTACGCCCTGCATTTCCATCATAAAATCAGCACCGCCCAGCGCGCCTGAAATTTGGCTCAATGAACTGGCGCCGCCGGTGATCATGTTAGAGATACCTGATGTCATACCCATGGTTGTTTCCTCGTTAAGGTTTAAGGTGTACTGCGATGGTTTCGATCATTGAGTGGCGAGCGCACCGGGCGGGTTCCATAAAGAGGCAGAATTTTTTTCCACAGAAACAAACACCGCCGTCGGCTGACGGCGGGCAGGGATCAGGCGCTGAGCTTTAGCTGTTTCAGACGGTGATAAAGGGTGCGGCGTGGAATGCCCAGCTCATGCACCACCTCATCAATGCGGTTGCCGTGACGATGCAGACATTCATCAATCAGGCTGCGCTCAATACGTCGCAACCGCTCCTTCAGCATAATGGGCTCCGCCTGCGGGATCGCCTGCTGACACAACACCGGCAGACCCAGCACAAAGCGTTCCGCCGCCGCTTTTAATTCGCGAATATTACCCGGCCAGCTGTGCAGCAGCAGCGCTTCGTCCAGGCCGGGCTGGCGCGGCGGCAGCGGTTGATTTAGCCGCTGGGCGGCATCCTGCGTGAACTGACGAAACAGCGGGATAATGAGTTCAGGACGCGAACGCACGGTGGGCGTGACCAGCGTAATGGTATTCAGACGAAAATAGAGATCGCGGCGAAAGCGCCCTTCTGCCACCAACTGCTCCAGCGGCGTTTGGGCGGCGGCAATCACGCGCAGCGTAAGCGGAATGCAGCGGGTACTGCCCAGGCGCTCAATTGCGCGCGACTCAAGCATACGCAACAGCTTGGCCTGCACGATAAGCGGCATACTGTCGATCTCATCCAAAAACAGAATGCCGTTATTAGCGGCCTCGATATAGCCCGGACGCGAATGGCTGGCGCCGGTATACGCGCCGGAGACAACGCCAAACAGCTCGCTTTCCGCCAGAGTTTCCGGGATCGCGCCGCAGTTTACCGGCACCAGCGGGCCGCGACAGCCGGAGCTTTCATAAATTCGCCGCGCCAGCGTATCTTTGCCGGTGCCGGTTTCGCCTTCCAGCAGCACATCGACATTAAGCGGCGCAATGGTATCCACCAGCTTGTGCAGATGCGCATGAATATCTGTCGACGGAAAGCTACAGGTCGTCAACGTTGCAGGGTGCAGAGGGGAGATCTCAGCATGGCTGGTGCGCCGACTCTCATGCGCGGGGCAGCGCGTGCTGGTAGTAATCGCTTTAACCATAATGTCTCCAGTGACTCGACATAAAATTTTGCTGCGTGTAGGGGGATGTCGACGGTCTTACGTAATCGTGAAGTTTTTTTTATGGCATTTCGTTCATAAAAAATTACAAAAGCATTCGGTTTCCTTACTTTCTGCCATAACGTTCTGCCGCAGCTATCAGTCTGTGCTGATAAGTTGGTAGGGATTTACAACAGCGTTGTAAGGATTTCCTTACCGCGTGCCGCCAATCCCTTTCGCCGTGCCGCTTGTGGCGATGCCTTTGCTATCAGGGGTATCAGATGAATTTTTTATGTCTGTGGACTACGCCACATCTCTCGTTGCACTTGATGGAACTCCTTTCTCTGCCCTGCCACTTACAAAGTGAGCCAGAGCCTGCCATACCGTTACAAATGTCAGTACGGCGTAAGCGCAGGGCGGCCTGGGATGCTCGATTCATTCATAAACGTAACGTTTAACCGGAGGATGTATGGGATTTAAATTAGGTGGCTTAGGTGGTGGTGGCGCAGGCAGAACAACCATGCCGCCGCCAGATGTAACCGGCGCAGGACGTCAGGACATCGGACCAAACGGGCCACGAATGAATACCAATGCCAACAGCACCAACGGCACGACTAACGGTACCAACAGCCCTAACGGTACGAATACCAACGGCCAGGGCATTGATGGCAAGAATGGCAAAGGCGGCAAGCTCGGCGGCAATATGCTTGATTTCGGCCTGAACGCCGGTTCGGGCGCGCTGAGCCTGCTGGGTCCTGGCGCGCTGGGCGGCGCGGGCGCAACGGGTGGTACAGGGGCGGCTGGCGGACAAAACCTGACGGCTCAACCGTCGGGCGGCCAGAACGGCGGCCTGCTTTCTTCTGCCGGTAAAGGCGGCGGCATTGCGCAGATGCTACAGCAGCTGCTGATGCTGCTTGGCTTGCAGCAGATGCTGAAAGGCGGCGACAGCGGGCAAAACCCATTGCAGCAGGCGGGCACGCAGTCCGGCGGTAGCCCGGCGGCACAGGGTAATCAGGGCGGCGTTAACGGCATGATCCAGCAGCTACAGCAGATGATGCAGCAGATGATGCAGATGATGCAGCAGTTGATGGGCATGCAGCAGGGCGGCGGTAACAGCGCTGGCGCGCAGTCTGGCGGTCAGTCTGCTGGCGGCCAGACCAACGCGCAGTCCGGTGGCGGCAATATGCTGAGTAACCTGCTGAACTCGGCGCTGCAAATGACCGGACTGAACGCAATTATGTCACTGTTGGGCGGTGGATCTAACAACGGGGTGAAATAATGGCCTTGAACGTTAACGGAGGGGGAGCAGTCCCCCTTTTACCGGAACTTCCCGGCCCGCAGCCTGGCGGCGCGGAAAACGCAGGCGCACAGCCCGGCACGCTGAAAAGCACCGGCGGCGTGCTGAACTACGGCGGGGCGGCGGCTAATTCACCGCTGCTGGGTGAAGCGTCCGGCGACGCGTTACAGGCGGGCAGCGGTCAGCAAAGCGGCGGGATGCTGCAAGGGTTGATGATGTTTATCGGCCTGCAGGCGCTGTTGCAAACGCTGTTCTCGTCGGCGGGAAGCCAGCAGGCAGAGCAAACTGCTCAGAGCGGCGCGACTGGCGACGAGCTGCAGGCATCCTCACCGCTATTGACGCAGGGCGGTGCAGGCGCAGGACAGGTGCGCGCCAGCGAGCATGACATCAGCGTCAGGCCAACGGAGGAAAACCTGACTGGCCGTCCGCCGGGTGATAACCGCAGCGCAGAGCAGATTCTGGATGAGAACCCGGTGCTGAAAAATTTGGGTAATCAGAAAGACATCAAACGCGATCAGCTGAAGGAGCGTTTCGGCGACTGGACCGCTGATAACCCGGATCCCAAAAGCCGGGCGGATGCGGCTTATAACATGGCCTGCGTGTTGAATAGCGTCAAAGGGCTGAAAGATCGTGAAGGCGGCGATCGCGGCGATGTGCATACCAACGGCAAAATCGAAGGGATCACTAAAGATGGCGATGCCCGTCACGGAACCGAGGCAGGTGTGCTGAAGGATATTGCGGAAAAAGGACTGAGCGCGCTGCCAGCCGATGGCAATCTGCCGCAGACCAAGGATACACACGTGCGTAAGGATGGCACCAATAAAGATAACTTCCAGTGGGGAATGGGCGAGATTGGACGCGTGCTGTCCAATATCCCGATTCTGAAATCAGTGCTGGCACCGGTATTTAACAATATCGGCGAGGCGCGAACCCTGGGCGAGGTCTTTACTGGCGGGCTGAAAGGGCTGGCGGAAGGGGCGATGAGCGCGGCGCGTGGTCCGGTGGGTTGGGCAGTGACCGCTGCGACTGATACCATTTCTATCGTGTTAGAAAATGTTAATAAGAATAAAAAAGATCCACCGCCTTTTTCCTGAGCAATGGACCTCAGTTTTAAGTCCCTGCACCCGATGTGCAGGGACTTTTTTTATCAGGCTGGCAGCTGGCCCTGGCCGCTGCTGATAATCGAGGAGAAGTTCATGACCTTATCGACGTAGGTGGCGTCGCCGGTGCCGGTTTTCGAGATATCGCTTAAATTATCCACGTTAACGTTAAGCGGACCGGAATTATATGCCCGCAGCGCCGCGCCCATATTGCCGTCAAAGGCGTTGAGCTGCTCTTTCATATAGAGCGCGCCCGCCATGATGTTATCCGTTGGGTTATTGGCGTTAGCGTTCGGCCCTAACAGGTCGGGATTTTTGCGCTGCAGGTCGGCAAAGGTATTGCTGTTGACCTGCATCAGGCCGCTGTCCTGTAACCCGTTGCCGCCGTTAACGGTGCTGGCGCCCAGGCTGCCACGTGACTCCTGCCAGATTTGCGCCGCCAGTACCTCGCCCGGCACGCCGGTTTTCGCTGCGGCATTCTGTATCGCGCCTTCATACGGCTTCAGCGCATCGGGCAGATGCAGCCCGCTGGCGCCTGATTGTGTCACGCTCTGGCCAGTGCCATTGGTAGCTGCCGTACCGGCAGGCGAGCCGTTCTGCCCACCTGCGCTGGCTATATTGCCGCCTGGCGCTGGGGCGTTTTGTCCGGCGCTGCTACCGTCGATAGGCTGTGCTGGATTGCCGCCCGTAGCCAGGTTTTGCGGCATGCCGCCACCGGCACCACCGGAGGTGGGTTGCCCACTCTGCTGCTGGTTTTGCTGGCCGGTGAGCTGCTGTAACAGCGGCATCAGCGAGTTAAGCAGCGCGCTAATCAGCTGAGTCAGCGTCTGAGCAATTTCATTATTTAGCGCCTCTTGCGTGGCGCCGCCATTCTGGCCAAACAGCGCATTAAGGTCGGTGCCGCTATTGCCGCTTTGACCAAAATCGATTGCGGTCATGCCGCCGGAAGGCGAAAAAGCGCCATTGTTCATTAACGGCAGTTTATCTGACAGGCCGTTCAGATCAGGCGGCGTGAGGGTTTGAGTTGGGCTTAGCGCTCCAGGTAGTGTGATCATCAGTTCATCCTTATCGCTTAGGGGGTCAGTCTGTTAAGTGGCGCGATAAGGCGGTTGGTTCCTGTCAGGATGCAAGTTCATACGTAAGTCGAGCTTCACTCTGTGCGGCATCCCACAAAACAGTAATTCCCCGGCGCGGTTGCGGTTGCAGCGGCTGACTTCGCGGCATCATAGCCTTGTGTTGTAAACCGGGGAAATCATGATGCGTAAAGATAAGCTACTGAACTTCTTAATTAATCAGACCGATTTTTTTGATCCGCAGCAGGTCAGTGAAGTGTTTACCGCCGCCTGGCTGGCACAGCGCTTTGCCATGCAGCGTAATACTGCCAGCCACTATCTTAACCAGCTGGTGGCGCAGGGCGAGCTGATAAAAATTAACGGTCGTCCGGTTTGCTTTCTGCATAAAGCCAGCTTTGAGCAACAGTTCTTTCCACTGTCGCGCAACGAATATGCCAGCGTCGCCGAGCTGCTGGCGGAAGAGGGCGAGCCTGCACCGCAGGCTGATCATTTTGCCCTGCTGATTGGTCATGACGGCAGCCTGAAAAAGCCCATCGAACAGTTAAAAACCGCGCTGTTTTATCCCGATGGCGGTCTGCCGCTGCTAATTACCGGCGACAGCGGCACCGGAAAAAGCTATATGGCACAGCTGCTGCATGAGTATGCCATTGGCCAGCAGGTTATCGTGCCCGATGCGCCCTTTATCAACTTCAACTGCGCCCAGTATGCCAGCAATCCGGAGCTGCTGACCGCTAACCTGTTCGGCTATGTAAAGGGCGCATTTACCGGCGCGGTTAATGACAGGGCGGGCGCGTTTGAGGCGGCGCACGGCGGCATTCTGTTTCTTGATGAGGTTCACCGGCTGCATCCGGAAGGGCAGGAAAAGCTGTTTACCTGGCTCGATCGCGGGGAGATCTACCGGCTGGGTGAAACCGCGCAGGGACAGCGGGTGCAGACGCGGCTGATCTTCGCCACCACCGAGGAGGTGCACAGCACTTTCCTAACCACCTTTATTCGCCGTATACCCATTCAGGTGACACTGCCCGATCTGGCAAGCCGCAGCCCGCAGGAGAAGCAGGCGCTGATGATGCAGTTTTTCTGGCGCGAGGCGCAGAAAGTCGGTGGGCGGTTACGGCTGAGCCCCCGGCTGATTACCGCACTGGGAAATCATATCTGGCGCGGCAACGTAGGGGAGATGAAAAACGCGGTGAAATATAGCGTTGCATCCGCCTGGGCGCGGCAGAGGAACCGCGAGACGATCGAGATCACCCTGCACGATCTGCCGGAAACGGTGATGGCGCAATTGCCAGCCATTGAAGAGACGCAGGCGGAGCCGCTGGTGATCGATCGGACAGTTGCGCTGCCCTGGCTGCTGCGTCAACAGGATAGCGCGCGGCTGCTGATTCAGGATGCGCAGCTCGGCGTGCTGTCGCTGTTTGAAAGCTGGCGCAGCGGAAAGCTGACGTGGGAAGAAATGGAAAAACGCATGGGCAATGAAATTGAAAGCCTGTTCGACCAGCTTATTTTTACCCATCGCGATCAGCAGGAATCTTCCATGCTGCTGCTGACCAGCAGCCAGGTGCGTGAAGCGTTTTATCAGCTGGAAAAGCGCTTCAGCCTGCAGTTTAACGGCAACTGCATCTATGCGCTGAGCCACTATCTGCTGCATCGCGCCAGCGAAACGCCTGCCCGCCTTAACGCGGAACTGATCCGGCAGCTCTCTCACAGCCTGGAACAGCGCTATCCGCTGCTCTGTGGTTTCTGTCACGAGGTGCTGGCAGCGGTAACCCATAAGCTTGATCTACATCCACAGCGTATTGATGTGCTGCTGCTGATCCTCTGGTTACAGAAAACCGGCGTGCTGAGCCAAAAACAGGTCACGCGGGCGGTAATTCTGGCACACGGCTACGCCACCGCCAGCAGCATCGCCAACGTGGCGAACCGTCTGCTGAAAAGCAACCTGTTTGAATCTTTTGATATGCCGCTGGACGTGACGCCGGAAGCGATCGCCAGCGAAGTGATGCACTATATCGAGCGCAACGCGCTGGCGTCCGGGCTGATAATTTTGGTGGATATGGGCTCGCTGAACGCTATTTATCAACACTTTCATCGCCATATCACCACGCCAGTGGCGATTATCAATAACGTCTCGACGCGTATGGCGCTTTACGTGGGCGAGCGCATTCTGCGCGGCGATCTGCCTGAAGCAATTGTTAGCGACGTGGCGGAGGACCTGCCGGTTGAGCATCAGCTTATCTGGCCGGTACGGAATAAACCACGGGCGATCGTTACCACCTGCGCGACCGGCCTGGGCGCGGCCAATAACCTGAGCGCGCTGCTGAAGGCCAGCATCCCGGAGACGCTGGCAATTGAGATGGTCGCCTGCGATTACAGCAGTCTCACCGATCGGGCGCAGCGTGAACCGCTGCTGGCGCGCTACGAGGTGTTGGCGGTGGTCGGCACGATCGATCCGCATCTGCCGGTGCCGTGGATTTCACTGGAGTCACTGATCTCCGGCACAGGCAGCGCCACGCTGAGGGCGCTGTTCGGGTCGCTAACCAGCGCTGAACAGGTAGAAGAGATCAATAACCAGCTGGTGAAGAACTTCTCGCTGCGACGGGTGATTGAGTCGGTGACCATTCTTGATACCAGTAAAGTGATCAATCAGGTGGAGCAGTTTTTGCTGCGCTATGAGCATCTTGCCGGACTGACGCTAACCAACGATCGTAAGGTGGCGCTTTATATACATATCAGCTGCTTGATCGAACGGCTGATCCGTCAGGCGGCGATCCAACGCTACAGCGGAACGCAGCGTCCGTCTCAGCAGCTTAACGCGCTGCGCGAGGCGTTTAGTGTCATTGAGGCCAGCTATAGTGTCAAAATTCCCGACGCCGAGCTGCATTACATCCACGATATTCTGCACCGCGAAACTGAATTTATCCCGTCCGATCAAGCGTTTTAGTCTCTCTTCTCTGTGCATGACGCGGCGCGCCACTATTCCTGGCACGCCGCTTGCTCTTATTAACGCGTGGAACCGCTTGATGAGGTCAGGATGAAACGTCACTACATTTTTGCCAGCCACGGCTCTTTTGCCGCCGGCATCCGTCAATCCGTTGAGCTAATTCTCGGAGAACAGCCGCATCTGCATGCGCTGTGCGCCTACGTAGATGAAAACGACGATTTAACCCGCCAGGTCGATAGCCTGATGGCCGCGTTTACGCCGCAGGATGAACTGATCGTCATCACCGATATTTTCGCCGGCAGCGTGAATAACGAATTTATTCGCTATCTGCATCGGCCCGATTTTCATCTGCTGGCCGGATTAAACCTGCCGTTGGTGATTGAGATGCTGATTGCGTCGCCTGACGAGCCCGCGATAGCGCTGATAAACGAGGCGTTGAGCAACGCCCGCGCGGGAATGCAGTACTGCAATCACACCATTAGCAGCGCCAGCTGCGTGGATAAAGATTTCTGAGCGAGGAGGATAACAATGATAAAGCTCTTACGGGTCGATCATCGACTGCTGCATGGCCAGGTCGCCTTTTCCTGGACGCAATATATTGGCGCCGATTGCATTTTGATCGCCAATGACAGTGTGCCCAACGATGAGTTGCGCAAAACCACCATCAAGCTCGCTAAGCCGCCTGCGGTAAAGCTGGTGATTAAAAATATTGACGACGCCATTGAGGCGATCAAAAGCGGCGTCACCGACAAATATAAGCTGTTTATCGTGGTGGAGTCGGTGAACGATGCCTGGCGACTGGCCACGGCGGTACCGGAGATCACCAGCATTAATCTTGGCGGAATCAAGGCCAAAGAGGGCAGCCGCAATATTTCTAAAGCGATCAATGTATTGCCGGATGAAATTTCGCTGCTGGAGGCGCTGGTTCAGGCGGGCAAAGAGATTGAGATCCGCCAGGTGCCGGGCGACCGCAAACAGCTGTTTAGCGAAGCGCTGTAGCGCGGGGAGCGATGATGACAGAAGCATTATTGTTGGGGCTGGTGGCGTTTATCGCCCAGTCTGAATATGCCTTAGGCACCTCACTGCTCTCCAGGCCCATCGTCACCGGTTTGTTGACCGGCCTGGTGCTGGGCGATGTGCAAACCGGCGTGATCATGGGCGCGACGCTGGAGCTGGCGTTTATCGGCTCTTTCTCGGTTGGCGCTTCGATTCCGCCTGATGTGGTAACCGGTGGCATTCTTGGCGTGGCCTTCGCCATTACCTCCGGCGCAGGTACTGAAACGGCGCTGCTGCTCGGCCTGCCGATCGCCACGCTGACGCTGGTGCTGAAAAATATCTATCTGGGGCTGTTTATCCCCACGCTCAGCCATAAGGCGGATCTGTATGCGGAGCAAGGCAACACCGGCGGCATTGAGCGTATGCATCTGCTGGCGGGCTTCGGTCTGTCGCTAATGCTGGCGACCATTGTCACCGTCTCCTTTCTGGTAGGCAGCGGCGCGGTAAAAAGCCTGCTCGACGCAATCCCTGAGTTTATCAAGCATGGACTGAGCGTAGCGACCGGCCTGATCCCGGCGCTCGGCTTCGCCATGCTGGCGCGGCTGCTGATCAACAAAAAGGTCGCGCCTTACTTTTTCCTCGGCTTTGTGCTGATGGCCTATCTCAAGATCCCGGTGACCGGCATTGCCATCCTCGGCGCAATTGTCGCGGTGGTGATGGTCAATATGACGCAGCAGCCGGTTCAGCGCGCCTCAACGGCAGAAGGAGTGAACGATGACGAAGATGATTTCTGATAACGAACCACAGGCGGAGCCGCAGATTACGCCGCGCGACCTGCGCCGCGTCTTCTGGCGCTCTTTCCAGATGGAGTTCTCCTGGAACTATGAGCGGCAGATGAACCTGGCCTTTGTCTACGCCATGATGCCGGTGCTAAAAAAGCTCTACACGCGCCATGAGGATCTGGTGAGCGCGCTAAAACGCCATCTGGTTTTCTTTAACACCACGCCGCATATCGTCACGCTGATCCTCGGCATTACCGCCGCGATGGAGGAGAAAAACCGCAACGGTGACGGGCTGGACAGCGCGTCGATCGATAACGTCAAAGCGTCGCTGATGGGGCCACTGGCCGGGCTGGGCGACTCCTTTTTCTGGGGGACGCTGCGGCTGATCGCCACCGGCATCGGCACCAGCCTGGCGCTGAAAGGCAATATCCTGGGGCCGATCCTGTTTGTGCTGATCTTCAACGTGCCGCATATCCTGGTGCGCTGGCTGTTTACCCGCTGGGGATATGTGCTGGGCACCGGCGTGCTTCAGCGCGTCCAGAAAAGCGGGATGATGGAAAGCCTGACCTACGGCGCTTCGATTATCGGTCTGATGGTGGTGGGCGCAATGACCGCCTCAATGATCGATATCACTATTCCTGTGACCTTCGGCGCGGGCGAAGCGAAAACCCAGGTGCAGGGAATTATTGACGACATTATGCCTTGTCTGCTGCCGCTGCTGAGTTTTGGCATTGTCTACTGGCTGTTGGGCAAAAAGGTACAGCCGCTGGCGATTATTGGCGGGATGGCGCTGGTCGGCATCCTGGGTTCATGGATTGGTCTGTTCTGAGGAGATAGCGATGTCGGTCACGATGATGGACTGTATCAAGCGCGAACCGGAAGTGCTGGCGCGTATTTTAGATGAGTATCCGCAAAAGCTGGCACCGGCGTCGGGATTGCTGGCGCAGGGAGCGGTGCGGCGACTGCTGATTCTGGCAACCGGATCGTCGCTGAATGCTGCGCAGTGCGCCGCTTTTGCCTTCAGCCAGTGGGCGAATATTCAGGTAGAGATCAGGGAGCCGTATCCCTTTACCCACTATGAGCGGTTTGATGAGGCGACCGACTGGGTAATCGCCCTGTCGCAGAGCGGTAAAAGCCACTCGACGCTGGAGGCGCAGCGTAAGGTGCAGGCAGCGGGCCGCAAGGTTTACTGCCTGACCGCCGACTGCACCAGCCCGCTGGCGCGCGAAGCTGATGCGGTGCTGGATATTAACTGCGGCATTGAGCCGGTTGGCTTTGTGACTCTGGGCTTTAGCGCCACGGTTTTGAATTTGCTGTTGATCGCGCTGCTGGCCGCAGAAACGCAGGGAACACTGGATGCCCGTGCCCGCGACAAGACGTTGAACGCGCTACGTAACATGGCGCAGCGGCTGCCGGAGGTGATACGCCGCACCGATGATTTCATTACGCGCCATCAGGCGGTGCTGGCTGCCGCACCGCGCTATGTCGCCATCGGCTACGGCGGGCTGGTGGGCGTAGCGAAGGAGTTCGAAACCAAGTTCACCGAGACGGTGCGCTGCCCATCAAGCGGTTCTGAACTGGAAGCCTACATGCATGGCCCCTACCTGGAAGCCAATCATGAGCATCTGCTGCTGTTTATTGAAGATGCGCCGCATCCACGCCTTGCCGCCCTGCGTGACTATATGCGTCCACACGTTAAAGTGGCCTTTACCCTCAGCGCCCAGGGTGAAAGCAGTGAAAGTCAGCTGGGACTGAATTTCCCCATCGATCCTTTACTGGCACCGCTGTTATTAATCGTGCCGGTACAAATAATGGCTTATCGGGTTGCCACGCTTAAAGGCATTAATTTAAGCGTGCGGATATTTGACGATTTCGACAAGGTGCTGCAAAGCAAAATTTAATTCCTCAGGAGAAAAAATATGTTGGGTTTTAATCAGGACGAGTACCTGAACAGTGCTCGTGAGATCATCGCTGCGCGTAAAATTGCCGAACAGGTAGCGGAAAATATTCATCAGGCAGGTTACAGCAATCTTTTTTTCGCCTCGGTAGGCGGCTCGCTGGCGCCCATGATGGCAATCAATGAGTTTGCAAAAGAGTGTACTTCGCTGCCGATATATACCGAGCAGGCGGCGGAATTAATTAATAAGGGCAATAAGAAATTAAATAAAGATTCTGTGGTGATTACGCTTTCTAAATCGGGTGATACCAAAGAATCAGTCGCCATTGCGCAATGGTGTAAAGCACAGGGTATTCGCGTGGTAGCGATTACTAAAAATCAAGATTCGCCGCTGGCCAACAATGCTACATGGCATATTCCGATGCGCCATAAAAATGGGGTGGAATATGAATATATGCTGCTTTACTGGCTGTTTTTCCGGCTGGTGGCGCTAAACGGCGAGTTTGCCGACTATGAGCGCTTCGCCAGCCAGCTGGAGCTGCTGCCGGAAAATCTGCTGCAGGCCAAACGTGATTTTGACCCACAGGCCGATGAGATCGCCCGTAAGTACCATGACCGCGATTATATGATGTGGATCGGCGGCGCGGAGATGTGGGGCGAGGTCTACCTTTTCTCAATGTGTATTCTGGAAGAGATGCAGTGGAAGCGCACCAAATCGGTAAGCTCGGCGGAATTCTTTCACGGCACGCTGGAGCTGCTGGAGAAAGAGGTGCCGCTGTTCCTGGTAAAAGGCGAAGGTACATGCCGCACGCTGGACGATCGGGTAGAAGCCTTTGCCCGTAAAATCAGCGATTGTGTGGTAGTGATCGATCCACGCGATTATCGCCTCAATGGAATAGATGACGCTTTCCGCTGGATTGTCGCCCCTTGCGTTGCTTCCACGCTGCTGGTGGATCGCCTGGCGGCACATTTTGAGAAATATACCGGACACGATCTTAATATCCGCCGCTATTACCGCCAGTTTGATTATTAATGCCCATTGCCCTTTCTGGGGCAGGTGAGCACGGCTTTCGGCTTAACTTCACTCTGACTAAGATGCATAATATATGCATCTTTTTTTTGAGTGAAATAATGATGTCTGAGAGTAATAAAGCAGGACATACCTTTCTGGCCAGCCTGGGAAAAACCCGGCTGCGTCCCGGCGGCACAGAGGCGACCGAATGGCTGATGGCGCATGCCGGGCTAAATGAACAGAGCCGGGTACTGGAAATCGCCTGTAATATGGGCACCACGGCTATTGAACTGGTTTCGCGCTTTGGCTGCTATGTACACGCCGTAGATATGGACAAGCAGGCGCTAAGCAAAGCGCGTGAAAATGTCGCTGCCGCTGGTCTTCGCGAGCGTATCCAGGTCAGCGAAGCCAATGCGCACCATCTTCCTTTCCCGGATAACAGTTTTGATATGGTGATCAATGAAGCCATGCTCACCATGTATGCGAATAAGGCGAAACAGCGTCTGGTGCAGGAGTATTATCGTGTATTAAAGCCCGGCGGCTGTTTGTTAACCCACGATATTATGTTAACGCAGGGGCAGCTACCGGCCAGCGCGGATTCCCGGCTACAGCAGGTAGTGAAATCTAACGTTAGTCCGATGAGCAAAGAGAGCTGGCAGCAAATGTTCCTGCAGAGCGGCTTTAGTCAGGTGCAAACCCATAACGGTAAAATGTCGCTGATGTCGCCACGCGGCATGATGAAAGATGAAGGGCTATTAAGAACCGTGAAGATTATATTTAATGGCCTGAAGAACCGGGAAAACCGCCAGCGCTTTCTGGGCATGCTGCGCTATTTCCATGCGCAGCGGCATAATATGAATTATATCGTCTGCTGCTCACGCAAAGCCTGAAACGCGGCGGGCAGCGTACTCGCCCGTACTGCCGGTGCCAGCGTTCTGTGCTTATACAGATGCTATGACGGGTAGGGGTGGTTAGGATGGGGATATTGCAATATTCGCTATTGTACCGGCCAATGGATTATTGGCATTTGCCACAAATATAAATAATCACAGCAGAGTCGGCTGCTGTGGCGCGTTATAGTCGGCATCTGGATAAGGGAGAGTTTACAGGGAGAGCACGGGAATGGATACCACAGAAGAACTTAACGGAACCTACTTTTATGCAGGAAGATCTAATCTTTCAGCCAGTGAATTGCTGTTCATGATATTTTGCGAGAATGTAGCGGATCAACTCGGCGTTCAGGATTTCGGCGCTATTATTTCTATTGTTACCGGCCTTAATATTTTGTCGATCCGTGGAAAATTTGCTAATGCCACGCCGGGCACATCTTTCGCATCACGTGGAGCAAGAAAAGTGTTTGGTAATGCGCAGTTTCCATGGGGACTGGAGCTTCCTTCTGTCGTCGGCGGGTACCCGCCTCATCGCCTGAAAATTCTCATGACACATAAAATCGGTACGTTTGTCGGCAGAGCCATTCCGATTGTCGGATGGGTTATACTCGCAAGTGATGTTTCTGTAATTACATTCCAGACTATAAAAAAATATAATTATCTTGCCAGAGGAGGAGATAAAATTTGGTAAGTGATACAGAGATACTGGCATTTTTTCGTGGTGAATTATCCAGGCAAGTTAACCGAAAGCTCCAGACGGTTCCGCTTGAGCTGGAAACATTGTTACAGGATTATGCGCCAGCCGATGAATTACCTTATGTGATTAGTGATTACAGTAACAAATATGGTGTTGATATTTCTGCTTTGGATATGCGCAACTACTTTCCCTGGGAAAACCTGCCATTCACTACCCGTGTTTTCAAAGGGCGTAATTTCAGGGCGTCAGTAATTGCAAACAGAAAACCATTGACGGTAAAAATGTTTGCAGAATCCGCCAGGGTGGGTCGCTGGTTGTATGATTAGCTTCGCGTGCAGGTAGCCCAGCCAGTGGTTTTTTTGATCTGATGCTTTGCCATATCTTGCCTGTTTCCGCCGTTGAGCAAACCACTATTCAAAGCCAGTGATATCCTGCGTCTGAAAATACCGCCTCAGCAACCGGACAGGCAGCCCGCAGTCTGCGGTTTACAGCCGGATCAAGGTCGCTCTTTGACAACAAAGTTCACAATAAAAGTTGTGCCTGCTGGCGTAACCAGGGTTAATTTGTTGTCACTAAGAATAAGCGCCCGCGACAACAGGGCAGGGAAATCAGGAGAAACTATGCGTAACACCACTAAGATTTTATTTTCGGGCGCATTGATCGGCGCGCTGGCATTTACTTCTGTTACCCATGCGGAAGGAGAGCCGCAGGCCGCTCCGGCTGAAACCGTGCCGCAAACGCCAGCCCAGCAGGATCCGACTCAGGGACAAACTCAGGATGCGCCAGCATCCGCCGTGCCGCAGGAGCCTGCCCAGACTCAACCACAGGTGGAGCCGGCAACGCCTGATGCCGCAACGCCGGATACGGCTCAGCAGCAGCCGAAAGAGCCTTATGAAGTAACCGAATTCTTTAGCGATGCGCAGCGCTACACTATTGGTTCGGTAGTGCCGGAAAAGTATCGGACAAAGACCTATGAGATTACCGAATGGCAAAAACGCCACCTGCCTGCGCCGGATGCTGACAGCCACTGGACCTATATGGGCGGTAACTATGTGCTGATTTCCAAAGCGGACGGCAAAATTATCAAAGCCAGATCGGGCGATATTTTCTTCCATTAATCAATTACCGGCCAGCAGCGATGCTGGCCGTTTTTTGTTCCCGTAACCTTAAGCCTTTATTTAATGACATTATGACGGAGCCGCCAAAAGCGGGCGTGAAATGAGATGACATTATATCGCTTATAGAAGTAGTAGGCGGTGTCGTTAAGAAAAGCAGCGGCTCACGCCGGAAATTTCAACTCGGGAATACCAGGAAATCAGTTCATTGTTGATCTGCTGGAGCGCGAGTTATCCGCACGTTAACAGACCGCAGCCCGGCGGGCTTCTTGCTTTAACCGAAAAACTTACAGCCCTAAAACAACCTTTATCAATAGAATGCCTTAGGGCGTATCTTTGGGCTCAATCGCCTAAATGGCCGAATATGTTACCGGTGCGGCCTGATGTCGCTTTTAAGCCTGCGCAAAACGCTCGGCACGGAAGGTCGCAAACATGGGATGCGGCTCGCCGCTGATCATCTCTTCCGCCAGCAACTCACCGGCTATCAGCGCCAGCGTGGCACCGGAGTGAGTAAAGGCAACAAAGCAGCCCGGCACCTTTTCCAGCTCGCCAAAAACCGGATTGCCATCGCCAGGAATCGGCTTCAGGCCTATCTTCCAGCCGCTGGCGCGCAGTGCAGGCTTGCCAGCGATCAGTTTGCTGGCTTCATCCAGCAGCTCCTGCACCACCGGCTCCGGGATACGGTATTCGCCATCGTCAACAACAGAAATATGCTCTTCATACCAGTCATGATCCACTGCCAGCGTGTTGCCTGGGTTGGGCCGTACAGCGGCGCGTGGCGTATTCATCACCACTTCAATCGGCTTATCAACGGGCTCAGTGGTGACCAGCATTGAGACCGGTGAGCCATCAGGAATAGTGACGCCAAGCGGTGCAACCACCTCCGGCGTTTGCGGCCCGCAGGCCACCAGCACTTTATCTGCTGATAGCTCACCGGCACGCGTGGTGCTGATGCCGCAGACGCGTCCGCTGGCATCGGTTTTCACCGTGGCCTTTCCGGCATGCTCAATCAGTTGACCGCCTCGCTGATGAAATTCTTCCATCAGCCAGCCGATCAGATGCGGCAGGCTCACCCAGCCCTCACCAGCGTTATAAATGGCGCTGTTAGCCATCACCTGCGGCGCAATATTCTGCGTAAAAGCATCGATATTTTCCGGGCTGACCAGCGCAGAGTCGTAGCCATGCGCTTTTTCATATGCGTGGCGCGCCTGGGTACCGCGATCGTCATCCGCAGCCCAGTAAAGGCCGCCGTCAAAGCGCAGCCAGGGGAGATCGGGATGGTGGGCAAACAGCGTGCGATAGCGATCGATGCCCGCCATACGCAGCGCATGATATTCACGCGCACGTTCTCCAGCGGAATTGAGCCAGGAAAGGGAGCGTCCCGATGCGCCGGATCCCAGCGCCGCGTCGGTAACCAGCGTTACCTGCGCACCCTGACGCAGCAGATGTACCGCGCTGGAGACGCCGATAGCGCCGCCGCCAATCACCACCACAGGTTTCTGATTATTTTTCAGTGACATCACGATGTTCCTTGTTCAGATAAGAAAACAGGCTGTCCGTTTCAGGCAGTGCGGACGGCGTAACGGGTATGTAAATCTTCAATCAGACGCAGCGCCGCCAGCGACTCTGCGGCATCTACCGGCAGCGGAGCACCTTCCAGTAATGCATTCGCCAGCTGGCGATAGAAAGCGGGATAGTCGCCGCGCTCGGTCTCGATAATGCGATCCTGGTTATTGCGGGTCAGCGTGCCCCAGCGGCTGGACTCTTCCAGGCCCCAGGCGGCATCCAGCGGCGTCATGCCGGTCGCCAGCGCAGGCTCCTGATTATCCAGTCCCCATTTGCTAAAGCCTGCCTGGCTGCCCAGCAGATGAAAACGCGGTCCCTGGCGCGCGGCGAGCCCGTTCATCCACAGCCGGGTACGCACGCCGTTAACGTGCAGCAGCGACACAAAGCTGTCTTCGTCGGCATCGGAAAGCGCGGGCTGCGTATGGCGCGCCAGCTCGGCGTAGCTGTCGGCCACCGGGCCAAAGAGCTGTAACGCCTGATCGATCAGATGGCTGCCAAGATCCAGCAGCAGGCCGCCGCCTTCTGCGATAGTTGCGTGGTCGCGCCAGTTGCCGAATCCCTGCGGTCGCCACCATTCAAAACGTGATTCAAAAATGCGGATTTCGCCCAGCGCATCCTGACTCAGCAGCTTTTTCACCGTCAGGAAATCACCGTCCCAGCGGCGGTTTTGAAACACCGTCAGCAGTGTCCCGGCAGCCCGGGCGGCGGCGAGCAGCGCCTCGCCGTCACGACTGTGCGGAACAAAAGGTTTATCAATCACCAGATGCAATCCGCGCGCAATGGCAGCTTGCGCCTGTGTGCGATGTCCCTGCGGCGGCGTGCCCAGCACCAGCAGATCCAGTTCAACATCACCCGCATCAATCAGCTGTAACAACGCGTCCCAGCTCGCTACCAGCCGCGCCTGCGGATAGCGCTGTCGGGCCTGCGCCCGGCGTTCAGCATCGCCGGTAACGATAACGTCCAGCGCAAAATGCGCATCGGCAGCGAGCAACGGCGCGTGAAACACCTGACCGGAAATGCCGAATCCCACCACCGCAGTACGAATTTTTCCCTGTATTAACGCCATTACAGTACCTCTGATAAAAAGCGGCGCAGGCGCGCCGACTGCGGATGTTCAAAGATCGCTTCCGGCGTGCCGGTTTCCACGATTTCGCCTTCATCCATAAACACCACCTGATCGGCAACTTTGCGGGCAAAGCCCATTTCATGGGTAACCACCACCATGGTCATGCCGCGCTGGCAAAGGTCCGCCATCAGGTTAAGGACGCCTTTCACCAGTTCAGGATCGAGCGCCGACGTCGCCTCGTCGAACAGCATTACCTCCGGGTCCATCGCCAGGGCGCGGGCAATGGCGACACGCTGCTGCTGGCCACCGGAAAGATCGCGCGGTCGATGATCGGCGCGCTGCGTTAACCCCACTTCATCCAGCCGCAAACGAGCAATTGCCATCGCCTGCTGTTTCGGTAGCTTTTTGATCTTCCAGGGCGCCAGCGCCACGTTTTGCAGCGCGGTATGATCGGGAAACAGGTTGAAATGCTGGAACACCATGCCGATGCGCAGGCGCAGCGCGTCCGGTTTATCTTTCAGCACCGAGCGGCCAGCAAGCAGCACATCGCCCGCTTTCGGCTCGTGCAGCCGGTTGATACCGCGCAGCAGCGTGGATTTACCTGAGCCGGAGGGACCGATAATGCAGGTGGTGGTGCCCGCCGGGATCTGTAGCGAGACGTTGCGCAGCACCTCGATATCACCATAGGCCAGCGTCAGGTTGCGCAGTTCAAGACTGGCACCGTGAAATGCCGCTTCCTGCTGGGGATCTGCGGCTAAGGCATTATTCAGCATACTGTTGCTCCCGATGGCGGGTGAGAGGGGCGGGTCGTCCAGTCTCCAGCGCTTTTCCGCTGTGCTGTTGCACTTCATCAACTTCTTTCAGCCCGCTTTGCGGGGTGCTGGCGCGGCGGCCGCCGTTGCGATAGCGCTCATCGATCACATTGACCAGATGCGTCATCGGCACGGTGATCGCCAGATAGAACAGGCCCGCCAGCATCAGCGGCGACAGGTTGCCGGTGAGCACGGCGGCATCCTGCCCCACGCGAAACAGTTCGCGCTGACCCACCATCAGCCCAAGCAGATAGACCAGCGAAGAATCTTTGATAATGGAGATAAACTGGTTTACCACCGCAGGCAGCACGCGGCGAATGCCCTGCGGGATAATGATCAGCGCCATCGCTCGCGCATAGCTCATGCCCAGCGCGCGGCACGCTTCCAGCTGACCTTTTTCCACGCTCTGAATACCGGAGCGGAAAATCTCGCCCATATAGGCGCTGGCGATCAGACTGAGGGCGAAAATACCGAGCGGATAGGGCGTAGGGCCAAACAGCTGATAGCTAAAGCGCGCCAGCCCTTGACCAATCAGCAGGATGGTTAAAATCGACGGCAGGCCGCGAAACAGATCGGTATAGATGCGCGACGGCAAACGCAGCCAGCGCGAAGGGGAAATCGCCATTAACGCCAGAATCAGGCCAAAAGTGGTGCCCAGCACCGTGGCGGCAAGAGAGATGATCAAGGTATTGATTAACCCCGTTCCCAGCAGCTGGGGGAAAACAGCCAGCATCGAGGGGAAATCGAAGAAGGTACGCGACAGAATCTCGAACAGGTCCATAGTAAGCACTCGCTTTTTCAGGGGCCGGGATATAAACATCCCTGCCCGGTGGATCGGGCTATTCGCTAAACAGGCGGTATTATTGTGCGTCGGGCAGGTACTGTTTCGGCATCGGTGAGCCCGGGAACCACTTCTCATAGAGACGTTTCCAGGTGCCGTCCTGCATCGCCTCTTTGATCGCTTTATCCAGCGCGGCTTTTAGCTGCGGTTTCTGTTTAGCAATCGCGATGCCGGCAGGCGCATCAAAAGAGGGAATATCTGCCGCATGAACCAGTTTGAAGCGGTCGGCGTAGCTTTTGGCTGCCTCGTAATCAAGGAAAACCGCATCCAGCGTGCCGTTATTAAGCGAGGAGATGGCGGCATTGTTATCGGGAAAACGCACCAGGTCGGTTTGCGGGAAATGCTTCATCGCATAGCTCTCCTGCAGCGTACCCTGCACCACGCCCAGCCGCCGTTTGACCAGCGCATCGACACTCTTTATACCGGTGTCGCTGCGCGTCAGCACCGACAGATAGCCGGCAAGATAGCCGGTCGTGAAGTCCACGGTTTTGGCGCGTTCCGGCGTAATGCCAATCGCCGCCACGCCCGCATCATACTGACCGTTCGCCACCGCAGGCAGAATGCCGGAGAAATCCTGACCGATAAAATCGACCTGTTTTATGCCCAGCCTGTGAGCGACGTTGGTAAAAAACTCAATATCAAAGCCGGTAAAATTGCCTGCGGCGTCGGTAAAGGTGTAGGGTTTCGCATCGCCCAGGCTGGCAACGCGCATATGACCCGGTTCAATCAGGCCATAAGGGTTATTATCCGCCGCGCTGGCCGGGATGGAGAGAGTGACGATTGAAGCCGAGGCGATGAGCGCAACGGCCATTCTGAACAGGATGTTGTGCGATTTCATAAGTAGTCCGTTTTTGTTGTCTAAACATCAACGACTATTGAAACCGGGGACGTTTAATTAGTATGAGTCCGGTCTCAATGCAGGTGCTGATTAGTGAGAAGTCCGCTTGTGAGACCGGTCTCAAATCAGTTACAGTGATATTAAGCACAGCCTTTCAGAGCCGTCAACGATCGATCCTTCAACCTGTGATTCGAATTAATTATGACAAGTAAAATGATGCGAATGAAAGCGCCTACCGCTGCCGATGTAGCGCGTGAGGCAAGGGTATCAAAAGCGCAGGCGGCAAGGGCGCTGGGCGGTTACGGCGCGGTCAGCGACGAGGTAATGACGCGGGTGCTGGCAGCGGCTGAGCGGCTGGGGTATCGCCCCAATGAGCTGGCGCGCAGCATGAATACCGGGCGCTCTAATACGCTGGGCGTGATAGTGGGCGATATTGAAAACCCGCATTTCGGCCTGGCGCTACGCGGCATCTCGGACGTAGCGCGCCAGGCGGGCTACCACGTTATCCTCAGCAACAGCGATGAGCAGGTGAGCATTGAGCAGGAGGCAGTCCGCGTTATGCTGGAAAAGCGGGTGGATGGGATTATCGTCGCCCCCAGCAGCTCAGCCGCCAGCGATAATGCGCATTTAACTCAGGTGCTGACGGAAGGGCGGGCGCTCACGCTGTTTGATCGGGCGGTTTACGATCTGGATGTTGAAGTGATCGGCGTCGATTTTACCCGCTCAGCGCAGCAGGCAACGCAGGAGCTGCTGGAGGCCGGGCATCGACGCATCGCCTACGTCACCAGTATGAATTCCAGCGAACCTTATCGCCGACCGGAAGATATGGGGCTGACGCCGGTTGCCCAGCGTATCGCCGGGATGGAGCGCGCCTTCAGCGTGGCGGCGGTGCCTTTTATTCCGGCGCTGATCAAACCCAATGCGCTGGATGATGCGGCTGTTGCGCGTATCGTCAGCGAGCTGTTTGATGACGCCGCGCCACCCACGGCGGTGATCGCTTCCGACAGCCTGATTGCTCAGGCGCTGCTACGTGAGTTCCATCTGCGCGGCCTGCGCATTCCACAGGATCTGTCGTTTGTAATGTACGATAATTTCCCCTGGACGGAGATCGTTTCGCCGCCGCTGTCGGTGATCGCGCAGCCCGTCTATGAGATGGGCTGCGAGGCGGCACGACGGATTATTGCGCAGATCCGTGGCGAAGAGCCTGGTCCGATGCCGCAGTTTGAGACGCGCTATCTGCGTCGGGGTTCGACCGGACCGGCACCACTTTGATGTTGACCAAACCGATCCCCAGTTTGCGTGGGTCCTGCCCGATAATGTTGCCTTCATTAGAAAGCTCCGGCTCCGGCGGGGCGATCACCAGCTGGCGGCTGCCTGCAGGATTATTGAAGCGCAGCGTTACCGTGCTGACTTCATGGCCCAGCGTTAGCATCTGCTGCTGATCGCCTATACGAACCGGGATCGGATGTCGGGCATTAGGTCCAAACGCTTTTGCCCGGATCACCAGATCAAAACTTGGCGGCAGCGGCCGGGCGTACTCAATTGTCACCTCCGGCGCGAGGTTGGCGTTGGACCAGCGCCCCCAGCTTTCAGGACGGGAGATGCCGCTAAACGCTTTCACCGCCAGCGGCGCGCCCGGCACGTCGAATTTAAAGCTGTCGGCCTGATAGCGAATATCGTTGTCGGCGACTTTTAGCGCGGCAACGTTCTGCTGCCAGCGCTGCTTATCCAGCGGCCGTTGAGGGATATTGACCGTGCTTTCATAGTTCGCCTTATCAATATGCTGAACCTGCGGCTGCGCACCCAGTTGCCCCTGCGCCACGCAAAGGTCGGTGGATATGGCCAGCGCAGGCTGCCACAGGCGTGCCATCTTAAAGCAGCGATCCACCCAGACAAATTTATCTTCGGCGGCGAAGTCAGCCAGCTGGTAGCGCAGCGGCGCGGCATATTCGCCTTCCGGCAGCGGCTCAACTTTGTCTTTACCGATTTTCAGCAGCAGCGGCAGGCTAAAGTGCGCGCCGGAGAAGCTGATGCTGTTTTTCTGCTGGTCCACGCGAAAGCGCTCGATACGTTTTGGAAAGCCCCACAGCTGGATCACATCCGGCTTCCATTCCAGCACTTTTTTCTTCATCTCAAACTGCTCCGACAGCGAGCGATCCGACAGCGAACTGCGTCCCAGGGCAATGGCCTTATCGCCGCCCAGCAGATCCAGCACCGTTGCGCCGTTATCCAGCGAACTGCGTTTCATGCTCAACAGCTGCGGCTGTGCGCGATCGCCGCGAATAACCATAAACAGATTATCGCGCTGATGGGCGTTAAGGTATTTCCACGCGGTGTTGTTCATCGCCAAGTGATCGGAGGAGACCACAATCAGGGTATTTTTGGCCCACGGCGATGCCAGAATGCGCTCAATTAGCCGGGCAACATGCTCCTGACTACAGGCCACGGCGCTGAAAGACTGGTTGGGCTTACCTTCATAGCTGTAGCTTTTATGCTGGCAGCTACGGGAAATAAAGCCGTCAGGATGATGGGTATCTACCGTCAGGGTAAAGAGTGCAAACCGCTGTTTCTGCTGCGACAGCTGTTCGAACTTTTGCCATACCTCATCCATCACCGTATCGTCATAAAAGCCCCAGTTGTTGCGATAGGCGGGGTCCGCAACCCGATCTTTTAGCTCCTGTAAGCCATAGAGATGATCGATGCCGTGCGATTTCAGGAAAGTATCTTTTCCGGCAAAGCGCAGATCCGCGCCCTGGATAAACCAGGTTTGATAGCCGGAATTTTTTAAAATATCGCCAAGGCAAGTATTCTGTGGGAAAAAGCTGGAAAGCGAGGCGGAGGCGTTGCCTTCAAAGGGCGCGAACAGCGGAATGCCGCACTGCGAAGCCACCATACCGGCAATGGTATATTCGGTGCCCGGCAGCTGCTCGGTTTGCGCGAAATCCAGCGCCTGCTGCTTTCTGAGGCGGCTTAGCTCCGGCGCCAGCTGAGGAAATGCCTGCTCGTTAAAATAAGTGCGCTCCAGGCTTTCACCATAGATATAAACCAGGTTGAATTTGGGGTTAGCGATCTGCTTCTGCGGTTCGTGATACCACTGCGCAAAGTCAGATTCGTCGCCAGGTGTCTGCGAGACGAACAGGTCGGCGACCTGCTGAAAAGCGGGCGTGGTTTTAATCGAGGCAAGCGCCAGCAGCAACGCCAGCAGGCTGTAGCCGAAATGGTGCGGGCGATCGCCGCGCCGCCGCAGTAGCCAGGAGAGCAGACAGAACACCAGAAACAGCGCCAGTATCAGCCCGATGCCGGGCAGCACATATTTACTGACCCCCGCGCCGGTCAGGCTGTTGGTTAAGGTATAGAGCACCGCATCGTTAATCCCTTCGCCGGTAAAATAGTTGCTGGCGTAGAGCGTGGCGTTGAGAATGATAAACAATCCCAGCACCAGCAGCAGGGAAAGGTACCAAAAAGTGTTTCGTCCGGCTTTGTAAGCATAAATGGCAATGGATGCCACAAATAAAATGACTGAAAAGAGTTCAGACAACGGGATTTCCTCATGCGGAAACGGGCGACATGAGTGGCGCCAGGCTCGCTTTTTTTATCAGGGATATCACAGAATTTTTTCAATCTATCCTGACTGTCATATCCCTGCAATACGAGAAGTCACAACTGTCGGGCGGAGCGCGCAAATTCAGACATCGGACGTGACCTCATGCCAGAGATCGTCCATGGCTAACTCCAGTTTTTTAAACATCTGATAGCGCTTTGAGTGAAAAGTATGGCGCGCCTCATCCGGCAGCAGCACGCCGGGATTAAGCTGAACTGCCTGGGTTACGCCAGCGGTCAGGTTCGGCCATAAGCCGACGCCGACCCCAGCGCAAATGGCCGCACCCAGCGCGCCGGTCTCCATACAGGTCGCGACGCGAATGGGAATGCCCAGCACGTCAGCAAACATCTGGGGCCAGACGGCGCTGCGCGCTGCGCCGCCGGAAAGGGTAGCCTGGCTGAACGCTATTCCAGCGGCATGCAGGCGATCAATGTGGGCGCGATGTGCAAAGGTTACGCCTTCAAACAGCGCAAACAGCATATCGGCGCGGGTATGCCAGCCGCCAAGCCCGTAAAAACCTGCTCTGGCGGGGCCGGCTTTACGGCCGGAATAGAGGTAAGGATGATAAAGCGGCAGCTGCATATCAGGCCTGACCTGCGCCACCAGATCGCTGCTGCGTATCGCGCCCTGGCCGCCCCGGCCATCATCAAACTCACGTACAAACCAGTCAAGGTTGGCGGCGGAGGTGGCGCTGGCTTCGATCGCCATATAGCGATCGCGTTCAATAATGGAATTCATAAACACCGGACGCCGATATTCCGGCTTTTCGACCACCACCTGATTGATGCTCCAGGTTCCGGCGACAATCGAGGCTTCGCCACAGCTCACGACGCCTGAACCCACCGCGCTCGCCACCACATCGAAAATGCCCGCTACCACCGGAATGCCAACCGGCAACCCGGTTAAACGGGCTGCCTGTGGCGTCACCCGGCCTGTTACCGCACAGGATTCGTTCAGCGGCGGCAACAGCGCCAGCGCCTCCTCCACGCCATACAGCGCCATCAACGATGCGCTATAGCCGCGTTGCGCATAGTCGATCAGACCAGCACCGGCAGCGTCCGAATAGTCGGCGCTGACAGCACCGCAGAGAAAATGATTAATAACATCTTTGGCGCACAGAACGTGGCCGATGCGGGCATAACACGCCGGATCGTATTGCTTCAACCAGCGCAGCAGTACCGGCGTGGCGGCAGGCCAGGGCTTTTGCAGGGCGCGTTGCCAGATAAGCGCCGCATTCCCCTGCTGCTCCAGCTCGCTAACCAGGCCTGCGGCGCGCATATCGATCGACTGGATGCCCAGCAGCGGCTGCTGCTGTTTATCCAGCGCGTAAAGGCCGTTGCCGTGTCCGGCCGCGCCGACGGCGATCACCCGTCGGGCTGCATCGCCCGCCTGCGCCAGACAGTCGCGTACCGCCCGCTGCACGCCGTGCCAGACATCGGTTACTGGCCGTTCGGCGTAGCCGGGCTGCGGCTGGTGGGTTTCTCCGGCGCAGCCCGCCACCGACAGTACCTGACCGCTGGTGTCAAACAGCACGGCTTTGATCATGGTATTGCCGGCATCAATGCCGAGTAAGCAATGGCTCATCTGAATACCTCGCGTTTACAGGCGGCAAGCGAACTGTTTCGCTTTCCTTCTGGCGATGCGATGGCGCACTGCTTAAGCGCCGTCAGGCCTGGCGGTAGATCTCCAGTGCTTCCGCGCCGCTGACGCCCTGATGGATAATCGCCATCAGCGCTTTAACCACACGCGTTGGGTTATCGTGCTGATAAACGTTACGGCCATAAACCATGCCCGCTGCGCCCTGGGCCATCAGCGCCGCGCTTTTTTCCAGCACCGCGCCCAGCTCGCCTTTGCCGCCGCCGCGTACCAGCGTTGGGCAGCGCGCGGCCTCCACCACACGGTGGAAATCCTCCACGTTTTCTGTGGGATCGGCTTTGATGATATCGGCCCCCAGTTCACGCGCCAGCCGCACCAGCGGCACTATCTGCGCTGCGTCGCCCAGCGAGCCGTAGGCTGGCCCCTGACCCTGCGCCGCCATCACCAGCGGCTCAATCATCAGCGGCATGGCATATTTATCGCAGGCGTGACGCAGGCGGCCAATATTTTCCACGCACTGCCGAAAGATGCCGGGTTCATCGGGGATTTGGTAGAGATTCACCACTACCGCCGCCGCATCCAACTGCAGCGCCGCCAGAATCGGCTCTTCCGGATTGTGCAACACCGCCCACATTTCCCGATGGCGCGCGGCGTTATAGGCGTTGCCGACATCGGTACGCAGCACCAGCGCCGGTTTCGGCGTAGCAGCCTGCTGGAGCAGATCGGCCTGGCCGTAGTTAACCTGAATGGCGTCCGGCTGTGCGGCGATAAGGCTACGCATCACGCTGGATATATCCTCCAGCCCCACAAGGAAATCGGGTTCATTGGCGATGCCGTGGTCGATCGCCACATCCAGGCATTTTCCCTGCTTAAACAGGCGATTCAGCCGCACTTTAGCGCTAACCGACATGCAACACTCCTGCGGGTTGGGATTGGCAAGCTAAACGTAGACCGGAGACGCCATGCAGGCGCGCCAGACGGGAGAGCGTCATCTCCAGCTGTTGCTGGCGACAAGCGTCGCTCCACGCCATTTCCTGCGCCATCAGATGGGCGATCTCCGCCATTAGCGGCGGCGTCAACTGACCAGAGATCCCCAGCGCGGTTCGGCGCAGCAGTAAATCTTCCAGCATGACCACCTGTTCTTCATGGATCAGCCAGCGCAGCTCGGTATCGCTGTAGTCGGCATGATGCTGCAACGGCTGCTCGTCCTCTGCGGCAATCAGGCGCAGCAGCAGTTCGGCACGGGTGCCGTAGCGATCCACCAGCTGAGCCACACGCGGTTCCGCCAGCTGATATTTATCGCTAAGCTCGCGGATCCAAATCGGCAGACGTTCATGGCAGGGGAAATTACGACCGCCGCCAATCGCCATATCGACGGTGCTGCGTCGGCGCTTTTCACCCAGCAGCTTTAATACCCGATCTGCCGCCTGTTCGCCGAAGCGCCGGAAGGTGGTCCATTTGCCGCCGACCAGATTCAGGATAGAAAAATCGTGGCTGGCATCCGGCGGGAAATAAACCAGCGAGTGGTTGCGGCTTATACGACCGCTGATTTCCGTATCGCTGGCAGGCAGCGGACGCACGCCGGAGAAGGTGTACACCACATCTTCAGCGCTCACGTTGATATGTGGAAAAATAAAGTGCAGCGACTCCAGGATATAGCGCTGCTCTTCCGGCGTGCAGGCGATATTTTCTGGATCGTCGACGCGAATATCGGTGGATCCCACCAGCACTTTGCCGTACCACGGAAACATAATGCAGACGCGCCCATCCTGATTTTCGTAATAGACCATTTCATCGCGCAGCTCTGCCAGCAGCGCCGGACTGTCGATGATCAGGTGCGATCCTTTGGTGCCGCCAATCAGGCGGCGCGGATCGGCCGGGGCCAGTTGCTGGTTGAGGTGATCGATCCAGGCGCCGGTAGCGTTGACCAACACATGCGGTTCAAGGGTAAAAAGCGTGTTGGTCAGGTTATCACGCAGCGTTACCCGCTCGCCGTCGCTTGACACCAGGCTGACATAATTCAGCGCCAGCGCCCCGGCGTTACTCTGTTCCGTATCCAGCACCAGCTCGACGCCAAGCCGCTCCGGCGCTTTGATCCACGCATCATAATAGGTGGCGCTGTATTTCACCCAGACGGCAAAGCCGGGCCAGCGGGCGCGGGTTTCGGCGGTATTGTTCAGGCGATGGCGCGGCATGCTGCCCTGTTGCCGCGTGTAGAGATCGTACAGCGCGAGGCCGGTTTTTATCAGCAGCGCGCCACGACGGGTCGGCTTTTCGCCGAGGCGCAGAAAGCGTTTGCTGGCGTTAATCAGCCCGCCGCCCCAGCTATCGATCGGCACCGTGGTACGCAGCGGAGAAACATAGTGAGGGGCATTTTTCAGCAGCCGATCGCGCTCCTGTACCGACTCTTTTACCAGATCAAATTCGCCGGTTTCCAGATAGCGCAGACCGCCATGGATCATGCGCGACAGCGCGCCGCTGGCGGCCTGACACCAGTCATCCTTTTCGATCAGCACCACCGGGATGCCCTGCAGCGCCAGCTCACGAAAGGTGCTGATACCGTTAATGCCGCCACCGACAACCAGCACCGGCACGCGATTATGCTGGCGCAGCGCAGCAAGTTTTTCCTGTCGGCTGCGCTTCACCACCACTTCCTGTTTCCGCATTCTTCTCTCCTCTGCCCGCCACGATTTGTGCAGGCTCAGCGTTAACGGCTTGCTTCTGCAATTATTTTCTCCGGGAGAGAAGAGGGCAAAAAAACAGCGGCTTAAAATACGTAACTGTGAGCCGGATCGATAATATGCTGTAAACCTGCCTGATCGTTACAGCTCACCGGTCAGGTATTGCGCGACACCGTTGGCAAAGCTCCAGTCGCCTTTTTCATTGGTGATAAAGCTGATCATCAGATCGCTGCCGCGCACGCCGCAGCTGCTTTCCAGTTCGCGGGCCAGCTCGGCCATAAAATGCTGCTTTTGTTCACTGCTGCGCGGGCTGGTATAGACCCGTACCATCACCAGGTTGTCGCTGCGCGTCAGGCCAAGCCCGGTATCTTCAAAGAACATTTGAAATCTTTTGTTTTCATGAACAATCTGATAACGATCGCGCGGCGGTACGCCAAACGCGGTCAGCACTGCCCGATGCGCTGCATCCAGCAAGGTTTTCAGTTCAGCTTCAGAGCGTCCTTCAATCAGATCAAATTGCAGTAATGGCATGCTTTTCTCCGTTATCGCGTGGTTGTATCCCTATCCTGCACGCGCTTTTAAAGGAGAAAAAGCGCTATAGTTGAACGCATTGTTTACTATTTTGAACAATCTGATGAATACGAAAACTGATGCACTCTGGCTACATTTGCACTGGCTTACGGTGCTGGCAGAGCAGGGAAGCTTTACCCGGGCGGCGGAGCGGCTTGAAGTCAGCAAAGCGGCAATGAGCCAGAAAATTAAACAGCTGGAGATGCTGGCGGGCGTCCCGCTGGTACAGCGCACCACGCGCAGCGTGCGACTGACCGAGGCGGGTGAGAAACTGGTGCAGGAACTACGCGCCCCCTTTGCAGAAATTGAACAGAGTTTTTACGCCGTGCGCGACAGCAGCGGCCCATTACGCGGGCTGGTACGAATAACCGCGCCGGTAGCCTTCGCCCGTCAGCAGCTTCAGCCGCATATTCGGGACTTTTTGCGCCTGCATCCGCAGCTGCGCATTCAGCTTGAGGTAACCGATCGACTGGTATCGCTTGCCAGCGAAGGGTTCGATCTGGCGATCCGCCACAGCAATGCGCTGCCGGAAACCCATGTCGCCCAGCTTTTATGCGAAACGCAGACCTTGCTGGTGGCCTCTCCCGCCTGGCTGGCGGCGCACGGCGAGCCGCAGCATCCACAGGAACTGAGCCAGCATGACTGCCTTTATTACCCGCGCGGCACTGAACTGCCGCGCTGGCGCTTTAGCGATCCGGCACAGCCACAGCAGGAAATGGTGGTAAATGTCAGCGGCCCGTTTGCCACCAATAACAGCGAATCGATCCGCGATGCGGCGCTGGATGGTCTGGGAATCGCCATGCTGCCCGATTTCAGCGCACGTCAGGCGCTGGGGGAAGGCCGTTTGCGTCAGATATTGCCGCAGTGGCATATCCAGGGTGCGTTTGCCCGCCACGTCTGGATCGTACGTCCGTGGGCGGCGCGGGTGCCACGCGCGGTGACCGAACTGAGCCAGTGGCTACGGCAGCGTTTTCAAACGGGCACGGTGGGATAAGCTTCACAGTTGCCCACACTGAATGTGCATCTTTTCTAAAGTTTTACAGGGGGTTGCCGATGAGTGCGATGAATTCCCTGCGAAAAACAATTAGACCTCCAACATTCAGGACAAGGCTTGTCTTATGACTACCCAATCTCACGTTACGCAACAGGCATGGCAGCTTGACGATGACATCACGCTCATGACCACCACCGATGCGCAAAGTTATATTACCTATGCTAATCAGGACTTTGTTGACGTCAGCGGTTATGAACGCGATGAAATTCATGGGCAACCGCATAATATTGTGCGCCATCCCGATATGCCGAAAGCGGCTTTTGCCGATATGTGGGCAACGCTGAAGCAGGGGCTGCCCTGGACCGGACTGGTGAAAAACCGTCGTAAAAATGGTGACCACTACTGGGTACGGGCGAATGTGGTGCCGGTGATCCGTAACGGTAAAATTACCGGCCATATGTCAGTGCGTATCAAGCCAGACGAGCAGGAAGTGGCCGCGGCGGAGGCGCTTTATCAGCAGATGCGCCACGGTAAACTGCGCGGCTGGCGGCTGCATCACGGGCTGCTGCTGCGTAGCGGTGCATTGAGTCCGCTTTCATGGCTGAAAACGATGCCGCTGCGCTGGCGTATTCGCAGCGGCGTTGCCTTTTGCTGGCTGAGCATGACGCTTAGCGCGATAACCGTCGGATTGCAGGGCGGCGCGCTTGCCGCCTTTAGCGGTCTGGCGCTGCTGATGGCTTTTATCACCTGCGGCTGGCTGGAATGGCAAATTTCCCGGCCGCTGGAAAGGGTATGCAGGCAGGCGCTGGATGTGGCGACCGGCGCGTCTCATCAGGTTGATCATCTTGACCGGGTCGATGAAGTGGGCATGACGCTGCGGGCAGTAGGGCAGCTGGGCCTGATGTTTCGCTGGCTGGTTAAAGATGTGCGCGATCAGGTCATGAGCGTGCATCAGGCCAGCGATGAGCTGGCGCAGGGCAATGAAAAAATCGCCAGCCATACCGAACAGACGGCAGCCAGCGTGCAGCAGACCGCTGCGACCATGAATCAGATGACCACCACGGTTAACAGCAATGCGGAAAGCACCGGGCAGGCGAATAATTATTCGATGACCGCCAGCAAAGCGGCGGTGCAGGGCGGCGAAGTGATGAAGCAGGTGGTTGGCACAATGGATGAAATCGCGCAAAGTTCACAGCAGATCGCTTCTATTACCGGCCTGATTGACAGCATCGCTTTCCAGACCAATATTCTGGCACTGAACGCGGCGGTTGAGGCAGCGCGTGCCGGCGAGCAGGGCAAAGGCTTTGCGGTAGTGGCTGGTGAAGTCCGGAATCTGGCAAAACGTAGCGCCAGCGCCGCCAGTGAAATTCGTGATTTAATCGCTGCCAGCGCGTTGAAAGTCACGTCTGGCACCGGTCAGGTGCATCAGGCCGGTGAAACCATTGCCGATATCGTGGAAAAAGTGCAGAACGTGACGGAGCTGCTGCAACAGATCAGCACCGCCACGCGTGAGCAGGGCACTGGCCTGAGCGAGGTGGGCAAGGCGGTAGAAGAGCTGGATCGCATTACCCATCACAACGCTTCGCTGGTAGAAGAGGGCGCGCAGGCCTCGGCGCGGATGAAAAATCAGGCGCATCGGCTGGTGGAAGCGGTCGATGTATTTCGTTAAGCCGCTGTTCTGCTAAAACTTCCTGCCGGGGGAAGAGGGCAGAATGTCTTTGTCCTGGCTTTACAAAAAGCCGCGGTGATAAACCGCGCTGCTCCAGTAGCGGCTGCTGGCATGTTTTTCTGCCAGCCAGCCCTGCCGACGTAATTCGCGCGCAATCAGCTTATTCATAATTCCATGACCCACCAGCAGCACAGTACCCTGTTCGCTCAGGCTAATCAGCTGGCTGGCGGCCAGCCTCGCGCGTTGACGCGCATGGCGAAAGGATTCTACCGAGCCGGAATAGCCGCACAGCCACAGCAGACGTAGCAGAGAGAGCCACAGCGTGGGTGGAAGCGCGGGCGTCGCCAGCGGTAGCGCAGGCAGCGCAACTTCCCGAAATATGGCGTCAGTGTACGTGGCGCGCAGGCCCAGTTTCTCCAGCGAGCCCAACGCACGCGGCAGCGGACTGGCAACGATGATCTCTGCCTGTGCGGCGAGGTCGATACAGCGCTGCGGTGGCATATCGCTGATGAGCGCACTGTCATAACTGGCGATCCATTGCGCCATCGCTTTAGCAGAAAGATGCTGAGGTGAAAGGCCGCCCGGTTTACCGTGACGCATTAAAATAATCGGCATAGATTCTCTGGATGTTTAATTCCTGTAGACCTCTGAAATACACGTGATTCGCCAGGCTGCGTTAATAATTTCTACAAAACTTTTCCTGTCATCAAGCTGTCATTGCGCCAGGCCATTCAGGATCGCAGCCTCAGCTTAGGCGTGATGAGTTGCAGCATGCAAAGCAGGCTGGTCGCACGCCAGCCTGCCACCGCGTTACGCCCGCTGCGCGCGATACCAGCGCCAGGCATCCAGCAATAGAAACAGCAGCAGACTGATGCCCATGACCGGCAGGCTAAAGGCCAGCGCTGTTACCACCACCGCCAGCAACAAGCGCAGGCTAAGGCTCATGCGCTGCCAGGCCTGAATCAGCGTATCCGCCGGATGCTGTTGCGGCTGCGCGGGACGGCGCTGCCACCACAGACGATAGCCGAGCACAATCAGCACGCACAGCGCCAGACCAAACAGCGCCAGCACCAGCTGATTCGCAACGCCGAACAAAATGCCCATATGCGCATCAACGCCCCAGCGCGTCAGCTTTGCCAGCAGGCCAAAATTCGCGAATTCAATTTTATCGGTAACGCGCCAGGTATGGGGATCCACTGCCACGGCATCCACCTGCGTTGGCCAGCGACGATCGATTTCACCCACAATCCATGCTTTGTTGGCCTGATAAGAGGGACGGATTTCCAGCTTCGCCGCATCAATACCGCTGGTGCGCGCGGCGGCCAGCACGCCATCAAACTGGGCGGCGCTTAACGGCATATCCGGTGTGTGATGCATCATATGCCCATGATGCTCAGCATGTTCATCCATCATCATCGGCGGCATGCTGCTATCAAGCTGCGTATTTACCGCCGGGGTCAGCCAGCCATAATGCGCGCGCAGCACATTGATATTATCACCGGCCCAGCGTGACCAGGTGAGGCCGGTGGCAGAGAGAAACAGCATCCCGATCAGCAGTGCAACGCCCAGTAAGCTATGCCAGCTCCGTAGCCGCAGCAGGCGCTGCGTACGTGAGGCGCTTTCTTTTCTGACGCGACGCGGCGTGCGCTGTACTGCCCAGAGCAGCGTGCCGCCCAGCGCGGCCACCCACATCCAGCTGGCGGCTAATTCGCTATAGTTACGCCCCAGATCGCCCAGCAGCATGCTGCGGTGAAGATAATCCAGAGTAGTACGCAGCGGCAAAATTCCGCTGGTGCCGTAGACGGTGAGATCGCCACGTACCGCCAGCGTTTTGGGATCGATAAATATCGCCCGCGTTTCTGACGGCGCGCTCCCCGCAAAGCGGAACATCACGCGCGTGGTTTCCGTATCGCTTGATGCCGGACGCACGGCGGCGATTTTCGCCTGGCTGCCGGTATAACGCAGCGCCGCATCGATCTGTTTTGACAGCGGCTGGGCAGGGCCTGGCGCATTGGTCGTTAGCTGTTGCGCATAAAGATAATTTTCAAGCTGCGGCGTCAACACATAGAGTGTGCCGGTGAGCGCAGCGACAAAAATAAAGGGTCCGATAAACAGGCCGATGGTGAAATGTAACCGACGCATAAGCTGCAGGAATGCCTGTGCATTCTGCGTTTTTTCAATCTGTGCCGAAGCCGTCGGCACGATTTTTTCCGACATAATGGTTCCTTTGCCCGATTGCGGGCTGTAGAGAAGGCGTTGGGTTAAACGAGTGAATACCCGCTAACCGGCGGCCCGCGCGGTCGGAACCAGATAGGGATCCAGCTGGCAACAAAAGGTTGTAGTCGGAGAGGAGCGGCTGGAACGGCCTCTTGCAGTAGCGTCCAGAGCTGCGGCAGGCGAACGGAGTCCAGCGGCAGATGGATTAACAGTACGCAGTAACCACAGGCGCTGTCGTCCATCATCGACATATGATAGTGCCGGTGATGGGAAGCATCGACGAAGGAGGGGAGCGCGGCGATCTCTGTCGCCGCATGATGGTGAACATGTTCCGCTACTGGCGGGCTTTGCTGTCTGGCACTGTCTGCCGCGCAGCCCTGTTCATGGCTCGCGTCTTCTGCCTCTGTGGGCTCACTCATCGCCATTGCTGACATATGCGCCATCATCAGCGAACTATAGCCGTGTTGAGCCATCAGCGATTTTGAAATCACCGGGGCGACAAACAGCAGCAGCATAGCCAGCAGCGCCAGCCATGCCGGGAAACGGCTGCGGGCGATGGCGAAAGAGATCAGCGACACAAAAAATCCTGAAAAAAATAACCGCGTAATTGTATGCGAATTATCCGCCCAGCAATAACGAATTAAGCTGAAGTCGGATCATTTTGGCAAACATCCACCCATACGGCATCGGTAAGCTCCGCCATTCTTTCTGGCGAAATCCGCACTGCGCTATGAATCGATCCTGCCGCTGGCAGCACTTCGGCAAAGCGTCGCAGGGAAATATCGCAGTAAACCGGCAGAGGGTGCTCAAGGCCAAAAGGGCAGACGCCGCCGGGCGGATGCCCCGTCCAGTTCAGCACCTCATCGGTGGTTAACATGCGCGCTTTCGTGCCCAGGGTTTCTTTTAGTTTGCGGTTATCCAGACGAAGGTCGCCGCCGGTCACGATCAGGATGACCTGATTCTTCACTTTTAACGACAGGGTCTTGGCAATCTGTCCTGGCACAACGCCATGCGCTTTAGCAGCAAGAGCCACGGTTGCCGTGCTCTGGTTTAATTCAATGATGGCGATTTCAGGGGCTCGCTCGGCAAAGTAGTGCCGTACAGACTCCAGGCTCATGTTGTGTTGCTCTTCACAATAAAAACGGGGGTGATAAAGCTGCCATAACCGGGAGGATCTGTAAACGTCAGGCGGCGGTAAAGCGCCGCCGCACCAGAAAAGAGCGCGCCTGCTCTGCGGGAAAATCAGACGGATTTCAGGGTGCAATCGCCGCAGCGCTCTACGGCGGGCAGGCGATAGCGTTGACAGCAGCTGCGACGCTGCATTGCGCCGTCACGCGGAATGACGGTGCGGTAAAGCGGATTATCGCTGCCGTCCAGCAAATGGCGTGAGAAAAACAGCGCATGCTCCAGGGTAAGCAGCGTGGCGTCATCTACCCAGCTTTTCATCTCGCCTAAAAACCAGTGCATCAGATAACCGGTATTATTCCAGATAAGTTTGGCGTTGATTTCGCCATGCTGTTCGATGCCCTGGACCGCAGGGATCAAATGCTTCTGGATAAGTCGATCGATACGTTGATGGGCGTTCAGGTAGCGTGCATCTTCATCTTCATGCACATCGATCCAGAACTTTGCCGGACGGCCGCTTTCATGGAACTGCAGATGAAAATGTTCCAGCGAGCAGTCGAGCGCGCGTTTTTCCATTACCAGCGCCAGCATCAGCGGCGGCACGATAAGGCCAAAATACCACTGCGCCCAGAGAGATTGCAGCGGCTTGGCCTCGCGCGGCATATCTGCATGCTCACGATAGATCTCATCGCCATAGCGCGCCAGCAACTGATTAAAGTGGGCGCTTTGTGACCATTCCGGCTGGATAAGGGTATCGCCAGGAGCGGTGTCATTCAGGGTGATAAACTCAAGGAACCAGGAACGGTGTTCGCTGAACAGGCTATGCAGCGCAGCGCTCAGCGAACTGTCGCTCTGCATAAAGATCACTGGAGACGAACCGTACTCATAAGCCTGACGCGTAACGATGGCCATAGGGCTTCCTGTGTAATCCACTACCGAAATGGGGATAAGAAAACAAATGATAATCGTTCTTGATTGTATCCAGGAAGGAATAAGGTGGCAAGTAGGGGTTTCGCTGTATTGTCGACAGGATGTCTCCAGCGATCTGGCGTATATAACCAGATAAAAAGTCAGGTTTTTAGCAAAAGCAGAAAATCATTCTGCGCTATGCGCAACCGGCATGTAAAAATGCCAATGTAAAAATAAGTGCCTGCATTCTGTTGGTTGCTGACTGATTTTTTATTTAGCGCGGTTGAGTGGATAAGTGCTTTTTAATTTTTAATTTGTATTAAGGGAGATTATTTATCATGGCTAAATAATCCCTCAAATAAATGATGAATTTACCATTAAATTAGAACTATCGGGCGGTTATCAGCTTTTTTTCGCAAAGCTCTTCCCAGGAAAGAATAGTATTTCTGCCGCGATTCTTTGCCACATATAAAGCCCGATCGGCATTTGCCATTGCTTGTTCAAAATCTTCTTCGATTATCGGGGCAATACCGGCGCTAATGGTGACATGTGTGGATACACGATGGTTAAACCGATGGGGAATTTCCAGATCCAGCACGTACTGGCGAATACGCTCTGCCAGCTTCATAGCAATAGAAGCATTAACATTGGTCATCAGAACCAGAAACTCTTCACCGCCATAACGGGTCACGATATCCCGCGAGCGTACCGCATCACGAATTGCTGCCGAAACGCGCGTCAGCGCCTGGTCGCCCATTGCATGACCATAGTTATCGTTGTAGGACTTAAAATTATCGATATCAAGCAGCATAACGAAGTGGCTGCCGGTCTGGTTCTCTAAAAGGTTCTCCAGTCGGTTCTTCAGGCCGCGACGGTTATAAAGGCCGGTAAGCGGATCAAGCATACTCAGGTCGCTCCAGGTCTGTTTCTCCTCATACAGTTGAAACAGCAAGCGTCGCGTGAAATGGTCGCTACGACGCTGCATCAAATTCTGAAGCGTAAAGCCGAGCAGCGGTAGCGTGATGGTAAACAGCAGCGTCAGCGGATGCTGGCCGCGATCGAGCAGCATGACGGTGAGGGAAGGCGGCGCGATATGCAGGCAAAACGCCAGCAGGTGTTCATTCAGGGAGATAGTACCGATAAAAAAAACCGCCATCAGGCTAATCAGCAAAAAACTACCGTCAAAATAAAAAACCAGCTCGCTTTTATGCGCAATCAGCCATGACCAGAGCCCGCCCATAATTAAAGCGGTAAAAGATAACAGCGGCCATTTTTTTTCAGGTTTCAGGAGCCAGAAGGCTAATTGCAATAAACTCAGCACAACTATCAGCATTGCCGGCAAAGAGAATGAAAGATTTTCTCCTTTATTTATCGGTAACATAAAAAAAAGTGATGTTGCCATGTTTAAAAAAAGATAAAGCATTAACGACAGGCGGTATTTGCTGTGCAGCAATTCTTCATACGTTTGTAATTTCATTTTTATACACTCGTGACAGCCCTGAAATATCAAAGCGCCATTACCACAGTAAATGAATTTACTCTGGAAAGGGTATTGAGTAGTTATTATTGGTGTCTGGAATCAGATCAATCCTGGCAATCTATCACTTTCTAACTGGTCTGTCATCTTCGTGTATAAAGATTCTACAAAGGAAGAGTGCAAAATGATAAAAGCTATCATATGATACTGGTAATCATTATCATTTGGTGGTGGCGGATATGCTGATGGCGATTATGGCAGCCTGTGGATTGTGGGGCGTAAGCTGGGTAATGGGGGAACGGTTGCGAAGCGCATGGAGTGTTCTTCTGCCCGGGGCGCTGATGCCGCTGGTGGCATCGATGAATCTTTCATTTGGTCAGTGGCGCTGGTTGCTGCTGGCGGCGCTGCTGATTACGGCAGGCATGCTGTTTCATCATCGGCTACGCCGCTATATCCTGCTGCCTTCCTGTATCGCTCTGGCCGGCGCGCTGGCTGCGGTATCGGTTAATGCAGGCGGGCTATAGTTAATGCACAGAGGTGGCTAAGGAGGGCTGCCCGGCAACGCTTAACATCGCGGTGGTATAGCTTTTTATAAGAAATTTATGCGAAAACGAAAGGCAATCTTTCAGGGAGTAAAAACAGGGAAGATAAGTTGCGCTGATAGCGAAGGCGTAAGGCCTGGGGAAGGCAACAGAGGTGATAACCAGAGAGTGACAATATTGGTGCGAAGAGAGGGACTTGAACCCTCACGTCCGTTAAGACACTAACACCTGAAGCTAGCGCGTCTACCAATTCCGCCACCTTCGCATAACATTGTCTTCATATCACCGCATTTGGTGCGAAGAGAGGGACTTGAACCCTCACGTCCGTTAAGACACTAACACCTGAAGCTAGCGCGTCTACCAATTCCGCCACCTTCGCGCAGATGCTGTGCGATATGAATTTTCGTGGTTTTTGGTGCGAAGAGAGGGACTTGAACCCTCACGTCCGTTAGGACACTAACACCTGAAGCTAGCGCGTCTACCAATTCCGCCACCTTCGCATTCCGGCAATGCTTTGCAGCACTGCAACCACGGAGGCGAATTCTGGAGATTTTTCCCGGGGACGTCAACAGATATTTATTAGCGGCGTTGCGATCGCTGTAAAAAACAGCAGCGCCCCGGGAAATAAGCACTTATTTGTCGCGGTTAGCTGCCTTAATCGCGCGGGCATCGCGTCCCCAGACGGCGCGATAGACCTTGAATCGGCCCGTTTGCGCCAGCACTTCATGATGACCAAAGGTTTCGTCCAGCACCTGTGGATAGGGCAGGAAGGCGTTCGCCACCAGACGCAGCTCACCGCCGCTGTTAAGATGCTGAGCCGCACCGCGAATCAGCGTGCGCGCTGCGTCAAGGCTGGTTTGCATCCCCTCATGGAACGGCGGGTTGGAAATGATCATGTCATAGCGGCCGGTGACATCAGAATAGACGTTGCTGGCAAACACCTCACCTTCGATCTGGTTGGCGGCCAGCGTTGCTTTACTGGCGGCCAGCGCGGCGGCATCCACATCGGTCAGCCACAGGCGCACCTTAGGAGAATGACGCGCCAGCAAGGTCGCCAGAACGCCCGCACCGCAGCCGATATCCAGCACTTTTCCTTTGGTATGCGGCGTAAAGGTAGAGAGCAGCAGTGCGCTGCCGCCATCCAGTCCGTCACGGCTGAACACGCCCGGCAACGTTTTAATGGTGCAGTCATCCAGCGTATATTCATCCCAGAAACTGTCTGCATCAAACGTGGGCTGCTGCGACAGGCGACCATGGTACAGACCACAACGGCGCGCGCTGTCGATTTTGTTCAGCGCCGCCCACGAGGCCAGCATAGTCTCGGCGCTGCGAACGCCGCTGCGGTTTTCGCCGATAACAAAAATATCGCTCTCCAGCGGCAGCAGCGATAGCAGGTTTTGCAGCTGAAACTGCGCTTCCGGCTTGTTTTTCGGCCAGTAATAGATCAGGGTATCGCACTCTGCTATCGCTTCCGCCGTGGCTACCAGGCCGAACTGCGCACGATCGCCCATGCTGCGGCTTAATGATTGCCAGTGATGATAGTATTGCGTATGAACGCGGCTCAGCTGGGTTTCCAGCTGCGCAGGCAGGTCATCCTGCAAATCGCCGGCAAACAGCACGCGGCGGTCTTGCCATTCATCACTGTGGCGCAGGATCACTTCACTCGCCGGGGTAAAAGCAGACATCAGATAGCTCCTCATAAATCAGAGCGCAGAGTATAGTGGTTTGTTGGCGCATGTTCGATGGGTTTGCTAGCATAGCTGCGCATTATAAGGGCGTAACGGGAATTTCTATGTCATCCAGACGTGACTGGCTACTACAGCAAATGGGCATTACGCAGTATAAGCTGCGGCGTCCGCGCGCGTTACAGGGTGAGATTGCGATAACGCTGCCGGCGGAGACGCGCCTGCTGATCGTGGCGGATATTCCTCCCACAACCGGGGATCCTTTGGTGGGCGATGTGCTGCGCGCGCTGGCGATTACGCCACAGCAGGTTGTCAGCGTGACGCCGGATCAGCTTGCTATGCTGCCTGAGGATCGCTCCTGCGCCAGCTGGCGGCTGGGAACCGAAGCACCGGTTATGCAGCAGGGTCCACAACTTTCCACGCCGCCGCTTGAGGCGCTCTATTTTGATGCCGAGGCGAAGCGTGCCCTCTGGCGACAGATTTGTGAATATGACGTCGATTTCTTTACTCACTCCGCATGACCTTCCGCAGGCGCTCGCTATTGAGCGGCGCAGCCACGCTTTTCCCTGGACGGAAGCGACCTTTGCCAGCAATCAGGGCGAACGTTATCTGAACTACCGGCTTGACGTTGAGAGCCAGATGGCTGCTTTCGCCATTACTCAATGGGTACTGGATGAAGCGACATTATTTAATATCGCTGTAGATCCCGCTTATCAACGTCAGGGGCTGGGTAAAGCGTTGCTGCATCATCTGATTGAACAGCTGCAGCAGCGCGATATTTTCACGCTGTGGCTGGAGGTTCGCGCTTCCAACCATGCGGCTATCGCGCTTTATGAACAGACCGGCTTTAATGAAGTTTCGGTGCGCCGAAACTATTATCCGGCAACGCACGGGCGGGAAGATGCTCTGATTATGGCGCTCAGCCTGTAAAAGGCGGTCGCCGCAGCGTTCCTGACGTGCCGTAACAGGAGAAAGCTATGCTACAAAACTGGGACTGGATCCTTTTTGACGCTGACGACACATTGTTTCACTTTGACGCTTTTACCGGCCTGCAACGGCTGTTTAAAGATTACAACGTTGATTTTACTACCGATGACTACCATGAATATCAGTCGGTGAATAAACCCTTGTGGGTAGAGTATCAAAACGGCGCTATCACCGCATTGCAACTGCAGCATCAGCGCTTTAACGGCTGGGCGGAAAAGCTGAACGTCACGCCGGACGCGTTAAACAGCGGTTTTCTTAGCGCCATGGCGGAAGTATGCGTACCGCTGGAAGGGGCGGTAAACCTGATCAATGCGCTAAAGGGCAAGGTGAAGATGGGCATTATCACCAACGGCTTTACCGCATTGCAGCAGGTGCGTCTCCAGCGTACTGGTTTTCGTGATTACTTTGATCTGCTGGTCATTTCCGAGCAGGTGGGACATGCCAAACCGCATCCGGCGATTTTTGATTATGCGCTGGAAAAAATGGGGCGGCCTGCGCCTGAACGTGTGCTGATGGTCGGGGATAATCCTGATTCGGATATTTTAGGCGGCATTAATGCAGGCCTGAAGACCTGCTGGTTGAATGCGGACGGCAGAGAAAAGCCCGCAGCGATTACGCCTGACTGGCAGGTCAGTTCGCTCCAGGAGCTGCAATCCATTTTATTTGCTTAAGTTTTGATTCCAGCATTTTTTAGTTTGAAATTCTACTAAGGCGACCTGTGGGTCGCTTTTTTTATTGCTGATTTGAGTTAACTCAATATTAATAACTGATTATCGCATTTTAAACCGGTTTGTTAGAAACAAAATAGAAGAAATCAGGTCCAGAGGTGAAAAAAATAATTGTACAGAAATGACCATTTTTTAGCCATTCTTGACCTTTTTTGCGATGCGAGTACAAATTTTCTGATATTTTGTAGGAATATTCCTATGGAAAGTGCTAAGAATAATCAGAATTTACCTTAATCTTGTTGGTTAAACTTTACTAATATAAAACCCTTTGCTACGCGCTCGTTGAATTATCGCAAAGACTATGTAAACTTGCGCGAAACAGGACAGCCTGAACATAAAAAAACACCAGACCCGGGGTTTGCTTTGCAACCTCGTGCGGTAGCAATGGCTGAATCCAGTATCAGCTTAAGGCTGAATTTCAAACACTTTTCTTCTTATCTGACATCGGCCGCAGATTTTCAGCAGCATGAAGACATGCATGCATGACCACGCGCTTTTAGCACGGTCAGTCAGAACTTTTCACCAGAGAATACCAGGAATGCAAGTAGGGAGCAGCCATAATGGTTGAGGGATATTCATCAAACCCTCACCGACAGGGAGCGTAAAACGTGTTTCCGGTAACCAATCTTCTTTGTGCATGGCTCAAATCTGAGATTTGTTGCGATGTAACAGGCATGTATCGTCCTATTAACGTATAAATTCTTCTTCTGGCTCTGTCGGAGCTGATAATCTTATTTGCTGTGCTTTTATCTGGCACGGCCAGCCATAGCTATGCTTTTTTTCTGCTTCCGGATGGGCAACGCTGTTTATAGTTGGCGGCTTATTCCCGTTTTGTTAATTACTTGAGATAACTTCATGAGGATCATGGTGAAAATTCGAATCGCATTAGGTCTGCTTTTTGTATTAAGCGTTGCGGGTTGTAAGTCGCCACCGCCTGTCACGGACGACACAATTGTGTCCAGCACCGTTGATGGCGTTACGTTGACCTATCGCCATGCGATCACCCCGCCAAAAACTTTTACGCCGATTAATGAAGAGTATCGCGCGTTGTATAACGCTTCAGTGATGAGCCGTCCCGACTTCGGCGGCAAGCTGGTGCGTCAGCTGGAAAATGCGCAGCCTTATACCGTGCTGGGCAGCGTGGAAAACAACTGGTACGCGATTGCGGAAAAAGATCAGGAGCAGCTGATCGGCTATGTGCCGCTGCGCGCCGTGGTGAAAAGCGAGCTGTACAATGACACCATCAAGGCTGACCAGCGCCGTAAGCGCGTGCGCGCTACCTCTGCCAGCAAGAAGAAAACCTGCGTTGCAGTTGATGGCGACAGTAAAGCCTGCCAGAACAGCAACAGCGGTACCTGGATTATCGATTAATCATTTCTAATGGGTAACCCATTATGAAACCACGTTCTTTTTTGCGCCTGAGTATTCAGGCGCTTTTCCTGGCGGCGCTTACCTTGCTGACAGGCTGTATGTCATCTACACACAACGATCCCTCCCGTTACAGTCTGTTATTTCAGGCGCACCCACCCGTCAATAACTCGGCACCGCTGAAGTTCAGAGTGCTGTTATTGAAATCGGATGCCGACTTTATGTCTGCGGATTTTTATTCGCTGCAAAATAGCGCGCAAACCGTGCTGGGTAGCAATCTGCTCACTAGCGAGCAGTTTTTCCTGTTGCCAGGTCAACTGAATAAAACCCTTAGCGGTCAACGTACAGCGGATGCCCGCTATATCGGCGTTATGGCCGAGTATCAGTCGCTTAATGGTAAAAAATGGCGTCTTTCTCTGCCGCTGCCCAATGCGGACGAGAGCGAGCCAACCAACGGCTGGTACAGGGAAGCGGATGCGTTGCAGGCCAGGATCGTTGCTGACGATAGCGGCGTACATCTTGCGAGCAAAGCAGAGTCAACGCCTGAATAACGGAAAGCCATTATGAACAAAGCAGAAAAGGTGGTCTGGAGCGAAGGCATGTTCCTGCGCCCGCATCACTTTCAGCAGTCGGAAAGCTACCTGCAAAGCACCCTGCGCGACTGGGGAGCCACACAGCGACCTTATCTGTGGGGCTTTACCGATCTGGAGTTTGACGAGGCGATGCTACGTCAGGGAAAAATTGCCTTGAGTGCTGCCAGCGGCCTACTGCCGGACGGTACGCATTTTTCCTTTCTGGATCCGCGCCAGGCTCCCGCGCCGCTGGAGATTGCGGATAACCAAACCAATGTCAAAGTTGTGCTGGCCTTACCGGCGCGGCGCGGTGGACGTGAAGACGTCATCTTTAGCGAGGCGGCGGATTCGCTGGCGCGCTATCTCAGCTTCGAACGAGAAGTCGATGACTTTAACGCTATTTCCGTTGGCCCGGCGGCGGTGCAGTTCGGCAAGCTACGCCTGAAACTGATGCTGGAAAGCGAGCTGACGGCGGAATGGACGGCGATTGGCGTGGCGCGCGTGATTGAAAAGCGCAGCGACCGTCAGCTACGGCTCGACACCGGCTTTATCCCTCCGATGCTTAATGCGATTAACCATCCCCAGCTGTTTGATTATTTGAATGATATGCATGGACTGCTGGCGCAGCGCAGCCAGCAAATCGGCCAGCGTTTGCAGCAGACGGGGCGGTTTAATACCGCAGAAATGGTCGATTTCATGCTGCTGGCGTTAGTGAATCATCATCTTGGTTTGGTCTCCCATCTGAAAAATTTACCGTTGCTGCATCCGGAACAGCTGTTCGGCCACTGGCTGGCATTTGCCTGCGAGCTGGCAAGCTGGACGCCACAGCGAGCGCCGGATGTTTCTCTGCCTGTCTACGATCACGACGATATTGCCCGCAGCTTTAGCAAACTGATGCTGATGCTGCGTCAGGGGCTGTCGCTGGTAATGGAAGAGAGCGCGATTCAGCTACCGCTGACCGAACGCTCTCACGGCCTGAATGTGGCAACGGTGCCGGAATCCTCTATGGTGCGCGAATTCGGCTTTGTACTGGCGGTACGCGCCAATGTGCCTGCCGAGGCGCTGCAAACCCACTTCCCGGCGCAAATGAAAGTAGCGCCGGTAACGAAAATTCGCGATCTGGTGCAGCTTCAGCTGCCGGGTATGATGCTGCGCGCCATGCCGACCGCGCCGCCGCAAATCCCCTGGCATGCCGGCTACAGCTACTTCGAGCTGGAGAAAGGCGGCGAACTATGGAAAGAGATGGAAAGATCGGGCGCGTTTGCGCTTCATCTGGCCGGTGAGTTTCCCGGCCTGGATATGGAGTTCTGGGCTATTCGCAGCCAGTCCGTCTGAAACGAATAATGAGCGCTCACCATGCAGGAACGACATTTCACCGGCAGCGATGCCGCTTTTTCCGGGGCGAACAGCAATAACCCGCTGGTCGCCGCCGCGAACCCTTTGCTTAATGCAATTCCCCAGATTCGCCATTCCGTATCTCATGACGATCCGGCCGCACTGCGTCAACGACTGATCGATCAGGTCAGGCATTTTGAAAAAAACAGCCAGCGCGCCGGGCTGCCCTATGAGGTTATCGTCGGTGCGCGCTATTGCCTGTGTACTGCGCTGGACGAGGCGGCGGCGCTTACGCCGTGGGGAAGTCGTGGCGTCTGGCCCGGCAACGGTTTGCTGGTCACCTTTCATAACGAAACCTGGGGCGGCGAGAAATTTTTTCAGCTACTGGCGAAGCTGTCGCAAAACCCGCGTGAGCATATCTACCTGCTGGAGCTGATTAACTACTGCTTGTTGCTGGGGTTTGAAGGGCGTTACCGCGTGCTGGACAATGGCCGTTCACAGCTCGAGACCATCAAACAGCGTCTGCTGCAGATGATCCGTGGCGTGCGCGGCGGCTATCCGGCGCCCTTGTCGCCGCATCCGGAAGATCGCCCGGTGATGCGCAAAATGTGGCGTCCGGTGGTGCCGCTTTGGGCCTGCGCGGCGCTTGCCGGTTTTATCGCCTGTTTGCTCTATATCATTCTCAACTGGCGGCTGGGCGATTACACCAGCCCGGTGCTGGCCTCGGTGTATCAAACGCCGCTGCCGGAAGTCACGATTCATTATCCTGCGCCGCGCGCGCCTGCGGTGCTTAATCTGCGCGCCTTCCTGCGTCCTGAAATTGAACAGGGTCTGGTAGCTGTACGTGACGAGGCGGATCAAAGCGTCGTCACGCTGAAAGGCGATGGCCTGTTCGCTTCTGGATCTACTGCGGTGCGTGATCGTTATGAAACGGTGATCGACCGTGTGGCGCAGGCGATGGATAACGTCAGCGGGAAAATTCTGGTCATTGGCTACAGCGACAACGTACCGATTCGCAGCGCACGTTTTGCCTCTAACTATGAGCTGTCACTGGCGCGTGCGCAGTCGGTGCAGGAGATGCTGCAAAAGCATCTGTCGCAACCGGCGCGCGCCAGGGCAGAAGGGCGGGGCGAAACCAATCCGCTGGTGCCAAATACCACGGCTGAGAACCGCGCCCGAAATCGCCGGGTGGAGATCATCCTGTTAGTTTCGCCAGACAACACGCGGGCGGAGCTGAATGGACTGCAGCAAGGGAACTAACAGATGCTGAATATTTTGTTTTCCATTATAACCAGCCGGTTGATGTGGGGCTTTGTCGGCATTACCGCGCTCTCTTTTATTATCTGGGTGATCGGGCCGGTTTTTTCCATTGTGGATTCACGCCCGCTGGAGTCAGAGCAGAATCGTCTTATCAGTATTGGCCTGCTCTATGTAGTGTGGGGTATCAGCAACCTGGCGCCACGCCTGTATAACGCCTGGATCAACCGCAAGCTGATGGGCAGCCTGAGCAGCAGCGAGCAGCCTGACGGCAGCGATCGCAAACGGCTGACCAATGAAGAGCAGGTACTGGCCGAGCGCTTTGATGAGGCTTCTCAGCTATTAAAAAAAGCACACTTCAATCGCGCAGGCCGTGGCAATCCGTTCTGGGCGCAGCGCTTTAGCCGCCAGTATCTTTATCAGCTTCCCTGGTATGTGATTATCGGTGCGCCCGGCGCCGGTAAAACCACCGCGCTGGTGAATTCCGGGCTGCAGTTTCCGCTGGCGGATCGCTTCGGCAAAACGGCGCTGCGCGGCATTGGCGGCACCCGCAACTGCGACTGGTGGTTTACTAATGAGGCGGTGCTGCTGGATACCGCTGGTCGTTACACCATGCAGGAGAGCCAGCAGGCGCAGGATGGCAGCGAATGGCAAAAATTTGTCGATCTGCTGCGCAAGTATCGTGGTCGTCAGCCGATTAACGGCGTGATTGTCACCATTAGCGTTTCCGATCTGTTAACTCAGTCGGCAGAGGCTTCACAGCAGCAGGCGATCAATTTGCGCCAGCGCCTGATGGAGCTACATGAACAACTGGGCATTCGCTTTCCGGTCTACGTGCTGGTGACCAAAGCGGATCTGTTAAAAGGATTCCGTGCCTGGTTTTCTAAGCTGGACAAAGCGCAGCGCGAGCAAATCTGGGGCTTTACCTTTCCCTGGGAGCGCGCAAAGCAGGCCGACTTTGATTTAGCCAGCGCTTTTACGCAGGAGTATGCGCTGCTGCAACAGCGCCTTGACGCAGGTCTGGCGGATACGCTGATTATGGAAAGCGACGCTCAGGCACGCGCAGAAAGTTATCTTTTCCCGCAGGAGTTTGCTGCACTGCGTCCGCTGTTGGCTGACTATCTCAACACGGTGTTCGCCCGATCCAATTTTGAAACCCAGTTTTCGCCACGCGGCATCTATTTTGCCAGCGGCACGCAGGAAGGCTTGCCTTTCGATCGCGTGATGGGCGAGCTGAGCCGCGCGCTGCATCTGCCGCAGGTGGATGAGCAGGGCGGTAACAGCGGGGCCTGGAATAGCGTACAGAAAGAGGCGCCGATTCCGGCAGCCAAAGGACAGAGCTTCTTCCTGAAGGATTTGCTGACCAACGTAATCTTTCAGGAGGCGGGGCTGGCCGGCAGCAACCGCTGGTGGGAGCTGCGCAACCGCGCCGTGCTGTGGTCAGGCTACGCTGCTCTGCTGGCGCTGTTGATTGTGGTTTCGCTGCTATGGTTCACCAGCTACGGCAACAATAAAAGCTATCTGCAGGAAGTGCAGGCGAAAGTGCCAACCGTCGAAGCGCAGAGCAAAAATCTGCAGGCCAGTGGCGAAAGCGATCTGTTTGCTCTGTTGCCGTTCCTGGACAGCGTGCTGGCACTGCCGGAAAGCCAGGCGTTTGATCTTAACGATCCACCGATAACGCGTCGCATGGGGCTTTATCGCGGCGTCGAGGTCAGTGATGCCAGCCAGACGCTTTATCAAAAATCGTTAAAGCAGCTGCTGTTGCCACAGGTCGCCCAACTGATTACCAGCTGGTTACGCAACGATAATGGCAGCGATGCGGACTACAGCTATGAAGCGTTAAAAGCGTATCAGATGCTTTATCAGCCGCAGCACTACGATGGTAAATTTCTGCATGCCTGGGTCATGCTGAACGTGCGGCGCAACCTGCCACAAAACATTACTCAGACGCAGATCGCTCAGCTGGATCGACATCTGGCGCAGCTGCTGGAAACGCAGATTCAGGCCTCGCCTTATGCCCGGGATGAGGCGCTGGTAAAGCGCGAGCAGGCGCTGATTAATCAGATGCCCTTGTCTGGCCGGGTTTATGGCCGCCTCAGACGTCTGCTGGAACAGGATGAAAATCTGTCGTCGGTTTCACTTGCCGACCTGGGCGGGCCGCAAAGTGAGTTAGTGTTTACTCGCAAAAGCGGCAAAGCGATTAGCGAAGGCATTCCCGGCCTTTATACGCCGCAAGGTTACTGGAACAACTTCGATAAAAATATTGCGGCGGTAACAGCGGCATTGCATCAGGATGATGCGTGGGTATTAGGCGGTGCGGTGGCGGATGAGGATAAAGCACAAACCGATAACGCCGTGCGTCAGCTCTATATGAGCGATTTTATCCGTCACTGGGATAATCTGCTAACCGATATTCAGTTGAACAATAGTGCCGATCTGTCGCAGCGCATTAACAGTGCGCGCCTGCTTTCCAGCAACAGTTCGCCGTTACGTAAGCTGGTTATTAACCTCAGCCACATGCTGATGCTGGAGCGTCTGCCAGCGGAAAAAGATCCGCAGCAGGCGGACGAAAAAGGCAATAGCGCGACCCGCACGCTGGAGGCGCTGTTCCGCTCTCGCCAGCCCGCTCAGGGAGCCGCGACCCAGCAGCAGACGCCAGAGCAGCGCGTGACCGAACATTACGCGCCGATTATCGAACTGGCTCAGCCGCTGGAGCAGGGCGGAAAAACCATCGTCTTTGATGATTTCCTCAAACAGATCGACGAGCTTTATCGCTATTTAACGGCGGTACAGGATGCGGCCAATAGCGGAATGCCGCCACCGCCGGGTGACGCGATCAGCCGTTTGCAGGCGAGCGCCGGCAGATTACCGGGATCGCTGCAAAATATGTTTACCAACATGGCCGTGGGTGCCAGCAGTGATGCGCAGCGGCGTGATATGGAAAACGTACGCAAGCGCATTAACGTTGAGGTCGGCAGCTTCTGCCGCCAGGCGATAGCCGGTCGTTACCCTTTGGTGCGTTCGGCCCGAAGTGAAGTCACACCGGACGATTTGGCACGCATGTTTGCTCCAGGCACCGGGCTTATGGACAGCTTCTTCCGCGATAATCTGGCGACGAAAGTGGATACCACGCATGCAAGCTGGCGTTTTATGCCGGGCATTGATGGTAAAAGCCTGCCGGGTGGCGAAGGGTTACTGCGTCCTTTCCAGCAGGCGCAGAGCATTCGTGACGCCTTCTTTGCCAACGGCGCCACTACGCCTTCGTTCCGCGTCACCATCCGCACGGTGCGTATGGATAACAACATTCTCAACCTGACGCTGGATGTTGACGGACAGCTGTTGCGTTACAGCCACGGCCCGCAGGCGGTGCAGTTGATGAGCTGGCCCGGTAACGGCGGCACGCGTCAGGTGCGTATGCAACTGGGGCTGGTGGATGGCACTACCTCTACGCTGGTTACCAACGGCGCCTGGGCGCTGAACCGCTTTTTCGATCGTGCGCAGCTGACCTCGGGCAGCAACAGCCTTAGCCGTCAGGCAACCTTCAATATCGATGGACACCGCATAACCCTGGAATTTACCCCGAACAGTATTCGGAACCCGTTCCAGCTTCCTGGTTTCGCATGCCCATAACCGCAAGGAAATGATAATGAGCCACTCTCCTGCGATCGGTTGGTACGGGAAATTGCCCAGCGCCGGTGACTTTTTGCAGCGCCGTTTTCCTGATGCGTTAGCCCGTCAGTGGACCCACTGGTTTCAGATAGGGCTGCTGAACTGGCAAAAAAATGAAGCGCAGCGTCCCGGCGAGCCGCACCGATTCGCGAAAGCGCCGGTATGGAATTTTGTGGTACCGCCCATGCTGGGCAGCCAGCTGGTGCAGATGGGATGTCTGTTGCCCGCGCGCGATAGCGTAGGCCGTCAGTATCCTGTTTGTGCTCTGTTCAGCTTTACGCCAGCCGAATGGTCAGCGGGGCGGCTGGCAATGGCGGGCGAATGGTATCAGCAGTTGGGACGCACTCTGATGCATGCGGTGCATAACGTCTACTCTGCTGAACAGCTCGATCGGGCGCTGCTGGCCATCCCTACGCCGCAGGACCCTGCCGGTCAGACCGCGCACTCGGATATTTTAGATGTCATTGGCTATGGCGATATCGCCACCAACCTGAGCTGGAAGCAGGTGGCCGACTGTTTTGATCCACAGCGTTATACCAGCTTTTGGTGGACCAATCAGGCCGACAACTATCCGCTTTATACCCACCTGCACAGCGGCAATTTTACCGGTCAGCTCTTTTCGCTGCTGTTCGATCCGGCAGGCGGAGCCAGACCTGGCCGACATGGGCTCTATCCGCCCATGTTTGAATAATCTTCCGACTTGAGAATAACGATGAATATCGATGCGTTACTTGCTCCGGTTAGCAGTGAAAAACCGTGCGGCGAAAATCTGGAATATGACGCTGACTATATGGCGATGAACCAGGCCAGCGAAGGGAAGGCGGAGCAGCAATTTGGCGACACCATTATTCCTGCCGAGCCTGCCGACTGGAACAAAGTGGAACGGCTGGCGACCGGACTGTTGGCACGGACGAAAGATCTGCGCGTGATGTTAGCACTTACTCACGCATGGACGCATATGAAAGGGCTTCCGGGCTACGCCAGCGGGCTGAAGCTGATTCAGCAGGCGCTGCTGCTTTATTGGGAGCCGCTCTATCCGCTGCTGGAAGAGTATGGCGAACGCGATCCCTTCTATCGCATTAACGCACTGGCGGCGCTGGGTGATAAATCTGAGCTGACTGCCGCACTGCGTCAGGCTCCGCTTCTGCGTACCGCCGCCGATCAAATCTCTTTACGCGACGCCTGCTCTTTACTGGATGGCAGCAAAACGGACGTGGCCGATTATCCCGGCGGACGTGCGCGCTTAAATGATGAACTGGCCAGAGGCGATCAGCCCGGCATTGAAGCGATTCAACAGATAAGTGAGCGCCTGCAAACTATTCGGGAAACGCTGGCGGAACACCTGGGTGAAAGCGGTGTGCCAGAGATGGAACAGCTGCAAAAAATGGTGAATCTGGTGGCGCAATCCTGCCAGGCCACGGATTTAAGCACGCTGATGCCAGGTAATGCAGACACTTCCGCGCAGCCTGCCGCTGATAACACCGCGCCTGCCGCACCGGCGCGTTCGCAAACCGACTGGCGCAGCAGCGAAATCACGTCACGCGCTGAAGCGCAGTTAATGCTGGAAAAGGTGAAGCAATACTTCTCTCGTTACGAACCCAGCCATCCCGCTCCGCTAATGATCGATCGCGTTCAGCGCGTCATTGAACTCGATTTTATGGAGATCATTCGCGACCTGGCACCCGATGGCGTGCATCAACTTGAAAACATTTTTGGTCGCCGCGATTAAGCAGCAAACCCCTTATATGGCAGCGTGCCCGCTGCTGACTTTACCGCGCATATCCGATGGAGAACCTCATGGCATCTAAATCCAGTGGGCAGAAATTTATCGCCCGTAACCGCGCGCCGCGCGTGCAAATTGAATACGACGTAGAGATCTATGGCGCCGAGCGCAAAATTCAGTTGCCGTTTATCATGGGCGTAATGGCTGACCTGGTTGGTAAACCAGCAGAGCCGCAACCGGGCGTTGATGAGCGTAAGTTTCTGGAAATCGATATCGATAACTTTGACGAACGTATGAAGGCGCTAAAGCCGCGCGTGGCGTTCCAGGTGGATAATACGCTGACCGATGAAGGACGGCTGAATGTTGAACTGACTTTTGAAAGCATGGAAGATTTCTCGCCGGATGCGGTGGCGCGTAAGGTTGAGCCGCTGAACAAGCTGCTTGAAGCGCGCACTCAGCTCTCTAACCTGCTGACCTATATGGATGGCAAAAACGGTGCGGAAGAGCTGATTGCCAAAATTTTGCAGGATCCTACGCTGCTGAAATCGCTGGGCCATCTGCCGAAATCTGAAGAAACCGTTAAAGGTGATGAGGAGTAACAATGAGCAATCCATCACAACAACAGCTACAGCAGGCGCAGCAAACCTGGGATCAGGATGAATTTAGCGCGCTGCTGAACAAAGAGTTTCGTCCGAAAAGCGACCAGGCGCGTGCCGCAGTGGAAAGCGCGGTAAAAACCCTGGCGCAGCAGGCGCTGGAAAACAGCGTGACCGTGTCTGACGATGCTTACCGCACTATTCAGGCGCTGATTGCGGAAATTGATGAAAAGCTGTCGCGTCAGGTTAACCAGATTATTCACCATGAAGATTTTCAGAAGCTGGAAGGCGCATGGCGCGGTCTGAGCTATCTGGTCAATAATACTGAAACCGATGAGATGCTGAAAATTCGCTTTATGAGCATCTCTAAACAGGAGCTGGGCCGCACGCTGAAGCGCTATAAAGGCGTGGGCTGGGATCAAAGCCCTATCTTCAAGAAAATCTATGAAGAAGAGTATGGTCAGTTCGGCGGTGAGCCGTTTGGCTGCCTGGTAGGCGATTACTATTTCGATCACAGCCCGCAGGATGTAGAGCTGCTGAGCGAAATGGCGCGCATTGGTGCGGCGGCGCACTGTCCGTTTATCGCGGGCACCGCGCCGAGCGTGATGCAGATGGAATCCTGGCAGGAGCTGGCCAACCCGCGCGATCTCACCAAAATCTTCCAGAACAGCGAATATGCTGCCTGGCGCAGTCTGCGTGAATCAGAAGATGCGCGTTATCTGGGCCTGGTGATGCCGCGCTTCCTGGCGCGCCTGCCGTATGGCATTCGCACCAACCCGGTAGACAGCTTCGATTTTGAAGAAGAGACCGACGGTGCCAGCCACGGCAACTACACATGGACCAACGCCGCTTATGCCATGGCTGCCAACATCAACCGTTCGTTTAAAGAGTTTGGCTGGTGTACGTCTATTCGCGGCGTAGAATCAGGCGGCGCGGTAGAAAATTTACCGTGTCACACCTTCCCCAGCGACGACGGCGGCGTGGATATGAAATGTCCGACCGAAATCGCCATCAGCGATCGTCGTGAAGCCGAGCTGGCGAAAAACGGCTTTATGCCGCTGGTGCACCGCAAGAACTCTGACTTCGCCGCCTTTATTGGCGCACAGTCATTGCAGAAGCCGACGGAGTATCATGATGCGGACGCCACGGCAAACGCCCGTCTCGCTGCCCGCCTGCCTTATCTGTTCGCCTGCTGCCGCTTCGCGCATTATCTGAAGTGCATCGTGCGCGACAAGATTGGTTCTTTCCGCGAGCGTGAAGAGATGGAGCGCTGGCTAAACGACTGGGTGATGAACTATGTGGATGGCGACCCGGCCAACTCCTCGCAGGAAACCAAATCCCGCAAGCCGCTGGCTTCAGCCGAAGTGCTGGTGGAAGAGATTGAAGATAACCCAGGTTACTACGCCGCCAAGTTCTTCCTGCGTCCGCATTATCAGCTGGAAGGTCTGACCGTATCGTTGCGCCTGGTTTCCAAACTGCCGTCACTGAAAACCAATGATGCGTAAATAAATTAGTCGGGCGTGACGCCACGCCCGTTGTTTGATGCTGCATGATCGCTGAAACGTAGCGGATGAAAGGCTTCATCATGTTATCGGTTTTTCATCCTGATAAAAATAACGTATGTAAGTTCAAAAAAGGGAAGAAATGAATCTTTCAGGTAGCGTTGGCTGGAAAGGGCGTAACCAACATAGCGATGTAAAGTTGGTTCAACAGCAGTTAAAAAAACATAGTTTTCCACAGCTAGCTGATGATGGTTTTTGCGGCAGCAAAACTATCCAGGCGATAAGGATGTTTCAGTTGGGTTTTATGCGTCATCCGGATGGATTGATCGATCCGCATGGCGTCACCTGGCGCAAACTAACAGTCTCACCTGTTGTACCGGCTGCGCAGCGACCTGTCGTTGTCGATGAGCACCCTATCAGCGGTCTGTTAATTGTATCTGTTGGGCAGATTACTTTTAATGCTGAAGGCAACGATATCCCCAATAACAGAAACTTTAGTCGCCGTATTCATTGGCCAGGTAACGCAGCTTCTGGCGTTACTCTCGGGCGAGGCTACGATCTTGGTAACCGTTCTAAGGCAATGGTATATAATGATCTTATCCGTGCTGGCGTGCCTGACGTACAGGCGGCATTAATTGCTGAAGGCGCAGGTAAAAAAGGAGAGGCGGCGCGCGTTTTTGTTCAAAATAATCGGGATGCTATCGGTACCATTAGCCATGTGATGCAGATCCGTCTTTTTGAAATTATTTATCCTGCATACGTTACATCTGCCAAATCTAATTATGAATCCTGGACGCGTCCTTATCCTGAGCGTGTGAATTGGGATAACCTTTTAAAGCCGATCAGAGAAATTATGATTGACTTTGTTTATCAGGGATTCACTAAAGGCGAAGCGCCAATGAAGGCGGGTATGAAAAATGATATAGATGAGCTTATCCACTATATCGAAAATAGCCCGACAATGAGTCGCTACGAAGCTGGTCGTCAACGTGCAAACTATCTAAGAAGAAACAGGTGAGGTTGGAAATGAAGCGAAATATTTTAGCAATGGCAGGCGTGTTATTCCTGACCTGTAGTTACGCTTACGCCGAAGATAACTGTAGCTCGGCGCAAACGGATACCGAAATCAATAGTTGTTGGGCTAAAGAAAAAAGCAGCGCAGAGAACGAACTAAACGCTGAATATGCCAGCGCGAAGCAGCGAATCGCTAAAGCCTACACCACGCATAAAGAGCTATTGACGCAGTACAACGCTATTCTGTTAGATTCACAGCGTGGATGGTTAAAATATCGCGATAACCAATGCAGGCTGGAAGCCTTTATGGCTGATGAAAAGTCTGCTGTCTATGCTTCCCTGATCGATCAATGTATTTCCCGTATTGATCGTGAAAGAGTGACACAGCTTAAAAGCATACCTTACGAATAGATTCAAATAAATACTGTACGGTAAAAGACTGCTTATCCGCAGCACATCGCAATATTTAATTAATATTAATTTTTCCTGTAAAAATATTAATTCTAATTAAAATTTTGCCTGCTTTCTTTGAGAGCAGGCAGAAACGAGGCAGAGGTAAAATATGGACTGTTTTATTCAGCCCCATGCTTTCCTGTTTGCCATATCACTGCTTTATCGAAAGCAACTTTAACCAATAAAGAGTAGATAATTATGGCTATTGATATGTTCCTGAAGGTTGACGGTGTAACCGGTGAGTCTCAGGACTCCAACCACAAAGGCTGGACCGACATCACTTCTTTCTCCTGGGGCGCATCCCAGCCGGGCAACATGGCTGTTGGCGGCGGCGGCGGCGCGGGTAAAGTGAACTTTAACGATCTGCACGTTAACGCGCTGATCGACAAGTCTACTACTGCGATTCTGAAGCATTGTGCCAGCGGTAAGCACCTGACCAAAGTTGAACTGTCTGTATGTAAAGCCGGCGGCCAGCAGGTTGAATATACCAAAATCACGCTGGAAGATGTGCTGGTTACCTCCGTACAGTATACCGGTTCTGATAATGGCGATCTGGTAGGCGTTGCCTATGCATTCCAGGCTGCGAAAGTTAAACAGCAGTACTGGGAGCAGACTTCTTCTGGCGGTAAAGGCGCAGAAAGCAGCGCTGGCTGGAACATCAAAGAAAACAAAGAAGCGTAATAGCTTTCACCCGCCCGTTTACGGGCGGGTATATTTATGGATAGCGTTGTTGAAAGGAATAGAGTGAATACGTCATTTCCGATTTTCTTTATCTGTCTTGCAACTATGCTTTTTTCAATGCGAGCTAATGCAAAATCAGAATACAGTGCTGAACAATACATAAAAAACTATGCTTTAAGCGTCTGTGTTGCTAAAAGGTATAATAGTAAGGAAGTTAAAGATGACGCTTCTGCTGCGGCACGTGGTTATCTGGAGTTTGGCGATTACTCTTTAGCTGCTCATAGTGCAGTAAGAAAGCTGGTGGATGAGTTTCTTGCAAAAACATATTCCAGTCAGTCCGGCGAGCCAATGACCTTAGCTAAATGTATCGATGTTTATCATAGTGCTGAACTGGAAAATATCGTTAAGCAATATAAAGGAAAAGAAGATGGCTAAGATGGCGGAGGTTATTATTACATCTATAAATAAAAGCTTGTGAAGTTTAATTTCGAGTTTTTGACTACGCACAGATAATGTAAAAGTAAAGATAATAATATGCTTGAAATAAATGTTAATAAAATCTGGCGATAAAAAGTCTTTCATATGAATATCAAAGTATTGTACCTGGGGCTCGCAATATTTCTTTCGGGGTGTAATTTGGAACGGCCATTTTATCACCCTTTGCCGGTAAAGGTTGAACAAGGGAGATTATGTTTCACTGCCCCTGAAGAAAATAGTCATAACATTATTTTAAAAGTTGATCCTCCCTACATTTCATTGCACAACGGTGATTCATGGGAAACAGTAATACTATCCGAGGAAGCTACTCAAGGACAGAAAGTAATAGCTGGAGAGTGTATTTTTTGGAATGAAATAAAATGGTTGCCTGGCGAATATGATGTGGCGGTCAAGATTAAAAAGGAGAGCTCTCTGGAAAAACGTTACTTCACTCATTTTATTTTGGGGGAAAATGAACAAGGGCACCTTTTTTTGGAGAAATAGTTCGATTGAGAATCAAACTTTAACTAAGGATCTCTCTGCTCGAAACTATACAGCTTATTGGTAGCAGGGAGTTAATATATAAATTACTAATGACTCTATTGAAAAGTATGCCACATACGGAGATACAGCCTTTCGTTTAGCGCCTTAAAGGAAAATAATTTTTATGATTGTCCAGTTAAAGCGTTTATTTACGCAGTCTCTGTTAGTTTGCGCTCTGTTTTTTAGCTTCACAGCAAATGCTGAGCAAGACAACGCTGAGCTATTGGCTGGTAAATGGCAGATAAAAAGAGTTTATGTTAATACGCAGCAAACAATGCGGCCATCTATTATAATGAATGACCCGACGCTGGTTGGCCGTACGTTGATGTTTACCACCAATTATATTACTGGCGAACCGTTACTTAATCATGGCTGTGAGCAGCCTGTATTAAAGGCACAGCCTGAAATCACATTAAATAAGCTTCTGGCCTCGACAATCGGAGCAGAGAGCAGTAAAGATCTATCAAATAATTATTCGTTAAAATTGCAGGGTACTGATAAGGTAACTCCAGTCTTTGTTCAATGCGGGAAAGGCATGCTTGGGCCTAAAGGCGAAGCTACTGATAACTGGTTGGTAAAGCTGGACAAACAAACGATCCTGACTAATTGGGACGATAATACATTACTTGCCTTACAAAAACTGCCAGCCGATGCGCCTGCAGCGCCTTCTTTTAATTGCCAAAAATCGGTAACCACAACTGAAAAGGCCATTTGTGCATCTTTTGATTTAGCCAGTTGGGATCACAGCGTTAATGATGCCTGGCAAATGGCAGTACATCAAATTAAGAACACCGGTGTGGATGTTACAGCTAAATTAGCAGCACTAAAAAATGAGCAGCAGCGATGGCTTATTGAAAGAAACGCCTGTAAGGGCGAGCAAAAGTGTATTAAGCAACAAATGGTGAGGCGCGTAACTGATCTGGTGGAAAGCGCTAAATAAGTATCCGTCAGGAAAAACGGCTCGTCAGCGCTGTTTATATTTGCCTTACAGACGAGCCTGATTCCTTTATTTACAATGAACTTTATTCCAGATATCCAATCGTTATCAGCCATTGAACGATTGAATTATTGCTTATTTAACTTCTTCGTATAAACCCCGCCGGTTTCGCCGAGACCCGCGTGGTTTGTATGCCGAATATCTCAAACGCAGGAAACCGTTATGCGCTTTACGATTATAACGAATAAACCGGGACATCAGCCGCCGCAGAGCAGCTGTGACTTTTTACCGCCCGGCGGCACCATCGGCCGTGGTGTCGATAACAATCTGGTGCTGCCCGATAATGACCGTACCATCTCCCGCCTGCAGGCGATTGTACATATCACCGCCGACGGCGAATGCCGGATCACCAATCGTGGCAACGTGACGCGTGTCGAGCTGAATGATATTCCGCTGGAGCGGGGCCGTCAGGTCGAGTTACAGGATGGCGATATCCTGGGCATTGATGAGTACCGTCTGCTGGTTAACGATCTGAATGCCACTGCTCAGCCTGCAGCACATGTTGCGCCGTTGGTTGCCCGTCCTGCGCCACAGGCACCCGCCCCGCAGGCTCAGCCAACGCCGCCTGCAAAGGCCGCCGATGGCACAGCGGCGATCCCCAGCGAAATCTGGGATAGTCTGGCAAAAGAGTTTTCTATTGCTGACAGTATCTCCACCAGCCGGATAAAACCCGCCGCGCCTGCGGCCGCGGAACATCCATTAACGGCTGTGCAAACAGAAAACCGTAACCCGGAAGATCCGCTGGCGCAGTTTAAAACCAGTGAGCCGCTGAGCCTCGACCGTCGCAGCCAGACGCCAGATGCGCTGTTTAATCAGGATGAACTGTTTAAATCAGACAGCATTTTCAACGACAGCACGCCGACCACGCTTGTTCAGCCTGCCGCTGATAAAGCTGCGCAGCCGCAGGCGAAGCCGGATGAGCTTGATCCGCTGGCGCTGTTTGGCGGCGGCAAGTCCACGCCAGCGCAAATCAACAGCGACGATCCGCTGGGCCTGATGATGGGCAGCGCAGTGCCGTTAGCGCATCCCGATGATGAAATGTCCGGCACGCAGCAGCCTGCAACGGCCGAAACGCATTCAGCAGAGAGCGGAAAGCAGGATCTGATTGGCGATAACGATGACATCGCGCGTTCGCCGCTGTTTGCTGACCAACCGCCTGCCGCCGGGGCCAACCCTGATGCAGCGCCTGCGGAAAACGCGTCCAGCGTTTCTTCCCTGTTTGCCGATGAGCAAACAGCCGCCCGGGATGCCGACTTTAACGACGCGGTAAAAGCCGATGATGACGCGCTCAGCGTCTCGCCACTGTTTGCCGATTTGCCCGCGGATAAGCCAAACAGCATTGAATCTTCACCGTTGTTTAATCAGGCTCCGCCACAGCCGGACGTCCCCGATTATGGCGGTATCACTCTGCCGACGCCGCAGGCGGTTCAGCGCAGCGTTACGCCACCGCCGAAAGGGCGCTTGCGTATCGATCCGGTTGCCAGCAACAGCAACAGTCAGCAGCACAATGCCTCTTCCGGCGGAGAAGCGCTGCAGGGTGAACTGCTGCAGGCGCTGCTGGATGGTATGGGGCTGAATGATATGCAGCCGACGCCGCATTTCGATCGGGAAAATATGCAGCAGCTGGGGCAGATGCTGGGCATGTTTTCGCAGGGAACGGTCGCGCTGTTGTCCTCGCGCTCCATCCTGAAACGCGGTGTAAAAGCGGATATGACCGTTATCCTGGATGATGCCAATAACCCGTTCAAGCTGCTGCCATCCGGTAAAACTGTATTGATGCAGATGTTCGGCAGCCGTATGCCGGGCTTTATGCCGCCGAAACAGGCGGTACGCGATGCGCTGGTGGATCTGCAGGCGCATCAGCTGGGGATGATTGCCGGTATCCGCGCAATTATTGCTGCGATGCTGCAATCCTTTAATCCACAGCAGCTGGAAGAGGAAGCGCGTCAGGAAGGCGTGACTTCGCGCCTTTCGCTGCCCGGCAGCCGTAAGGCGGCGCTGTGGGAGCACTTTAACCGTCGCTATAACGAAACGGCTGGTGAAATTGAAGACGACTTCCATACGCTGTTCGGCGAAGCGTTCCTGCACGCTTACGATATGGAAGTTAACCAGTATAAAGATTCACAGACCGCCTCGGACGAATAATGAATATCACCATTGCCTCAATGTCGAATCAGGGCGCCCGCGAGAGCAATCAGGATCAGACGGGCGACATGATAGGAGAGCGTTCGGCCTGCTTCGTGGTCTGTGACGGCGTCGCTGGTTTTCCCGGCGGCGATCTGGCCGCCAGGCTGGCGCGCAACACCATTATCGACCAGTTCGATGGCGATGCGCATCTGGATGCGCAGCAAATTCGCCAATACATCAATAATGCCAACCGGGCGATCCGTCAGCAGCAGAAAAGCGAGCCTGATTACAGCCGCATGGGCACCACGCTGGTCAGTTTGTTTATCGATCGTGATTATCAGCTGGCTTACTGGGCGCATGCGGGCGACAGCCGCCTTTATCTGTTCCGACGCGGCTACCTGTATCACGTTACCACCGACCACAGCCTGATTCAGCAGATGAAGGATGCCGGACATCAGACGGAAGGCATCAACAGCAACCTGCTCTATTTTGCGCTGGGAATGGGCGACGAAGGGCGCGATGCCAGCTACAGCGATGTCGTGCCGATTGAAGATGGCGATGCGTTTCTGTTGTGTACCGATGGCTTCTGGCACGGCGTGTCGCATCAGCAGATGCAGCAGGCATTGCATATGGTTAATACGCCGGAAGAGTGGTTGACGCTAATGCATCAGGCGCTGAAAAACAGCGAGGAGCAGTCAGACGGCGAGCAGGATAACTACAGCGCGATGGCGGTTTGGGTGGGTTCGCCTCAGGATACTACGCTGCTGCATTCTCTCTCTGAAGCGGCGCAGTTTATTCCGCTTCGCGATTAAATAACTCTCAAGGGACCCTTATGAAATACTGGTTAACCGGCGCGTTAACGCTGTTAATGGCCTCCAGCGCCTGGGCGGATAATTACAATCTTGCCTCTTCACCCTCTAAAAAACTGGACGTATGGATCGATAACGTCAAAAGCCAGGAACCCGCCGACTGGTGCGCGCGCCAGCTGTCGCTACGTATCGTTGCCAAAGGCGATAAATCGCCAGCGGTGCTGGAGGAGTTTCTGCCACAGGTCGGCGCGCTGATACAAACAAAACAGTGCAGCAAGCTGACAACGCTTAACTGGCAGATGGAAGATGCCAGCGGAGCCCTGCTGGCAAAAGGCAGCGCAGCAAAGGCCAGCAACTGGCAGGTAAACGTCACGCCGCCGGAACCGGCTGCGGCAACCCCAACAGCCGCGCCAGCAGAGACAGTGATTAACCCGGAAGATCTTTCTCCTCCGGCAGATACCACACCCTGGCTGCAGTTCAGCCTGCTTGACGGCTGTCATTTTCGTACCTGGTGGCGTGACGGCGATCGCTCCAGCGCGCTGTTTGTGCCAACAAAAGAGGGCGTGAAGTGTGCCGATGATGGCTGGCTGAGCGGGCAGGCGCAGATGACGCGCGTGGGCCATGGCGCAGCGAAAAATATCACCGTCACCTTCCTACAGGGCTTTCCGGTTATCGGTCTGGCAGCAAAAAGCGACAAGCGCGGCCTGCAAATGACCACCGTCAATAACGAGCGCATGGTGCTGACTGACGAACGCTCGCCTCAGAGCTGGCTGATTCTGCCGTGGTCAAATGATTTTAACGGCTGGCAGGCTACCGGCACCGTAGCGGTACAGATGAATCAGGCGGAAGCCAGTGATGAAGGGGCGTTAAAGGCGCGGCTGAACGAAGTACGTAAAGTGTGGGCGCCTTATCTCAGCGATGCGCCTTTAACCATTCAGCTGGTACAAGAGCTGCATCCGCAGCTGAAAGACCCAGCCGCAGGCGCCTGGCGCACCATTAAATAACTCGCAAAAAGGAAGCGCTATGCACTCTTTACAACAACTGCTGGCAGGCGGCTCGCTGGATGATGCGCTGGCGCGCGTTGAAGCGCAAATTAAAGCGGCCCCGGCCAACGCCGATCTGCGTGCAGCTTTTGTCCAGCTGCTGTGCCTGGCAGGTAACTGGACACGGGCGCAAACCCAACTGAAATCCTGGGCGGCGCTGAAACCGCAGGCGCAGCCGACGGTTACGCTGCTGGAACAGGCGATCAAGGGAGAGCAGCAGCGTGCGGCGGTGTTTGCCGGTGAGGCTCAACCGCGTCTGCCAGGCGAAGCTTATCGCTGGGCTGAACAGCTATTCGCCGCGTTGCAGGCGGATATTCAGGGCGAGCGGGCGCAGGCAGATGATTTGCGTAACGGTGCGCTTGAGGCCGCCGCGCTTAATCCAGGCAGCGCGCGGGTGCAGGGCAGTGAGCAGGCAGAGCCTTTCGCCTGGCTGACCGACGGCGATGGCCGACTCGGCCCGGTGTGTGAACTGCTGGTAAGCGGTGGCTATTTCTGGGTGCCCTTTAGCGCCATTGCCGAGATGCGTTTTCAGGCACCTGCCAGCGTTACGGATCTGGTTTGGCGCCATACGCTGGTACGGCTGGTGGATGGCTCTGAGCAGGTTTGCCAGGTACCGGTGCGTTATCCTTTTGCTTCCCAGGCGCAGGACGATCTGCGTCTGGCGCGCGTAACCGAATGGCTGCCGCTGGATGAGGCGCAGCAGCACTATATCGGCCAGGGGCAGAAGGTCTGGCTGAATGATAGCGCTGAGTTTTCCCTGCTGAGCCTGGAGACGCTGACCTTCGTTGCCAGCGACCTGGCCGATGAGTAACTCACGTTCCGGTGATGGCGCTGAGCTGCTGCACAGCGGCTATCGCTTTCGTAAGGATCAATCGACCCTGAACGTGCGCGATAAACTCCAGCCTTCGCTGCTGGATCGCCTGATGGATAATGAACCGGGTAAAAGTCAGGAGTCGGCTAACCAGCGGCTGATCTCGCACAGCACCTTGCGACGGCACGTACTGCGCGATCTGCAGTGGCTGTTTAATACCATTAATAACGAAGCTCAGCATGACCTGGCGCCCTTTAATCAGGTTCGCCGCTCGGTGCTGAATTTTGGCGTCGCGCCGCTGGCCGGGCAGCGTATGTCCGATATCGAATGGCATGATATTCAGCGCAAGCTGACCGAAGCGATTATTAACTTTGAGCCGCGTATCTTGCCGCAGGGTTTGCAGGTGCGCTGCATCTCCGATACCCGCTCGCTCAATCTGCATAACGTGCTGTCGATTGAAATCAAAGGGCGCCTGTGGTGCGTGCCTTATCCGCTGGAATTTCTGTTCCGCACCGACGTGGATCTGGAAAACGGCTATTTTGAGTTAAAAGATGTAGGTTAAGCATGGACAGTAAACTGCTCGAATACTACAACCGTGAGCTGGCGTACCTGCGTGAAATGGGCGCGGAGTTTGCGGAGCGTTATCCGAAAGTGGCCGGACGTCTGGGCATGCGCGGCATTGATGTCGCCGACCCTTACGTAGAGCGCATGATGGAAGGCTTCGCTTTTCTGACCTCGCGCGTCCAGCTAAAAATGGATGCGGAATTTCCGCGCTTTTCGCAGCGTTTACTGGAGATGATTGCCCCGGGCTATCTTGCGCCCACGCCCTCAATGGCGATTGCCGAGCTGCATCCTGACAGTAAAAAGGGCGATATCAATCGCGGTTTTCTGGTGCCGCGCGGCACCATGATGGACAGTCAGCTGCTGAAGAAAAACGGTGTGACCTGCAGCTACACCACGGCACATGACGTTACGCTGTTGCCGCTGAACATCAAACAGGTAGAGCTGGGCGGCGTCCCGGCGGATATTCCGCTGGGTCAAATGGGCCTCAGCCAGCGCGGCGCGGTCAGCGCGCTGCGTATTCGCCTGAGCTGTGAAAGCACCACCACGCTCGATCATATGGATTTCGATCGGCTGGACTTTTTCCTGAGCGGGCCCGATATCGAGGCGTTAAAGTTGCTGGAGCTGCTGATGCAGCATACGGTCGGTATCTTCTGCCAGACCGCAGGCGCCACGCCACGCCGCCATGTATTAAACAACAATGCCTTAACGCAGGAGGGCTTCGCGCCGGATCAGGCGCTGCTGCCGGACGATCTGCGAAATTTTGACGGCTATCGCCTGCTGCAGGAATATTTTGCCTTCCCGGCGCGCTTCCAGTTTATCAGCATCAGTCAGCTGCGCCCGCTGCTGGCGCAGGCTAACGGCGAGCGTGAGTTTGATATTGTGCTGCTGCTTGATAAAGCGGAGCCTACGCTGGAGCGCGTGGTGGACAGCAGTCATCTGGCGCTGCACTGCACGCCGGTTATCAATCTTTTTCCGCGTGTGGCCGAACGGCAGAAACTTAGCGAAAGCAGCCATGAATACCATTTAGTGGTCGATAATATTCGCCCGCTGGATTATGAAGTTTACTCGGTACAGAAACTCTACGGCACGCTGGAAGGCCAGCGTGAAGAGCAAATTTTCCGGCCCTTCTGGAGTACCTACAGCCACGACAGCGGCGACTACGGCGCCTATTTTTCTCTGCGGCGCGAACAGCGCACCCTGTCGGAACATGCGCAGCGTTACGGCGCGCGTACCGGCTATGTGGGTTCGGAAGTTTTCCTGTCGCTGGTGGATGAGCAACATACGCCCTGGCGTGACGAACTGCGTTATGTCACCGCCGAGGTGCTCTGTACCAGCCGTGATTTGCCGCTGATGCTGCTGCAACAGGATCAGCAGGGCTTTAAGCTGCCCGATTCGGTGCCTGCCGCCGGATTAACCATGCGTAAAGGGCCGACGCCGCCGCGTGAACCGCTGGCAGAAGGGCTGGCGGCCTGGCGCTTAATCAGCCATTTGCAGATGAACTATCTCAGCCTGATGGACAGTGATGATGGCGAAGGCGCTGCTGCGCTGCGCCAGATGCTGGCATTGTATGCGAACCTGGCGGAAGCCTCCGTTGCGCGTCAGATTGAAGGTATTCGCCATTGTCAGCTACGGCCGGTTAATCGTCGGGTGCCGGAGCCGGGGCCGATTGTTTTCGCACGCGGCATCGGCATTGAATTAACCGTTGATGAACAGGCATTCTCGGGCAGCAGCCCGTGGCTGTTCGGCAGCGTACTGGAGCGCCTTTTTTCGCGTCTGGTTGCCAGCAACAGCTTTACCGAGATGAGCCTGAACAGCCAGCAGCGTGGCGAGGTGGGTTACTGGCCGCCGCGCATGGGCAAAAGGGCATTGATATGACGAAGCCGGTGCGTATTTTACAGCGCCTGCCGGAAGGGTTCTGGAACGGGCTGATGCAGGCGCCGTGGCGCTACGATCTGTTTCAGATGCTACGACGGATCGATGCGCAGGGTGGCGAGAAATATCCGCTGGGACGCGCGCCGCTGCCGCGTCACGAGCCGCTGCGTATCGGACAGACGCCTTCTCTGGCTTTTGCGCCTTCGACGCTTGCAGCGGTTAGCGCGCGTAAAGATAGCGAGCTGCATGAGGTTTCGATCCTGAGTTTTGGCCTGTTTGGTCCTAACGGGCCTTTGCCGATTCATATGACGGAGCATGCGCGAGAGCGTCTTTATCATCATCAGGATCCCAGCCTGACCGCCTTTGCCGATCTGTTTCACCATCGCCTGACGCTGCTGTTTTATCGCGCATGGGCTGATGCGCAGCCCACGGTATCGCTCGATCGCGCGGATGGACAGCGTTTCGACAGTTACCTTGCCAGCCTGATCGGCATGGGTCAGCCCGCGCAGCGCAAGAAAGGCTCTTTAAGCGAGCATGCCCGTCTAATGCTGGCGGGCCACCTAAGCCGCCACACGCGTGATGCGGAAGGGCTGGAAAAAATTTTGCGGCATTACTTTGGCGTGCCGGTGCGCATCGAACAAAATCTGCCGCAGTGGCTGGCGCTGGATAAGCGCGAACGTGCCCGACTGGGTGCAGGGCGCCAGATGTCACGGCTTGGCGAATCCGCTTTTTTAGGCGTGGCGGTGCGTGACGTGCAGCATAAGCTGCGCATCGAAATTGGTCCATTGTCGCTGGCGCGTTATCAGCAGTTTTTACCCGGCGAGAGACATGCGGAAGAGCTGCGCGACTGGGTACGCCAGTATCTGGGCATTGAGTATGTCTGGGAAGTGCGTCTGCTACTGGCAAGCGATGAGGTGCCAGGCATGGTACTCGGCAGCGAAGGACGTCTCGGTTACAGCGCCTGGCTCGGTAAACAGCCGATTCCCCAGCCGCGCGGCGATTTAACCTTCAGCCCGGAGGGGTAAAAAATTTATTTATAATTCATTCAAGGAGACGATATGAAAAACCATGAAAAAATGGATATTTTAAATAAAAAAGAAATAGAGTTAACTGACTATGCAAATAGTGTTGCGCTACAGCATTTATATAATTTTGATGTGAGGCATGATTTTTTACAGGAAATTATGGTTTTGATATCAAAAATTAGAGAGGAAGTTAGAATAAACTGCCTGTCGATTAATGGGGCTATAAAATATCTTGATGACGAAGTTAATCTTCTAAAAGCTCAGTGCGAAAAGTTAAGGTTAGAAAAAATAAATCAATACGTACTGATTGAAAAAGAATCCTTGGGTAAAAAGGTTAATCTTATTATTAAACAGATTGGTTTTGTTAGCGGCGGGACGCAAGTTTTCTCTGGGATTGGAGTCTGTGCCGCTTCCTTTGGGATGTCTTGTGCTGCTTTCGGTGCTCCACTTATTACCCATGGTATGAATAATATTTACGAAAATGGATACTGGCTAATTTTCAGGAGAAATAAAACAGGTTATACACGTTTATTCTATCATCAGTTGGCAAACAGATTAGGATACAGCGAAGGGGCTGCTGATAATGCCTATGCGTTAGTGGATATTGGCGTTTCAGCCTATGGATTAGGACGAATGGTGCTCAGACAAGATAGTTATCGTCTTTTTCGACATATTAATTCTGATTATATTCGAGGCTGGCAAGAAATGGGTGCAATTCCTTTAGCCGTTGAAATAACAGGAGATATTACAACCTTGTCGGGAATGCGTATTATTAAAGGGAAATGACATGGCATATGACAGTGTAATAATCGACCAGCCCCAGGACTGGGTTTTGATTTTTTATATGGCGCTTTCTTTTATTTTAATGTTGATTTTATTAATATTAAAAAGAAAGGATGCGTATCCTAATGCTATCTGTAAATTATTGGGGTTTATAATTATTTTTACCTTGGGTGGAATTCAATATCTTGTTTTAAAGTTTGGCCTTTCCCCGTTATATGACTTTGTTGGTTCAATGCCAAAGGATAATTTGTTTGTGCGAATATGTGCATTGATATTTATGTTGTTTTATTTTTACTGCCTTCCTTTTAAAAGGGTAAGATAGCGTAATCTTTTTTTCGAAAAATTAAATATTATCCGGGGTTCATGCAAAAATATATCGCTTATCAGTGGATTAATAGCTCTTTTGATAATCGATTTTCTAATCTCAGATTTTACTCTCATTTTAGACCCTTAACTTATCCGTCAGAGATCATCATGTCAGAAATCAGCCGCGCCGTACTGTTCGGCAAACTGGACACGCTATTATTTACTTCGCTGGAGAGCGCGACGGCCTTTTGTAAGCTGCGCGGCAACCCGTATGTTGAACTGGTTCACTGGCTGCATCAGCTGATGCAGCATCAGGATGGCGATCTGCAGCAGCTGATCCGCTATTTTTCTCTTGATGAAGAAGCGCTGACGCGCGATATCGTTGCGGCGTTGGATCGCCTGCCGCGCGGAGCCAGCGCGGTTTCTGATCTCTCAGAGCATATCGACAGTGCCGTTGAGCGCGCCTGGGTTTACGGCTCGCTGAAATTTGGCGTGACCCGGATCCGTGGCGGCCACCTGCTGATTGGCATGCTAAAAACCTTTAACCTCGCCAACGTACTGAAAAGCATTTCGCCGCAGTTCAGCCGCCTGAGCGCCGATCTGCTGATGGAGCAGTTCAAGGCGATTTTTGCCAACAGTAAAGAGGCGCAGCAGGCGGCCGCGCAGCCGGAAAGTCCACTGGCAGCACCGCAGCAGCAAGGAACGCTGGCGCAGTATGCGCAGGACCTGACAGCACGTGCGCGTGAAGGCAAAATCGATCCGGTTGCCGGTCGTGATGAAGAGATCCGGCAGATGGTGGATATTCTGATGCGCCGTCGGCAGAACAATCCATTGCTGACCGGCGAAGCAGGCGTGGGTAAAACAGCGGTGGTAGAAGGGCTGGCGTTGCGCATTGCCGCAGGTGACGTGCCGCCGCCGCTGCGTGATGTGCAGCTGTGGCTGCTGGATATGGGCATGCTGCAGGCGGGTGCCGGTATGAAGGGCGAATTTGAGGCGCGTCTGCAGGCGCTGATTAATGAAGTGCAGTCCAGCCCAACGCCGATTGTGTTGTTTATTGACGAAATTCATACGCTGGTGGGCGCTGGTGGGCAGCAGGGCACTGGCGATGCCGCCAACCTGTTAAAACCGGCGCTGGCGCGCGGCCAACTGCGCACTATCGGCGCGACCACCTGGGCAGAATACAAAAAATATATTGAGAAAGATCCGGCGCTGACCCGGCGTTTCCAGACGGTGCAGGTTCACGAACCCGACGAAGAAAAAGCGCTGCTCATGCTGCGCAGCACGGTGAGCACGCTGGAAAAGCATCATCATGTGCTGCTGCTGGATGAAGCGGTCAGCGCGGCGGTGAAGCTTTCTCATCGCTATATTCCTGCGCGTCAGCTGCCGGATAAAGCGGTGGCGCTGCTGGATACCGCCTGCGCTCGCGTTGCCGTTAGCCAGGGCGCACAGCCGCCGCAGCTTGAGGATTGTCTGCATCGCATCGCCGCGCTGGAGATTGAACGTGAAATCGCTGAGCGCGAAGCCCGGCTTTCATCCGGGGTTAGCGAGCGGATCGTCCAGTTAGATGCTCAGCTGGCGACGCTGACTCAGGAACGCGATGCGCTGATGTCACGCTGGCAGCAGGAGCGTGAGCTGGTGGAGGCGATCATTGCTCTGCGCGCGCGGCTGTATAGCGAACAGGCTGATGACCTGGCGGCGCTACAGCAGCAGCTGGCGGAAAAACAGCAGGCGCTCAGCACGCTACAGGGCGAAGCGCCTCTGCTGTTCGCGGCGGTTGATGCCAACGTGGTGGCGGCGGTGGTTTCCGACTGGACCGGCATTCCGCTGGGGCGGATGGTCAAAAATGAGATCGATACGGTGCTGAACCTGGCCGATACGCTCAGCGAGCGGGTGATTGGCCAGCATCATGGCCTGGAGCTGATCGCTAAACGTGTACGTACCTCGCGCGCGCGGCTGGACGATCCAAATAAACCGGTCGGCGTTTTTATGTTGTGCGGCCCTTCCGGCGTCGGCAAAACCGAAACGGCGCTGGCGCTGGCTGAATCCCTGTACGGCGGCGAGCAGAACATTATCACCATCAATATGAGCGAGTTTCAGGAAGCGCACACCGTCTCCACCCTGAAAGGCGCACCTCCGGGCTATGTTGGTTATGGTGAAGGCGGCGTGCTGACGGAAGCGGTGAGACGTCGCCCTTACAGCGTGGTACTGCTGGATGAAATTGAAAAAGCGCATCCGGACGTGCATGAGATCTTCTTCCAGGTATTTGATAAGGGCTGGATGGAGGATGGCGAAGGGCGTCATATCGATTTTCGCAACACCATTATTATTCTGACCTCTAATGTCGGCACACAGCTTATCAGCGCCATGTGCGCCGATCCTGAGCTGATGCCGGAGCCGGAAGCGCTCTCCACTGCGCTGCGTGGCCCGCTGCTGGACGTCTTTCCACCGGCTCTGCTTGGTCGTTTGCTGGTTGTGCCTTACTATCCGTTAAGCGATACAATGCTGGCCGAGATTGTTCGCCTGCAGCTAAAACGCATCCAGCGTCGTCTTGAAGAAAATCACGGTATCATCTCGCAAATCGATGAGAGCGTGATCAGCCAGATTGTCCAGCGTTGCACCGAAGTGGAATCGGGCGGACGCATGGTCGATGCCATCCTGACCAATACGCTGCTGCCGCAAATGAGCCAGATTCTGCTCACGGCCAGCGCACATGATCAGCGCTACCGTCACCTGCGCGTCAGTTTTGACCAGGGTGAGTTTCAGTGTCAGTTCGAGGCGTAAGCTTTAGCTATCAGAGAGTTGTCCAACATGGCAGAACACGATAACAACCGGACGGTGCCAAACGCATTGCCGATTGGGTACCGTTTTAATGAGTTTGAAATTAGGGAAGTAATTGGCGGCGGCGGTTTCGGCATTGTTTATCGTGCCTGGGATCATCAGCTTGAGCGCACCATTGCGATTAAAGAGTTTATGCCTTCCTCGCTGGCGGTACGCAGCGATGACCTTAATCTGGTGCTGCGCAGCGAACGCTTTAGCAAAACGTTCCATGCCGGGCTGAACAGCTTTATTCAGGAAGCACGGCTGCTGGCGCGTTTTAACCATCCGAACCTGTTGCACGTTTTGCGCTTCTGGGTGCAAAACGATACTGCCTATATGGGAACGGTATTTTACAGCGGCACCACGCTGTCGCGCCTGGCCGCTCAACGCCCTGAGCTGGTGAATGAAACCTGGATCCGTCGCTTACTGCCGCCGCTGTTTGGCGCTATCAACACCATCCATCAGGAAGGTTATCTGCATCGCGATATTTCACTGGATAATATTCAGATCCAGGAAAATATGATGCCGGTCCTGCTGGATTTTGGTTCGGCACGCCAGACCATCGGCAATCTCTCTGACGAGACTGAAACCATGCTGCGGCCCGGCTTTGCGCCGATTGAGCAGTACAGCGACAATAATGAAAGCGAGCAGGGGCCCTGGACCGATATCTATGCGCTGGGTGCAGTGCTGCATACGCTGATTGTCGGCGCGCCGCCGCCGGTTAGTGTGGTGCGCAGTATTGAGGATAACTACCAGCCGCTGGCCGAACAGCGCCCGGCCGGGTTCTCACTGCCGCTGCTGCACGCGATTGATAAAGCCTTGTCGCTGAAGCCGGAAGATCGTCCGCAGTCGATTGATGCTTTTGCCGCGCTAATGGAGCTGACGGTTTCCGATCTGAACGACATTCTGAATGTTAATCTTGAAGGGCCTGGCACTATGCTGGTGCCGGTAGAGCCGGAAGCGCCAGCGCCTGTGGCTACGTCGCCGCTGAAACGCTATATGTGGCCAGGGCTGGCAGCGGCAGGTGTGTTGGTCGGCATTGCCGTTGGCGCGATGATCGCCGGTAGCGGCGATGATACGCCGACCACCGCGACGGCACAGCCGCACAGCGCGGAGTCGGCTTCTGCTGTCAGCACGCCAGTGCAAACGGCGACCAACAGCGCGCCAGCAGACACGCCGCCGCAGCCTGCGGCGCAACCGGCAACGCCGCCGCCTGCGCCGGAGCCGATTGCTCAGGTTTATATTAAACTGCGGCTGGGCGACGATGTGGCGTTAAATGGCAATCAGCAGGCGCTGGTGCCGTCACCCAACGGCTTTGCCTCGCTTCAGCTGCCGCCAGGGGAATATACATTTACCGTGACCAATCAGGGTACATCGCGTGAACAGAAAATTACCGTGGATCGTGCAGGCGTCTGGTTGATTAATCCGCAAAGCTAAGGTAATAAAGAGTGGTCCTCTTTTTTAAGATGGCCACTTATTCCCCGGAAAAATAATTACAGGAAAGGAAATGGCAAATAATCCATGGCGCCTGTTAATCACCATAACGCTGGCGCTTTTTATTAGTGCATGTGATCAATCCTCTGATAACCCTCAAAACTCAGCTGCATCTGCTGCACAAACTCAAATTAACGATAAGTTCACCGCGTTTATTAAAGCGGCAAACAGTGAAAACAGCGTTAATTTTTACTCTTTGCCTGAGGCTCTGTATCACTATCAACAGGAGAGTAAGCCACAGCTGACAGCCAATGTGCCGCTGACAGCTTATACCGTGATCAATCCATCAATATTTCACAATATCAATGAGTGGCTGGATAAGGGCTTAAGCCTGCCGGGCCCGCTACCGCAGCTGGACAGCGCGGCGCAGGCTTATCAGGCCAGTATCAATAAGCTGCTTCCTCTCAGCGAAAAACTATACGATTATCAAAAAAATAAAGGCTGGTTAACGGATAATGGCGAGCTGGCACGGCGCAGTGATGCTGAATATGTCGATGCCTTTAACGCGCTGCTGACGCAGCGGAACGCTTTTTTAAAAGCCATTTCTGCTGCCAATAGCGAGCGGATAAAAATTGCCTACGAGAACTCACCCGCAGATAGCGTAGAGCATTATCGCAACGGCATCGTTTATCTTTCACGTCAGGCGCTGCGTGATTTAACAGAAGACAGAACGCCTGCTGAAGATAAAATCCTTAACAAGGAAGTTGAGACGTTAGAGCAACTTTCCGCGGGCTGGAATAAATTAATTCAACAGCGGGATGAGCAAGACTGTAAAAGTATTATCGATACGGCTAACGATTACATTTCTGTATTGCATGCCGCCATAAATCAACAGGCGCATGGCGAAGAGGTCATTCAAGAGAATATTATTTTGCCCTTTAACGCGCTGGTACATGCATTAAATAGCCATCGTAGCTGTTAATAAATTGATTTCTTACGGCCTCTTTCTGAGGCCGCATTCCTGAAACAAACCCATTTCCTTATTATCACCGCCCGCATCCGCGGGCCCGCTGAGCACGGAACTCACCTATGTCTGAACGTATCACCGCACGGCTCCCGCAGGAGGGGCTGCTTTTCTGGAAGCTGGAGGGGCGCGAGGCGCTGTCGCACCCCTTTGAACTCACCGTCACGCTGCTGGGCCCCGACGCCCGCGCCGACCGCCACGCGCTGCTGGGCCAGCCGCTGACGCTGGACATCCCCACCGGGCGCTTTCTGGCGGGCACGCGGCACCTCAACGGCAAAA
>NZ_JBNJSM010000010.1:0-41783 GCF_050113775.1 Pantoea sp. FN0302
GAATTTGCCTGGCGGCGAGAGCGCGGTGGTCCCACCTGACCCCATGCCGAACTCAGAAGTGAAACGCCGCAGCGCCGATGGTAGTGTGGGGCCTCCCCATGCGAGAGTAGGGAACTGCCAGGCATCAAAACAGCGACGGAGCCTCAGCGAAAGCTGAGGCTTTTTCGTGTCTGACGATCGGTAAAAAACCCCGTTTTCGTGGCTAGAATATCGTCAGTGCCCACCTGCAGATCCTGCTCTGCGACTAATTTTCATTCCCTTCTGCTTTTAAGTTGACCAGGCTTGATAATATTTATTGCCGTCAGCGCCCTGTCTTTAGTTTTTTCACTGTCAGGCTTATTAACGAACATGCCTTGCCGATCCACAGGATAAAATTTTCTTCCTACTGTATCGATCGGTTAAACTGAGCGCAGTTAATCGGAAAAGGCCGCTTCATGTCCAGTCCTGCATTCTCACTTAAAAAACTACATACCTTTGCCATTGAAACAGGCGCAGAAAAAGTTGTATACGCAGAAACGCCGCAAGATATTCTTGCAGCCTGGCGTGAGTGTCATCAGCGCGATTTGCCCTTCTTATTATTAGGTGAGGGTAGTAATGTCCTGTTTCTGCAAGCTTTCAGCGGCATAGTTGTAATAAACCGTATTAAAGGCATTACTATTACTGAAAGTGATAAGCACTGGCATCTACAGGCAGGAGCTGGTGAAAACTGGCATGCTCTGGTCGCTTACACATTACAGCAAAACATCGCCGGACTGGAAAACCTTGCTTTAATACCCGGCTGCGTTGGCTCTTCGCCTATTCAAAATATTGGTGCCTATGGTGTCGAGATAAAGGATGTTTGCGAGTGGGTTGAAGTTCTTGAACTGGAAAGCGGCCAGATTCATCGGCTGACGGCAGCAGAATGTGAGTTTGGCTATCGCGATAGTATCTTCAAGCATCGGCTACAGAACGGTTATGCGATTACCCGCGTTGGTTTTAGCTTACCCAGGCAATGGCAACCTGTAATGAGCTATGGCGATCTGGCTAAGCTCGATCCCGCAACCGTCACTCCTCAGCAGATTTTTGATTCTGTTTGTCATATGCGTCGCAGTAAATTGCCCGATCCGGCGTTAACCGGAAACGCTGGCAGCTTCTTTAAAAATCCTGTGGTTACTGCAGAGCAGGCTACAGCATTACTGGCAACTGTCCCGCATGCTCCCCATTATCCGCAAAGTAACGGTGAAGTTAAGCTGGCTGCTGGCTGGCTTATTGATCAGTGCCAGTTAAAAGGTTATCGCATTGGCGGAGCGGCCGTACATCAGCAGCAGGCACTGGTATTAATCAATGCGGAAGAGGCAAGTGCAGAAGATGTTGTCGCATTAGCCCGTGAAATCAGACAGCGTGTGGGGCAAAAATTTAACGTCTGGCTGGAGCCGGAAGTGCGTTTTATTGGCGCTGACGGAGAAAAAAATGCCGTTGAGGTTATTTCATGAAAGATAACAGCGTACCGTTAAAATTAGTTTCTATCCTGGCTGATGGCGAATTCCATTCAGGTGAACAAATTGGCGAAAAGCTCGGTATGAGCCGCGCTGCAATAAACAAACATATCCAGACTTTAAAGGAGTGGGGGCTGGATGTCTTTACCGTGACAGGAAAGGGCTATTGTTTGCCTGCTCCTGTACAGTTACTGGACGAAGCGGAAATTAACCGCAACCTGGAACAACAGGGACTGGCGGTAATACCCGTTATAGACTCCACTAACCAGTATCTGCTGGAACGCATGGGATCGCTAAAAACGGGCGATGCCTGCGTGGCTGAATATCAACATGCAGGGCGTGGACGCCGTGGCCGTCAATGGTTTTCTCCTTTCGGCGCTAATCTCTATCTCTCAATGTACTGGCGTCTTGAACAGGGGCCAGCTGCGGCAATGGGCTTAAGCCTGGTTATCGGTATTGTCATTGCTGAAGTATTGCAGCGGCTGGGTGCTGAAGGCGTAAGAGTAAAGTGGCCGAACGATCTTTATCTGAACGATCGAAAGCTGGCTGGCATCCTGGTCGAAATGATCGGGAAAACAGGCGATGCCGCACAAATCGTATTTGGCGCAGGCATCAATTTGAAAATGCGTACCCCTGATGCCACGGTAGTAAACCAGGGCTGGATTAACCTGCAAGAGGCGGGTATTGCTATCAACCGCAACGAACTTGTAAGCCTGTTAGTAAATCAATTGCGTCATAGCCTGCGTGATTTCGAACGGGAAGGATTAGCACCTTTTCTTTCTCGCTGGCAGCGGCTGGATAACTTTATTAACAGACCGGTTAAGTTATTGATTGGCGATCGTGAAGTATTGGGCATCGCTCGCGGTATTGATCAACAAGGTGGGTTACTGCTTGAACAGGATGGCGTAATAAAATCCTGGGTAGGCGGCGAAATATCCTTGCGACCACAGAACTGACGGCTTACTTTATCGACAGAGTGCTTCTGAAGATGCGGATAGCCTCTCAGAAGCACTATTCAGCCTTATTTACGTAACCGCACCTGTTCAACAGCGTGGTTAGCACTTTTGCTCAGGATTAGGCTGGCACGCTCACGCGTGGGTAAAATATTTTCCTTCAGGTTACGCCAGTTAATCTCTCTCCATAGTTGGGTTGCGATATTAACGGCTTCCTCTTCGGACAGCTGTGCGTAGTGATGAAAATAAGAGTCGGGATCGGTAAAGGCCCCTTTGCGAAACTTCAGAAACCTGTTGATATACCAGTCTTCCAGCAGCTCTTCAGGCGCATCGACGTAAATAGAAAAATCAACAAAATCAGAAACAAATACGTGATGCGGATCGTGAGGATAATCCATCCCGCTTTGCAGCACGTTTAATCCTTCCAGGATTAAAATATCGGGCTGCTGTACGATTTTATCGCCGTCAGGGATGACATCATAAATCAAGTGAGAATAAACCGGCGCCGTTACTTCAGTTGCCCCCGATTTCAGGTCAGCAACAAAATTGACCAGGCGGTGCATATCATAAGACTGCGGAAAGCCTTTTTTCTTCATCAGGTCGCGTTCTTTTAATACGGCGTTCGGATGAAGAAAACCATCGGTGGTAATTAATTCGACGCGGCGATGTTCAGGCCAGCGGCTTAGCAACGCCTGTAAAACGCGCGCAGTAGTGCTTTTACCTACGGCTACGCTACCTGCAATGCTGATGATATACGGGATCTTTTGCCCGCTGGTACCTAAAAACTGTTCCAGCACTGCCTGACGACGCAAATTAGAATTAATATAGAAATTCAGCAGACGGGACAAAGGCAGATAGATTTCAGCTACCTCTTCCAGTGAAAGATCTTCATTAATGCCTTTCAGACGAGCGATCTCATCCTCTGATAATGTCATCGGAACAGAATCACGCAACGCAGCCCATTGTTGGCGACTGAATGTCAGATACGGGGTGGTAAATGAGGACTCTTTATTACTCATAAGCATGCTTCTGCCAGCAGATATTTACCGAATGGCAACAGGTAAGCATAGCCATCTTCCTGTGCCCTGGAGGTAATTTCAGAAAACAATGCGCAGGAGGTTAACACCAGTAACAGGAGAAAAAGAAGGAAAAAAATGGATTGCTAAAGGTAATCAGAACGATCCTCGCAAATTTGTTATTAACAAGCAGCAGGAAGTAAGGGAGGTTTAGATAAAACTTCAATTCTCCTTCAGGTGATAAACAGGCTATATAATCCAGTGGGTTTAATCGCCACCCATTAATATGTGATGTGTGTCACAAAAGAAAATTTTGCATGCTTTATCTGTAGCGCTGACCATAATCAGGTGGGCAATTTAGCACCACTGAAGAGAAAAAAAGTTATCCGGCAGCCAATATTTTCACGCAAAAGAATAGCGTTATAAGTAAAAATCACGCTTTGATAACCCAGATCCCACAGTAGGAATGGTTGTTTTTTCTTCAAAAAAACGTAAATTTGCGAAGAATTGCACAAATAGTGACCGATAGAACATTTATCGCAATTTTTTTGTTGCATACCGCAGCCGGTCTTCCTAGAATGCGCCTCACTTGATGCCGGCTTAGCTCAGTAGGTAGAGCAACTGACTTGTAATCAGTAGGTCACCAGTTCGATTCCGGTAGCCGGCACCATCAAGTATCAGGTGGGATTCCCGAGCGGCCAAAGGGAGCAGACTGTAAATCTGCCGTCACAGACTTCGAAGGTTCGAATCCTTCTCCCACCACCATATTTAAGCTTTGGCAACAGAGCTAAACCAAACTGAACCGCCTAAAGGTTTTCGGTTTGGAGAAGGTGAAAACCTTCGTTAAGGTTCGAGTCGAGCAGCGCGAGACAACACGCGCAGCGTGGCCCGAAGGGTGAGGAGCGAAGCGACGAGTAATCCTTCTCCCACCACCATATTCAGACTGAGCTCAAGCACAGTCAGAGTCAGCAGGCAACGCAAGTTGGCTCGAAGCTCGAATAATAAGCATCCTTAACTTATTATTCATTTGCTACAGAAAGAACAGGTAGCCGAGTTCCAGGTTGCGGGCATCGTATAATGGCTATTACCTCAGCCTTCCAAGCTGATGATGCGGGTTCGATTCCCGCTGCCCGCTCCAGATGTGCTGATATGGCTCAGTTGGTAGAGCGCACCCTTGGTAAGGGTGAGGTCCCCAGTTCGACTCTGGGTATCAGCACCACTTCTTTATCTCCCTCCCTGATTCTTCCTGTACAAAAAATTCAACAGCACAGGCGATGCCTGGTTGATGTGGTGATATCACCGATTTAACCGTGTCTTAGAGGGACAATCGATGTCTAAAGAAAAATTTGAACGTTCAAAACCGCACGTCAACGTCGGTACTATCGGCCACGTTGACCACGGTAAAACTACCCTGACTGCAGCTATCACTACCGTTCTGGCGAAAACCTACGGCGGTGCAGCGCGTGCATTCGATCAGATCGATAACGCGCCGGAAGAAAAAGCTCGTGGTATCACCATCAACACCTCTCACGTTGAATATGACACCCCGTCTCGCCACTACGCGCACGTTGACTGCCCGGGCCACGCCGACTATGTGAAAAACATGATCACCGGTGCTGCTCAGATGGACGGCGCTATCCTGGTTGTTGCTGCGACTGACGGCCCGATGCCGCAGACCCGTGAGCACATCCTGCTGGGTCGTCAGGTTGGCGTTCCTTACATCATCGTGTTCCTGAACAAATGTGACATGGTTGATGATGAAGAGCTGCTGGAACTGGTTGAAATGGAAGTTCGTGACCTGCTGTCACAGTATGACTTCCCGGGCGACGACACTCCGATCGTTCGCGGTTCCGCGCTGAAAGCGCTGGAAGGCGAAGCAGAGTGGGAAGAGAAAATCATCGAGCTGGCTGGTCACCTGGATTCTTACATCCCGGAACCTGAGCGTGCGATTGATAAGCCGTTCCTGCTGCCGATCGAAGACGTATTCTCAATCTCTGGCCGTGGTACCGTTGTTACCGGTCGTGTTGAGCGTGGCGTGATCAAAGTTGGTGAAGAAGTTGAAATCGTTGGTATCAAAGATACGGCGAAATCTACCTGTACCGGCGTTGAAATGTTCCGCAAACTGCTGGACGAAGGTCGTGCTGGTGAGAACGTTGGTGTTCTGCTGCGTGGTATCAAGCGTGAAGAGATCGAGCGTGGTCAGGTTCTGGCTAAGCCGGGCTCCATCAAGCCGCACACCCAGTTCGAATCAGAAGTTTATATTCTGTCCAAAGACGAAGGCGGCCGTCACACTCCGTTCTTCAAAGGCTACCGTCCTCAGTTCTACTTCCGTACTACTGACGTGACTGGCACCATCGAACTACCGGAAGGCGTTGAGATGGTAATGCCGGGCGACAACATCAAAATGGTTGTTACCCTGATCCACCCGATCGCGATGGACGACGGTCTGCGTTTCGCAATCCGTGAAGGCGGCCGTACCGTAGGCGCGGGCGTTGTTGCTAAAGTTCTGGGCTAATTGCCGATAACATTTGACGCAACGTACAAGAAGAGGGCATCATTTGATGCCCTTTTTATACGCTGTAACATAGAACCTGGCTCATCAGTGATTTTCCGCTCATAATCATTGCTGAGACAGGCTCTGTAGCACGGCGTGATCGACCGAGTTACGCCTTAACAGCTGCATTCGGTTTGGCTGCCTCGCATGCGCGGGGCAAAATTGTTTCTGATTTATGTGGCAGGTTGGTTTATGAGTGCTAATACCGAAGCTCAAGGAAGCGGGCGCGGCCTGGAAGCAATAAAGTGGGTAGTCGTCGCCATTTTGCTGATCGTAGCAATCGTAGGTAACTTCTATTATCGCGAAGTGACCTTACCGCTGCGCGCATTGGCTGTTGTTGTTCTCATCGCGTTGGCGGGCGGTATCGCACTGTTAACGACGAAAGGTAAAGCAACGCTGGCTTTCGCTCGTGAAGCCAGAACCGAAGTGCGCAAAGTCATTTGGCCTACGCGTCAAGAAACGCTGCATACCACGTTAATCGTTGCCGCGGTTACCGCCGTGATGTCACTGATTTTGTGGGGGCTGGATGGTATTCTGGTCCGTCTGGTATCGTTTATCACTGGCCTGAGGTTCTGAGATGTCTGAAGCTCCAAAAAAGCGCTGGTACGTCGTTCAGGCGTTTTCCGGTTTTGAAGCGCGCGTAGCACAGTCGCTGCGTGAGCATATCAAATTGCACAACATGGAAGAATTGTTTGGCGAAGTCATGGTGCCCACTGAAGAAGTGGTAGAAATCCGTGGCGGCCAGCGTCGTAAAAGCGAGCGCAAATTCTTCCCGGGTTACGTCCTGGTGCAGATGGTTATGAATGACGCGAGCTGGCACCTGGTGCGCAGCGTTCCGCGTGTTATGGGTTTCATCGGCGGAACTTCCGATCGCCCGGCACCCATCAGCGATAAAGAAGTTGATGCGATCATGAACCGCCTGCAGCAGGTTGGCGACAAACCCCGTCCCAAGACGCTGTTTGAGCCAGGTGAAATGGTTCGCGTTAACGATGGTCCGTTTGCCGACTTTAACGGCGTGGTGGAAGAAGTTGATTATGAGAAGAGCCGCCTGAAGGTGTCTGTTTCTATTTTCGGCCGTGCCACACCGGTTGAGCTGGATTTCGGCCAGGTCGAAAAAGGCTAAATTGCCCAATCGAAATTTTCGATTAAGGGTTGCAGAAGGCGCGAAATTGCCCTACAATTTCGCGCCTTTTGTTTTTATGTGGCTTTAATGCCATGTGAAAGATTAATCACGGGAAGCCTTAAACGGCGTTATACCCAAAAGAGGAAATATCATGGCTAAGAAAGTACAAGCCTACGTCAAGCTGCAGGTTGCAGCTGGTATGGCTAACCCGAGTCCGCCAGTAGGTCCGGCTCTGGGTCAGCAGGGCGTTAACATCATGGAATTCTGTAAAGCGTTTAACGCCAAAACAGAAAGTATTGAAAAAGGTCTGCCGATTCCGGTTGTTATTACCGTTTATTCTGACCGTTCTTTCACCTTCGTTACCAAAACGCCTCCGGCAGCTGTGCTGCTGAAAAAAGCGGCGGGTATCAAGTCTGGTTCTGGCAAGCCGAACAAAGACAAAGTCGGTAAAGTAACCCGTGCTCAGGTACGTGAAATCGCAGAAACCAAAGCTGCGGACATGACTGGTGCTGACGTAGAAGCGATGACTCGCTCTATCGAAGGTACTGCTCGTTCCATGGGCCTGGTAGTGGAGGACTAAGAAATGGCTAAGCTGACCAAGCGCATGCGTGTGATCCGTGACAAAGTTGATGCGACTAAACAGTATGACATCAACGAAGCTGTTGCTCTGCTGAAAGAACTGGCTACCGCTAAATTCGTTGAAAGCGTTGACGTTGCTGTAAACCTCGGCATCGACGCTCGTAAATCCGATCAGAACGTGCGTGGCGCAACTGTACTGCCGCACGGTACCGGTCGCTCTGTACGCGTTGCTGTATTTACCCAGGGCGCAAACGCTGAAGCTGCGAAAGCAGCTGGCGCAGAGCTGGTAGGTATGGAAGATCTGGCTGAGCAGATCAAAAAAGGCGAAATGAACTTTGACGTTGTTATCGCATCTCCGGATGCAATGCGCGTTGTTGGCCAGCTGGGCCAGGTTCTGGGTCCGCGCGGCCTGATGCCGAACCCGAAAGTGGGTACGGTTACGCCGAACGTTGCTGAAGCAGTTAAAAATGCTAAAGCTGGCCAGGTTCGTTACCGCAATGACAAAAACGGCATCATCCATACCACTATCGGTAAGGTTGATTTCGACGCTGACAAACTGAAAGAAAACCTGGAAGCCCTGCTGGTTGCGCTGAAAAAAGCAAAACCGTCTCAGGCGAAAGGCGTGTACATCAAGAAAGTTAGCCTGTCTACCACCATGGGCGCTGGCGTTGCCATCGACCAGTCTGGTCTGACTGCAGTGGCGAATTAATAATCGCTTTACGCGGGCGAAAGTTTCTACTAGAATCTTACGCCCGTTGTTCTGTTAAAACAGAACGCATGCCTGAAGTTTTATTTTTAGCATCTGTAACGATGCCAAAGAAAAAGCAAGGCAACAGATTTTCGGTTGGAGCCTGGCCTTATCCAGGCCTCCGTCCAAGACCGCAGGTGTTTCGAAAGAAACTTAATATTCCTGCGTAGACGGTGACAGAGCCTGAAGAATATTTTTATTTTCTGGATTCTGCTCACCGTGTTTTAGCGCCTGGCTTCCTTCCGGTCGCCAGGTGAAGTGAGTTCCGGTGGAATTTTTCCTCCGGCTAAAATCCAGGAGCAAAAGCTAATGGCATTAAATCTTCAAGACAAACAAGCGATTGTTGCTGAAGTCAGCGAAGTAGCCAAAGGCGCGCTGTCTGCGGTAGTTGCGGATTCTCGTGGCGTTACCGTTGATAAAATGACTGAACTGCGTAAAGCAGGTCGTGAAGCTGGCGTTTACATGCGTGTTGTTCGTAACACCCTGCTGCGCCGCGTCGTAGAAGGTACTCAGTTCGAGTGCCTGAAAGACACGTTTGTTGGTCCGACCCTGATTGCATACTCTATGGAACACCCGGGCGCTGCTGCTCGTCTGTTCAAAGAGTTCGCGAAAGCGAATGCAAAATTTGAGGTCAAAGCTGCAGCCTTTGAAGGTGAGCTGATCCCGGCGGCACAAATTGACCGTCTGGCAACGCTGCCGACCTACGAAGAAGCACTGGCACGTCTGATGTCGACCATGAAAGAAGCCGCTGCAGGCAAACTGGTCCGCACTCTGGCTGCCGTACGCGATGCAAAAGAAGCCGCTTAAGGCCTTCTTTTACTACGCACTTTTACGTACACACTATTTTCTGATTCTTAGGAACAATTGTCATGTCTATCACTAAAGATCAAATTCTGGAAGCAGTAGCCGCTATGTCCGTAATGGAAGTGGTTGAACTGGTTTCCGCTATGGAAGAAAAATTCGGCGTTTCTGCTGCTGCTGCTGTAGCTGTTGCTGCTGGCCCGGCTGAAGCTGTTGAAGAAAAAACTGAGTTCGACGTAGTCCTGAAAGCTGTTGGCGCTAACAAAGTTGCTGTGATCAAAGCAGTACGTGGCGCAACTGGCCTGGGCCTGAAAGAAGCGAAAGATCTGGTTGAGTCTGCACCGGCTGCGCTGAAAGAAGGCATCAGCAAAGACGACGCTGAAGCTCTGAAAAAATCCCTGGAAGAAGCTGGCGCTGAAGTTGAAGTTAAATAAGCCAACCCTCCAGGTTGCAGCCTGACTTTTTAGGCTGATGGCTGGTGACTTTTTGGTCACCAGCCTTTTTGCGCTACAGGGCTTCAATGGGGTTTCGCACTGTTTGTCCATTGAACGTCTTCAATATCTTTTTCTATCGACGCCTTAATATACTGCTTCCCTGCAGGGTTCCCTGCCCATGCAACAGCAATGAAATGATTTAAGAGTGATAGAAAGACGTATTGCGGAAAGTCTCTCGTACTTTCCGGCAAACAAAATAGTGTTGCATGAACTGTCCTTCAGGACGGACAGAGTGGGTCGACTTGTCAGCTAGCTGAGGAACCCTATGGTTTACTCCTATACCGAGAAAAAACGCATTCGTAAGGATTTTGGGAAACGTCCACAGGTTCTGGACATTCCTTATCTCCTTTCTATCCAGCTTGACTCGTTCCAGAAGTTTATCGAGCAAGATCCGGAAGGCCAATACGGTCTGGAAGCTGCATTCCGTTCCGTATTCCCAATCCAGAGCTATAGCGGCAACTCTGAGCTGCAGTATGTCAGCTACCGCTTAGGCGAACCTGTATTTGATGTGAAAGAGTGTCAGATCCGTGGCGTGACATATTCTGCTCCGCTGCGCGTTAAACTGCGCCTGGTGATCTACGAGCGCGAAGCGCCGGAAGGCACCGTTAAAGACATCAAAGAACAAGAAGTTTACATGGGCGAAATTCCGCTCATGACCGAAAACGGTACCTTTGTTATCAACGGTACTGAAAGGGTTATCGTTTCTCAGCTGCATCGTAGTCCTGGCGTATTCTTTGACAGCGATAAGGGTAAAACCCACTCTTCGGGTAAAGTGCTGTATAACGCACGTATCATCCCTTACCGCGGTTCATGGCTTGACTTTGAGTTTGACCCGAAAGACAACCTGTTCGTCCGTATTGACCGTCGTCGTAAGCTGCCGGCCAGTATCATTCTGCGCGCACTGAGCTTCACCACTGAGCAGATTCTCGATCTGTTCTTCGAAAAAGTGGTGTTTGAAATCCGTGACAACAAGCTGCAGATGGAACTGGTGCCTGAGCGTCTGCGTGGCGAAACTGCCTCTTTCGATATCGAATCGAACGGTACGGTCTACGTTGAAAAAGGCCGTCGTATTACCGCGCGTCATATTCGTCAGCTGGAAAAAGATGGTATCCAGCATATCGAAGTGCCGGTGGAGTACATTGCAGGCAAAGTGGTTGCTAAAGACTACGTTGACGAAAGCACCGGTGAGCTGATCGTATCCGCTAACATGGAGCTGTCGCTGGATCTGCTGGCCAAGCTGAGCCAGGCGGGTCATAAGCGTATCGAAACGCTGTTTACCAACGACCTTGACCACGGCGCCTATATCTCCGAAACGCTGCGCGTTGACCCAACCAACGATCGCCTGAGCGCGCTGGTTGAGATCTATCGCATGATGCGTCCGGGCGAGCCGCCGACGCGTGAAGCTGCGGAAAACTTGTTTGAGAATCTGTTCTTCTCCGAAGATCGTTATGACCTTTCTGCGGTAGGCCGCATGAAGTTCAACCGCTCTCTCGGCCGTGATGAAATCGAAGGCTCTGGTATCCTGAGCAAAGATGACATCATCGAAGTCATGAAGAAGCTCATCGGTATCCGTAACGGTAAAGGCGAAGTGGACGATATCGACCACCTCGGCAACCGTCGTATCCGCTCCGTAGGCGAAATGGCCGAAAACCAGTTCCGCGTAGGTCTGGTGCGCGTTGAGCGTGCGGTGAAAGAGCGTCTCTCTCTGGGCGACCTCGATACCCTGATGCCGCAGGATATGATTAACGCTAAGCCGATCTCCGCGGCGGTGAAAGAGTTCTTTGGTTCCAGCCAGCTGTCTCAGTTTATGGACCAGAACAACCCGCTGTCAGAGATCACGCATAAGCGTCGTATCTCTGCCCTGGGCCCAGGCGGCTTGACGCGTGAGCGTGCAGGCTTCGAAGTGCGAGACGTACACCCGACTCACTATGGTCGCGTATGTCCAATCGAAACGCCGGAAGGTCCGAACATCGGTCTGATCAACTCCCTGTCGGTATATGCGCAGACTAACGAATACGGTTTCCTTGAAACGCCGTACCGTCGCGTTATCGATGGCGTGGTCACCGACGAAATTCATTACCTCTCTGCTATCGAAGAGGGTAACTACGTTATCGCTCAGGCGAACACCAACCTCGATGAAGAGGGTCATTTTGTCGATGATCTGGTGACTTGCCGTAGCAAAGGCGAATCGAGCCTGTTCAGCCGCGACCAGGTTGACTACATGGACGTTTCCACCCAGCAGGTGGTTTCTGTCGGTGCGTCCCTGATCCCGTTCCTGGAGCACGATGATGCTAACCGCGCCCTGATGGGTGCGAACATGCAACGTCAGGCGGTTCCGACTCTGCGTGCTGATAAGCCGCTGGTAGGTACCGGTATGGAACGTGCGGTAGCGGTTGACTCCGGTGTAACCGCCGTAGCGAAACGTGGTGGTACCGTACAGTATGTTGATGCTTCTCGTATCGTTATCAAAGTTAACGAAGAAGAGATGTATCCGGGCGAAGCCGGCATCGACATCTACAACCTGACTAAATATACCCGTTCTAACCAGAACACCTGCATCAACCAGATGCCGTGTGTTTCTCTGGGTGAGCCGGTTGAGCGCGGCGACGTGCTGGCTGATGGTCCGTCCACCGACTTGGGTGAACTGGCGCTGGGTCAGAACATGCGCGTAGCGTTCATGCCGTGGAACGGCTACAACTTCGAAGACTCCATTCTGGTCTCCGAGCGCGTAGTACAGGAAGATCGTTTTACCACGATTCATATCCAGGAACTGGCCTGCGTGTCGCGTGACACCAAGCTGGGGCCTGAAGAGATCACCGCTGATATCCCGAACGTGGGTGAAGCTGCGCTCTCCAAGCTGGATGAATCCGGTATCGTTTATATCGGTGCGGAAGTGACCGGTGGCGACATTCTGGTTGGTAAGGTAACGCCGAAAGGTGAAACCCAGCTGACGCCAGAAGAGAAACTGCTGCGTGCGATCTTCGGTGAGAAAGCGTCTGACGTTAAAGACTCTTCTCTGCGCGTACCAAACGGCGTTTCAGGTACCGTTATCGACGTGCAGGTCTTTACCCGCGATGGCGTGGAAAAAGACAAGCGCGCGTTGGAAATCGAAGAGATGCAGCTGAAGCAGGCGAAAAAAGACCTGACTGAAGAACTGCAGATCCTCGAAGCCGGCCTGTTTGCCCGTATCCACTCAGTGCTGGTTTCCGGCGGCGTGGAAGCGGAAAAACTGGACAAGCTGCCGCGTGAGCGTTGGCTGGAGCTGGGCCTGACCGACGAGCAGAAACAGAATCAGCTGGAGCAGCTGGCTGAGCAGTACGATGAGCTGAAGCACGAGTTTGAGAAAAAACTTGAAGCGAAGCGCCGCAAAATCACTCAGGGCGATGACCTGGCACCGGGCGTGCTGAAAATCGTTAAAGTGTATCTGGCCGTTAAACGTCAGATCCAGCCTGGTGACAAGATGGCAGGTCGTCACGGGAACAAAGGTGTTATCTCCAAGATCAACCCGATCGAAGATATGCCTTACGATGAGAACGGTACGCCGGTCGACATCGTACTGAACCCGCTGGGCGTACCGTCACGTATGAACATCGGTCAGATTCTGGAAACGCACCTGGGCATGGCTGCCAAAGGCATTGGTGACAAGATCAATGCGATGCTGAAGAAGCAGGAAGAAGTCGCCAAGCTGCGTGAGTTTATCCAGCGTGCTTACGATCTGGGCGCCGACGTACGTCAGCGTGTTGATCTGAACACCTTCTCTGATGATGAAGTGCTGCGCCTGGCAGAGAACCTGAAAAAAGGTATGCCGATCGCAACGCCGGTGTTTGATGGCGCGAAAGAGAGCGAAATCAAAGAGCTGCTGCAGCTTGGCGATCTGCCGACTTCTGGCCAGATCACCCTGTTTGATGGCCGTACTGGCGAGCAGTTCGAGCGTCCGGTTACCGTTGGCTACATGTACATGCTGAAACTCAACCACCTGGTTGATGACAAGATGCACGCACGTTCTACCGGCTCTTATAGCCTGGTTACTCAGCAGCCGCTGGGTGGTAAGGCACAGTTCGGTGGTCAGCGCTTCGGTGAGATGGAAGTGTGGGCGCTGGAAGCATACGGCGCGGCCTACACGCTGCAAGAAATGCTTACCGTTAAGTCTGATGACGTTAACGGTCGTACCAAAATGTATAAAAACATCGTGGACGGCAACCATCAGATGGAACCGGGCATGCCGGAATCCTTCAACGTACTGTTGAAAGAGATCCGCTCGCTGGGTATCAACATCGAGCTGGAAGACGAGTAATTACCGCAAGGTAGCACTCGCAGTCGTACTGGTTACAAGAGAGTCCGGGCTTGCCCGGGCTTTCTTGAGAAGTCTCACTCCGACGGGAGCTAATCCGTGAAAGACTTACTTAAGTTTCTGAAAGCGCAAACTAAAACCGAAGAGTTTGATGCGATCAAAATTGCTCTGGCCTCGCCAGACATGATCCGTTCCTGGTCTTTCGGTGAAGTGAAAAAGCCGGAAACCATTAACTACCGTACCTTCAAGCCAGAGCGTGATGGTCTGTTCTGCGCCCGTATCTTCGGGCCGGTAAAAGACTATGAATGCCTGTGCGGTAAGTACAAGCGCCTGAAACACCGCGGTGTTATCTGTGAGAAGTGCGGCGTTGAAGTGACCCAGACTAAAGTGCGCCGTGAGCGTATGGGCCACATCGAGCTGGCTTCCCCGACTGCGCACATTTGGTTCCTGAAGTCTCTGCCGTCCCGTATCGGTTTGCTGCTGGATATGCCGCTGCGTGATATCGAACGCGTACTGTACTTCGAATCCTATGTGGTGGTTGAAGGCGGTATGACCAACCTCGAGAAGCGTCAGATCCTGACTGAAGAGCAGTATCTGGATGCGCTGGAAGAGTTTGGCGACGAATTCGATGCGAAGATGGGCGCGGAAGCGATCCAGGCGCTGCTGAAGAATATGGATCTGGAGCAGGAATGCGAGCAGCTGCGCGAAGAGCTGAACGAAACCAACTCCGAGACCAAGCGTAAAAAGCTGACCAAGCGTATCAAACTGCTGGAAGCGTTCGTGCAGTCTGGCAACAAGCCGGAGTGGATGATCCTGACCGTGCTGCCGGTTCTGCCGCCGGATCTGCGTCCGCTGGTTCCGCTGGACGGTGGTCGTTTTGCGACTTCTGACCTGAACGATCTTTATCGTCGCGTCATTAACCGTAACAACCGTTTGAAACGTCTGCTGGATCTGGCTGCGCCAGATATCATCGTACGTAACGAAAAACGTATGCTGCAGGAAGCGGTAGATGCGCTGCTGGATAACGGCCGTCGTGGTCGCGCCATCACTGGCTCCAACAAGCGTCCGCTGAAGTCGCTGGCTGACATGATCAAAGGTAAGCAGGGTCGTTTCCGTCAGAACCTGCTGGGTAAACGCGTCGACTACTCTGGTCGTTCCGTTATTACCGTAGGTCCTTACCTGCGTCTCCATCAGTGCGGCCTGCCGAAGAAAATGGCGCTGGAACTGTTCAAACCGTTCATCTACGGCAAGCTGGAGCTGCGTGGTCTTGCTACCACCATCAAAGCCGCCAAGAAAATGGTTGAGCGTGAAGAAGCGGTAGTTTGGGATATACTGGATGAAGTTATCCGTGAGCACCCGGTTCTGCTGAACCGTGCGCCGACGCTGCACCGTCTGGGTATTCAGGCTTTTGAACCGGTTCTGATCGAAGGTAAAGCTATCCAGCTGCATCCGCTGGTTTGTGCGGCATATAACGCCGACTTCGATGGTGACCAGATGGCTGTTCACGTACCGCTGACGCTGGAAGCCCAGCTGGAAGCGCGTGCGCTGATGATGTCGACCAACAACATTCTGTCTCCGGCGAACGGCGAACCGATCATCGTTCCGTCTCAGGACGTTGTACTGGGTCTGTACTACATGACCCGCGACAAAGTGAACGCCAAAGGCGAAGGCATGGTGCTGACTGGCCCGAAAGAAGCTGAGCGTGTTTATCGCGCTGGCCTGGCCGAGCTGCATGCGCGCGTTAAAGTGCGTATCACTGAATACGAAAAAAATGAGCAGGGCGATTTCATCCCGAAAACCAGCATTATCGATACCACTATCGGCCGTGCAATTCTGTGGATGATCGTACCGCAAGGTCTGCCGTACTCCATCGTCAACCAGGCGCTGGGTAAAAAGGCGATCTCCAAAATGCTGAACACCTGTTACCGCATTCTGGGCCTGAAGCCGACCGTTATCTTTGCTGACCAGACCATGTACACCGGTTTTGCCTACGCAGCCCGTTCAGGTGCTTCCGTTGGTATCGATGATATGGTTATTCCGGCGAAGAAAGTGGAAATCATCACCGAAGCGGAAGCGGAAGTGGCTGAGATTCAGGAACAGTTCCAGTCTGGCCTGGTAACGGCTGGCGAGCGCTATAACAAGGTTATCGATATCTGGGCCGCGGCAAACGAACGTGTTGCTAAGGCGATGATGGAAAACCTCTCTACCGAAACGGTTATCAACCGTGACGGCGAAGAGGAAAAACAGGTTTCCTTTAACAGCATCTTTATGATGGCCGACTCTGGTGCGCGTGGTTCCGCCGCTCAGATTCGTCAGCTGGCTGGTATGCGTGGTCTGATGGCGAAGCCGGATGGCTCTATCATCGAAACGCCGATCACCGCGAACTTCCGTGAAGGTCTGAACGTACTCCAGTACTTCATCTCCACACACGGTGCGCGTAAAGGTCTGGCGGATACCGCACTGAAAACGGCAAACTCCGGTTATCTGACCCGTCGTCTGGTTGACGTGGCGCAGGACCTGGTAGTAACCGAAGATGACTGTGGTACGCATGAAGGCATCATGATGACGCCGGTTATCGAAGGTGGCGACGTTAAAGAGCCGCTGCGTGAGCGCGTTCTTGGCCGTGTAACGGCAGAAGACGTACTGAAGCCGGGCACTGCTGACATTCTGGTATCACGTAACACTCTGCTTGATGAGCACTGGTGTGACGTACTGGAGCAGAACTCTGTCGACAGCGTTAAAGTTCGCTCTGTTGTTGCCTGTGAAACCGACTTCGGTGTGTGTGCACACTGCTACGGTCGTGACCTGGCGCGTGGCCACATCATCAACAACGGTGAGGCTATCGGCGTTATCGCGGCACAGTCAATCGGTGAGCCGGGTACACAGCTGACGATGCGTACCTTCCACATCGGTGGTGCGGCATCGCGTGCGGCTGCTGAATCCAGCATCCAGGTGAAGAACAAAGGTACTATCAAGCTGACCAACGCCAAGTCGGTTACCAACTCCGCTGGCAAGCTGGTTATTACCTCCCGTAACGTTGAACTGAAAATGATCGACGAATTCGGGCGCACCAAAGAAAGCTATAAAGTGCCTTACGGTGCGACCATGGCGAAAGGTGACGGTGAGCAGGTCAATGCCGGTGAAACGGTAGCGAACTGGGATCCACACACCATGCCGGTTATCACTGAAGTGAGCGGTTTCATCCGTTTCACCGATATGATCGACGGCCAGACCATTACCCGTCAAACTGACGAGCTGACCGGTCTGTCTTCGCTGGTGGTACTGGATACCGCAGAACGTACCACAGGTGGTAAAGATCTGCGTCCGGCACTGAAAATCGTTGATGCTAACGGTAACGATGTACTGATCCCGGGCACCGATATGCCGGCACAGTACTTCCTGCCGGGCAAAGCGATTGTTCAGCTGGAAGATGGTGTGAAGATCAGCTCTGGTGATACGCTGGCGCGTGTGCCGCAGGAATCTGGCGGTACTAAGGATATTACCGGTGGTCTGCCGCGCGTTGCTGACCTGTTTGAAGCGCGTCGTCCGAAAGAACCTGCGATTCTGGCTGAAATCAGCGGTATCGTCTCCTTCGGTAAAGAGACCAAAGGCAAGCGTCGTCTGGTGATCACGCCGATCGACGGTAGCGATCCGTACGAAGAGATGATTCCGAAATGGCGTCAGCTCAACGTGTTTGAAGGTGAGCGCGTAGAACGTGGTGACGTTATCTCCGATGGTCCGGAATCACCGCATGACATTCTGCGTCTGCGTGGCGTTCAGGCTGTGACCCGTTATATCGTTAACGAAGTGCAGGACGTATACCGTCTGCAGGGCGTTAAGATTAACGATAAACATATCGAAGTTATCGTGCGTCAGATGCTGCGTAAAGCAACCATCGCTAACGCGGGCAGCTCCGAGTTCCTGGAAGGCGAGCAGGTAGAATACTCACGCGTGAAGATTGCCAACCGCGATCTGGAAACCAATGGCAAAGTGGGCGCAACTTACGCTCGCGATCTGTTGGGTATTACCAAAGCGTCACTGGCAACCGAATCGTTTATCTCTGCAGCATCGTTCCAGGAAACCACCCGTGTCCTGACCGAAGCCGCAGTAGCAGGCAAGCGTGATGAACTGCGCGGCCTGAAAGAGAACGTGATCGTGGGTCGTCTGATCCCGGCTGGTACCGGTTACGCGTACCATCAGGATCGTATGCGTCGTCGCCAGTCTGGCGAGCCGACCGTGGCGCCTCAGGTGAGCGCGGAAGAAGCAACGGCCAGCCTGGCCGAGCTGCTGAACGCCGGCCTCGGTGGCAACGACGACGAGTAATCGTCAGACGTAGCGCCGTTAGAGCCATAAATAAAAAACCCTGCTTCGGCAGGGTTTTTTTATGGAAATCCAAAAACATGTAAGCTTTTCTGATCCTGTTTTCACCTGTTGTGAAAAAAACGATATTTACTGAGGAAGAATAATATCGCCATGCATAACGGGGACATCAAGGAATGATAAGGTCGCTCTTTCAGTATGCCAATCAAGATAAGCGGTGCACCACTTGCCCGGTAATAATGGTCGCTATCCTATGGAGTTCTTTTAACATCAAATGTTCTCGGTCGGGTTAAGACGTTTATCTGGGTGCCATTATTTGTCACTATCTCTGCAAGACCTGATTCAAAATTTGGCTATGCTCACCGATATCCATATTGTCTAAAAGAAACCGTACATCATCTCCTCTGGCATGGCCTAAATCTATCCAGCCAGGAACGTCGGAGTAGACCAGCCCATTATCCGATACAGGTGCGTACTGCCCATCAATGACGCTATCACGATTAGCCATTTTCTCTCCCTGTTAGCATATCTCCTTTAGTCGCTTTACCTGCGCTTTACTCAAAAAAATTAGTAAAATCAGTAATAAACGCGAAAATTAAGTAGAAAATGAGGCGTTATAATCTAGTCAGCTGCCTGAATATATTTACTGAAGCGGCCGGGAAGCCGCAGCGAGAATAGTCATAAAGAATATGAATACGATCGGCTATTATGCTGCTCTAAAGCCTTAGTTGAGTAACCGCTAAACTTTGTGGCCATCGGGCACAGGTAGAAGTGTGCTTATCTATTTGTTTACTGCATATCAAGGGAATCCAGGCATGAACTTATCTGGCAAGGCTCTGCTGTTATTAATGCTGTCTGGTGGGCTACCTACCGCAATGGCTATCGCCGAGCCGCCGGGAGAGCCGGTACAGCGTTTTTTTAAAGGGTGGCAGGTAACCTGCAACAACCTTAACGACTGCGATATCCGCAACGTGGATGAAAATATGCGCATCGTGATCCGTCATCAGGCGGGGCCTGAAGGTACTGCCTCGCTGGATATTATGAGCTTTGATGCCAGGAAAGCGGAGGGTGTCTGGCTGGATGGAAAACGGTGGAACCATGCCATAAGCCTTTCAGATGCTGATGCGAATAATGATTACGCTAATGCACACAGCGACAGCTTAAGCGATATTCAGGCGCTGGTGACAGCGGCTAAAAATGCCATGACGATTTCCCTGACGTCCGATAATGAGATTACCGGTTCATTAAGCGGCCTGAATGCGGCGCTGCTGTTTGTTGATGAACGGCAGGGGCGTCTCGGTAATCAAACGGCGCTGTTTAAAACCGGTACTGAGCCAGCCGGGAGCGTGCCGTCGCGCGCCTCCGTAGCGCCTTCATTACCGCCTGTGCCGCCTGTTGTGCCATTAAATAACGCCCAGGCGCTGCTTCAAAAGGTGATCGCCAGCCAGCAGCCGGTACTGAAAAGGGAAGAGTGCGAACCCGCTGAAGAAGATATCGCACGCAGCGAGGCGCAACCGCTGGACGCGCAGCATGCTTTAGTGATGATTAACTGCGGCATGGGAGCCTATCAATCTTCCAGCGTACTGTTTATTACGCCGCGCGCCGCACCTGAAAAAGCGCAGCAGTTGGTGCTACCGTTACCGTTACATAACGCGGAAGGCAAGCCCAATAGCGTAAGTTGGTTTACCGAAGCCAGCTACGATCCGCACAGCGGTCAGTTGTTTCATGCTGCGCGTGGTCGAGGCATCGCTGATTGCGGCGAAAGCGCAGCCTGGCGCTATGACGGTAATATATTCCATTTGATGAGCTATAACAGTCAGCCGGGCTGCGACGGTGGTGAACCGGGAGACTGGCCTTCGGTATGGGCTACGCCGGGTTATACCGACAGCGAAAACAGCCGGTAATTACCCGGTCTCATTGCCGGGTTGCGGAGGGCAGGGTCAGCAGAGTGAATAAAAAACTGACCCTGGTCAGCACGTTATTGCCTGACGTCATCACTGTAATTCGTCCAGCCAGCACGGCAAAGCGTAGCCGTTCAGTACTGGATAATCCCTTCCAAAAAAGATCGGCAACGCTTTATTCATTACCCTTTATTGCGGCGTGCGTCCCAGCCAGCTGTCCCAGTCTTTCCATACCGGTTGTAATCCTGCCTGCGTAAGCGCCGCTGCCACTTCCTGAGGGGTACGGTGATCGTCCGGTGAAAATTGCTCCAGCTGCGGATTATTTTCGGCATAGCCGCCAGGCTGTGTTTTGGAGAAAGCGCTAATGCTGTTGATGGCCAGCGGTACTACTCGGTCGCGAAACGCAGGAGATTCCCGCGTTGACAGCGAAAGCTCTACTTCCGGCGCAAACAGGCGGAAAGCGCAGATGGTCTGCACCAGCTGGGCTTCGCTCATCAGCGAAGCAGGCTCAATACCGCCAGCACAGGGGCGTAAGCGTGGGAAAGAAACGGAATAACGGCTCTGCCAGTAAGTTTTTTGTAACCACAGCAGATGTTCCCCCAGCATAAAACAGTCAGTTCGCCAGCTGTCGGAAAGACCAATCAGCGCGCCAAGTCCGATCTTGTCGATCCCGGCGCGGCCAAGCCGATCCGGCGTTTCCAGCCGAAAGAAAAAGTCCTGCTTGTTTCCTTTCAGATGGTGCTGCTGATAGATTTTGGGCTGGTAGGTTTCCTGATAAACCAGCACGCCATCCAGTCCGATATGCTTCAGCCCCACATATTCCGCTTCCGATAGCGGCTGCACTTCCATCATCAGCGAACTGAAATGCCGTCGGATCTGCGGCAGATGCTGGTGGAAGTATTCAATGCCTACTTTGGTCTGATGCTCGCCAGTAACCAGCAGCAGATGATCAAAGCCCATGGCGCGGATCGCCTGACATTCGCGTTCGATCTCATCCGCATCAAGCGTTTTACGCTTAATGCGGTTGCTCATTGAAAAACCGCAATAGGTACAGTCATTGGCGCACAGATTCGAAAGATAAAGCGGCACGTAAAAACTAACCGTATTGCCGAACCGCTGACGCGTCAGGCGTTGAGCTTTCTGCGCCATTGGCTCAAGAAAAGCCGCCGCCGCCGGAGAGAGCAATGCCATAAGATCTTCACGATCCGGGCGCGAGGCGTTTAGCGCCTGCTGCACATCGGCGGCGGTTTTGCTGTGAATACGCAGGCGAATATCATCCCAGTCAAGCTGCCGCCAGCGTTCAGTAAAATCCTTCATTACGCGCCCTCCGATTGACTGAGAAAAGCAGTCAGCGGACTGGATGGCACTGCCTGTGGCTGGCTGGCGCCAAGGCCGCTTTGGTGCGCGATGCGTCCGGCTTCAACAGCGAGACGAAATGCCCGCGCCATTTCTACCGGAGAACGTGCCACGGCAATCGCTGTATTTACCAACACCGCATCCGCGCCCATTTCCAGCGCTTCACTGGCATGACTGGGCGCACCGATACCAGCATCAATAACCACCGGCACTTTCGCCTGTTCGATGATGATCGCCAGCAGATCGCGGGTTTTTAATCCCTGGTTGCTGCCGATAGGCGCGCCCAGCGGCATAACCGCGGCGCATCCCACTTCTTCCAGCCTTTTGCACAATACCGGATCGGCGCTGCAGTAGGGCAGCACGGTAAAGCCTTCCCTGACCAGTTGTTGCGCCGCTTTCAGCGTCTCAACCGCATCCGGCAGCAGATAGCGCGCATCGGGATGAATTTCCAGCTTCAGCCAGTGGGTGCCAAGCGCTTCGCGCGCCAGACGGGCGGCAAAGATCGCTTCCTCTGCGGTTTTCGCTCCCGAGGTATTTGGCAGCAGCTGTACGCCCAGTGCCTGCAACGGGGCAAGTATGCCATCGTCGCCGCCGCGTAAGTCGAGACGTTTCATCGCCATGGTCACCAGCTGCGAGCCGGAGGCGCGAATCGCTTCCAGCATCAACGCGGGCGTGGCGAACTTGCCGGTGCCGGTAAACAGGCGTGAAGAAAATTGTTTGTCTGCTATCTGTAACATATCAGCCTCCGGCTATTGCCTGAAAAATCACCACCACATCGCCTTCACGTAATGCATGCTGTGACCAACTGCCACGCGGTATTATCTGTTGATTAACCGCCAGCGCAGTGCCAGCAGGCTGACACTCCAGCTTATCCAGCAGTTGATCCAGCGTGAGCGGAGGATCCAGCATCAGCGTTTCATCATTAACGACGATCTTCATTTATCGCCTCCGCAGATCGGGCAATGCGGATCGGCTGTCAGGCTCAACGTACGCCAGGTTTGTTGACGACCATCAAACAGACGCAGCTCTCCATCCAGCGCCGAAGGCAGGCCAGCGAGCATTTTGAGCGCCTCAAGCGCCTGTAACGTTCCGATTGTGCCCACGACCGGGCCAAGTACGCCGGCGGTACGGCAGTTACGCTGAGGTTCGCTGTTGTCTGGCCAGAGGCAGCGGTAGCAGCCATGTCGCCAGGGCGGTGAGATCACCAGCAGTTGTCCGCTGAAACCAACGGCGCTTCCGCTGATCAGCGGCGTATTGGCCGCGACGCAGGCAGTATTAACCACATGACGGGTGGTCATATTATCGCTACAGTCCAGCACCAGATTCACCTGCGGCACCCAGTGCGCCAGCTGTTCAGCATCCATTCTTTCCTGCAGGGCGATAGTTTCCACCTGTGGATTAAGGGATTGCAGTTGATACTGGGCCAGTGGCGCTTTCGCTTTACCGCAGTCGGCGCTGCGATAGAGGATCTGTCGCTGTAAGTTGCTGATATGCAAAATATCATCATCAGCCAGCAGCAGCTTGCCAACGCCCGCCGCCGCCAGCCATAGCGCGGCCGGCGCGCCAAGACCGCCAAGGCCGACAATCAGTACGCTGGCCTGTTGCAGCTTCTGTTGGCCCTCTACGCCAAATTCTTCCAGCAGAAGCTGGCGGCTGTAACGCAGGAAATCACGATCGTTAATCATGATCCTCATCTCCCGTACCGGCCAGCGCCAGTAATTGTTGGGTGGCGTCGCGCCAGTCAGCCGCTTTTGTAATCGCGCTTACCACCGCAATGCTGCCGACGCCGCAGGCCAGAACATCCGGCGCGCGTTCAAGACTGATACCGCCGATGGCAACGGTAGGTATATCTTCCAGCCGTGCCAGATGGCGTTTTAACTGCTCCAGCCCCTGAGGAGAAGAGGGCATTAGCTTGGTTTGCGTCGGGAAAATATGGCCCAGGGCAATATAGGAGGGCTTCACGGCCAATGCCCGATCGATTTCCTCATCATCATGCGTAGAAATGCCAAGACGCAGGCCAGCGTGACGAATTGCCTGCAAATCGGCGACATCCAGATCTTCCTGTCCCAGATGAACGCCATAAGCATGGTGTTTAATCGCTAACTGCCAGTAATCATTGATAAACAGCCGAGCCTGGTACGTTTTACCTAACGCGATAGCCTGTTGCACAATCGGCTCTACTTCGGCGTCAGGCTGGTCTTTGATGCGTAGCTGTAAGGTACGCACGCCCGCATCCAACAGACGCGCTATCCATTCCAGGCTATCGACAACAGGATAGAGACCAAGCCGGTGGGGCGTTGCAGGAAAAGGCTGGCTCATGCTTTTTCCTCCGGGCGGAGCGCATCAGCAGGATGATAAAGCTCACTGCCACGCTGTCGAAATGCCTGCGACATCTCAGCCATGCCCACTTCAATCGGCTGCGCCTCAGCCTGCTGTTTTGCCGCGTAATCGCGCACTTCCTGGGTGATTTTCATTGAGCAGAATTTCGGACCGCACATTGAACAGAAGTGTGCGACCTTGCCTGACTCCTGCGGCAGCGTTTCATCGTGATAAGCGCGAGCGGTATGCGGATCGAGTGCAAGGTTAAACTGATCTTCCCAACGGAATTCAAAACGCGCTTTTGACATGGCGTTATCGCGGATCTGCGCGCCGGGATGACCTTTCGCCAGATCGGCGGCATGTGCGGCGATCTTATAGGTAATCAGGCCTTGCTTAACATCCTCTTTATTCGGCAGACCCAGATGCTCTTTCGGCGTGACGTAACAGAGCATCGCACAGCCAAACCAGCCAATCATGGCGGCGCCGATACCGGAGGTGAAATGGTCATAGCCAGGGGCAATATCGGTGGTCAACGGGCCGAGCGTGTAAAAAGGTGCTTCGTGGCAGTGTTCCAGCTGCTCGGTCATATTGCGTCGGATCATCTGCATTGGCACATGTCCCGGCCCTTCAATCATCACCTGAACGTCATACTCCCAGGCAATTTTAGTCAGCTCGCCCAATGTATGCAGTTCGGCAAACTGCGCTTCATCATTGGCATCCTGAATCGAGCCGGGACGTAGCCCATCGCCCAGCGACAGAGATACATCATAGGCGGCACAAATTTCACAGATTTCGCGGAAGTGCTCATAAAGAAAGCTTTCCTGATGATGGGAGAGGCACCACTTAGCCATAATCGAGCCGCCGCGCGAAACGATGCCGGTCAGACGTTTTGCCGTCATGGGCACATAGCGCAACAGCACCCCCGCGTGGATAGTAAAATAGTCCACGCCCTGTTCCGCCTGTTCCAGCAGGGTATCGCGGAACAGTTCCCAGGTCAGGTTTTCCGCAATGCCGTTGACCTTTTCCAGCGCCTGATAAATAGGAACCGTACCAATCGGCACCGGGCTGTTACGCAAAATCCACTCGCGCGTTTCATGAATGTAGCGTCCGGTAGAGAGATCCATCACCGTATCCGCGCCCCAGCGGGTGGACCAAACCAGCTTTTCAACCTCTTCTTCAATAGAGGAGCTGACGGCAGAGTTGCCGATATTGGCATTCACCTTAACCAAAAAGTTACGGCCAATAATCATTGGCTCGGCTTCGGGATGGTTAATATTGGCAGGGATAATCGCGCGGCCTGCGGCAACCTCCTGGCGCACAAATTCCGGCGTGATGTTTTCCGGCAGCTGAGCGCCAAAGCCGTGGCCAGGATGCTGCTGGAGCAGAACTTCGCTGCGAATACGTTCGCGGCCCATGTTTTCCCGCAGGGCGATAAATTCCATTTCCGGCGTGATGATCCCCTGACGGGCATAGTGCAGTTGGGTAACGCGGCGGCCAGCTTGCGCGCGGCGCGGACGTGGCAGGTTATCAAAGCGCAAATGATCAAGCCCTTCATCTTTCAGGCGCAGCTGGCTGTAGCTGGAGCTAAGTTCTGTCTGTTCGGTATCAGCACGTTGCTCGATCCAGGCACTACGTAGGCGCGGCAGCCCCTTATGCACATCGATAGTTGCTTCGGGATCGCCATACGGGCCAGCCGTATCGTAAACCGGCACCGGCTCGTTATCTTCATACACCGGCGCGGTTTTATCACCGCCGATCAACGTTGGGCTCAGCTGGATTTCACGCATCGGTACGCGAATATCGGGGCGGCTGCCTTGGATCCAGATACGCTTTGAGTTGGGAAATGCGGTTCCCTGTAAAGAGGCGATAAATTGTTGCGCCTGGGCGCGCTGTTCACGACGGTTTGGTTTAGCAGACATAGCAAACTCCAGATAAAGGAACGTTGCTTGTCCGGAGCTCGGAAGGAGTAACGACACGGCGTCAACACGGATTGACGGCGTGAGATGATCTGTACTCTTGTTCCCTTCGCAGGTACTAACCTGATCAGGTTCCGCGGATCCCGAATTAACGGTCTCAGCCTAAAAGGCACTCCGACAAGAAGAAAATCGCGCTGCAGACAGGCTGCTGGCGACACCTTGCACGCGTTACGCTGCGGCAAGGTCATAAAAAAGCCCCTTCAGCATAAAGGGGCGTTGGCAAAACTACAAGAGGTATACCCGTCATCCTTCACGTTGCTGGTGCGTTGGCTTTCCTCGCTCACCCCAGTCACTTACCGGTGTAAGCTCCTGGGGGACTCACTGCGTCGCCGCCTGCCTGCAACGCGAATTATTTAGGGTATACCCGTCATCCTTCACATTGCTGGTGCGTTGGCTTTCCTCGCTCACCCCAGTCACTTACCAGTGTAAGCTCCTGGGGATTCACTGCGTCGCCGCCTGCCCGCAACGCGAATTATTTAGGGTATAAAAAATTATTAACGGTTACGCCGGACGTGCCAGTGCCTGATCGTTAGCCGCAGCCAGCGCAGCTAAATTGTTCTCAAAGGCCAGTTGGATCAGTTTATCTTCCAGCGTGAAACGCGCTTCCAGCGCCTCGCCTACTTCAGATAGCGCCTGCTGGAACTCCATGCAGTTATCATGATCGATAGCTGCTTCAAAATGGGTATCGTAAAGCTGCATGATTTGTTCAGTATTACCCTGCAGCGCAGGATAGATTTGTGCAGCAGCCAGCAACGGGCTGTCGCCAGTCATCTCTTCGATAATGCGTTCATAAACATTGAAATGGCCGGTAGAAAGATAATCCACCAGATTTTGACAAAAGTTGTCGAGCGCCTTTTCATCAAGGGCGGTGAGAGACTCTTTGTTCGGTTTGATGCCAACAACCTGATAATAAGCAACCAAAAGCTGCCTGCGCGCATTAAGCCAAAAGTCTACCAGTTCATTACTGCCACCTACGCGCTCGGTCAGAACGTCTAACTGGTTAAGCATGTTTGTCTCCGTGAGTTATAGTCTTACCGCTACTTATACTTAACATCAGTACAGAGGCTGTGTCCCGTATCCGTTCCACTTTTAGGAATAATTACGGCCCCAGTCACAAAAGTGCTGAAGCAAAGGATCACTCTCTTATGGAACGTGCGATCAAAAGCGTAGACGCTGGCTGGTGGGTTGTCAGCCACGAACAAAAAATTTGGTTGCCAAACGGTGAATTACCGTACGGTACAGCAGAAAATTTTGGTCTGGAAGGATCGCAGGGCGCGGTTATCGGCGAATGGCAGGGTGAACCGGTCTGGTTGATCCGTGAGAACCGTAACGATCAGATGGGATCGATACGACAAATTATCGATATCGACAGCGGGCTGTTTCAGCTGGCAGGTCGTGGTGTACAGCTGGCTGAGTTTATTCGTTCGCATCGTTATTGCGGCTACTGCGGCCATGAAATGCATCTTAGCAGTCGTGAAAATGCCTGCCTCTGCGGTCATTGCCGCCAGCGCTACTACCCGCAAATCGCCCCCTGCATTATTGTCGCCATTCGGCGTGACGATAAAATTTTGCTGGCGCAGCATGCACGCCATCGCAACAGCATTTACACCGTGCTGGCGGGGTTTGTTGAAGTTGGCGAAACGCTGGAGCAGGCGGTGGCGCGTGAGGTTATGGAGGAGAGCAGCGTGCGAGTGAAAAATCTGCGCTATGTCACCTCTCAGCCCTGGCCCTTTCCCCATTCGCTGATGATGGCGTTTATGGCGGAATATGAAGGAGGCGAACTGCAAATCGATAATAACGAGCTGATCGATGCCGACTGGTTTCGTTATGACGCCCTGCCGCAGTTGCCTCCGGCTGGCACCGTTGCCCGCCGCCTGATCGAAGATACGGTAGCGCTCTGTCGCGCAGCGGATGAGTAGTTGTATTTGATATCAATCAGGCAGGCGGAAACGTTACGCAGAAATTGTAAACGATGAACATCCGCTTTGAGCGAGAAGCGGACATTCACATTTTTTTGCAACAGATGAAGGCTTGTTAGCGTAGTCGCGTATTAATTAACAGGGAACAGGTCAGGGTTGGCAGGCAAAGCTGCCCCTTTAAGCCTCTTTAACTAAATTGATGTAAGCTAAAAGCAATAAATTAGCGGTAAGGAAAAAAACCACATGTCACCAATAAAAATGGCCTACACCGTGTTTCAGGGGAGAGCCGGCGACCCTAATGATCTTGCCATACCTGGTGCCAAAGCAATTGGAGATTATCTCGCCCGTCGGAACGGTATCAATCCCGTGATAGTCGGGGAGCCAGAGCCAGCCCTGAATAAGGGATGGCGTAAGGAACTGGACGCCGCAATGTTAAACCTCGAAGCTGTTAAGGCACGATTTGAAGAGGTGTTTACATCCGGAGTTGTATCTGTTGCTGCTATAAGTCGCTGCGTGGTCTCACTCGCTACGCTGCCTGTAGTAGCAAAGTACCATCCTGATTGTTGCATAGTCTGGTTCGATGCTCATGCTGACCTGAATACGCCGGAGACATCAGAAACGGGTTACCTTGGAGGACTTGCATTTGCAGGTGCTGCTGGACTATGGGATTCAGGGCTTGGTAATGGAGTGCGTCTCGATCAGATTGTGCTTGTCGGTCAGCGTGATCTGGATCCGTTCGAAACAGCACTGATTAGTAGGTATAGCATCCCTTACATTACACTGGGCGATAATTTATCCGGGCGTCTTAAAGAGGCGATTGCCGGTCGTGCGGTTTACGTTCATCTGGACTGTGACGTTCTTGAACCCGGGATTGTACCAACTGATTACAAACTTGAAAGCGGTATGACTCTTGAGGATTTAAAAGCCTGCAGCGAAATAATCGCCGCACATTCTTTCATAGGTATTGAAATTGCGGAGTTCCAGAATGCCTGGGAGTCTAATGGTACTCCTGCTTCCCCTTCAGCTCTGCTTGAAGCTCTTTCGCCATTAATTAGCCGTTGATTCTCACTGGGGGTTACTTTACCACACCTCTGAGACACATCTTGTAATCCCTCATTTACCACAATCTTCTCAGCAAATCTTTGTAGTACCCCAAAGTACCGTGTCCGCTTCTGGCACAAAGCGGACGTTCAGCATGAGAATTATGAGCAATTAGTAACTCCGGGCCAGCGATGTGTAAGCAAGCTGTCACTTGCTTCCCTCTCCTCACTTTTTCGGCTACTGATAATCATCATGTCTTCATAATCGACTGAGATCAGTCCGTGGCTTTCAAGCCTGGCCAGCCAGTGGCTGAAGTTTTTGCTGATATCGATGCCCATGGCCTTCATACCATCCTGGATGACCGTGCGGGTGCAGATGTCTTTGTTCATTGTCCGGGTGCGGATCAGGTTCCAGAGTGCGATATGATTATCTGTAAGTTTTGCAATATCACTGAGTTCAGTAGCCAGTTCAGTAACGTTGCGTGAAACATTCCGCACGGCCAGCGAATGGATCTTCTTACTCTCTTCGTCCGTGAACAGCTTTCCCGGCTGCAGGTCGTATTCCCCACACTTAGGTTCCCTGGCATTCCTTGCTGTCAACGTATCAAACTTGTTTGTGACGTAAAAATATTAACTGAAGCAATCAGTTATGCGCCGATAAACGAAAGATATGCTGTTATTTTGCTACAGATCCAGGTGCGCTTCCGTCAGCCAGTATTTCCGGTAGCCTGCTGCGATGCCTGAACCAGGCCGCAAAAAAGGCTGCTATAAGCAACAGTTCTGCCAAATCTCCGCCGTAATACATCCATTGCGCAGCCGCCTGTATTTCAAACAAACTGGCTGAGGTACCGTGCGGGAAACCATAACCGTACATAAGTTTGCCGAGAATGGCATGTGCCGCCGTCGCCAGAAACAAGACCGTTAGTCGCACCGTTCTTCCAGGGCGGTGTGGTGCCGGGTCGGGGCCGGCAATTGACCAGGTAAACAGGTAGCCTGAAATGACAAAATGCAGATGAAGTAATGTAAACAGTGCTGGATGCATCATAATGAGCGCAAATAATGGCGTCAGGTAAAGCAGATACATACCGCCTATATCAAGCAAGGCGGCTGAGATGGGATGGATCAATAATCTGATGGGTCTGAGCCGAAGGAAATCCATGAAGCACCGAGCAGTGCGTGCCTGCACAGAACGGAGTAAAAGCGTACCGGGGCAGCCGAATACCAGTCCGAGGGGGGCAAACATCCCCAGAAAAAGATGCTGCACCATATGGCCACGTAAATCCTGATGGGCCCAGTTTGCCAGAGGCGGCAGCATAGATACCACGATCAAAGCAATGCCGGTGGTAAAGCTGGCTATACGCCAGGGGCTCCATCGGGCAGTATGACGTAGCCGGACAGCGGCATGCAGATAAAAACAGAGTATTACAGCAGGAATAGCTACCAGAAGAATTAGCAGCATGCCTGAATGAGGCGCCCCTGTATGATGCATCACTGGCTCCACAGATTAATTTTCTGCATCAGGATGCACAGTTGCACGTGCGCGGTGATACAGGAACCACCCTATCAAAAGTAAAAGAATACCTGCGCCATTCCATACCAGATCATAGGGCAACACGTTTTCGACATAGCGAATCTGGTGCAGCCGGAGTACCTTATGATCGACAATGCCGTCAAATATCTGGAATCCCCCCAGCCCCAAAAAGAAACCAGACCATGCCGACCTCCGGTTAAGCGTGCAGCGTTTACGCAAGTCCATAAACATAAAAAAACCGACAACAAAAAAAATCAATTCAGCAGAATGCAGAAGACCATCTGATAACAGGCTAAAAGCAGGTGTGCCTCGGTCAAAAAAATGATGCCAGGCCAAGATCTGATGAAATATGATTTCATCAGCCGCCGCCATTAGTCCGATACCGAGAGGGACTGCAGCTCTTAATGAACGCTTCAGATCGGGTTTGAGGCGTGGTTTTGCATGTGTCACCGCTTTCTCCTGAAATAACAATATAAAGGCCAGTAGAAAGCTTAGCTGAAATAACAGTTTCGAAATCAGGCCTTCAGGCAGGTAAATACCAACATGAGGGCTTAACCGAAGCGTCTCGAGCAGATATTTTTATGTACTGTTATCACCGGTTCACTGGCACGCTGAGCAATTGCATGGCGCAATAGCCGCATTCCAGTAAACAAAGGGAAATATTCCCTACTCTTCCGGCTTTGCGCAAAGCATTTTTAGCCGCGAAGGCAGCTCCCGTTCGATTTTTTTACGATGGAAAGGAGAAAGCTTGCGCCATTCACGCGCTTCCTGCAGCGTACGGCCACAGCCCTCACACCAGCCTTTAGTTTTACTGAAGATACAGATATCAGTACAGGGGGACTTTACGGACATAACTACTCCTTAGATAGGGATCAGATGAGAACAGGCTGAAATTCCGGACCAGTCGCTACCTGGCCTCTCAGGATATTGACGACACTCTTAGCCCGTTAATGACGGTTTTTCAGCCGTCTTGCCTCAGGCGTACTGAATGTTCATCGTTCCCTGTTTGGTTCGGTTGATTGAGGCATCGACCTGCCAGGTAGATCGAATGAGCGCCGGAGTAAGCACGGCAGCCGGATCACCGGTGGCCACGATCTGTCCCTCATGCAATACCACCAGATGCTGACAATATTTTGCCGCGAGATTGAGATCGTGTAGTGCCACAATCACGGTAACGGGCAACGCAGAGATAAGCCGCATCAGTTCCAGCTGAAACTGTATATCCAGATGATTAATCGGTTCGTCCAGCAGCAGGATATCCGGTTGTTGTGTGAGTGCGCGGGCTATCTGACAGCGCTGACGTTCCCCGCCTGACAGGCGATGCCAGGATCTATGCACCAGGGCATCAAGCTTCATCATCGAAAGCGATTGTTGCACTGCATCCTCATCGGCCTGACGCCATGGCGCGAATGCGCTGCGATGCGGTGTACGCCCGAGACGAACAATATCAACAACGCTCATCTCCGCCTCGGACTCCGCATGCTGCGGCACAAAAGCAAGCGTACGTGAAAGCTCACGTCGGCTCAGATTCCTTGTCAGCGTACCGCCAATTTTTACGTCCGCGTAAGCGCAGGACTGTACGCCAGCCATAGCGCGAATCAGCGTGGACTTACCGGAGCCATTCGGGCCAAGCAGCCCCACTGTTTGCGATCGTTTCACACTGAAACTGATATCAGATAAAACGCTACGAGCCTGGAGCGTCACACTCAGCTTCTCAACCACGACATGCATCATCATTTCTCCCGGTTGCGGTACAGAATCAGGGCAAAAACAGGGGCACCGACCAGGGCCGTTACCACACCAATGGGTAAAACCTGATGACTAATCAGGGTGCGGGATACCAGGTCCGCAAGGATCATGAAATGACATCCGGCAAGAAAGGCGATTGGTATCGTGATAAGGTGCCGGTGGCCGGCCATCATGCGCGTTATATGCGGGATAACCAGCCCGACAAAGCCCACAGCGCCAATAGCGCTGACGATAACTGCGGTAATTAAAGCAGTGGTCAGTAGCAAAATAATGCGTACCAGCAGCACCCGTGTGCCAAGCGTTGCAGAGACGTCGGTACCCACATTGAACGTATCCAGTGAGCGGGCATAGCAGATCATTATCAGTAAGCCTGTTGCCACTACCACAAGGCACAGCAGTGCATCAGCCCAGCGTACACCGCTCAGGCTACCCAGCAACCAGAACATTACGCCGCGCGATTGTTCGGCATTTGCCGCCGTACTGACAATGTAGGATGTCAGTGCATTAAACAGTTGCGTACCGGCGATACCGGCCAAGATGATGCGTGATGCGTTCTCGCGCATGCCGCCCGACAACACTACGATCAGCGAAAAAGCAACACAGGCCCCGGTGAACGCCCCGGCTCCTGTGGTGATTGCGCCGCTGCCAATACCAAGCAGCATGACACTGACGGCTCCGGTTGAGGCTCCGGCAGAGATGCCCAGTAAATAAGGATCCGCAAGCGGATTACGCAATAACGACTGCAAAACCAGTCCGCATAACGCCAGGCCACCACCACTGCTGGCTGCCATCAGCGCCCGGCTCATGCGGTACTGCCAGATAATTCCGGCTTCGACAGGGGGCAGATTGAATTGGGTTATACCAAGGCCATTGGTTATTGCACGAGCGGTAGTGGCAAAACTCACTGGCATATCGCCGGTCGCAGCAGCCAGCACCATCATTACAGGCAGACTCAGTATGCCGGTGAAAATGATCAGGCCGTTTCGCCAGTAAAAAAAAGGATGACTTGTCATCTGGAGTGATCGAAAGCATGGATCTGTTGCCCAATCAGCTCTACCGCTTCTACGTTACGTAATGACGGATTGAGCGACATAGCCGGAACCACTGCGATATGGCCTTGTTTCACCGCAGGCATTTCGCGCGTGACAGGGTCAGTTTCCAGAAACCTTTTTTTTGTCGTCACGTCATCGGCGGGATAAAGCCGCCTGTCCATGCTCGCGATGACGATAATATCTGGCTGAGCCTTAACAATGTATTCCCACGTCACCGCAGGCCACTCTTCATCTGAATCGATGATGTTAGACAGACCAAGGGTTTTACTGATCCAACCCGGTGCGCCTTTGTTACCGGCTACCCACGGATCGCCTTTCAGGCGAGTGCTTGAAAACCAGTAAACAACTTTAAGCGGTGCTGACGGCTTTATACGGCTCTGCTTCAGCACGGCAGCAATGCGCTCAGACAGCTTTTGCTTCAGTGCTTGGCCACGTTGAGGCACATCAAAAATGCGCGACAGCGCTGTAATTTCATCAAAAATAATATTGATTGAGTAAGGTTCAGAACGTGCGCCATCACCGTTCGAGGTAGAGGTGACTGTTTTTGCTGTGCAGTCAGCTGGCGATACCCAGCTTTTGATACCCAGCGCCTCAAATTGCTGGCGGGTGGCGACTTCGCCCTGCGGCCCAACGTGCCAGCTGTACTGAGCAAGAACAAGCTCGGGGCGCTGAGCCGCCACGGCTTCGAATCCAGGCGCATTCTCAGCCAGCCGTTTCAGTTTTTCACCCTGCTGTTTCAGATCATCAGGTAGTGCGCCAAACCAGACGGATGTACCTGCTATTTTCTCTTCCAGCCCCAGCGCCAGCATCAGTTCTGTTTCATGCTGGCCAATGGTCACAACACGTGAAGGTACCTGACTGAACGTCTCTTTAAACCCACAATTTTCAACTGTGAGCGGATAGTTAGTGGCGCCCAGGCTGACCAGAGGGAATAACAGTATTGCAGACATGATTAGAGGGGAAGTCAGTTTCATCACTATGCTTTATGTTATGTTATAATATAACAATATGCACAATGAAAAAATTTCTGTCAATGCATAGAGAACGACTCAGCAAAGGGCGCAGCCTGTGCTTCTCTTCAATCAACTCCGTCAGAATCATAATCAGCGTCACTGCGCACAAAACATTCTGCACCAATCAATCGCCGATATGTCGTCTTAAAAGCACCAGCCTGTATCGGAAAAAATTACGTTAACCACGGAGCAACTCTGGCAAAGGGCGGATGCTCGGCATGTTTTTTTTACTAAGTAACTCCCCGGAGTAAGAACATAACCCAACAAGAGCACTTATCTTACGACGATCAAGCGTTCCCGGTTCAGGCATCTGAGCCAGTGATGCACCATGGCAAACTTGCTTAACCGGTGAGAATAACTGCTACACTAGGCGCCTGTATTTGAGAGAGCCTTATGATGAGCGAATTAAAGAACGATCGTTACCTGCGTGCCCTGTTACGCCAGCCGGTAGATGTAACGCCGGTATGGATGATGCGTCAGGCTGGACGCTATCTGCCGGAATACAAAGCCACGCGCGCGCAGGCTGGCGATTTTATGTCGCTGTGCAAGAATGCTGAGCTGGCCTGTGAAGTGACTCTGCAGCCGCTGCGTCGCTATCCTCTGGATGCGGCGATTCTCTTTTCTGACATCTTAACGATTCCCGATGCGATGGGGTTAGGGCTGTTTTTTGAAGCGGGCGAAGGTCCGCGCTTTGCCTCGCCGATTACCTGCCGTGCCGATGTGGATAAATTGCCGGTGCCCGATCCAGAACAGGAACTGGGCTATGTGATGAATGCGGTACGCACCATCCGTAAAAATCTCCAGGGCGCGGTGCCGTTGATCGGCTTCTCCGGCAGCCCGTGGACGCTGGCTACCTATATGGTGGAAGGCGGCAGCAGTAAAGCCTTTACGAAAATCAAAAAAATGATGTATGCCGAGCCGGCAACGCTGCATGCCATGCTGGATAAACTGGCAGAGAGCGTCACGCTCTACCTGAATGCGCAAATTCGTGCTGGTGCACAGTCGGTAATGATTTTTGACTCCTGGGGCGGCGTATTGACCGGCGCGGATTATCAGGAATTTTCTCTGCACTACATGCATAAGATTGTTGATGGCCTGATCCGTGAAAACGACGGCCGTCGCGTGCCGGTAACCCTGTTTACCAAGGGCGGCGGTCAATGGCTGGAAGCGATGGTAGCTACCGGCTGTGATGCGCTGGGACTGGACTGGACCATCGATATTGCCGATGCGCGTCGTCGCGTCGGAGACAAAGTGGCGCTGCAGGGCAATATGGATCCGTCTATGCTTTATGCATCGCCTGCGCGTATTGAGCAGGAAGTGGCGACTATCCTTGCTGGTTTTGGAGAGGGTAACGGGCACGTGTTTAATTTAGGACATGGCATCCATCAGGATGTGCCGCCTGAGCATGCAGGCGCATTTGTGGAGGCGGTGCATCGGCTGTCACGTCCTTATCACAAGGAGTAGATATGGATATACAGGCATTACGAGCCGAACAGCTACAGCGCGCCGCGGAAGTGGTGCGTCATGATGATTTCGATGTGATGCCGCCGCGCCTGATTGGCGGCGCGGACGTTGGGTTTGAACAGGGCGGCGACATTACGCGCGCTGCCATGGTTATACTGGAATATCCTTCGCTAAAGCTTATCGAATATAAGGTGGCGCGCATCGCCACCATCATGCCTTATATACCAGGCTTCCTCTCTTTCCGCGAATATCCGGCGCTGCTGGCGGCATGGGAACTGCTGGAGCAGAAACCCGATCTGCTGTTTGTGGATGGTCATGGCATTTCGCACCCACGGCGGCTCGGCGTAGCCAGCCACTTCGGCATGCTGGTGGATGTACCGACCATCGGCGTGGCCAAACGTCGCCTGTGCGGACGCTTTGAGCCGCTGGATGAAGAACCGGGCTCGCAGCAGCCGCTAATGGATAAAGGCGAGAAAATTGGCTGGGTCTGGCGCAGTAAAAAACGCTGCAATCCGCTGTTTGTGTCTACCGGCCATCGCGTCAGCATCGATACCGCTTTGCAGTGGGTGCAAAACTGTATGGCTGGCTACCGTCTGCCGGAGCCGACGCGCTGGGCTGACGCCGTCGCATCAGAGCGTACGGCCTTTCTACGCTGGCAGGAGGGTTAGCCGTGCCGGAAGGTTTCTTTTGCGTTACACTGCCGCCAGAATGATGCTAAAGAGACCTTATCATGTTACGTAACCCCATCCATCTGCGCCTCGAAAAGCTGGAAAGCTGGCAGCATGTTACCTTTATGGCCTGCCTGTGCGAGCGCCTCTATCCCAACTATTGGGCTTTTTGCCAGCAGACGCAGTTTGCTGACGCGCAGCTTTACCGACGCATTCTCGATCTGATCTGGGAATCGCTAACGGTAAAGGATGCCAAAATCAATTTCGACAGCCAGCTGGAAAAACTCGAAGAGGCGATTCCGCTGGCGGACGATTTCGAGGTTTACGGTGTTTATCCTGCGATTGACGCTTGCGTCGCGTTAAGTGAGCTGCTGCATTCGCGTTTGAGTGGGGAGACGCTGGTGCATGCGATTGAAGTGAGCGAGACCTCCATTACCACGGTAGCGATGCTGGAAATGACCCATGCTGGTCGCGAAATGACCGATGAAGAGCTGGGCGCGCTCCCGGCGATTGAAGAAGAATGGGACGAGCAGTGGGAGATTTTTCGCCTGCTGGCAGCCTGTGAAGAGCGAGACCTGGATCTGATAAAAGGACTGCGTTCTGACCTGCGAGAAGCAGCGATTAGCAACATTGGTATAAAAATAGAGCAATAACGCGATAAAACGTGACTTCACGCCTGAATTGTCGTGCCTAAAGGCTTCACATCCGCCCCCTGTCTGGTCTACATTTGGGGGGCTGAAAAATGTGGCTATCGGTGCGTGCAGGCTGAAGGGTGTCAGAATCTGGCTATTCCCTCGCACTCGATGCTTAGCAAGCGATAAATACACTGTAAGGATAACTTATGAACAAGACTCAACTGATTGATGTAATTGCAGAGAAAGCGGATCTCTCCAAGTCCCAGGCTAAAGCTGCGCTGGAATCCACCCTGGCTGCAATTACCGAGTCTCTGAAAGATGGTGATGCTGTACAACTGGTTGGTTTTGGTACTTTTAAAGTTAACCACCGTGCTGAGCGCACTGGCCGCAACCCGCAGACTGGTAATGAAATCAAAATTGCTGCTGCTAACGTACCGGCATTCGTATCTGGTAAAGCACTGAAAGACGCCGTTAAGTAATCGCGTTGCAGTGAAAGGTTTAACGAGGGCGGCAATTATTGTCGCCCTTTTGTTTTTTTGTCGTTTGTTGTAAACACGGAGCATCATGAAGCGGCTATTTGCACTTCTGACGTTACTGCTGGCAGGCTGTAGCTCACAGCCGTCGCTGCCTGACTTTACCGCCAGCGGCTATCTGGCCGATCGCGGTGCGGTACGCATCTGGCGTAAGAACCATCAGGATAGCGTGCATATGCTGACGGTCTTTACGCCGTTTCAGGAAGGCGCTACCGTCTTTACCCGCTATGGCTGGCAGGATGGCAATCTTATCAGTATTGAACGCCATCTTAAGGATGCCCGGCCAGATGATGTAACGTTGCGTTTTGACGGCGATGGCAGCCTGAGCTTTATGCAGCGACAGCTGGCGGGACGCCGCGAGGCGGTCAGCGAACAAGCCATTGAACTGTATAAATTTGATGCGCAGCGCATGTTAAAGATTAGCGATGCGTTGCTGGCCGGGCGTGTACTGTTGAAACAGGGACGCTGGCAGGGTAACAACACGCTGCAAACCTGTCAGGGCGAGCAGATCAAGCCGACGCTGGATGAGAGCGAATGGCGAAGAATAGGGCAGCTTCAGCATCAGACAGGAGCTAGGGTCAGCGTCGCCTGGCTGGAAGCGCCTGCGGATACGCAGCTGTTGGAGGTTTCAACGGAGGATGACTGCCAGTGGGAACCGCAAGAAGCGGACTTTTAGTCAGGCGTGAAGCGCGGCTCCGCCGGAATAGCGGAACCGCAGCAGAGATTATTTCCGTCCGATAGCGCGATAGCCGATATCACGACGGCAGAAGCTGCCATCCCATGAAACAGACGTTGCCAGCTCATAGGCGCGACGCTGTGCCGCAGCGACATCGGCGCCAAGCGCCGTTACGCAAAGTACGCGCCCGCCGTTGGTGGTAACCAGATCATTTTCCAGACGCGTTCCGGCATGGAAAATTTTACCATCAGCGACTTCTTCCAATGGCAGGCCGTGTATCACATCGCCGGTGCGGTAGTCGCCAGGATAACCGCCAGCGGCCAATACCACGCCCAATGCCGGACGCTCATCCCACAGCGACTCTGTTTCATCCAGCTTGCCTTCGCAGGCCGCCAGACAGAGCTCAACCAGGTCTGACTGCAGGCGCAGCATGATTGGCTGCGTTTCCGGATCGCCAAAGCGGCAGTTAAATTCAATGACTTTCGGCTGACCATCCTGGCCAATCATTAACCCGGCATACAGGAAACCGGTATAGACATTGCCTTCTGCTGCCATGCCGCGCACGGTTGGCCAGATAACCTCATCCATCACGCGCTGGTGGATTTCCGCCGTAACGACCGGAGCAGGGGAGTAAGCGCCCATGCCGCCAGTATTGGGGCCGGTATCGCCATCGCCCACACGTTTATGATCCTGGCTGGTCGCCATGGGCAAGACATGCTCGCCATCCACCATCACGATAAAGCTGGCCTCTTCGCCATCAAGAAACTCTTCCACCACGATACGGTGCCCGGCATCGCCAAAGGCATTGCCCGCCAGCATATCCCGTACTGCGGCTTCCGCTTCTTCCAGCGTCATGGCAACGATCACGCCTTTACCGGCTGCCAGACCGTCCGCTTTAATCACAATCGGAGCGCCTTTAGCGTGAACATACTGCAGCGCCAGCTCAACGTCGGTAAAGTTTTGGTATTCCGCCGTAGGGATCTGGTGGCGCGCCAGAAAATCCTTGGTAAAAGCTTTAGAGCCTTCCAGTTGGGCGGCCGCTTTTGTGGGGCCAAAAATTTTCAGTCCCGCTTTACGGAATGCATCGACCACGCCTTTTACCAGCGGCGCTTCGGGGCCAACGATGGTTAAATCAATTTTTTCGCTCTGCGCGAAAGCGAGTAAGGCCGGGATATCGGTAGCTGCGATATCAATATTCTGTAGCGCAGGCTCTAAAGCGGTACCCGCGTTGCCCGGCGCGACAAAGACGCGATCCGCCAGGGGAGACTGAGCCGCTTTCCATGCCAGCGCATGCTCGCGGCCGCCGTTACCAATGATCAAGATATTCATTTATGACTCTCCAGGCGATTAATGACGGAAATGACGCATATCAGTAAAGATCATCGCGATACCGTGTTCGTCTGCGGCGGCAATCACTTCATCATCGCGAATTGAGCCGCCCGGCTGGATAACGCAACTAACGCCAACGGCGGTAGCGGCATCAATGCCGTCACGGAACGGGAAGAAAGCATCAGAGGCCATAGCGGAACCTTTTACTTCCAGCCCTTCGTCTCCAGCTTTGATACCGGCAATCTTAGCGGAATAGACGCGGCTCATCTGACCGGCGCCAATGCCGATGGTCATATTGTCGCGCGCATATACGATGGCGTTGGATTTAACAAACTTGGCGACTTTCCAGCAGAACAGGGCATCACGCAGCTCCTGTTCCGTTGGCTGACGTTTAGAGACCACACGCAGCTGGCTACGGTCTACCATGCCTAAATCGCGATCCTGTACCAGCAGACCGCCATTAACGCGTTTGAAATCCAGGCCACCTACACGCTGCTGCCAGGTACCGCAGGTCAGTACACGAACGTTCTGTTTTGCCGCTGTGATCTGCAGGGCCGCGTCGCTGGCGGAAGGCGCAATAATCACTTCAACAAACTGACGGCTAATAATTGCCTGTGCAGTCGCTTCGTCCAGTTCGCGGTTAAAGGCGATAATGCCGCCAAAAGCGGAGGTAGGATCGGTTTTGAACGCGCGCTCGTAGGCTTCCAGCAGAGAGCCGCCGACCGCCACGCCACAGGGGTTGGCATGCTTAACGATAACGCAGGCAGGTTCGTCGAACTCTTTCACGCACTCCAGTGCGGCATCGGTATCGGCAATATTGTTATAGGAGAGCGCTTTGCCCTGCAATTGATGAGCAGTAGCGACGGAAGCTTCCTTAATCTCTTCTTCAATATAGAAAGCGGCCTGCTGATGGCTGTTCTCGCCGTAGCGCATGTCCTGTTTTTTAATGAAGTTCAGATTTAAGGTGCGCGGGAAGCGGCCTGAAGGCGCATTGGTCTCGCCATGATAGGCCGGTACCAGGCTACCGAAGTAGTTAGCAATCATACTGTCATAGGCAGCGGTATGTTCAAATGCCTTGATAGCGAGATCGAAGCGGGTAGCGAAGGTTAATGCATTTTCGTTAGCGTCCAGCTCGGCAACGATCGCCTGATAGTCGCTGCTTTTAACTACGATCGCCACGTCTTTATGGTTCTTGGCCGCCGAGCGCACCATGGTCGGCCCGCCAATATCGATATTTTCTACCGCATCTTCCAGCGTACAGCCTTCACGCGCGACGGTCTGAGCAAAGGGATAAAGATTGACCACGACCATATCGATTGGCGCGATTTGATGCTGACTCATGATCGCATCATCCTGCCCGCGACGTCCGAGAATGCCACCGTGTATTTTCGGATGCAGAGTTTTAACGCGTCCATCCATCATTTCCGGGAAACCGGTGTAATCAGAGACTTCAGTAACCGGCAGGCCAGCATCAGCCAGCAGACGAGCGGTGCCGCCAGTGGAGAGAAGCTCGACGCCTCTTTGAGAAAGAGCCTGAGCGAATTCGACGATACCGGCTTTATCAGACACGCTGAGCAGAGCGCGGCGTACAGGACGACGTTGTTGCATGGTGGTTTTATCCCTTGGCTTTGGTTCGCAAGTAAAGAGCGTTACATCAAGCTTAACAGACCTTTTATAAAGGTAAGCTTCAGGTAACGCCCCATCAGGGGCATTAATAACGTCGGCTGGCATTGTAGCGAAAACGTTTGCGCGATGCTCGCCTAAATTAGAATCCTCGCGGCGCGTGCATAAATCTGTGGATAACTGCGTATAAACCGGGCTTTTGCTGGGGATTGCAGCAAACAGTCACTTTTTTGCAATTTAGCGGTTGCAGGCCGCGGAGAACTCCCTATAATGCGCCTCCATCGACACGGCACAACGGCTTACGCCACGCGGTGTTGAGCGGTTCAGCAAGATGAATCGCCGGAGAAAAACTTCTGAAAAAAAGAGGTTGACTCTGAAAGAGGAAAGCGTAATATACGCCACCTCGCGACAACGGTATCAGGTACCGGTCGCACTGCTCTTTAACAATTTATCAGACAATCTGTGTGGGCACTCACGGACGGGATATCGCAAAAACTATTGCAGTATCAAGTCTCAGAGTGAACACGTAATTCATTACGACGTTTTTCTTTGAGCATCAGACTTTTAAATTGAAGAGTTTGATCATGGCTCAGATTGAACGCTGGCGGCAGGCCTAACACATGCAAGTCGAACGGTAACAGGGAG
>NZ_JBNJSM010000011.1:0-11311 GCF_050113775.1 Pantoea sp. FN0302
CGCCCCTCCAGCTTCCAGAAAAGCAGCCCCTCCTGCGGGAGCCGTGCGGTGATACGTTCAGACATAGGTGAGTTCCGTGCTCAGCGGGCCCGCGGATGCGGGCGGTGATAATAAGGAAATGGGTTTGATAAAGGTAAAACTGTAAAGATACAGGTTGTCATTACCTGAAAACTTAATAATTCTTTCCACAGAAAGAAACGCTTTGAGGGTTATTAAAAGCGTCTTTGCTTAAGAGCCATTGTTTATAACCACAACAAAAAACAGGTAACGGCTTAATTACCGCATACGTTTTTGCTTAATAATTTCTCTTTATTCCGCTTCATTACCCCTGTTGCTTTCAGAATCCTTTCTTATCTCTTAAGCTACAGGAAAAGGCTTATTGCAGTCGCGACATCTGAATATTTTACGGCTGAATACTGTTACAAATATTTAGCCACTGAGCCCGGGACAGGTGGCCGGGACTCAGGGAATAATCCGCGTAACATCTTACAGCGTTTCTTCAGGTGCCTGCCTGAACAGCGCTTCCGCCATGGCGGCAATTCTTTTTTCCTGAACCAGCCTGTCGCGCCACTCCTGCGGTATGCCTGAATAACCATACAGCGCGCCGGCAATCTGACCTGCCGTGGCGGCCACGCTGTCGGCGTCATCGCCCAGGTTAGCGGCCAGAAGAATCGCGTCGCGGAAGTTATCCGTGTTCCATACCGCCCACATCGCCGCTTCAAGCGTGTCGATAACGTAGCCGCTCGAACGAATTTGATCGCGTGTTTTCTGCTTGTACTCGCCTGCGTTGATGATCATTACACGCAATGCTGATGATAGTACGTGAGGTGAGAAGGCATCTTCTTTATTGTACCCGTTCAAAAGATAATGCAGAACTGCGCCTAAAAATTGACAGCTACTGATTGATTCAACGGCGCCATGCGTTGCCAGACTCTGGCTTTTTGAATCATTCCACATTTGCAGGAAAGATTTCCTTCTGAAAATAGCAACCGGAGCATGACGAATAACACCTGCATTTCCAGCGGTTTCTTCAGATGTGTTACCAAACCATCCTTTACCATGTTTTAAATATTCATCAAGTGCGAAACGTGTAGTATTTCCTATATCGAAACACCGCCCATTAGAGCTGTTTTCACCATAATGATACCAGCGCACTAACTTTTTTCTAAACAAATCAACGTCCATTGTTCCGGCTTCCAGATAAGTTTCAGCCAGACATAAAGCCATTGATGTGTCGTCAGTCCATTCGCCAGGTTTAAGATGAAAAGGCCCACCGCCAACCATATTTTCAACTTTTCCTTTATCTCTGGGAAGAAATTCCAGAGTTGTCCCAACAGCATCGCCAACAGCAAGCCCAACCAAAGCGCCCCTGGCTTTATCAAGAGCGACAGTATCGTCAACTATTTGTAACTTGGTTTGGAGCCATTCAGGTTTTATAGGTTTATCTTCCCCCGCTGACTCACGGGCGATGGGAGTATACTCCAAACGTTGCTGTAACCCGCGGGATGCTACAGGCATAAGGTGCTGATATTTTTGAATATAAATAGAAATTTTAAATTCTGATTCTCGTAAATCAATCATCATCTTTCCTTGTAATGAAGCAGTAAGGCATAAAAGTACGTGACAGTCACACTGACCGCCAGCTGACCGTTCAGTGTCTGCCGTCGCGTTTTGATGATGCGCTATCCCTGCGGGTCGTAGCGGAAGTTCACCTGCGCCAGCCGCTCCCATGAGCCCTCGCTGTGAACGTACTGCATTTTTCTGCCCGGCGCGTGGCTGCCCGCCTCGCCCGCCAGCCGCAGCCCGTTCCACTGACCCGGTTTTCCTCATCGTAGCGGAAATATTGCGTTAGCCCGCATCGCGTGTCGCGTCGCTCAGTCTGGTTTCGAAATTAACCAGAGCGATAAAAAAGAGCTGACTGAGCCGGGCAGTGGGCAGCTAAAAATAAAAAGCCGGAAGGATCTATAAATCGTTTCCGGCAGAATAGCTAGTTGTGATAATAATGACGGGCGATATCTCTTAACGAAATAAGCATATACTCCAATTCAATCAGAATATTTATTGCTCTCTCTCCAGATAGAGATATTTTCTCATTGTTATTTAGCAGTCTCAAATCACTTCCTCCTAAATATTTTAGGGTTATCTAGTTTAACACCACCGTCTGTACACCTGCGCGCCATGCTCGCTTTCCCACGCCACGTGCTGATTTTCGCCAAATGCTTTACATTTAAATTAAGGAACAAAATACTGTAAAATCAAAAGCTTACCCAGCCTCTTTTCTTTAATTATTAATATTAAGCGAAAATCCGAAGTCAGCATATCCCTCAGAGCTAATCACGAAGCACCACCCATTTATTTTATCGAAAAAATAATGATGTTGAGGGATATTTTTTATGGCCATTTCTAAAAATGGATAAAATTGCCTGCAATTTAACTTAACAGAAAAATCTAAAGATGAGTCATTAATATAAAAAATGTCACTACTTCGTAAAATATATTCATCAATATTATTTTTACGGATAAAGCAATTTATCTCATCAACCCAATTTGAATAATTACCGCGCAACTCAAGCATTTTATGATTATTTGTATTAGTCCAATCAATTTTAGAACCAATCCATTGGAAATTATTAGACAAATCATCGATAACAAATTCCATGTCATCTATTATCTCTGGGGGGTCAGGAAGTAAAAATATTTTCTCTTTAATTTCATCATCAAGTACCATGAGGATTTCCTCCAAGGCTTTGATGGTAAGTTAAATAAATCCTGGAGCTTTGTAACGGTAGATTCAGTTACATCAAACAGGAAATGCTCACCTTTATCTTTACCGCTAAATACGTTTATATGGGCACCGCTCCGCTCGTCATACTCTATTCTAAACCCCGTCTTTCCATCAGCTGTAGTCATTCCGACAGGCCTACCTCTTGTCGAACCGAATTTACCAGTATTAACTTTTTCAGCTTTGAACCCCCGTTCTTCTAACCATTTAATTGCTTTATTTCTGGCTTGCTCGTAAGAATCTTTTTCTTTCTTCTCACACCTACTCAGCCCCAGCGGATCAATCCACACCAGCGGATTAGGCGCATACTGATAAAGGTTTATCCCGCCGGCCAGCCCTATCGGATCCTGGCTGATAAAACGTCCCGCATCCGGATCATAGTACCTGAACCGGTTGTAGTGCAAACCGGTCTCCGCATCGTAATACTGCCCCTGGAAGCGCAGCGGCTGATGCACCGGTTCCGCCTGTTCCGCCGTCTCCACCCGCAGCGTATTGCCCCAGGCGCGGTAGTCCGCACGCCACACCACCCCGCCCGCCATTCCGGTCAGTTCACGTGGCAGCCCCGCCTGGTCGTTGTGATACCAGTACACCCGGGCGCCATGCTCACTTTCCCCGCGCTGCGTACTGATTTGCGCCAGCAGCACAAAGCCTTTATCTTCATAAATCCAGATGTGCTGACATTTGCCACGCGCCTCGCTCAGCAAATGGGAGTTCAGCAATGCTATATAGGTACGTGGTCAAATATAGTAGGCTCACTAGTTCCCATAACTAACAATTATATTAAGGTACTAAAAATTCGCGTCCTAAAATTACGTAATGTATTAACTTAATGCTGAAAATTTTTCTCTAAACATTTTGATTTTTTATCAACTTTAATATATCTTCCCCTTTTTTTTCATACGGAGGTCGCCATAAAGTAACGTCATTCTCAATCCAGTTATCGAATTCTTCAGGGGACATGTTATCCTCTAGTTCTTTATATAAATACTTTCTGGCTTTTGCCAACCTTCCCAGAAGATCACGTTCTTTAAAAAAAAGTAGCAATGCAAATGCTGCTCTTTCTGTTTCGTCAAAGCCTGTCCCTATTTTATCGATTACAATAACCATCTCCTCAATAGAAACTAAAATTTCCTTTAACTCTTCCACTTTTTGTGAAATATTGTCTTTCATCAATTCAACACCTCTTATTGAAGCTAGTGGTTTGTTTATCTAACTCGACATCACCTTTTATTTTGTATTCTTCTACGCCCAGGTCATTTTTTCTAAACTCAATACGACTATCATCTATATCGAAATCAATATAATTTCTGGCGTGATTTTGTTTGATTTTGAATTTTTCTGCTGCATCAGCCATGCTTAACGGCTTACCCTTGGCTCTAGTGGCAAAAACAGAATTTTGATCACCAGCCTTTATAGTCATTGTTTCCTTTATACCGGTTAAACCTTTATTACTTGTATAGTGCCTTAACCTAACAACATCGAGCCCCAGCGGATCAATCCACCCCAGCGGGTCGCCAACATACGCATAGGTGTTCAGCCCGCCCGCCAGCCCTATCGGGTCCGGCTGCGTGTAGCGCCCCGTCGCCGGGTCGTAATACCGGAACAGATTGTAGTGCAGCCCCGTCTCTCTATCCAGGTACTGCCCCTGAAAACGCAGGTTCTGCGGCACCGCCAGCGGCGTGTGGCTCTGCTCCTGCTGCGTTTCGCCCCAGGTACTGAACCCGCCCTGCCAGACGGTTTCTCCCTGCGCGTCCGTCATGCGCACCGGCAGGCCGTTCAGCGCCGTGTGGTACCAGTACACCTCGCTGCCCGCCGCGCTGCTGTCCACCCGCGCCAGCGGCTCCCATGAGCCCTCGCTGTAAACGTACTGCGTTTTTTTTCCCGGCGCGTGGCTGCCCGCCTCGCCCGCCAGCCGCAGCCCGTTCCACTGAAAGGTAATCACCTCCGGCTCTGCGCTGTCGTGACGGTACAGCAGCTTGTGCGTGCGGCGGCCCAGCAGGTCATACCGGTACTCCGCCCGCCGGTACTCGCGGTGCCCTTCCAGCTCCACCGTGGTCAGGCGGTTTTCCTCATCGTAACCAAAATGCTGCGTCAGCCCGTGCCGCGTGTCGCGCCGCTCCGCCAGGCGGCCGAAGCCGTCATACGCCAGCCGGATGCCGTTCAGCCGCTGCAGCAGGTTATGCCACACCGTTTCGCCCGGTGCCGCCGTGCGGTTGCCCGCCGCGTCCCAGCTGAAACGTTCCTCCTGCGTCGCGCCTGCGCTGCGCGTCACCTGACCGGCCGCATCATAGCCCCACAGCTGCTGACGGTACTTCCCTTCGCCCGCACCCGCGTCGCCGTCGGTTATGTTCTCCTGAATAATCTGGTCAAGACGATCCCAGCGGTAACGCCGTCCGAAAACCAGCGCCTGTCCCCGACGACTGTCGCGCAGCGTGATGCGCCCCGCCGCGTCGTAGCGCGTCTCCAGCGTCAGCGCCCCCTGGCTGCGGCGGATTTCACGGTGCAGGCTGTCGCGCTCAAAACCGGCAATATCCGTGTTAAGGCCGTCGTGATGCAGATGCATCTGCAGCAGGTGCCCGGTGCCGTAGCGCAGGTGGTGCAGCGCGCTGCCGTCAGGCGCGGTGGTCACCAGCAGATTGCCCAGGGCATCATACGCGTGCTGCCAGCGGCCGCCGTGGTTCTCTTCCACCGTCAGGTTCCCCAGCACGTCACGGCTGAAGCGCAGCGTCTCCGTCCACTGCGGCACTTCACCGTCTGCTGCTGCCTGCTGCCAGGCGCTCAGCGAAGCCCGGCGTATTTTCACTTCACGCGGGCCGTAGAGATATTCCGTGTGGTTCTGCGCCGTCTGTTTCAGAACCAGGCGGCCCAGCGCATCATAGTCATAGCGCGTGACCTGCGCCGGTGGCGTGCCGTCCGCCTGCGGCAGCGGCTCACGCATGACCTCAGCCACCTGGCCCTGCTGCGTATAGCGGTAAGCGGTGCGCCGTCCCGCCCAGTCATACTGCGCCAGCAGTCGCTCGCCGTTATCATATTCAAAGCGCCAGCTGTCGCCGTTCGGGTTTATCAGCGCCTGCAGGCGACCAAAACGATCGTAACGGTAGCGCACCTGCTGCCCGGCCGGATCGATCTCCGTTACCACCTGTCCGCGGGCGTTACGCGTTACTTTGCGTTCTGAAAAGCCGTCCGTATTGCTGCCGCTCAGCAGACCCGCGCTGTCGTAGTCATAGCGGGTTTCGCGTCCGTCGGCGCGGATGTGCGCCGCCAGCCTGCCGGCCGTGCTCCACTGCCACTGCTCGCTGCCCGCGCCGGGCCGGCTGAGCCTGATGAGTCGCCCCCGTTCATCATAGATACGGTGGCGCTGGTGGCCGGAGCAGTCTTCATCGCGCAGCAGCTGGCCGCGCTCATCCCACCAGTAGCGGTGGGTGTTCTGCAGCGCGTCGATCCGCTCGATCAGATCGCCCTGATCGTTCCACGCAAAACGGGTCACGCCGCCCGCCGGATCGGTGAGTTCAGTGACGTCGCCCCGGTTGTTGTAGCCGTACTGCCACACCGCGCCGTCCGGCAGCACCTCTTTCAGCGGAAACGCATACACCGGATGCCAGGTGGTTAAGGTGGCCTGACCCAGCGGATCGCGCACCATTGTCAGGTTGCCGCGCGGGTCGTGGTTATATTCCCAGCGGTTGCCGTCGGGATCGACCGTCGCCTTCAGCAGCTCGCCGTCCGTGGTCCAGTGATAATGCCATTCGCCGCCGTAGCTGTCGGTGTAGCGGGTAATGCGGTAAAGATGATCCCAGTGATGTACCGTCGAGCCGCCGGACAGGCAGGTGACCGTGGCGGTTCTGGCCTGCTCGTCCGCATCGATCAGCCAGTGCTCCAGCACGTTCTGCTGCCCGTCGCATACCCGGTACTCCGCCACGCGCCACTCTGCGCCGCCGGCTTCCGGACGCCATTCATACTCCACGCTCAGGCCGGTGGCATAACTGTGCGATGCCATACGATCGCTGGCCCGATCCCAGCCAAACCGGCGCGTCACGATGCCGTCCGCATCTTCCACGGCGATCAGCTGCCCGCAATCGTTATAGCGGTAGCCCACCAGTAAATAACGATCTTCGCCGCATAGCTGGTGAACGGCGGCCAGGCGGCCATGCCGCGATTCATAGCTCAGCGTGACCGTCAGCGCTTCATTGTCGCCGGAGATGCTGACAAGCTGACCCGCGTCGTTGTAGGCATAGTGCTGGCAGTTTTCATGACGATCGCAGATGCGCGTGATACGCCACTCGCCGGCACGTTGCGGATCCGGCTCATAGAGCTGGAATTCACCGAGATCGCTTTGCAGCACAATCGATCCCTGCGCGCTGTACCACAGGGTCATGCCATCTTCCTGGCAGTGGATCACCTCACCGGGATTTATCGCGCCGATGGTCAGCTCACGGCCGGTGATATCACGCCAGAAAAACAGGCTGGTCGTGCCGTTTATACGCTGCAGCAGACGGGTTTCAAACGGCACTCCCCCTTTCTTCTTTTATAAGATATCCGGGGAGATCCAAAGATGATCTTCCTGGCTTTTATTTATGACTGTCCTCTAACTTTTTTCAATGATTAGTGTTTTCCCAAAAGATTAACATCCAGATCCATTCAATAATCTGATCGCCACAAAGAAAAATCAGAAACATATATTTCATTAAATATTAAATCTTTAGGTATACTTGTAATGCTATCCCCGATTTCATCATAAGGTGATGGCAATATAAGGCAAAGACCAAAATCATCATTAATAATGACAGTTCCATTAAATATTTTTTGTTTCTCAGTTAGAGCAACAACCTCTTTCATCGATTGCCCTGCATGCAATATATTTTTATATTTCCCTTTATATTCTTGATTGCAACCAATTGAAAAAATCAAGCCATCAGCATTAGTTGCAATTGTTATTGTTTCATTTATTACATAAGCACTCTTTTTACTCCCATCGGGGAGGGAATAATTCTTAACCACAACATTAAAAGAAGAATACATTTCATCTATATATGAAGTTATATTTTCATTAAGCTTGATATTGCCTAAAGAATAAGCAGGTATTATTTCAGCATTAAAGTCTATCATATTAAAAACCACCATTCCTTAACGTACCATCAATGTATACAGGGGAATCTTTTATTAGATCGTAGTTTTTAAATTCACCATAACCGATCCTTCCAAAGACAACATCTTCACCATTCTTAACCTTATAAACTTTCCAGTAATCATTACCATGAATATTAGGCTGACTTGCATTTCCTCCTGGATGATAATCCAGTTTATATGTTGCCCCTGATTTAGTAGTACGTACATATTGAGTATGTTGAATCGCATCAGGTCTTCCTGCTTGAGGGTAATGTTTAGTCCAACCACGACTTGACAAAAATGTATCAACATCTGCAGGTTTGTTACCTGTTAATTTATCAACCCATCTTTGAGTTATTTTATCTTTTCTAGAAAAATATTTAGAGGTACTACAACCAGCTAGGCCCCACGGATCCACCCACGTCAGCGGGTCGCCGACATACGCATAGGTGTTCAGCCCGCCCGCCAGCCCTATCGGATCCGGCTGCGTGTAGCGCCCCGTTGCCGGGTCGTAATACCGGAACAGATTGTAGTGCAGCCCCGTCTCTCTATCCAGGTACTGCCCCTGAAAACGCAGGTTCTGCGGCACCGCCAGCGGCGTGTGGCTCTGCTCCTGCTGCGTTTCGCCCCAGGTACTGAACCCGCCCTGCCAGACGGTTTCTCCCTGCGCGTCCGTCATGCGCACCGGCAGGCCGTTCAGCGCCGTGTGGTACCAGTACACCTCGCTGCCCGCCGCGCTGCTGTCCACCCGCGCCAGCGGCTCCCATGAGCCCTCGCTGTAAACGTACTGCGTTTTTTTTCCCGGCGCGTGGCTGCCCGCCTCGCCCGCCAGCCGCAGCCCGTTCCACTGAAAGGTAATCACCTCCGGCTCTGCGCTGTCGTGACGGTACAGCAGCTTGTGCGTGCGGCGGCCCAGCAGGTCATACCGGTACTCCGCCCGCCGGTACTCGCGGTGCCCTTCCAGCTCCACCGTGGTCAGGCGGTTTTCCTCATCGTAACCAAAATGCTGCGTCAGCCCGTGCCGCGTGTCGCGCCGCTCCGCCAGGCGGCCGAAGCCGTCATACGCCAGCCGGATGCCGTTCAGCCGCTGCAGCAGGTTATGCCACACCGTTTCGCCCGGTGCCGCCGTGCGGTTGCCCGCCGCGTCCCAGCTGAAACGTTCCTCCTGCGTCGCGCCTGCGCTGCGCGTCACCTGACCGGCCGCATCATAGCCCCACAGCTGCTGACGGTACTTCCCTTCGCCCGCACCCGCGTCGCCGTCGGTTATGTTCTCCTGAATAATCTGGTCAAGACGATCCCAGCGGTAACGCCGTCCGAAAACCAGCGCCTGTCCCCGACGACTGTCGCGCAGCGTGATGCGCCCCGCCGCGTCGTAGCGCGTCTCCAGCGTCAGCGCCCCCTGGCTGCGGCGGATTTCACGGTGCAGGCTGTCGCGCTCAAAACCGGCAATATCCGTGTTAAGGCCGTCGTGATGCAGATGCATCTGCAGCAGGTGCCCGGTGCCGTAGCGCAGGTGGTGCAGCGCGCTGCCGTCAGGCGCGGTGGTCACCAGCAGATTGCCCAGGGCATCATACGCGTGCTGCCAGCGGCCGCCGTGGTTCTCTTCCACCGTCAGGTTCCCCAGCACGTCACGGCTGAAGCGCAGCGTCTCCGTCCACTGCGGCACTTCACCGTCTGCTGCTGCCTGCTGCCAGGCGCTCAGCGAAGCCCGGCGTATTTTCACTTCACGCGGGCCGTAGAGATATTCCGTGTGGTTCTGCGCCGTCTGTTTCAGAACCAGGCGGCCCAGCGCATCATAGTCATAGCGCGTGACCTGCGCCGGTGGCGTGCCGTCCGCCTGCGGCAGCGGCTCACGCATGACCTCAGCCACCTGGCCCTGCTGCGTATAGCGGTAAGCGGTGCGCCGTCCCGCCCAGTCATACTGCGCCAGCAGTCGCTCGCCGTTATCATATTCAAAGCGCCAGCTGTCGCCGTTCGGGTTTATCAGCGCCTGCAGGCGACCAAAACGATCGTAACGGTAGCGCACCTGCTGCCCGGCCGGATCGATCTCCGTTACCACCTGTCCGCGGGCGTTACGCGTTACTTTGCGTTCTGAAAAGCCGTCCGTATTGCTGCCGCTCAGCAGACCCGCGCTGTCGTAGTCATAGCGGGTTTCGCGTCCGTCGGCGCGGATGTGCGCCGCCAGCCTGCCGGCCGTGCTCCACTGCCACTGCTCGCTGCCCGCGCCGGGCCGGCTGAGCCTGATGAGTCGCCCCCGTTCATCATAGATACGGTGGCGCTGGTGGCCGGAGCAGTCTTCATCGCGCAGCAGCTGGCCGCGCTCATCCCACCAGTAGCGGTGGGTGTTCTGCAGCGCGTCGATCCGCTCGATCAGATCGCCCTGATCGTTCCACGCAAAACGGGTCACGCCGCCCGCCGGATCGGTGAGTTCAGTGACGTCGCCCCGGTTGTTGTAGCCGTACTGCCACACCGCGCCGTCCGGCAGCACCTCTTTCAGCGGAAACGCATACACCGGATGCCAGGTGGTTAAGGTGGCCTGACCCAGCGGATCGCGCACCATTGTCAGGTTGCCGCGCGGGTCGTGGTTATATTCCCAGCGGTTGCCGTCGGGATCGACCGTCGCCTTCAGCAGCTCGCCGTCCGTGGTCCAGTGATAATGCCATTCGCCGCCGTAGCTGTCGGTGTAGCGGGTAATGCGGTAAAGATGATCCCAGTGATGTACCGTCGAGCCGCCGGACAGGCAGGTGACCGTGGCGGTTCTGGCCTGCTCGTCCGCATCGATCAGCCAGTGCTCCAGCACGTTCTGCTGCCCGTCGCATACCCGGTACTCCGCCACGCGCCACTCTGCGCCGCCGGCTTCCGGACGCCATTCATACTCCACGCTCAGGCCGGTGGCATAACTGTGCGATGCCATACGATCGCTGGCCCGATCCCAGCCAAACCGGCGCGTCACGATGCCGTCCGCATCTTCCACGGCGATCAGCTGCCCGCAATCGTTATAGCGGTAGCCCACCAGTAAATAACGATCTTCGCCGCATAGCTGGTGAACGGCGGCCAGGCGGCCATGCCGCGATTCATAGCTCAGCGTGACCGTCAGCGCTTCATTGTCGCCGGAGATGCTGACAAGCTGACCCGCGTCGTTGTAGGCATAGTGCTGGCAGTTTTCATGACGATCGCAGATGCGCGTGATACGCCACTCGCCGGCACGTTGCGGATCCGGCTCATAGAGCTGGAATTCACCGAGATCGCTTTGCAGCACAATCGATCCCTGCGCGCTGTACCACAGGGTCATGCCATCTTCCTGGCAGTGGATCACCTCACCGGGATTTATCGCGCCGATGGTCAGCTCACGGCCGGTGATATCACGCCAGAAAAACAGGCTGGTCGTGCCGTTTATACGCTGCAGCAGACGGGTTTCAAACGGCA
>NZ_JBNJSM010000012.1:0-6273 GCF_050113775.1 Pantoea sp. FN0302
TTTTTTTTTGCAGCCAACACCGCATCTGGCATACTGCATCTTACCTTAAGCCAGTACACACAGCGTCCCCTCTTCGAGGTGCCATCTGTGACTGGTTCAGGGGGCTCGCCGCCCCCCGAAACCCCTGGCATCCACTGCGAAAAATTCTCACAGTGGTGCGAATTTTTTCTCAGTGGAGCCTATGGAAAAGCGAACGAAAGAGATCAAAATCCGGCTTACCGAAACCGAGCATCAGCTGTTGCTTGATCGCTGCGACCGGATTCACCTTGCGGAGTGGCTGCGTCAGCTTGGTCTGGGTGAACACACTTCACGCAAGCGCCGTGTGCCTGAGGTGGCGCCTGAACTGCTGCGACAGGTCAGCGGAATTGGTAATAACCTGAACCAGATTGCCCGACGCCTGAACCAGACTGATTCCCTGACGCCTTCTGAACGTGCCTCGCTGCTCATCGTACTGACCAGCCTCGACCGTCAGCTTGGCGACCTGCTGGAGCAGAACCGTGATCGTTAAAATTCATTCGCGGGGTGCGGGTTCGGGCAGCGGGCCGGTGGATTACCTGCTGGGAAAAGACCGGCAGCGCGAACAGGCCAGCGTTCTGCGTGGCAATCCTGAGCACGTACGCGAGCTGATCGATGGCTGCGATTTTGCCCGCGCTTACACCTCCGGTGTGCTGTCATTTCAGGAGCCGGACATTGCAGACGCCGAGAAATCGCGCCTGATGGATGAATGGGAGCACACGCTGCTGACCGGCCTTGACCGCGACCAGTATGCCTGCCTGTGGGTGGAGCACCGCGACAAGGGACGGCTTGAGCTGAATTTTGTCATCCCGAACATCGAATTGCAGAGCGGCAAACGCCTGCAACCCTATTTTGACCGCGCCGATCGTCCCCGCGTCAACGCCTGGCAGACCCTGACCAACGACCGGCTGGGGCTGCGCGACCCGAACGACCCGACTTACCGCCGCCCGCTGACGCAGGCCAGCGATCTTCCCCGCGACAAACAGCAGGCGGCAGAGAAAATTACCGCCGGCCTGATGAACCTGATGCAGCAGGGTGTGATCCGCAGCCGGCAGGACGTGGTGACGCAGCTGGAAAGCTATGGCCTGACCGTAGCGCGGGAAACGAAAAGCAGCATCAGCATTGCCGATCCGGACGGCGGCCGAAATATCCGGCTGAAAGGAATGATATATGAGCGAGATTTTAAATTTGGCGAAGGGCTTCGAAGAGAAATCGAAGCAGCAGGCGCAGGATACCGAGCAGAGCGTGAAGCGCGAGTTCGCGAGGCTGGAGACGTCTATCAGCGTGGAACTGCAATCAAGCTCGCAGAGCATCAGCAACGCTATCCGCGAGCAGAACGGCAGGCTGACGGGCATGATCAGAACCTCTGTCTCAATGGCGATGGCGTGGGTCTTCATCTGCTTCGCCCTGCTGATCGGCATCCTGGGCGGGATAATCTGGTTTCAGGGCACGATCATCACCTCGCGCCTGAGCGAAATGGACAGCTACAGCCAGCAGCTGGCGAGCCTGAAAGCGAAAAGCGGCGCGGGCGTGACGATTTACAGCGACGACACGCGCCGGAACACCTACCTGGTGGTGCTGCCGAAGCAGGCGCACGGCGTGGAAACCTATACATCGACGACCGACAACACCGTGGTGAAATACACGGCGAAATAACCCCGTCAGAACGCCCTGAATCGCGTCTGAGCGGTTTTAACACCGAGGATGAGGAAAACCATGACCGAGATGGAAAAACAGCTTCTGAGCGCCTTAGAGAGCTTACAGACAAGCTACGAGCAACAGCAGCAGGCGTGGCAGGACAGCTACAGCAGCTTGCAGCACATGTTCGAGGCTACCTCACAGGCGCTGACGCACAGCGACAGGGTGTGTCAGCACTTGAGCAGTCAGGTGGACAGCTTGCGCGCGCAGGTCGAGAGCTTGAGCAGGAACGTCAGCCGCTTGATGCGCTGATTGCACAACATGACCGTGCCCGTGCGGAGAAGCAGTGCGAGCAGCAGCCGGAACCGCAGAAAAAGCCGACCCGCTATTATGGTCCCTCGATGTAATACGGGATATTCATGTTCAAAGAGTCAAGGAGACAAAAATGACTACTTACTGGCATATGCAGATGCATCCTGACGATAAGTCATTCGCCGATATACATATATATTCAATATTGGAAAGTAGGAAAATCATTGGGTTAGGTGAGTGGAACGAAGGTGAGTCGATAATCTCAGCTTTCAAAAATGACTTGAAAGTAAATGATATCGTTGCAATCAAAAATGGAGCAAAGCTAATCGCCCTTGTTCAGGTTATTGGGGGAGCATACGCCGTACATGATGACAGCAGCGAAATTGGCTGGATTAAACATCGTCGCCCTATTCGGGTTCTCGACTGGGAGATCTGGGGGAAAATGCTACCTCAGCCCAGAGGAACACTTGTGAAATGTGTGAATGAAGTTGAAACAACAAAAATTATCAGAGAGTGGCATACACGCATTTCAACTGTACTTACCAAAAGAGGGATTGCTAACTCTGTCTGACAGTAATGTTGCAACCAACATTGAAGCGAGAAACTTTAAAAAGCAGCTGCAAAGGTGTACTATGTACCCCATTAAGGACAGGAGGCAGCCTTGAGTCACGCGATTGAGTTTATCGAGACCCCGATGTTCACCCGTCAGATAAAACAGATCGCCACGGATGAAGAACTCAGGGAGCTGCAAAAGACGCTAATTGAATCGCCAGAAAAAGGCGATCTCATCCAGAAAACCGGCGGGCTGCGCAAAATCAGGATGGCGACGGGCAATCAGGGGAAAAGTGGCAGTGCGAGGGTGATTTACTTCTTGGCCACCGCCGAGGTGATTTATTTGGTGATGGCCTACCCGAAAAGCACCAAAGACAGCCTGACGGACGCGGAGAAAGCCGCGCTGAAGACGCTGACCCAACGACTGAAAGACGAGGTGTAACATGAGTTTTTTTGACGAGCTGAAAGCCTCTCTGGAAGAAGCCGTTGAAATCAAAAACGGTGTCAGAGAACCCGCCCGCGTCACCCGCTACGAGCTGGCAGACGTGAAGGCCATCAGGGCACAGCTGAACGTTTCCCAGAGCGAGATGGCGAAAGTGCTGGGAACCAGCCTCGATACCATTAAGAGCTGGGAAACCGGACGCCGTAACCCGACCGGACTGGCGGCAAAGGTGCTGGCAACTATCCAGGCGAACCCGAAATTCTTCCAGGAGCTGGCGGCGCACTAAGCCGTTGTGACAGAAGGATTCGACAGGCGAGGCCGTTCGCGTGTAATTTAACGGCAACAAAAAAACAAAGCCCCGGAAATCATGTCATATCTTGGCGGATCGCATGATAACCAGGGCTAGGTCGAAACCTTGAAGGAATATTAGCACATGAACCGTGCCAGACAACAGCCCGCCATAAGTGCAGGGCGCTTTGAGTAAAGCTGCACTCCAACTTTTCAACGAACGTTTACCGCACAAGCCGTACTTTTCGGACGATCTGCACTTTGGTGTACGTATTGCCGGTAAAGAACGCGCCATTCTGGCTAAATACATCCAGTTCAATCAGCCTCACGCCATGTTCTGGCTGGGGTTCGACGTTGATCGCGCTGGTGCCGCTATCGACTGGAGTGACCGCAACGCCCCCGCTCCCACGCTGACCATCACCAATCCTGAAAACGGACACGCGCATTTGCTGTACGCGCTTAAAACCTCAATCCGCACCGCGCCGGACGGAAAAATGAAACCGCTGCGCTACGCCGCCGCCGTGGAGAACGCGCTACGTAAAAAATTAGAGGCTGATGCGGGGTATTCGGGACTAATCTGCAAAAATCCGAACCACGAACACTGGAAAATTGCCGTATGGCAGCCGGAACTCTATACGCTGAACTGGCTGGCCGATTTCCTCGATCTGAATGCGGCGAACGACAAAGAAATTGTTGCCGATTACGGCTTAGGCCGTAACTGCACTCTATTCGACAAAACCCGCAAATGGGCATACCGCGCCATCCGTCAGGGCTGGCCGGAGTATGAGCAGTGGCTTCAAGCCTGTCATGAGCGCGCCTGCGCCTATAACCTTCAATTTTCATTGCCACTTGATGATAACGAAGTGAGTGGCATTGCTAAAAGCATTGCTAAATGGACTAGTAAAAATTTTGATATTTCTTCTTTTAAAGAATTTGTGCAGAGAACACATACACCGGAAATCCAATCCAAAAGAGGTAAGATTGGTGGCCGGATTAGTAAAGGCGGTGGAAGAAGGTCTTTAGGCGAGCCCTGGATAGAGCTTGGGGTTAGTAGAAGGACTTACTTCCGGATGAAAAATAAAAGTAGGGATTAGCTATGTTTATAAAATCTATCGATATTAATAATTTTAAAGGCTATCATGGAAATCACAGTATCAATTTTAATATTCCCGATGGGGCTACGGAGGGTAGCGGACTAAATATTTTTGTTGGTGAAAACAATTCAGGTAAATCTACTGTTTTTGAAGCGTTAGAGTTTATTAAAGATTCCACAAAAAAAGATCCGGCCACTTTACTTAATAAATCCGATCCCGCAATCATCCTTAATGATTTATCAATAGAGGTTACTTATACCGGTAATTTAACCGGTGTTATTAATGCTCATGTTCAAGAGAATAAGATAAACTCGTTCCTAAGAAATATTTATCAGGAAGGCGCGAGCGAGTGTTTTAAAGTAAAAAGGTCATGGAGTAAAGATGATCCCGAAGAGATTAAAAAGGTTAAATTTTGGAATGATGTTGATCAGGATTACACCAATCCAAATGGGATAGATGCTCCTTTTAAAAAACTCTACGATAACAATTTTATCTGGGCTGATACTAACCCGAGTGACGAGTCCAAGTTTGGAGCTTCAACCATTTGCGGTGCTCTTTTAAAAGAAATAGCACTTGGACATACAAGCACCCAAGAGTATCAAAACTTCCAAAATAGTTATCACAGTATTTTTAATAACCCTACATCTGATTTAAGACAAAAAATATCACAGATTGAAGGTATGGTTCAAAGCGTCTTTTCCTCGCAGTTTGGAAATGCCAATATCTCATTTTCTTTCGATGAATTGCAGATAGAAAGTTTTTTCAAAACAGCAAATGTAATTATCGATGACGGTGTATCCGTACCTATGAATGAGAAAGGGCACGGCATGCAAAGGGCTGTAGCTTTATCATTACTACAGGTTTACGCGGACATTACAGCAAACTCTGCGAATGCAGCGGTATCTAAGCCATTTTATTTTTTTATAGATGAGCCTGAGATATGCTTACACCCAATGGGGCAAAAGAAACTTCTGGATGCGCTCCTTACTTTGTCAAAAATAAAACAGGTTTTTGTTACAACACACTCTCCGTTTATGCTTTCATCTCCTAAAATAAAAAATTGTGAGCTTTTTATCTTTAAAAAAGATAATAATAAAAATCTGATTTCAATTGCTAACACATCACCTATGTTTCCATGGAGTCCTTCGTGGGGAGAAATTAGCTATAAGGCATATAACTTGCCAACAGTTGATCTACATAATGAGCTTTATGGTCACTTACAAGAGAAGAGCGGCCAATATAATCTGTCTAATTTTGATCAATGGCTTAATGGTCAAGGAATTACCAACAGCAAGCAATGGACACCGGAAACCAATGGTGTGCCAAAGCAACCTCGCCCAGCAACCTTACAGACGTTTATTCGGAACCATATTCATCACCCCGAAAATGCAACTATGCAAGCTCATAGATATACTGAAGCCGAGCTGAAACAATCGATCGATGAAATGATCAGTCTTCTTTGATGCGCGACCTGGCACTAAACAAGCCTATATCAGATAACAGCCCTCTTTAAAGAGGGCTTTTTTTTTTGCAGCCAACACCGCATCTGGCATACTGCATCTTACCTTAAGCCAGTACACACAGCGTCCCCTCTTCGAGGTGCCATCTGTGACTGGTTCAGGGGGCTCGCCGCCCCCCGAAACCCCTGGCATCCACTGCGAAAAATTCTCACAGTGGTGCGAATTTTTTCTCAGTGGAGCCTATGGAAAAGCGAACGAAAGAGATCAAAATCCGGCTTACCGAAACCGAGCATCAGCTGTTGCTTGATCGCTGCGACCGGATTCACCTTGCGGAGTGGCTGCGTCAGCTTGGTCTGGGTGAACACACTTCACGCAAGCGCCGTGTGCCTGAGGTGGCGCCTGAACTGCTGCGACAGGTCAGCGGAATTGGTAATAACCTGAACCAGATTGCCCGACGCCTGAACCAGACTGA
>NZ_JBNJSM010000013.1:0-6094 GCF_050113775.1 Pantoea sp. FN0302
CGGTGTTCGCCGTCGTAGCGGTAGCGCCAGCGCATCCGCGCATTCTCTTTCTCCGTGGTGCGCCCGTGAATGTCATACTGCCAGCGAATACCGTTCAGCTGCGTTACCCGGTTATGGCGTACCGGCAGTGCAGTGCTTTCCAGCGGGTTGCCCGCCGCATCCCAGCGCCACTGCTCCTGCTGTATGCCATCCTGCGTCAGCAGTCGTCCGCTGCCGTCATACTGCCAGCGGGTGGCATTAAACGGATTGTCGTCGCGCTCTTCACGCAACGGCTGGTTGCGCCAGTCATAGTCCCAGCGCCGTGACCAGCGACGCGGAGCCGGACGCTGCGCATGTCCGGTAAACACGTCCCGCCGCTGAATGCGTCCCAGACGGTCATACGCCGTGCGGCTGGTCAGCAGCCCCTGGGTCCGGCTCACCTCGCGGTGCAGCGCGTCACGCGTAAAGTCGCTGACCGGCAGGCCATCCAGCGCAATGCTCAACAGATGGCCGCTGCCGTAATAAAGCTGCTTGAGCTGACGCCCGTCCGGCAGCTCAAGCGCGGTGCGGTTACCCAGGGCATCGTAAGTGCGGTTCAGCGCGCCGTTTTCGCTCTGCTCGCTGATAACGTGCCCCAGCGCATCATACTCAAACGTCAGCTCCTGCTCGGCTTCGCGGCTCCAGGCATTATCGCCCAGCGCCGCATGCTGCGTAATGCGCCCCGGCAGCCCGCTCCTGGTATAATGCCAGCGCGTCTGCCCTTCCGGGGTGGTGCGCGCCAGCAGCTGACCGGCTGCGCTCCAGGAAAAAGTGTGGGTAATGGCTTCAGGATGACCGGCTGCAAAGGTGCGCGAAACCGTGCGCCCGCAGGCATCATAACCGTAACGGGTGATCACCCCATCCAGCCCGGCCTCTTCCAGCAGCAGCGAGTCTGCTCCCCAGCGGAACCGGTAAGCTTCACCGTTCTCGTTATGCAACGCCGTCAGCCTGCCGCGGCTGTCCCAGCTGCGGCGGACCTCTTCGCCCAGCGCATTACGGGTGGCAATCAGACGCCCGGCTGCGTCATAGCTGAACTCGCTGCGTTTTCCGTCTGCAGCTTCATGTGCCTGCGGCAGGCCGTTGCTGCTCCAGCTGAGCGACTCCAGCCAGCCCTCCGCACGTTCAAGCTGCACCGGGCGTCCGGCTGCATCATAGCGATAACGCGTCTCTTCGCCGTCAGGGGTAATCACCACTTCAGGCCAGCCGAGCGGATGGTAACGCCAGCGCGTTATGCGACCGGAACAGTCGGTGGCGCGAATAATCTGCCCCGCCTCGTTATATTCCTGATAACGCGTGTTACCAGCCGCATCAACCTCCTCCGTTATCTGACCATACTCGTCACGACGGTAAAGCGTGCTTTGCCCCAGCGCATCGACAATCCGCGCCAGTCCATGATGTTCATCATAATAAAACCAGGTGGTTGCGCCATCCGGTGCGCTGATGGAGGCGGGTAGCGCCCGGTGTTCCAGCCAGCGAGTCGTCTGCGTATTGCCGTCAGCGTCCGTTTCCTGTACCCGGTTGCCCATTTCGTCATAAACAAAACTGACGACATTACCAAGCGGATCGATGCGCCGCGTCAGCTGCTCGTTCTCATCCCACTCGTAACGCCAGCTCTCGCCGCGCTCATCGACGAAACGGGTAATCAGTCCCTGCGCGTTCCAGTAGTGCTGACGAGTCTCTCCATCATACTGCGTGACGGTAGTCAGCCCTGCGGGGATGTCATAGGCGATATGGCAACCGTCGCCGGTGCTGGTACGGTTTTCCACCACCCGCCAGTGATCGAACTTTTCCCAGCGATATTCACTTTCCAGCCCGCCCGGCAGGCGATGCCAGATCATCAGCCCCTGATCGTTATAACGATATTCACGCGTGATCACGCCGCTGGCATCGGTGGCGGCGGCCAGTTGCCCGCGCACGTCGTATCGCCAGGTCATCAGCGGCCAGTGGTGCGTTCCGTCAAAATGGCTGGCAGCGGTGACACGTTCAGGGAAGCGCTCATCCTCATAGGCCAGCGTAACGTCAATGGCGCGAGGCTCATCGTGGATACGCACCAGCCGTCCGTGCTCGTCCCAGCCGGTTTCCAGACTGTTGCCATACTCATCACTGAGCGAGGCCAGCTTCAGCACGGCAGGGTTAGCACGTGTGGGCTTGAACAGCCGCCACGTCGCCCCGTCGTCATCCGCAATGGCCACGTCGCCGCTCTCATTGCGCCGGACAATGATCCCTTCACTGATGCTGTAAAAAGCCTGGTTAACCACAGGAAGCGTAAAGCGCAGCTCACGACCGGTTTCATCGAACCAGGTGACTTTGTCCCCTTCCAGCTTCAGCCAGCTGTCAAAAGCAGTGGCCCAGCCAGGGCCAAACAGTCCGCTACGCGTGGTAAGGCTGTTATAACTACGTTGCCAGCGCAGCGGAAAGCGTCCCGGCAGGGAGAAATCGAGTTCGTTTTCGTCATTCAATACCTTCACGCCCGTTGCTGCATGTACCGGATGCGACGAAGCAAATACCGCATTAACAGCCATATCCGCCAGCATGCCGCCGCCCGCTGCCGCCAGTGCGCAGGGCATGTTTTTCAGGATTGTACCGGGACGACCACGGATCAATGAAAGGGCGATCATGGTCATCGCCAGCCCCGCCATTTTACCGCTCTTGATATCGCGTACCGTCAGGGTTTCCCCACCGATAATCACATCAGGCGAGACCTTCTCCGAGACAGTCGCTTCACAGGTGGTGCGATCTTTCGCACGGACGGCGGGCTGACCGTTAATAAAAACGCTTTTAGAACCTTCCGCCAGATACTGTGGGCCAGCATGTTTATCACAGGCGACTTTATCCTGCTCCAGCGGCGAAGCGCCTGCAGCTGCTGATGCGACGGTCGGCTGCCACATTTCACTGCCAAACTGCTGAGCAGCAGAGAGCAGCATGCCGCCATAGTCGGCGAAACTGCCAGGCGGCTGTGGTTCAGGCGGTGGCGTATCACCTGCCACCGGTGCCCCTGCTGCACGGGCTGCGGGCAGGCTGTTAATCAAAACATTGCTGGCACCGGTAATAATCTTTCCTGCCGGTGATGGTGGAAACAAAAAATTACCGATGCCGTCGGCGGCCGCGCTGATGTCATCGGTGATGCCAGCCACGTTCGCCAGCACGCCGCCAAGAATACCGCTCAGCACGCAGCTGGATCCTACAGCAGCAACACCTGCCGCCGCCATGCCAGCCCCCAGCGCAGGCGCGGCAACGGTTGCCGCCGCGGCTACAGCCGCACCGATTAACGCATAGGCGGCACCTTCCGCCACGATACTGGTGATATCAGCAAAAACACTGGAGTGGATGATTTCGTCGCCCTGACGGGCCGCATTGTTGTCACTCATACCTTACGAATTCCGGTTAGCGTTCAGCGTCAGGCTTTGTTTAATCGCGTTCCAGCGCGGCGTATCTTCTTCACTGAAGGGGCGCTGAGCAGAAAGCGTAAAGATCAGCATCACCGGCTGGCCGCTTACCTGTACCGCCAGCTGTTTTTGCCACAGCTGCTGACCGTTACGGGTAAACGCGGTTTCCACTTCCACGGCGCGAATGTTGTTTTCCGGCCCGACGCTGACACGTTCAAAGGCGCTTTGCTGCACATCGCCCATCTGCGTACGCAATGTTTCCCACTGACGATGAAATTCCTGTTCAAAATCACTTTCGTCGGGTATCGGGCCACGGCTAATTACCAGCGACAGGCCGCTTTCTTCATCACGCAGGATATTAATAGTGGCGTCCTGCCATGCTGTGGGGAATAAGGAAAAAGAGGCTTCCTGAAGAGAATATTTCATAGTGGATCCTTGCAATGCATAAAGACCATTGTGCGGCAATGATTGAAAAACATCTCATGCGCAGTATGAGTTAATCGTTTATTTTTAGGCGTACAGTGTGGTAACTGTCATAGCTAAAATTATTCCACAATGTATTTCTTAGGGATGAAGTGCTTAGAGAAACACACAATTCCGAAACCATATTAAATCTTGCGGGAATCATACTATTCAGCAGGAATTTACCTACTAATAAGAAAACCCATAAAATTATTCAAAAATGTGCCAGCATAAAAACCATTTGATTTTTATCGGCACATTTCACCTGATATATTTTTACTTATTCTTTCTGCCACTTTCCATACTGCTCAACTAATATTTTATCTTCTTGCTTTACTAATAGCCGGGCAAAATTAAAGTCGACTCGATATTCAACATTACCGTTTTTGAAAGCAGCGCCAATGACCTTTTTTGTATCGATATCACTCACGGTTTTACCGGTTAATGTTAAAACACTGTTATCTTTATTCCTTACACCCAGATAATAAACCTTATCGCACACCTGAAGAAAATCACCACAACTATTGCGTATAGTAACAGTGAACTTATCAGTTAATAATGTTTTACTTACACCATTGGTGCCGCTTATTTCTTTGTCTTTACGCAGAATATAACTATCAGGGGCAGTATAATCCCCATCTTCAGGTTGTTTTAGAAGTTGCCATGACATAACACCCTGATTAATAGTAAGCTGAGCTTTGCCGCCTTTCCCTCCGAAGGATGAATTGAACTCAACAAGTGCGGAGTCACCCTGAACGATGCCAGACAGGTTGCTCTCTCCCTCTTCAGGACAGTCTATGCGTGCCCCACGTCGGCTAATATAACAATAGCTTCCACTAATATTCTGTTGCGCCTGCTTTATATCCAGCGACAGGGTAGATAACGGTTGATTCTCCGTATCATCTTTTTCACCAGACCATACGCCAGTGAAAGAAGAGGAAGCAAAGGCAGATACGCTTAAAAGCACTGAGAAAAATAATGCCGATTTTAGATATAATCTCATTCCAGTTCCACCTGTGAGCAGCGATCTACACGATTAAGCCATCCCGTTAAAAATTTTGCATTCGTAGGCTTACTGTCAGCAAGACTACGGTAATACGCCTTTCTAATATCTGCAATTCTTTCGGTTAGTCTCGATGAATCCGGCACACTGTTCATCGCATCTATTGTTTTAGGCCCAATCGCACCATCAATGTTTAGATTTTGTCCAAATTCACTGTTAAGCAATTTTTGTATTTGTTTTCCTGCCCCACCTGAAGTAATAGTCCAGTCATATGACATCAATGCCAGTTTCGGATCGTTAAGATTATTAAAGCCTGATGGTTCCCAATAGCGTTTACGATAGATTATCTCTGCCTGCTCATTAGTTAGTTTTTTCAGATTAGCTAATGTAGGATCTACATTCAGATCTTCTTTTGCATACCGCTGCCAGGTTGGCCAGGCGATACCTTTATTAGTTGCACCGCCAGCATCATCAGGATCATTTACATAACCGCCTTCATTTTGGAAAATAACTGGCGATATTTTTGAAAAATTATCGCTGCTGCTTTTAGAAGGAATTGGGGAAACAAGCGTAGTCACTGCCTGATGGGCAATGGTTTCTTTCTTTACAGAGGTTGCCCCCTTACTCTGCTTTCCCGGCGTAAACTTTGCCTCCACTGCCTGTTTGATATCCTGCTTGTGATTCGGCCCTGGCGCAGAGGTGCCTGGCTGCGCGCCCGCCGTGTTCAGATTTAGCTTACCGCCACTGGTGGTGATGTTGCCATCTCCCTCCACGAACAGGTTAAAACCTTTTCCAACAAGGTTTATCTGCCCGTTGGCGTTTAGCTCAATTGCGCTGTTCCCACATACCAGCCGGAGCTGGGAACCGGAAGCCAGCACGTACTGCTCTACTACTGCATCCTGCTTGCCCTGCCCGGTCAGGATCTCAGTTCCACCTTTTACGGCCTGCGTCTGATTCGCCTCTACCCGGTGCAGTTCATTTTTACGCACATAATGGCTGTGGTTGCTGCCGATGCTGCGTGTGGCATCGTTCTTGACGTTCACGTCCATATTGCGCTCGGCCTGGATCCACACCTGCTCTTGCCCCGCCCGGTCCTCGAAGCGCAGCACGTTGGCGTTGTCCGGCGTCCCGTCCTTTGACCGGCTCATGAACCCCATCTGCGTCGCCGCCCCCGGCAGCGGCCACGGCGGCATGCTCGCCGCGTTGTACACCCGGCCCGTCACTA
>NZ_JBNJSM010000014.1:0-4735 GCF_050113775.1 Pantoea sp. FN0302
CATCGCTGCACGCTGCTAACCCTCGTTAAATCGTTCCCCCTGAGCGTGGGTTATGCCATGCCTGACGGCTTGGCCAACGCCTCACGGCCGCGCAGTAAACTGCGCACCCGTTCACCGTTATCGGGGAAGTTAATCACCGAAAATCCGCCTTTAGTGCCAGCATCCGCCCGAAATCGGCTGCTATTCACTCGTATGCATAGCCATGCAGGCGCACAGAAATCATCAGGGGCGTTTTTCAAGGTTCTGGACAGGGAAAGGTACCGGAAATAGCCCTCAGGCCGCAGAATCGCGCTGAGGGCCTCTGAGGCGGTGCGGGCAAACGATGTTATGGTAAATCCTAGTGGTATTCAGTTTCGCTAAGAGCATCGCATTCCTACAGATCTAAAAAATACTTACGAATACTTTATATATAGTATTGTTGACTTTGTATTTCATAAGTATATAGTGTGCTTCATACTTTCAAAGGAGATGCACATGAATGATTCGGCTGTAGTGGTTTTTACCGCACGTGGTTTTGACCGTTTGTTAAGTGATGGAGGCTCTAGCTCATGGGTTCTTAACGAGAAGCGCGCCTCTCGCTGCAAGTACGTCGTCTGTGTACAGAATAGAGATCCTGCTGATAATCATAATAATGACTGGGGAAGTGTCTCTGACCCTCATAAAAACGCATTTTTCATCGGCAAAATCTCCGATGTTGTTGTTTCCCCAGAGTGGGATGGGTCACGTCCAACAAGGTGGCTGATTAAAGTTAGTGAGTATGCAAAGGTTGCATACCCTAACATGTGGGATGGAGCAAGGAACCCCGTTGCTTACTCATCATTAACTGATTTAGGTATTGATGAAAATTCATTAAATTTCAAAGGAATGCCAGATGTTGACGTTAAGTCTCCAAAAGTCGTACAGGAAGAAGAATCTTACCCAGATGGAATCTCTATTCAGCAAGCTAAGATACTTTTATCTAGAAAGTATGAGGTTTCCGAAGAAAGTATAGAGATAATTATCCGGGCGTAACCACATCTTTCTTTTTGGCTTAGGACATCGTTTAAATTGGTTGGAGGTTGTATGGATAAGGCATGGGGCGGTAATTTTCGCGAAATTCCGTTAGATCACTTCGAAAAAATGAAGTCAAAAGCACGTGCGCTAGCTGAGGTGAAAAGAAGCCCTTCCGATGCAAAAGCGAATGATAAAAACACTTTCATCCGCATCGGGATGTCGGGCACTGGCGTCAGGCCTAACTATCAGGTTGAACTCCCAAATGGTTTTGTCATAGCAATTAACGGGATAAACCATGAAAGGTTTGGTGTAGAAGAATTTGATAAACAATGGGTTTCTAAGGCTTATAGCATCGAGGAGCTGAACAACATGCGCATGTTTGGCGGAAATTTAGAAACTGAGAGCGCTTAGCTAAACCTACTATCCGATTCCCGCTTGGCTACAGTTGGGCGGCGGGATGTTATGGTAGATCTACATGCTAGTAAGGCTTAAGGGAGGAAGGCCAGTGAACTCTGGTTTTCATTCAGATTACGTCAGAATGAGGTACTGGGTAGGTTAGTGGTCGGAATTTCATGCTAAAAGCAGTTCTAACATAGAAAAAATCCTATCGTAAGGAAGAATTTTATGGATTTTTAGTATGTTTTTTATTCTTATACCTCTATCTAAATCTAAAAAGAATACGGAGACACTATGGCCATTACCTCTACAGGGTCTATTACACTACCTCATTCATGCCCATGCCCTCACTATAGCTGCAATACAGAGGCTAATACCTTTGAACAGCTCGATTCTCTTTTTGGTTTCAGAACCATTAAAGGAGCCAATGGAAAGAAAGTTCGTTCTCAAAGTTGGTGTCGTGAGTGTAGAAAGACTGCATTGAGAGAAAAAAGAGAAATGGATTGATTTTTTAGTTGTATGGATGCATTTATAAAATTACGGTGAGTGCTGCTCACTGTCGGGATATCCCGAAAGATTAGTATAACAAAGTTACATATTTAACCAATGGGTGAAGGAATGGCCAATTATGTTTCAGGCAATATAATTTCTCAATCATATGTGCATGTTAATCCAAAGTGGTTGTCGGGGGTTAGTGCACAAGAAAAGAAAGACCGAATTGCAGAAATAGAAGCGGAAATAACTAATTTTGCGAAAAGTCGCATTCCTTTTTTTATTGGCCATGATGTTCATATAGAAGTTGAGTTTACTGAAGGCTCAATTAAAGCAAAAATAACAGCTTATGGTAAGATACTGCCTATCTTAGGTGGACTAGTTATTGCGTATCCCCAGTTTAGTGAAGGTGTCAGGACTGCTGTGAAAGACGCTCATGATCTTGGCTCTTACATCAACTCAGAACTTTTGTTCCAGACTGGAGCCAAATATAAGTCTGAGAGAAAGTCTGTTGAAGCAAGGTTAGGCGTTTTTGGCGTAATGGATAGAGTTAACAGTAAAATAAATGAAATTGGAAGCATAAAGAATAGTAAAAATAGCTCTCCAACAGCCGCATACAAAAAAATGCTTTTACTACATGATGATATTTTAACTTCAATTGATAAAATATCATCAAACGCTATAGATAATACAGATGCTGATACTGCCGCTAGTATGTGGTTAGATGGGGTTTCTAGCTTGAGCTTAGGTCGCTCTCACTTTAAGTTCAATAATGTTGGTGATGAAAATTCATATAAATTATTGCTTGAAGAGCGAAAAAGAATTGTTGAGTTTCTGAGGAAATATAAAACTAAATAGCATTATATTTTGGACGGAACTCTAGAGAATTAAATATGATAGATTTCTTTGGGTCACTAATACTTAGCGGCTTATTACAGCAGCTATCACAGCCTAAATTATGTTGATTGCAAAAGCAGCCTGCAGAACTTACTATCCTTTGACATTGGTGACGGGTTCGTCAACAATCTACCAAAGCTAAATCAACTAACAGAGGTGCAAAATGTTCAAGGATATTGGCCCAGGCCCAGTAGTTTTTTAACTAACACCTTGTTTAGACTGGAGGAGTTTCAAAAGCTTGAAACCCTCCTGATAGCTTTGCTTCAAATCTTCCAACAACCCCTCAAGCATCGCAATCTGCCGTTCTCTCGATATTTCCTTGTATCTGTCTGAATTTATAGACTCGATAAATTTTATGAGCGATTTTGTGTTGCTATAAAATCCTACTATTTCTGCAACTAAGTCCTTAGGCATTAACCACTTTTCATCTTTCCAGTCTATATGGTCTTCTAACCCCTCGTTATAACTAACCCAAGGCATATACTCGTTTTCGCTTTTTGCCTTGTTTATAGCTAATTGGAAAGGAATCAAAAAGTTATCCACTTTTTGAACGCGGGCGCTTACATCAACAATCAGAATCTTTATAAGGTTTTTTTTTGTTCTTTTAGTGATCAAGAAATCTCTAATGGTTGGCGCTAAAAAGGCCAAGATTGCAGCAATTACAGCTCCGATTATTCTTGGATCACTCATTAGAGACGCTTGTTCAGGGGGCATTTCCAGCAACCTTGTTTAGGCAGAAGGGCGAGAATTGACGATGTGTTGTTATAAAGCGTAAGCTAGCAAACGAAAAAACCGCCCTGCAAGGCGGTTTTTTCGAAGGATCAGAAACCTGCAAGTTTCTGAACCGAGGTAACAGTCTTGTGCGAGACATGTCACCAAATCTGTCATTCCAGTGTAGCCGTAGACTGGCTTCCACTTCAAGAGTTCTCAGAATATCTCTCGCACATCTCTGTTACCAATGGCTACCGCCAGTGGCGATTCGTCGTGTCTGTCAGGGTTGGAATCAAGAGAAAAGTTACCTGAAAAGGCGCGGTAGTCGGGTTGAACGGGGAGTTCGTGCATACAGCCCAGCTTGGAGCGAACCACCTACAAGGAACCCAGTTGCACGGGTAGGAATGAGAAAACGCCACCTTACGGCGGTCTGCAACGGGTAAACCTCATGGTGGGAACAGGAGAGCGCACGAGGGAGCGACCCATCGGAAACGGTGGGGATCTTTAAGTCCTGTCGGGTTTCGCCCCTTCTGATTTGAGCACCGGAAATCGCCTGATTTCTGAGAAGCTCGTCAGGAGGGCGAAGCCTATGGAAAACCGGCAACCTTCAAGCTGCTCCTCACACTTCATATCTCCATGTCTTTTGATTGATCCCGTAACGTTCGCCGCAGAGTCATGACCGAATGCAGTGAGCGAATGACCGAGGAAGCGTAATTTCTCCGTTGTCCATTCAGGCTCCTGTCGCTCGGTACCATCATATTTCACCACTTACGTCTTCTGCATGAACTTATGCGGACGGACAGGAAATGTTTTGTCATTACCGCCGCTCCGCGCCGGCGACAAAACAGCGGGACAAGATGTGTTTTTGGAGTACCGCCCGGACTCCAAAACGCTATGATCAGGATCCGCCCGATACCTTTAGCGACCAGTGTTTGCCATCTGTCTTTAATCTGTTTGCTATGTGTTCTGAATCTGTTTGCTAGGTGTTTGCAATGTATCCCGAATCTGTTTGCTAAGTGTTTATAACCTGCTTTCTCCCTGATTTATTGCTGTATAACCAAGGCACGTTAGCGATGTATACATCGCCGCGCCGCAAGGGTGCCCCTTCCGAATCCCGATCATCGCTGCACGCTGCTAACCCTCGTTAAATCGTTCCCCCTGAGCGTGGGTTATGCCATGCCTGACGGCTTGGCCAACGCCTCACGGCCGCGCAGTAAACTGCGCACCCGTTCACCGTTATCGGGGA